>CAYUSA010000001.1:0-128238 GCA_964447335.1 uncultured Actinomycetes bacterium
ACCGGACGACGCGCTCGGCGTCGTCCAGGCTCACGGGCCGCTCCTGGCTGCGATCGCGCGTTCGATCTGCCGGACGGCCGCGGCGGCGACCCCTCGCTGGAGCACGCAGACCGGCACCGTGAGCCTCGCGCCATCCCGGCCCTTCATCCGCATCCCCAGGGCGACGCCGAGGAACAGCAGGATCGCCGCGACGGCTGCGAGCGCCACCGTCGCGAGCCACGGCAGCCCGGAGAAGATCGCCACGGCGAGGAGCGCAGAGGCGACGAGCACGCGTTCGACGCGCACCACGACGGTGATCCGGACCCCGGCCAGGCGCTCGAGCGGGATGTCCCACGTACGCGTTCCGATCGGCACGAGCCCGAGGATCGCCCGGGGGGTCGTCACGTGGAGCGCGTCGGCATCGAGCACGAGCCGGGAGTGCAGGTAGAACGACATCGTGTTCGTCCGGAGGATCCACGTCCCGGTGTGTCGTGGGCGCGGGGCGTGCGAGGGCCCGACCACGTCCGGCCCCCCCGACCCGGCGGTGCGGGACACGCGCCCTCCCTCGATCCGTCCGCGACCGGCCCATCGTCAGGAGCGGGGCGGTGCCGCGAACAGGGGCGATGGTCGGCCGCGAGGCGGGACCCCCCCTCGGCCGTCGACGCCCACGCACGCCGATCCCCGGTATCGTCCGGACCATGACCGAGGACATCACCGTCGAGGACCTCGGGTTCCTCCACTGGTGGGGCCCGCCGACGCTCTATCGGTGCCCGCTCGAGTCCGATCCCGCGAGCTGCGACCTCGCGCTCGTCGGCGTGCCGCACTCGACCGGCAACGGCACGACCTGGCGCGATCAGCACCTCGGGCCGAGGGCCGTGCGAGACGTCTCCATGGCCTACCACCGCCTGCATCTCGGCTGGCGCTTCGACCCCTGGAGCGCCTGCCGGGTCCGTGACCTCGGCGACGTGCCGATCCTGAACTCGCTCGTGAACGACGTCGCGGTGCGCGAGATCGAAGCCTTCTTCAAGCGCATCGACGCCGCCGGCGCCCGCCCGCTCTCGATCGGCGGCGACCATTCGATCTCGCTCGCGATCCTTCGCGCGATCGCCGGCCCGGACGCGGCGCTCACCGCGGGGCGGCCGGCTGCTCTGGTCCACTTCGACGCGCACTACGACACCTACGATGACTTCCCCAACTGGTACGGGGCCTACGACTCGGCCGGGCATTGGGCATCGAAGTCCGTGCACGAGCATCACGTCGACGCCACGCGCAGCATCCAGATCGGGATCCGCGGCCACGATGTCTGGATGGATCCTGGAAAGACGAGCCGCGAGCTCGGCTACCGCATCGTCACGAAGGACGAGTTCGACGACGACCTCGGGATCGGCGGCACCGTCGAGTTGATCCGCGAGCGCGTGGGTGACCTGCCCGTGTACGTGAGCTTCGACCTCGACGCCCTGGACACCACGATCGCGCCGGCCGTCTCGAACCCCGAGCCGGGGGAGGAGGGTCTCACGATGAAAGAGGCCATCCGGGTCATCCAGGGCCTGCGCGGCCTCGACGTGATCGGGGCCGACGTGGTCGAGCTCATGCCGTCCGTCGACTCGCCGAACTCGATGACCGCGCAGAACGCGACGCGGATCGGCTTCGAGCTGCTGTGCCTGATGGCCGACCGTATCGCCGGCCGAGCCTAGATCCGGCCGACGACGGACGGCCTGCTACCAGTAGCGAGCGATCGACATCGCCGCCACCGCGAGCAGGAGCAGGAGCAGGTCGAGCTTCCCGTGCTTCTCGAGCGCGGACATCGATCGCCCCATCTCCGCCTGCTGTTCCGGCGAGGGCGGACCCCCCGACGCGCCGATCTGGTCGCCCAGATCCACCAGCCGCTCCACGTTGCGACCCACGCGTGGTACCCGAGGAAGAACGCGATCGTGGCGAGCACCGCTCCGATCGTGAGGACGACCCCCAAGCTCGACCCCAGCCAGTCGCCCAGCCCACCCCAGTCGCTCATGTCTTTGAGCCACATCACCCATCCGGCCACCACGGTGATCGCGGCGAGCTCGGTGATCACCTTCGCGACCTTGCGCTTCTTCACGACCGCGTGCATCAGAGGACCGGCGCTCGGTGCCACCTCGCCCGCGGACGGCCCGATGGACCCGACGAACAGGAACGCGGAGCCCACCCAGAGCACACCCGCCACGATGTGCAAGAACCGGAACACCAGCATGAACGGCATCGCTGCGGCCAATCGTTCCCCCTTCTTCCGATCGCGAGCCCGAAGGCCGGAGGACATGCCTTCTGGACGCCCTGGGCGAGCCCGTCCGATCGCGCGGCAGGCGACGGTGACCGCCTCGGCCCCAACCATCAGCCAGTCATGGACGTGGGGGTACCCTCCACCCCGTGACGCGACGACGGATCCTGCTCACGGCCTTCCTGGTTTCGCTCCTCGCCCTGTCCGTCGCGCCCGAGGCTCGGAGCCAGGGTGGGGTGTCGTTCCAGCCGGACGGATGGATTAAGCTCTGCGGGCTGAGCCTCGGCTGCACCATCGACCCGCTCCCGCACCCATGGCTGGGGAAGGACGTCTACAACACGACGGGCCGCAAGCAGACGGTCTCCGTCGACATCAACGAAGGCGAGGGCGTGCGGTTCTGGATCACGCTCCAGAACGACGGGACCGAGAGCGACACGTTCACGGTGCAGGGATGCAGCGGGACGCGGGTCTTCGAGGTGAACCGGGTGCTCCTCGGCAAGCACAAGCGTCAAGATCCGAGCGCCGAGGACCTCACGCGGAAGTACACGCAGGGGACGCTGACGTTCGACCTGGGTCCGGGAGGCAAGGTCGTGTTCACGCTCAACATCATCACGCACGACCAGAAGGGCGTGACCTACCGATGCCGCACCGCGTTCTCGTCTCGGGGCGAGCCGACGGCGCAGGACGTGGTGGTCGCGAAGATGACCACCTACTAGGCCTGCTCAGGAGCACAGCAGGTCGGATCCGGCCTTCCGTGCCTGCCGCGCGGAGACGCCGAGCAAGAACGCGATGCCCAGCAGGTCGAGCCCGATCGCGATCGCGACCCCGGAGGCCCAGCCACCGAGCATGTCGAAGTCGTAGAAGCAGTACTCCGCGCCGCGCGTGCGGTAGAGGGGGCAGGCCGTGACCAGGAGATACGCGAGCGCGACCGCGACGAACGGCGCCGCAAGGGCGACCGCCACGGGCGCGTCGCAAGGGAGCTGGCGGCGGGCGACCCGGCAGGACGAGCAGACCGATGAGCCCGAACGCGCCGAGGCCGCAGCTGGCCCAGGTCACCACCTCGGCCGGAACCAACTTCGGGCCGTCGGCCGAGCTCACGAAGAAGCCGAACACCCCGGCGAGCAGACCCCCGGCGAGCCCCAGGCTGACGGCAGGCGCCCACCGCCGGCACAGGACCGCTCCCCCGATGCAGGCACCGACCAGCACGGCGCCGATCATCGCCAGTCCCTCGGGGGAGCCGCTCGTTCGTTGCACGCCGATCACGTCGCCAGCGCTGCCAGAGCCGGACCCGGGCTGTGAAGCGCGTCGTCGGTTCCGTCACAGCAACATCACACGGCGGCAACGACCACGGCGACGCCGCACCCGCGGTCGGGTCGTGGATCGTAGCGGCGATCGTGGGAGCATGCGGCCTCCGCTACTCGGCAGCTCGGTCCAGGCCCTTCTGGATCGCGTAACGCATCAGCTCATATCGCTTGTGCAGCTGAAGCTTCATCAAGATGTTCTGTACGTGGTTCTGCACGGTCTTCACGGAGATGAACAGCCTTTCTGCGATCTCCCGGTACGTGTACCCCTTGGCAACGAGCTTCAGTACCTCGTTCTCCCGGGGAGAAAGGCCAGGCGTGCCTACCGCCGTGGCCCCTGCCGAGGAGACCCGGCGGAACTCCGACAACACGAGCCCTGCGAGCGACGGCGTGAAGACCGGCTCGCCGGCGGCGACGCGCAGCACGGCGTTCGCGATCTCGTCGGAGGTCGAGCTCTTCAGCAGATACCCGGAGGCGCCGCTCTTCACCGCCTCGAGGACGTCGGCCTCCTCCCCGGATGCAGACAGCACCAGGATGCGAACGTGAGGTGTCTCCTCGGTGATCTGCCGGATCGCGTCCGCGCCGCGGACCGTGGGCAAGTTGAGATCCATGAGGATCACATCCGGCATCGCCTGGCGCGCGGCCTCGATCGCTTCACCGCCGTCGGCCGCCTCCGCGACCACGGTCGCCACGCCGCTGCGCTCGAGGTCCTCGCGCAGGCCGTCCCTCCAGATCGGATGGTCGTCGACGACCATGACGTGGATTGGCTCGACGGTCGGCTCGGACATGGTGGGCTACCTCGCCTCCCCGGTGTCCGGAAGTCGGAACTCGATCTCGGTTCCGGCTCCGGGCCTCGACGCGACTCGCATCGACCCGCCGAGCTCCTCGATCCGGCCCTTCATGCTCTGGAGCATGCCGAGCTTGCCCTGACGACGGAGCCGCTCTTCGTCGTAGTGGAAGCCTATCCCGTCGTCGCGCACCGACACGACGATGTCACCCGCGTCACGCTCGCCGAAGACCGATGCCCGTGATGCGCCGGCGTGACGAACCACGTTCTCGAGCGCCTGTCGGACCGCCGCCGAGACCTCGTCCACATCGCACGTCGGGAGCCACACGGGATCGACGGTGGTGACCGAGACGGCGACCCCTGAGACGCCGTACGCCGCGGACTGCAATACGGTGCGCAGGGCCACGGCCCCGGCCGGGGGCTCGTCGGGTTCCCCTCGGATCATGTCTCGAAGCGCGCGCTCCTGCTCGTCGGCCATGTCCGCCAGGCGGCGAACCTCCTCGGCAGGGATGTGTGGCTGCGCGGCGAGCTCCTTCCCGCGCTTGTTGACCATCGCGAGCGCCTGCAAGACGGAGTCGTGGATCTGCCGGCCGAGGGACTCTCGTTCCGCGATGCGCGCGGCGCGCTCGCGCTCGCGGATCGCTCGGTCTTCAGCCCGACGGAGCTCCTCGGCCGAGCGCGTGAGCACCCGCGAGACGAGCCCGACGGCGGCGCCGGCCGCCAGGTAGTACACGGCCCCGTTCGCCAGGCCGGCGAGCTGCCCGGCCGTGAGGTCGGTGAGCGGGGTGCCGTTGAGGGGGCGGCTGAGAACGAGAGCCACCGAGAGCGCCAGCGCGGAGAGGACCCCGCCGATGAGGCCGTCACCGGCACCCACAGACATGGCGGCGGCGACGGGGTAGGCGGTCGCGAAGAACGGGTTGTCTCCGACGACGCCTCCGCGCGACTGCACGACACCGGAAAGCAACAGGAGCGCGACCGAGAATCCGAGGTCGATCCTCCGTGCAGCCGGCCGGAGCCAAGCGCGCGCGAGGGTCCACCAGACGTTCCAGGCGATCGTTGTCGCGATGATGGCCCCGGCGAGGATCCCGGAGCGGAAGGTGCCCACCGTCACGGCGAGCAGCGTCATCCAAGCGAGCGCGATCCAACGGTACGCGAGGATGCCGATCCAGAGCCCCGTTCGGCCGGGCACTGCCTCCTCACGGACCTGGTCTCCGCGCATCGACCCCACGCCTTCATCGTGAGCCTAGAGACGGGACCCAGACCGGTCAACGGGCCAGCGGACCCCGACCTTGGGGCCGGTCTGGCGGGGCCGCTCGGGACGCCACGCTCGACGTCGGGTCACCGGACTCACACCAGCGAAACCGTGACGGCGATGGGGAGGTGATCTGAGGCCTCGGTCTTCGTGATCGCGAAGTCGGAGAATCGGAGATCACTGGTCCCGAAGACCCAGTCGACGCGGTCGATGGGGTGCTTCGGCGTAGCCGATGTCGTGAGATCGCCGTTGCCGGTTATGTCCTGTGCGCTCACGAGGCCCGCTGCTCCGAAGACCGAGATATCGTCGTCGTACGGTTGCGTGTTCAGGTCGCCCGCGATGACCGTGGGGTGCGTACCGCCCCATGCGCGAAGCAGGGCCGCCAGCTGGTTCATCCGTGTGGAGGTGCCCGGCGTGTTCTGGATGTGCGCGCCGATCACGGTCGCCGACCGTCCATCACCGAGGTCGAGCTCGACCCGGACGTAGCTCCGCCGCTGCGGCCCCGCCCCGAACGGCAGGAAGCCGCTGTCGGAGTGGATGATCGGGAGGCTGGTCAAGATCGCGTTGCCGAACTGCCGGTCGGCCGCGGGGGCGAAGACGTACGGCATGTCGAGTCTGCGGGACAGCCACGAAGGCAGATCGATCGCGCCCGCGATCGGCCAGCCGCGAGCCACCTCCTGGAGGACGACAACGTCGGGATGTTGGTTTTCGATCGCCTCTGCGATCGCCTCTGGGTCGAGCTGCCCCTGCTCGCCGACCGACGAACGGACGTTGTAATCGACGAGCCGGAAGGATCGCCCGTTGCCGGGGACCGACCGAAGATCGGGTCCGGCGACCAGCATGCTGGCCGGAACCACGAGCAACCCGAGGGTGAGGGCGGTGAAGCGGAACGCTGGCGCCTTCCCCTTGGAACGCCCGGCCTGCGACGATCCGACCGTGCCGGATACGAGGATGGCCGCCGCCACCGGCGGCACGAAGGAGTTCGGAAAGGGGAGGGGAAGCTGGTAGCTGATCTGATAGAGGAGGGTTAGGAGCACGAAGCCGAACCCGGCCGCGCCCATAGCCAAGGCCGTGCGCCGAACGCGGGCACGGAGGTCGCCCACCGGACCGCGGACGAAGATAGCGGCGAGGAGGACGCCGCAGACGGCCTGCCCTGCGAGGAGCAGCACCGCCACGACCGGCCCCGTGAGGGCCGTGAGCAGGCGAGCCACGACAACGAGGCCCAGGCCGGCGGCGAGCTTCACCGGCGGCGAGAACGCCTCGTTCGCACTCAGTGTGGCGGCGGCCACCGCGAGGGCATCGGCGAAGAGCACGATCGCGGTCGACGCCGGCAGTGCGAGGTGCCCCTGGGACGCGAGGAACGCGACGTTCTGGAAGAACAGCAACTGCAGCATCAGGAACGGACCCAGCAGCCCGCACCGGAGCGACCCACCGCGAACGGGCACGGCAGCCTCAGCCTCTTCGATCGTGGCACGCGCTAGCCAGAGGCCGATCCCCGCGCTCAGCGCGAGTGCGAGGACAGATGGGAGGAGACCTCCCTGCCACGCGTAGTCCCACGTCCAGAACGCGCTTCGAAGGGCGGTGTCGAGCGCCAACCCGACGAGGACGCCGAGCGCGAACCCGAGAGATCCCTTGCGACTGTCGTTCGCAAACGTCTCGAGCTCGAGGGTCAGCGCGATCAGCGCGAACGCCACTGCGAGCGCCGCGAGCCAAAGCGGCACCGGGTGGATCTGTTGGACGCCGAGGCGGGCGGCGACGAGTGCGGTCATGGTCGCGGTGAGAGCCCGGCGCCTGCCCATAAGGCGGAACATGACCGGGGTGAGGACCGGGGCGAGGAACAGGATCAGCGCGAAGATCCCCACGCCGACCAAGCTCGTTCGCTCGCCCCAGCTGAAGACGATGGGGAAGAGGACCCGAACCAGTTGCATGGCGACCGTCACGGTCAAGGCCACGAGCATCACTGGGTCGAGCCGTCGACGCTCCCGACGGCCCAGTCTCCTTCGAGCCGTAGGAGGGAGCTCACGTGCGGGTCTCATGACGCGTGCACCACGAGCTCGGGATCGAACCCCGTTGCGTCGCCAACCACGAGCACGGTGTGAGCCCACCGAGCGATCGCCCTGCACCCGGGGATACCCGTCACGCTCTGTCCCCTACAGCTGGCCATCATGTCCGTGTAGAAGAGCGCATCGGCCCGGTTGCGGTCACCGACGCCGAAGCGAACCAGGTCGTATCCGTAGTCGTGCGTTCGGCACGCATGCCCGAACTCCCAGAACATACCCTGGTTGCTGAGTGGCCCGCTGCAGGCGCCGCCGGCCCATGCGGGCTTCTCGTACCGCCATCCATAGGAGGTCCTCACGAGCACCGGTTCGTAGCCCATCGTGGCTGCGAAGTCGGCAGGCGGGCACGCGTCCCCGGCCAGATAGGCAACCGTGCCGACCCTTTCGGTCGGGTGGCAGACCGGGGAGCCAAGTGCGCCCGCAGCGACCGTGCCCGACACGGACCAGATGAGGAAGGCGGACACGGCGACGAGTCCGAGGCGCACGGACGGCTTGCTGCGACGAGACCGACCGCCGCCTCTGTCGGTGGCTGTTCGCTTCAGCATCTTCCTCTCCCTTGCTCCTGGTCGAGCTCTTCGCTCGACCTACCTCTGCATCGTGAGAGGAGGCGCGGCACGCGAACAGACGAGCATCGCCCCAGGTTGCCGGATGGGAAGCCTCATCCTCGGCTGGGCACTTCTGGAAGGGCTGTGCGAAGGCGTGGTGGCAGTGAGGCAGATGCCCGTTCGGGCACCGGATCCTAAGGTGGCTGCACCCGCGCGCGGATCCCGCGTCCACGTGTCGTCCTATGTCGCCTGGTGTCGTCCTGTGCCCGCGGGTGTCGGCCTGTCGTGAGCAGGACGTGAGCAAGACAGGCCCGAGCTGCTCGCTCGTGGGCCCGGGGACAAGACCCCGGTCTCGCTGCTCCTAGGCGGACCCACAGCCGAAGGGTCTCGGGGTTGGTGCCGAGATCGCGGGCGACATCGGCGACCTTGCGGCCCCTGGTGATGACTTCATCGATCGCCCGCCGACGCAGCTCCATCGGGTACTTGCGTGGTGCTGGCATGGGCTACAGCCTCCTTCTCCCTGGCATGAAGCCAAGGATCGGGGACTGCACGAACCCCGGGGGACTCACTGAAGCCAGGCGTCGATACCATCCAGGAGGCGAGCTATGGTGAGCCGGCGATAGCCCCATCCCGGCCTGAGCGTTGGCGCGGCCCGCATCTCCACGGGCGCTCGGGCAGCTTGGGCAGCCCGGAGGACGTGCCGATACCTCGGGAAGCATGATCTGGAGCATGAGCGTGCCCGAAGAGCCTCCCCGTCTCCCAATGAAACTGCGGCTCGAAGGGTGGGGCCTCTTCGTCCTGGGGACTTGCGTCATCCTTGCGGCGTACGTGTGGGCTCAGATGGCGGAAGACCGGTCCCTGGAACACCGAGAAAGGCGGGTCCGCCTCGCGTCGCTTGCCGCTTCGGTGAACCGCCTCGATGCGCTCGAGTGGCGGATCATCGCGTCGGCCGAGCTCGATCCCTGGGTCCAAAGCGAGCTGGACCAGGTGAGAGAGGAAGCGTCTTTTCTGATAGGGCAGCTTCAAGAGGACGAGCATGACCCGTCACAAGTCGTCTTGGCGGAGCTGACTCAGGAGGTGGAGACCTACAACGAGGCAGTGGACCTGGAGATCCGGCTCATCGAGGACGGCGCCCACGAGGCGGCCGAACGCATCGACGAGCAGAGGGTAGACCCGGCCTTCGAGAAGCTGCTTGCGAGCATCGGAGCCGCGAGCGCGTCATTCCTGCGGTCGGCGGAACGCGAACATGTGATGTCCCACGCGCTGGGCAACTCCGCTGTGGCCTCGGCGAACGTCCTGACCCTGCTGCTCCTATGGATGTACCAGCGGACGCGGCGGAGGGCTCTCGCGATGTCCGCGCGGCAGATGATCGACAAACGAGCACACGAGAACCGTCGAGAGCTTCTCCAGCGGACCGTCCAGGCGGCCGAGAAGGAGCGCATGATGGTGGCGGTGGATCTGCACGATGGGCCGATCCAGGGCCTCACCGCGCTGATGCTCGGGCTCGAGTCGCTCGGGAGGGGCATCGAGCGAGGGAAGCTCGACTCCGCCTTGGTCAAGCTGCAGGAGGTCCAACAGCGGCTGTCGAACGAGATCGGGGCGATCAGGAACGAGATGAGCTCCCTCCGTTCTCCTGCGCTCAACGAGAAAGGGCTGGCGGCGGCGATCGGGGACCTCGCCGGACAGTTCTCGGAGCGGACGGGGATCCCATGTACGATGAGGGGCGAAACCGTCGAGCGGCTGGATCCGGAGCGAGAGACCCTGCTGTACCGCACGACCCAGGAGGCTCTGGCGAACGTCGCGAAGCACGCGCACGCATCACGGGTGCACGTGTCCCTCGGGGGTGACAACGGATGGGTTCACCTCGAGGTCCAGGACAACGGGATCGGCTTCGACGCGCAGCCGACTCAAGAGCTCATGAGGCTCGGCCACTTCGGCCTCGCATCGATGCAGGAGCGAGTAGAGATGGCGGGCGGGGTGTGGGAGCTCGAGACCAAGCTCCAGGCAGGCACCCGGATCAAGGCGCTCATCCCCAGCGGTGAGGAGGCGACGTGAGTGCGGCGACCGAGCAGCCGCGCGTGGTGGTCGTCGACGACAACGACCTCATCCGGCGAGAGCTCAGAGAACTGCTCGAGCAGGAGGGGTTCTCGGTCGTCGGGGAAGCGACGAACGGGATAGATGCCGTCGACGTAGCCATGACCGCGGAGAACGCCGTGATCCTGATGGACAACCGCATGCCGCTGATGGGCGGGATGGAGGCGACGAGGCTCATCAAGGAGCGGAGTCCGCATACCCAGGTCGTACTACTCACGGCGTACGACGACGCTTCGCTAGCCAACGAGGCCGAGGAATCCGGGTCGTACTGCTACCTCGTCAAAGGATGCGCGCCTTCCCTGATTGTCGACGTCCTCCGGCGAGCGTGGGGACACGGGAGGGTCTTGCTGTGGAGGGCTGAGGGAGGCGCCTAACACCAACTCGACCCTCGGCTAGACATGAACCGCCCCGGGTGATGTTCCCCCACTTCGGTGGAGTCGGTTTGTCAAACTCCTCATGCCCATGACCCCGAAAAGGAGGTCCGCGTGCCGAGGAGATATCCACCGGAGTTCCGACGCAAAGTCCTGGATCTGATCGCAGCAGGAAGTCTCGTCGCTGAAGGTGCCCGCACTGAGTCGTGCCGCGGCTCTGTGAGCGAGTGTGAGCAAGACGGCCCCCTCGAACACCACCCGCTCACACGCCAGGACAGAAGATCCGCAGGTCAGAAGGGGTGCGAGAGGGGGGAGTCGAACCCCCATGCCCTTTCGGGCACCGGATCCTAAGTCCGGCGCGTCTGCCATTCCGCCACTCTCGCGCCCGGGCAGCCTATCGCGGGCGGTCGAGCGGCTGCGGGTGCGGGTTCCCCACACACCCGGCGCTGGTTCCTACGCGTCCACGCGCCTGGCGCTCAACGCGTGCAGCCCAGCCCCCGACATCCATTCCGTGGACGAGTCCACCTCCTCATCCGGCGGTACGGCGAGCGAGACCCCGGCGGTTCGGGGCCTCGCTCGCACCGCTCTGCTTGACGTCGAGCGTGTCTTCGGCCATGTGTCGCCGGCGTTCGTCGTGATCACGGGCCTGCTCCTGCTGGCGCTCATCGGCCTCATCGACGCCGTGACGGGCGCCTTCGCGGTCTCGATCTTCTACCTTGTGCCCATCGGCCTGGTGACGTTCGCACGCGGCCGGTGGGTCGGCGTCGCCATGGCGGCCGCGGCGGCCGCGGCGTGGGGCGCCGTCGAGCTCGGCACCGGCGTCACGACGTTCGAGAGCGGGGTCACGTACTGGAACTTCCTCACCCGCTTCTACATGTTCGAGGCCGTCAGCCTGCTCGTCGCTCCGATGCGCGACGTCGTGCTCTGGGAGCGCGAGCTCGCCGAGCGCGAGGCCGAAGCCGCCGAGCACCTGCGCGCGCTTACCGAGCTCCGCGCCGCGCTGGAGTACGGGGAGCTTCGCTCTCTCGAGGTGGCCGAGGACGCCGAGCTCCCGGCCTGGGCCGAGCTGCGCGACCTGCATCCCGCCGCCGTCCCAGCCCGGCATCGTCCCTGACCGCAGCGCTCAAGGCCGATCTCCGTTCGGCCGACCTATCCCAGGGGAGGGGACGGAGGGTTGGCATGGGCAAGCGCGCTCGGCGCGATCGGGAGGACGCGCCGATGGACACGGAGACGCAGGATCCCTCGTCGCTGCTGCGGGTCGAGGCGTTCCTCGCTCGCCGTTCGCCCGGCTTCGTCATCCTCATCGGGCTCCTGCTCCTCGCGCTCATCGGCCTGGTGGACGCGGTCACGGGCTCGTTCGACGTCTCGGTCTTCTACCTCGTCCCCGTCGGGGTCGTGACGTTCAGCCGGGGCCGCTGGATGGGCACCTTCATGGCCGGCGTCGCGACCGTGGCACGCGGGGCCGCCGAGGTGGCGCGCGGTGTCCAGTCCCTCGAGAGCCCGTTCACCTACTGGAGCGCGCTCACACGCTTCTACGTCTTCATGGCGGTCGTGCTGATGATCGGGCCGGTGCGCGACGCGCTCGCCTCGCAGCGCGAGCTCGCGCGCAGGGAGGCCGAGGCCGCCGAGCAGCTCCGCGCGCTGAGCGAGCTCCGGGACGCCCTCCAGCACGAGTCGTTCGGCCACGGCGAGGTCGAGGGCCTCGCCGCGATGTCCGAGCTCCGCGACTCGCTCACCCGGCTCGACCGGCCCGCCGCGGGTTCCCCGGTCGTCTCAGGCTGACCCGCCGGCTCGTGGCATCATGAGCAGATGCCACGCCGCTCGGTCCTCGCGCTCATCCTGACCCTCGCCTCGGTCCTCGCCGCCTGCACCTCTTCGGATCCGACTCCGGGAAGGACGCCGGATGGCGGCGGCTCGACCGGCTCGACCGGGCCGACCGGCGTTACCTCGGAGCCCTCGCCCGAGCACCAGACCCGTGCCGAGCGCATGCTCGAGGCGGTCCTCGCGGGCGACGGCGACTTCGTTGTCCTCGCGGACGAGCGCTACCTGCCGATGTGGGAGAAGCTCGGCCCGAAGGACCCGAGCTACGTCTTCGACACGCACAACCCGAACGGCGGCCACTCGCCGATGCTCATCGCGGACGCCGAGCTCGACGAGCAGGACCAACCCTGGTTCGAGGTCTTCCTGCCGATCCGTCCGAACGGGGAGACGGCGTGGGTGAGCGCGGAGGACGTGCAGGTCCAGGAGCGGCACGAGCGGATCGAGGTCGACCTGTCGAAGCGCGTGCTCGAGCGCTACCGCGACGGCGAGCTCGTGGACCGGTTCAAGGTCGGCGTCGGCACCGACCAGCACCCGACTGGCACCGGCACCTTCTACGTGTGGGTGAAGGTGCCGTTCGAGAACCCGAATCTGCCGTACGGGATCTTCGCGCTCGGGCTGTCGGGGTTCTCGCCCGTTCTCTCGGACTGGCCCGGCGAGGGTCGGATGGCGATCCACGGGACCCCGTACGCGAGCGACCGCGGCCAGGCCGTGAGCCACGGCTGTGTGCGCGTCTTCAACGCCGACATGGGATCGCTGATCGACGTGCCACTCGGCACGCCGGTCGTCATCTCCCCGTAGCTCGGCGCCCGGCTGGCGCTCCAACGGCCCCGGTAGACTCGGGCGAGTCCACCGCAGGCATGAGGGAGCGCGACGATGACGACGCACGCCGAACCCACCACGAGCCAGGAGCACATCGCGCTCGTCGACCGCACCAGCGCGCACAACTACCATCCGCTGCCCGTCGTGATCTCGAGCGCCGAGGGCGTGTGGGTCACCGACGTCGAGGGCAAGCGCTACCTGGACATGCTCGCGGCGTACTCGGCGCTCAACTTCGGCCACCAGCACCCGGACCTGGTCAAGGCGGCGAAGGACCAGCTCGAGCGGCTCACGCTCACCAGTCGCGCGTTCCACAACGACCAGATGGGGCCGTTCCTGCGCGACCTCGCCGAGATGGCCGGCAAGGACAAGGCGCTGCCGATGAACACCGGCGCCGAGGCCGTCGAGACGGCGATCAAGGCCGCGCGCAAGTGGGGCTACAAGGTCAAGGGCGTGCCGGACGGCCGCGCGAAGATCCTCGTCGCGAGCGGCAACTTCCACGGCCGCACGACGACGATCATCAGCTTCAGCGACGACCCGGGCTCGCGCGCGGACTTCGGTCCGTTCACGCCGGGGTTCGTCACGGTGCCGTACGGTGACGCCGAGGCGCTCGAGGCCGCGTTCGACGACGAGATCGTCGCGTTCCTCGTCGAGCCGGTCCAGGGCGAGGCCGGCGTCGTCACCCCGCCCGAGGGGTACCTGCGCCGGGCCCGCGAGTTCTGCACCGAGCGCGGCGCGCTCCTCATGGCCGACGAGATCCAGTCGGGCCTCGGCCGCGTCGGCACGACCTTCGCGTGCGAGCACGAGGGCGTCGTGCCCGACATGTACATCCTGGGCAAGGCGCTCGGCGGCGGGATCCTGCCGATCTCGGCCGTCGTCGCGGACGACGAGGTCCTCGGCCTGTTCAAGCCGGGGGAGCACGGCAGCACGTTCGGCGGCAACCCGCTCGCGTGCGCGATCGGTCGCAAGGTCATCGAGATCTTGAACACCGGCGAGTACCAGCGGAACTCGGCCGAGCTGGGGGAGTGGCTCATCGGCACGCTGCGCGAGAAGGCCATCCCGACCGTCGAGCAGGTGCGCGGCAAGGGCCTATGGGTCGGCATCGTCCTCAAGCCCGAGGCCGGCACCGCGCGCACCGCGTGCGAGCGCCTGATGGCCGAGGGCGTCCTCGCGAAGGACACGCACGAGACGACGATCCGCCTGGCGCCGCCGCTGTGCATCACGAGGGACGAGCTGCAGTGGGGGCTCGACCGGATCGTGCCGGTGCTCGAGACCGCCCGCGCGTAGCCCGCATCCAGGCGACGTCGCAGCTCGGGGTCCCGCTTCCCGAGGGGACTCAGACCCTTCCGCCGGGGCACGACGCGGATCTAGGGTGAGGCGTCCACGCATCTCGGGGAGCGCGCCCTCCGACCCGTGATGGTGTCGCTCCCACCAGGGAGGTGGGGAAGATGCGAAGGGCGATCGTCCTGACCGCGTTGGCCACCGGCCTCGTGCTTGTCGCGTGGGCGGTCGCGGGCGCGGGAGCCGATGTGCAGATCAACTCGGATGCGCCCGGCACCGTCCAGAACGAGATCCGGATCACCCGGCTCGCGACGAACGCCGCGAACCTCGTCGTGGCCTACAACGACAACATCGGGACCTCCTCGAGCCCGCTCGGTATCAGCTACAGCCTCGACACCGGGGGCACGTGGACCGATACCCAACTCGGCATCCCCGTCGATCCCGGGACCCTTGCCCCGATGAACTTCATCTTCGATCCCTTCATCGACTCGGACTCGCAGGGCAACGTGTACGCGGGGTACATCGCCGCGGCCGGGTCGTTCACCGGGTCGAGCGGCATCTACATCGAGCGCTCGCAGAACGGGGGGGTGTCGTGGTCGGGTCCCACGACCATCGCCTTCAACGGGCCCGCCGCCGGTCCGTCCGATCCGAACTTCCGGTTCAACGACCGCTCCGATATGACCGTCGACGGCAGCGACAACGCGCACGTCGTCTGGATCAAGGACGTCGGCATCGGCCAGCCGACGAGCGACATCTACTTCGCGAAGGCCCCGCCGCCGGGCCTGCCCGGTCGGAGCAACCCGACCGGGCTCGACTTCACCGGGGCCACCGCGGGCAGCGTCGCCCAGCACACCGTCAACGACGGTGCCAACGGGACCGACCGCGCGAACGCCCCCGACGTGGCCGTCGCCTCCGACGGCTCGGTGTACGTCGCGTGGATCGACGTCGACGTCACGAACCCGAGCCCCCAGCAGGCCACGCTTCGGGTCGACCGCTCGACGGACGGCGGCGCGACCTTCGGCGCCGACGGCACGGCCGCGACGATCACCTCGCTCGCGAAGCACCTCTCGACGGCTGCGGGATCGGGCGACGACGCTCGCGCGGGCAGCTACCCGGCCATCGCGGTCGACCCGTCGAACCCGCAGACCCTCTCCATGGCCTACGCGGCCGACCCGGGCGGTACCGACGAGGCCGACGTGTTCCTCATCACCTCGACCGACGGCGGCACCACGTGGTCGACCCCGACGAGGGTGAACGACGATGCGACCTCGAACGACCAGTTCCATCCTGCGATCGCGGTGACCCCGAGCGGGGCGATCGAGGTCGCCTGGTACGACAAGCGCAACGCGGCGAACGACGACGCGTGGGACGTGTACCTGGCGCAGAGCACGGACGGCGGAACGACGTTCTCGGCGAACGTGCCGATCACCGACCAGAGCTTCGCGACCCCGACCGACGCGTGGGGTATCGAGCCCTGGATGGGGGAGTACCTGGGCCTGGATGTCGATGCCACCACGGCTCGCATCGCGTTCACCTCCAGCGTCAACGACTCGAAGGGCGACGTGTTCTTCGACACCTCCGCGCTCCCGCCCGGACCGAGCCCGACCGTCTCGCCGAGCCCGACCATCCCGCCGCCGCCGCCGGGCTGCGCGATCAGCGGCACGAACGGTCCGGACGTGCTCGTCGGGACCGCGCAGGGGGAGAAGATCTGCGCGTTCGGAGGCCGTGATGTCGCGAAGGGCAGGGGTGGGGACGACCTCATCTTGATGGGTCGGGGGAACGACGGTGTCGGTCGAGGTGGGAAGGGTGACGACCTGTTGAAGGGTGGCGCGGGCAACGACTCGCTGATCGGTGGCACGGGCCTCGACACGGCGCGAGGAGGTCCCGGGCTCCGCGACCGCTGTCGGGCCGAGGTCATGCGGGGGTGCGAGCGGTAGCGGGTGCCGATGTGGTGGGCAGATGTGGTGGACTCGCCTCGCGATCCTTGGCCGGACGGCATGGACGTTGGTACTCGCGCGGCCGTCGAGGCGCAGGTTGTGCTCTTCCTACACACCCGGGATAGGCGGGTCTCGACGACCCAGATGCGGAGCTCGGGAAGCTTCTCGTGCCCGCCGGGTGCGCTCGAAGCGATGAAAACGTCGGTGCTTGCAGCCCTCGGCAGGAAGATCCGAGCCACCCTGACCCTGACGACGACTTCCACCTCGGGGAGCATGACTTCGGAGGGGGGCCGCGGCACCGCGCCCGCCGCGTGCGAGCGTCTGATGCGCGAGGGCGTCCTCGCGAAGGACACGCACGAGACGACGATCCGCCTGGCGCCGCCGCTGTGCATCACGAGGGACGAGCTGCAGTGGGCGCTCGACCGGATCGTGCCGGCCCTTGAGACGGCGTCGGCCAGATCGTAGGGCCCCGTCGTCGAAAGGAAGGCGGGAGGTCGCCACGCGCCTTGGCGATGACCTCACCATCGCTGTCTCCGCTCCGGCTCAGACTCCGACGGGGGATGGGGATCCCTCCGCTTCGATCTCGACCGCGGGAAGGCCGGCCTCGCCCTCGATGTCGAGCCTCGGCAGCAGGCGGTCAAGCCACCGGGGCAGCCACCAGTTCGCCTTGCCGAGCAGGGCCATCGACGAGGGCACCAGGATCATCCGGACGACCGTCGCGTCCACGGCCACGGCGGTGGCCAGGCCCAGCCCCACCATCTTCACGGTCGGGTCGTCGTTCAGCAGGAACGAGAGGAACACGGCGATCATGATGAGGGCGGCCGAGGTGATGACCCTCGCGGTCGAGGCCATGCCGGCCACGATGCTGTCCGCGTTGTCGCATCGATCGAGGTACTCCTCGCGGATCCGTGAGAGCAGGAACACCTCGTAGTCCATCGAGAGACCGAACAGGATCGCGAACATCATCATCGGCACGAACGAGACGATCGGGACCGTCTCCTCGAGGCCGACGAGGCCCTTTCCCCACCCCCACTGGAAGACGGCGACGACCACACCGTACGCGGCGCCGATCGACAGCAGGTTCAGCAGGGCGGCCTTGAGCGGCACGAGGATCGATCGGAAGACCAGCATCAGCAGCACGAACGAGAGCAGCACGACCGCGGCGATGAACACGGGCAGCGCGGCGCCCACCTTCGCCGCCAGGTCGACGTAGGTGGCGGTCTGGCCGCCGATGTAGATCTGGGTCTCGGTCCCGTGGACCGCGTCGGGCAGCACCTGGTCGCGGAGACGGGACACCAGCTCGGTCGTGGCCTCGCTCTGCGGTGATGACGCCGGCACGACGGTGATCACGGCGGTCGTTCCATCGGGGCTCGCCATCGGCGGCTTCACCGCGACGACGTCGGGGTCGGCGGCCACGGCCTCGCCGATCGACGCCAGGGTCGCGGGGTCGGCGCCCTCGACGGTCAGCAGGAGCGGTCCGTTGAAGCCGGCGCCGAAGCCCGTCGTCAGCAGGTCGTAGGCGCGGCGTTGGGTGGTCTCGGCCGAGGCCGTCCCCGCGTCGACCTGGCCAAGGCGCATCGAGAAGAGCGGAACCGTCAGCACGCCCAGGATCGCGAGGCTGAGCGCCAGGTGACGCCAGGGTTGGTCGACCACGTGGCGACCGAACCGCCGCCAGCCCGGAGACGCCGCGCCGCGGGAGGGCCGGCGGCCGAACCGCGGGACGCGGAGACGATCGATCGCATGCCCGGCGAACCCGAGCAGCGCGGGCAGCGCCGTGATCGCGGCGAGCACCGCCACCGCCACGACGATCGCCGACGCGGTCCCGAGCAGTCCTACGAACGGGATGCCCGAGATCCACAGGCCGAGGATCGCGATCACCACGGTGGTACCCGCGACCACGACCGCCTGGCCCGAGGTGGCGATCGCGCGACCGGCGGCGTCCTCGACCGTGTGTCCGGCATGGAGGTATTCGCGATGCCGGGTGACGATGAACAGGGCGTAGTCGATCCCGACTCCGATCCCGATCATCGTGGCGAGCGTCGGTGCGACGGTGGGCATGTCGACGAACAGGCTCACGAGCTTCACGACCGACATGCCGGTGAGCAGGCCGAGGATCGCGGTGCCGATCGGCAGCCCCATCGCGACCACCGACCCGAACGCCAGCAGCAGCACCAGCACCGCGGCCACCATGCCGAACAGCTCCGAGGACTTCGGCTCGGCCCGATCGACCGACTGCAGCAGCGCGCCACCGAGCTCGGTCTGCACCCCGGCCTCGCGAGCCGGGGCGACGGCCGCCTCCAGCGCGTCGACGGCCTCGATCCCGAGCGCCGAGGCGTCGGAGTCGTAGTGGACCGTAGCGAACGCGATCGTGCCGTCGGCGGAGACGCTCGCCCGGCCCGACGGGGTGGAGTCGGCCATGGGGCTCTCCACGCCTACCACGTGCGGTAGTCGCGCGACGTCGCCGAGCGTCTCGCCGATCAGCGCCGTGGTCCCGGCGTCGCGGACCGTTCCTTCGGTGGCGTGGAAGACCACGGTGGCCTCCGTGCCGGAAGCCGCGGGGAAGCGCTCCCTCAACAGGTCGAGCGCCTGCTGGGATTCGGTCCCAGGCACGCGGAAGTCGTCGACCGAGCTCACGCCCAGGGCGCGCCCGGCCAGCAGCATCCCGACCGCCGATACGACCCAGACGGCCACGACCAGCCGGCGGCGGCGCGCCGACGCCCGCCCGAGGCGGTAGAGGGCTCCTGACAACGACATGTGGCGCTCCTTTCGTTCGGCGGCAGTCCTCGTAGGATACTGGCAGGAACTGCCAGATGACAAGGGCAGCCAAGTGCCATCGGGCGCCATGTGCTGATACGCTCCTGGGCATGGTCACGCAGCAGGGCCTTCGGGAGCGCAAGAAGCGCCGGACGCGCGAGGCGATCGTGTCGGCCGCGCTGCGTCTGTTCGCCGACCGCGGTTTCCGCGAGACGACGGTCGAGGACGTGGCAGCCGCCGCCGACGTCTCACCGCGCACCTTCTTCCGCTACTTCGCGACGAAGGAGGACGCCGCCCTCGCCGACCATGAGTGCCGCCTCGCGGCGGTGCGCGTGGCGCTCGCGACCGGCGCCGCCGACGAGCCCGCGACCGCACCGGTCCGGCGCGCCGTGCTGGCGATGGTGGAGGAGGTCGCGGCCGAACCCGCGGAGGGACTGGCCCGCGCCCGGATCGTCTCCACGGAGCCCTCGGTGCTGGCGAGGAGCCTCGAGCTGCAGGCGGCCTACGAGGAGGCGATCGCGCGGGAGGTCGCCGTACGTCTCGGTGTGGACGCCGACCTCGATGCGCGACCTCGCGTCGTGGCCGGGGCCGCGCTCGCGGCGCTACGCGCGGCGATGCGCCAGTGGGTGGCATCCGGCGGTGCCTCGGACCCCCGCACGACGGTGGAGGAGGGCTTGGGGCTCCTCGAGGAGGGTCTCGGGCGGGCCCAACCCCCAGGGCGCTCGGCCAGAAGGAAGGAACCGACCGGATGACCGATCGCGACGACATCGGCCGGTACCGCGAGAACATCCAGGACGAGACCGACGGGGCGTTCCAGTACCGGGTGCTGGCCGAGCTCGAGGAGCAGGCGCAGCTGGCCGAGCTGTACGAACGCCTCGCCGCCACCGAGGAACGTCACGCCTCGTTCTGGGAGGACAAGCTGCGCGAGGCCGGACAGCCGGTTCCGCCCCGGACGCCGACGCGGCGCGCCCGCATCCTCGCCTGGTTCGCGCGCCGGCTCGGGCCGGGGGTGCTGGTGTCCACCCTGGCGAGGGAGGAGCAGTCGGGCCAGTACATGTACGACGACCAGTCCGAGACCCACGGCACCTCGATGCCGGCCGACGAACGGTCTCACGCCCGGCTCTTGCGCACGCTCACGAGCGGTACCGGCGGCGTCGAGGGCGGCGCGTTGGCGAGGCTCGAGGGGCGGCACCGCACCATCGGCGGCAACGCGTTGCGTGCCGCCGTGCTGGGCGCCAACGACGGGCTCGTGTCCAACCTCGCCCTGGTCATGGGCGTCGCCGGCGCGGACATCTCGAACCAGGCGGTGCTGATCGCCGGGTTCGCCGGCCTGCTCGCCGGGGCGTCGTCGATGGCGCTCGGCGAATGGCTCTCGGTGCAATCCTCCCGCGAGCTGTACCAGCGCCAGATCGACATCGAAGCCCTCGAGATCGAGGAGGTCCCCGAAGAAGAGGAAGAAGAGCTCGCCCTCATCTACCAGGCGAAGGGTCTCCCCGAGGCCCAGGCCCGCCAGCTCGCGGCCCGGGTCATGTCCGACCACGACACGGCGCTCGACACCCTGGCCAGGGAGGAGCTCGGCATCGACCCCGACGAGCTCGGCGGCTCCCCGTGGGAAGCTGCCACGGCCTCGTTCTTGCTGTTCGCCCTCGGCGCGATCATCCCCGTGCTCCCGTTCCTGTTCACGAGCGGGGCCGCCGCCGTCTTGGCCAGCCTCTCCCTGGCCAGCCTCGCCCTGTTCGGCACCGGAGCGGGCATCACCCTCGTCACCGGCCGGGGGCCATTGCGTTCGGGGCTCCGCCAGGCGGTACTCGGGCTCGTCGCCGCAGGGCTCACCTACGGCATCGGCAGCCTGCTTGGCGTCGCCATCACCGGCTGACCTGGATAACGTGCAGCAGCGCGCAGGGACGGAGCGATCTCGTGGCCGACGGCGCCGATCATCGCCTTGCTGCCCGTTCGATCTGGTCGGGGCTCCTCTCCGTTCGACGCTCGCGCCCGTGAGCTGATCCTGCAGGCGTCAACCTGCGACGCCCGGGTGGTTGAGACGAGGCGAGCGAGCGTCGGCAACCGCGCGGTGAAGGCCCGGCTCGACCCTTCGTTCTGGATCCGGCCACGGCCCCGAGCTTGCCGTTCAGGTGGCGATGAGCGCGCCATCCATGCCGGCCTCGCGGTGCCCCGGGATCGAGCAGAAGAACTCGTACCGACCCAGGTCAGACACCGTGAGCGCCGCTGAAACGGTGGTGCCGGCATCAGCCGTGAGACGGAACCCGAGTGAGGGGATGGTGATGTCGTGAAGCAGGTCACCCTCGTTCACGAGGACCACGTTCACGGTCTCCCCGCCCGCGATGCTCACCTCGCCCGGAGAGAAGGAGAGATCCTTCGCCACCACCCGGACCTCCGTCGCGCCGGGGACGGGGGAGGGAGCGGTCGTCCCAACGCCGGCTGACCCCAGCATCCGGGCGTGCATCGCGGCCATCCCGCCCGGGCCCATCATCCCGCCCGGTCCCGTCGTCCAGCCCGACGGGCCGGTGGCCGACCCGATGGAGGTCGATACGAGCCCCACGGCCCCGGCCACGACCAAGACGAGACCCCACGTCCGAGAGCTCACCCGCTACCTCTTCGAGCCCTCGAGAACCAGGCGCCTCTGCCGGTACTCGTCCTCGTCGATCTCCCCGCGCGCGAACCGCTCATCCAGGAGCCGCCTGGCCCCGTCCTCGGTCCGCAAGGACGCATCCTCGGAGGATCCCCGGACGAGAAGGACGATGCCGATCACGACGAGCGCCAAGAACAGGAGCGAGCCGAGGCCCATGCCCCAGCCCGAGGTTCCCCACATCATCTCTGTCTCCTTGCTGTCGTCGCCTCCGCGAGGTTCTCTCCGAAGGTACCGTCGCGCGGTCCAGGCCCCGTGGACGTCGTGTGGAGGACGCGTGGAGGTTCCACCCGGGATCCGACATCCGGAGATGGCCACCCGGACGACCCCGGCGTCTTCACAGAAGCTTGATGGTGCCGCGCATCGGGTCTCGACACCCCTGCTGTGTGATGTGCATGACGGACCAAGGCGATAACGAGAGGAGGTCCGATCATGTGGAAGAAGACGATGCTCGCCATCGGACTGGCCGGTGCGCTCACCGTTCCGGCCGGGATGGCGCTGGCGGCCACCGACGATCCGGCCGAAGGCGTCGACCGGAACCGCGTGACCACGCTCGCGCGTGAGCAGGCGCGGGACCAGGTGCGAGACCAGGTGCGAGACCAGGCGATGATCCGTGACCGGCTCCGCATCCATGACCCGGCCACGTGTGACGGCACCGGGCCGATGGGCGGGAACCACGACCAGGCCGGTTCGGGGCTGGGCACGCCGGGCGCCGGATACGGGCAGGGTGCCATGGACGGGAGCGGCCCGATCCACACCCCGCCGGCCGACGGCACCGGCCATCGGTTCGGAGCGGCCGAGCGCTGAGCCTCGCCGGACAGCGGATCCGCGGGGGCACCCGGCAAGGGTGCCCCCCGGCTCCTACGATGACACCCGTGACGCCGAACCGGATCCTGGTGGTCGACGACGAGGAGCGGATCCGCTCGTTGGTCGGCTCGTACCTCCGTGAGGAGGGCTATCAGGTGGACGAGGCGGCCACCGGTGAAGAGGCGGTTGTGGCGGTGCGCGCTCGCCCACCCGACCTGGTGGTATTGGATGTTCGCCTTCCCGGGATCGATGGGGTCGAGGCGCTCCGCCAGATCCGGCGATATCCGACGTGTACGTGATCATGCTGACCGCACGAACCGAGGAAACCGACAAGGTCATCGGCCTCGAGGTGGGTGCAGACGACTACCTCACGAAGCCGTTCAGCCCCCGGGAGCTGATCGCCAGGGTCAGAGCCGTCCTGCGCCGGGGCCGGGCAGCGGTCGCAGACGACCAGGAGGTCCTCCGATCCGTTGGCCTCACCGTCGACCTGTCCCGCCGCGAAGTGACCGTCGACGAACGACCGACCGATCTGACGGCCCTCGAGTTCGATCTCCTCGCCGCGCTGGCCTCGGCACCGGGGAGGGTGTTCACCCGCCGTCAGCTCATCGAGAGGGTCTGGGGCTGGGACTTCTTCGGTGAAGAGCGGATCGTCGATGTTCACATCCGCAACCTGCGCAAGGCCCTCCGCGACCCCGCCGACGAGCCCCGGTTCATCGGAACGGTGCGCGGCGTCGGCTACAAGCTCGTCGCCGCAAGACCATGAAGATCTGGCGACGCCTCCGTACTCGACTCCTCGCTTCCCACCTGCTGGTCGTCGCGGGCGGGGCGGTAGCGATGCTCGCCGTCGGCGCCCTCCTCACCCCCTCCCTCTTCCAGGCGCGCCTGGGCCGGATGGGCCGCGGACCCGGCGGATCCGGGAACGCCACCTCGACCGAGCTGCATACCGCCCTCGCCGACTCGCTCGACATCGCCCTGGTGGTCGGCCTCGTAGCGGCTCTGATCGCCGCTGGGATCGTCGCTGCGCTGCTCGGCCGGCGCATCCTCCGCCCCATCGAAGCGGTTCGAGCGGCCACGCACCGGATGGCGACCGGGGACTACCGCCAGCACGTGCCGGTGCCCGAAGAGGAGGAGCTCGCCGGGCTCGCTCATGACGTGAACGAGCTCGGCTCGGCCCTGGCCGAGACCGAGCAGCGACGCGCCCGCCTCATCGGTGAGGTCGCCCACGGGCTCCGATCACCCCTCACCACCATCCGTGCCTCCATGGAAGGCCTCATCGACGGGGTGCTCCCACCCACCGAGGAGTCCTTCGCCGCCGTCGCCGACGAGGCCGCCCGCCTGCAGAGACTCGCCGACGACCTCACCCTCCTGTCCCAAGCCGAAGAACACGCCATCCCGCTCCGACTCGAGGCAAGCGATCTCACCGAGCTCGTAGCACGCGCCGCAGAACGCCTCCTACCCCAATACGACCTCAAGGAGGTCACCATGAGGATCGAACCCGGCCCGCCGCTGCCGGTCCGGGTCGACCCCGACCGGATCGCACAGGTGTTCACCAACCTCCTCGGCAACGCCCTCACCCACACCCCACCCGGGGGCACCGTCGCCATGCGCAGCGGCATCGGCGCCTCCACCGGGTGGATCGAGATCAGCGACACCGGACCCGGTATCCCCGCAGACGAGCTCGAGCGGATCTTCGACCGGTTCTACCGGATCCCGAACCCGAACCATCCCGCCGGCCGTGGTATCGGGCTCACCATCGCTCGCAGCATCGCCCGCGCCCACGGGGGCGACGTCGCCGCCACCTCGCACGGACCCGGCAGCGGAGCCACCTTCCGCGTCATCGTCCCCTTGGACGCGAGCCTGCCCGGGACGTGACCGCCGGGCTTTCGGTCCGACGGTTGATGGCTTCGTCACCCGGTGTTGGCAGCGGCCACCGCGGTCACCGCCGACTCCAGCTGCGTCGCGGCGTGCATCACGGTTGCGAGGGCTCGGGCGTGGTCCGCGGCGGGGACGGGTGGCACTGCGGCGAGCAGCCTGCCTGTCGGCAAGCCCACGAGCTCGACGCGCTCGCCGCGGACGGCCACGGCCTCCGCCAGGCCGTGGGGCCGTCGACGGCGTAGGCCCGGGCGTTGACCAACGCGACGTCGGGCGCGCTCAGGCTCGCGAGATCGGGCCGAAGATCGAGGTCCGCTCCTCGAGCTCGTCGCTGACGGGTGACCTACCCGCGTGCGAAGAGCGCGAGGGTCAGCTCGGCGGATGGGTTCCGCCCGTCGACCTTGAACGTGTGGTCGCACCGCCGGCTGTTGCCGAGCCCGCCGAGCACGAAGCGGAACCTGTTGCCCCCGTCGGACCACGTGTTCTCGTAGGTGTCTCCGTTCGCGCAGACCACCGTGATGGACACGTCGATCCGGGTCCCGGCGTGATCGGCCACGAACGCGACCTGGTTGTAGTCGCGGGTCCACGCGCGCAGGGTCACGCGGTCGTAGCCGCTCCTGCTGTGGATGAGGTCCCACGCTTGGGCCGTGCCTGTGCCCGTCAGGAACAGTCCAACCACCATCGCGCCGACCAGCAGATGCTTGCGTCGCATCGGCCCCCCTCTCGTCCGTATCGCCGAACATTAGGACGTGATGGTAGGGAGCGCAACGTGCCGGGGTTGGCGGATCGATCTCGTGGGCCCCCGGGGACTCGAACCCCGAACCTGCGGATTAAGAGTCCGTTGCTCTGCCAGTTGAGCTAGAGGCCCGCCGCAGTCTAGCAAGCGGCGAGCCTCCGACTTCGGGTGACCGAGGGGACTTGAACCCCCAGCCTCCAGGACCACAACCTGGCGCTCTAACCACTTGAGCTACGGCCACCACGTGCGCTCACGATTGTACCGGCCGACCCCCCGCCGGTCGTGGCGGTTGCCTCTCGCAGCGCCCTTCGGGCATACTTGAACGGTCATTCAAACGAGCTGGGGGGAGTGAGACGGCATGGCGGTCCGTGAGACGGTTGCGTTCGATCTGGAGAAGATCGACCGCCTCATCGAGGAGGAGGAGGCCAAGCTCGAG
The DNA here is from genome assembly GCA_964447335.1 of uncultured Actinomycetes bacterium. Classification (GTDB taxonomy): domain Bacteria; phylum Actinomycetota; class UBA4738; order UBA4738; family HRBIN12; genus HRBIN12. Next base: position 25,745 of record CAYUSA010000001.1, read on the forward strand.
CCGAAGCACCGCGCCTCGCTCGAGTACCGCAAGACGGCCGCGCGCCACGTGGCCGGCGGGGTGGCCTCGAGTTGGCAGGACTCGCCGCCGCACGCGATCTACGTGGACCACGGGCAGGGCAACCGCCTGTGGGACATCGACGGCAACGAGTACATCGACTTCCACCTCGGCTACGGTGCGATGGTCGTCGGCCACGCGCACCCCAAGATCGTCGAGGCGATCGAGAAGGCCGCACGCCGCGGCACGCACTTCGCGCAGCCGACGAGGGACCTCGATGTGATCGGCGAGAACCTCGCGGACCGCTTCCGGCTGCCGCTCTGGCGGTTCTGCAACTCCGGGACGGAGGCCACGCTCGAGGCCGCGAGGCTTATGCGCGCGAACACCGGGCGCGACCTGCTGATGAAGGTCGAGGGCTCGTACCACGGCCACCACGACGCGCTGATGTTCAGCGTCGTGCCGGACCCGGCGAAGATCGGCCCGCGGGAGCACCCGAACACGGTGCCCCAGGCGATGGGCCTTCCGAAGGCGTTCGAGGAGCTCGTCCGCGTGGTGCCGTTCAACGACCTCGATCTGGCCCGTCGCGCGTTCGAGGAGAACCGCGGGCGCGTCGCCGGCATGATCGTCGAGCCGGCGATGATGAACTGCGGCGTCATCATGCCCGAACCCGGCTACCTGCAGGGCCTGAAGGATCTCTGCCACGAGCACGGTGCCTACCTCGCGTTCGACGAGGTCAAGACCGGCGCGACCATCGCCTACGGCGGGGCCGTCGAGGTCTTCGGCGTGGTGCCGGACATCGTCTGCCTGGCGAAGGCGATCGGCGGCGGGACGCCGTGCGGGGCGATCGGCGCGACCGAGGAGCTGTATGCCCCCGTGCTCGCAGGCGAGTACGACATGGCCGGCACGTTCAACGGCAACCCGCTCACGATGGCCGCGAGCCGCGCCGCGCTCACCGAGGTCCTCACGAAGGACGCGTACGAGGGGTTCGGCGTCGTCGACGCGAAGATGAAGGAGGGGCTCCGCTCGGTGATCGAGACCCGCGGCCTCCCCGCCTACGTCACGGGCGTGGGCGCGAAGGGCTCGGTCATCTACTCGGAGACGCCGGTGCGCGAGTACCGCGACGTGTTCGGCGTGGACGAGCGCATCACGTACCTCGCGTGGCTCTTCCAGCAGAACCGCGGCGTGTTCAAGTCGCCGTGGACGAAGCAGGAGACCTGGACCTTGTCGGTCTGGCACACCGTGGGCGACGCGCAGCGATACGTCGACAACTTCGCCGCGTTCGCCGCGGCGGTCGCCTCCTGACCCTCCCTGCCGGGTCGCGCTCGGGCGTATGCTCCGCGCACCGTGGAGCAGGAGGGACCGATGGCCGAGCGTGACCTCGTCGAGATCGACCCCGCGCGCGTCGAGGCGCTGACGAAGGAGCAGGTGGGCGTGCTCGCGGAGCGGTGGCCGCGGTCGCTGGAGTTCGCGAAGCGCGCGAGCCAGTCGCTCGCGGGCGGCGTCTCGTGCGCGTGGCACGCGCTCGACCCCTACACGCTGTACGGCTCGCACGGCGAGGGCTCGAAGCTCTGGGACATCGACGGCAACGAGTACGTCGACCTGCACTGCGGCTACGGCGTGACGATCGTCGGGCACGCCCATCCGAAGGTCGTCGAGGCCGTGAGCCGGCGGGTCGCGCTCGGCACGCACTTCGCGCTGCCGACCGAGGACTCGGTCATCGTCGCCGAGAACCTCCAGCAGCGCTTCGGCCTGCCGCTCTGGCGGTTCAAGAACACCGGCTCCGAGGCGACGGTGGACGCCGTCCGGATCATGCGCGCGGCGACGGGCCGCGACCTCATCATCAAGGTGGAGGGCGCGTACCACGGCAGCGGCGACGGGCTCGCGTTCAGCTACTGGATCGACCCGGCCGAGGGCGGCCCCCGCGAGGCGCCGATCCCCGTCGCGAACACCGGCGGCATCCCGGCGGTGTACGGCGAGCTGCTCCGGATCGTCTCGTACAACGACCTCGCGGCCGTCGAGCGCATCCTCGCCGACGAGGGCGACCGCGTGGCCGGCATGATCCTCGAGCCGATCATGATGAACTCGGGAGTGATCCTGCCCGACGAGGGCTACCTGGCGTCCCTGCGCGACCTCCTGCACCGGCACGGCGCGCTCCTCGCCTTCGACGAGGTGAAGACCGGCGTGACGATCGCGCCGGGCGGCGCGGTCGAGTGGAGCGGCGTGACGCCCGACCTCGTGACCCTCGCGAAGGCGATCGGCGGTGGGATCCCGATCTCGGCGATCGGCGGGACCGAGGAGGTGATGCGCGTCGTGTTCGACGGCACGATGGACCAGGAGGGCACGTTCAACGCGAACCCGCTGTCGGTCGCCGCAGCCCGCGTCGTCCTGTCCGAGATCCTCACGCCCGAGGTCTACGTGCGCTTCGACGCGCAGGATCGGGTGCTGGCGGGGGGCATAGACGACCTCGTGCGGCGGTACCGCCTTCCAGCAACCGTTGTGTCCGTGCGGTGCCGCGGCTCGGTCCACATGCGCGCCGAGCCCGTCCGCGACTTCCGCGACCACGTCGAAACCGACGGCGCGCTCGCGCACCTGTCCTGGCTGTACCAGCTGAACGGCGGCGTCTTCCCACCGGCGGGCGACCCCTGGACGTTCTCGATCGCGCACACCGACGAGGACCTGGCGCGGGCGGTCGACGCGTTCGAGGGGTTCGCCGCCGATGTGACGGGATAGCTCGATGGACGCCACGATGCTCGTGGGCACGCTACCCGAGGGCCGCGCCCTCGAGGCGCGCGTCACCGGACCCGAAGAGGGCACGCTCCTCGTCTTCCACCACGGTAGCCCCGGCGCGGCCGTGCCGTTCCCGACGCTGGAGCAGGCCGCGGCCGAGCGCGGGATCCGGCTGCTCTGGTACTCGAGACCCGGGTTCGGCGGCTCGAGCCGTCAGCCGGGTCGGACGGTGGGGGACTGCGCGGCCGATGTCGCGACGCTCGCCGACCACCTCGGCGCCGAGCGGTTCCTCACGGCCGGGTGGTCGGGGGCCGGCCCCCACGCCCTCGCGTGCGCCGCGCTGCTGCCCGAGCGGGTGATGGCGGCGGCGACCATCGCGGGGGTCGCGCCCTACGACGCCGAGGGCCTCGACTGGACCGCCGACATGGGCGAGGACAACCAGATCGAGTACCCGCTCGCGGCGACCGACCCGGACGCGCACCTCGAGTGGATCCGCGTCAAGGCGGAGGGCCTCGCGACGATCCGTGCCGGGGACGTCGTGGCCGCCATGCGGACGCTCATCTCCGATGTCGACGAGGCGTCGCTCACCGGCGAGCTCGGCGAGGTGGTCGCCGCGTCGTTCCGCTCCGCGTTCCGCGACGGCCCCTGGGGCTGGCGGGACGACGATCTCGCGTTCGTGGCGCCGTGGGGGTTCGACCTCTCCGAGATCCGCGTGCCCGTCACGATCTGGCAGGGGCGGCACGACCTGATGGTGCCGTTCGCGCACGGGGAGTGGCTCCTCGCGCACGTCCCAACGGCGCGCTCGGGCCTTCGTCCGGAGCACGGCCACCTGTCGCTCGCGGTGGGCTCGATCGGCGAGATCCTCGACGACCTGCTCGAGGCCGGCGGCCTCCGCCCACGGCGCTAGACTGAACGACCAGTCAAACCGAGCCAGGAGGGCCGGGATGTCCGCCGACCATGTCGAGATCGACCTCGAGCTCGTCGACGAGCTCATCCGCCGCGAGGAGCAAGCACTCGCCGACAAGCAGCCACGCTCGATCGCGTACCAGAAGGAGGCGAGCCACCGCCTGCCCGGCGGCGTCTCGTCGTCGTGGCAGACCGCACCCCCGCACCCGATCTACGTGAGCCACGGCAAGGGCTCGAAGGTGTGGGACCTCGACGGGAACGAGTTCGTCGACTACCACAACGGGTACGGCGTCATGATCGTCGGCCACGCGCACCCGAAGATCGTGGAGGCCGTCCAGCGCCGGGTCGAGCTCGGCACGCATTTCGCGCAGCCGACCGAGGACGCCCTCATCGTGGCCGAGAACCTCGCCGAGCGCACCGGGCTGCCGTTCTGGCGGTTCGGCAACTCGGGCACCGAGGCGACCCTCGACGCGTCCCGGCTGATGCGAGCGGCGACCGGGCGGGACATGCTCCTCAAGTGCGAGGGCATCTACCACGGTCACCACGACGCGCTGATGGTGTCCGTGTACCCGAGCCCCGACACGTGGGGACCGCACGAGCGCCCGAACTCGGTGGCGCAGACCCCGGGCCTGCCGCAGTCGTACGTCGAGCTCACGCGCGTCGTCCCGTTCAACGATCCCGAGGGCGTGAAGCGGATCTTCGAGGAGTTCCCGGACCAGATCGCCGGCATGATCATCGAGCCTTGCATGACGAACCTCGGCGTCACGCTGCCCGAGCCCGGCTACCTCGCCTCGATCAAGGAGACGTGCCACGCGAACGGCGCCTTCCTCGCGTTCGACGAGGTGAAGACCGGCGCGACGATCGCATGGGGCGGCGCGATCGAGGCCTTCGGCGTGACGCCCGACCTCGTGTGCTTCGCGAAGGCGCTCGGCGGCGGCCTGCCGTGTGGGGCCATCGGCGGCGTCGAGGAGATCATGAACCTCGTGGAACGCGGCAAGGTCGACCAGGTCGGCACGTTCAACGGCAACCCGCTCACGCTCGCTGCCTCGCGCGCGGCGCTCACCGAGATCCTCACGAAGGACGCCTACCCGCGGTTCGACGAGCTCCACGGCATCATCCGGGGCGGCGTGCAGGAGGTCATCGACCGGTACCGCCTGCCGGCGACCATCACGACCCTCGGCGCCAAGGGCGGGGTGAACTGGAAGGCCGAGCGCATGCGCGAGTTCCGCGACGCGACCGACATCGACGACCGCGTGAGCTACGCGGCGTGGCTGTGGCAGCTCACTCGCGGGATCTTCAAGTCACCGTGGGCGAAGTGGGAGAGCTGGACGCTCACCGTCGCCCACGGCGACGAGGACGCCCAGCGCTACGTCGACAACTTCGGGGCGTTCGCGGCCGCGATCACGCAGGGGTAAGCTCCGCCGTCATGGAACGAGCAGACCTCGGCGGTCGGCGTCGGGCCGGCCGGTGACGCCGCTCGTCCTGGACGCTTCCTCGCGCGGTGCTGAGCGCCTGGCGCCGAGCCTCCGGGCCGCAGCGCCGGCGTAAGCTCTGTCTCGTGGCGGTGACCGTCACGAGCTTCCGGCCGGAGCATCGCGCGGCCGTCCGAGACCTCCTGGTCGAGCACGGCTGGGAGGAGCCGTTCGTGGAGGGGCAGCTCGGGGCGCTGGACTGGCTCGCCGACGAGCCCGTCGACGGCCGGGCGTTCACCGCGGTCGTCCAGGGCGAGCCCGCGGGCTACGTGTCGGTGCAGTTCCACCACTGGAACCGGCTCGCGCAGATCCACGGGCTCGCCGTTCGAGCGCGGCTGCATCGGCGCGGCATCGCGTCGGCGCTCGTCGCCGAGGCCGAGTGCGCCGCGCGAGCGTGGGGCGCTCGCGGCACGTACGTGCACACGCCGGTCACGAACGCGGCCGGCCGGGCCTTCTACGAGGCGCTCGGCTACCGCGAGGCCTACACGATGCCGCGCTTCTACGCCGACGGCGTCGACGGCGTCACCTACCAGCGCTTCTTCGACCGCTCGTGACTCCCGGTCACGAGCGTGATTCGGCCTCCGACCGGGGCCGTCCGTAGACTGCGTGACTCTACGTCGAAGGGAAGGACATGCCGAAGGGGATCCTGGAGCGCCTGGCCGAGGGCCCGGTGCTCGGCGACGGCGGCTACCTGCTCGAGCTCGAGAAGCGGGGCTACGTGCAGGCGGGGCCGTTCACGCCCGAGGTCGCGATCGAGCACCCGGACGCGCTCGAGCAGCTCCACCGCGAGTTCCTGCGCGCCGGGGCCGAGTTCCTCACGACGATGACCTTCTACGCGAGCGACGACAAGCTCGAGACCGTCGGCATGAAGGACAAGGTCGACGAGATCAACCGCAACGCGGTCGTCATCGCGCGGAAGGTCGCCGCCGAGGGCGATGCGCTCGTCGCGGGCGACCTCTCGCTCACGTGGGCGTACGACCCCGCCGACCCCGCGAGCGCCGACCACGTGCGGGCGCTGTTCGACCGCCAGCTGCAGGACATGACCGATGCCGGCGGTGTCGACCTGTGGGTCGGCGAGACGTTCAGCTACCTCGGCGAGGCGCTCCTGTTCGTCGAGCGCGCGAAGGCGACCGGCGTGCCGGTGATGGTGACGATGTCGTTCGAGCAGCCCGAGCCCCGCGCGTACGAGGGCGACACCCCCGCCGAGTGCGCGAAGAAGCTCGCGGCCGCGGGCGCCGACATCGTCGGCGTCAACTGCCTGAACGGTCCCGACCAGCAGCTGCCGATCGCCATCGAGATGCGGCAGGCGACCGACGCCTACATCGCCGTCCAGCCCGTCGCGTACCGCACGACGAGCGACCGGCCCGACTTCACGAGCTGGCCCAACTTCCCGTACGCGCTCTCGCCGATGCAGCTCTCGCGGGGCGAGATGGCCGACTTCGCCGCGAAGGCGAACGAGGCCGGGATCCACGTCATCGGCTCGTGCTGCGGCTCGGTCGCCGAGCATGTGCGCGCGATGGGCAAGGCGATCGGCAAGGTCCCCTCCGGCGAGCGCGGGTGGAAGAGCCCGACCGGCAAGCCGATGTCCGGCTACGAGTACTACGCCCACACCGAGACCGAGGTCTGAGGTGCCCGAGCGGCGCGAGTTCGAGGTCGCCGTCGTCGGCCTCGGCGGACTCGGCTCGGCCGCCGCGTACTGGGCGTCCCACCGTGCGGGCGCCGGCGTGCTCGGGCTCGAGCGGTTCGAGCTCGGGCACGAGCGCGGGGCCTCGCAGGACCACTCGCGCCTCATCCGGCTCAGCTACCACGCGCCGCACTACGTCCGCTTCGCGCAGGACGCGTACCGCGCGTGGGCGCAGGTCGAGGAGGAGTCGGGCGAGCAGATCGTGTTCCGGACGGGCGGCATCGACCTGTATCCGGAGAGCGCGTACGGCTGGATGGACGACTACACGGCGGCGCTCGACGAGGTCGGCATCGCCCACGGATGGATGGACGCGGACGAGGTCATGCGCCGGTGGCCGCAGTGGAACCTCACGCCGGACGTCCGCGCGATGTTCCAGGCCGAGACCGGCATCGTCGCGGCCGCGACGGGCAACGCCGCTCATCGCCGACTCGCCGTCCGGAACGGTGCCAGGCTCGTGGACCGGGCGCGCGTGACCCGGGTCGAAGAGGCCGGGGGGATGTACGAGCTGCACTCGGAGGCGGGAACGTTCCGCGCGGAACGGCTGATCCTCACGACCGACGCGTGGACGAATGAGCTGCTCGAGCAGCTCTGGCGCCCGATCAACCTCACCGTGACCCAGGAGCAGGTGCACTACTACGCCTCGCGCGACCTCGAGGCGTTCGCGCCCGAGCGCTTCCCGGTCTGGATCTGGATGGGCGCCCCGTCCTTCTACGGGTTCCCGGCGTTCGGCGAGCCCGGCGCGAAGATCGGCCAGGACGTCGGGGGGCGCGAGGTGACCGGCGACACGCGCTCGTTCGAGCCCGACCCGGAGTACGCGGCCACGCTCGACGCCTTCATGCAGGACCACCTGCCTGGGGGTTTCGGCCCGTACCTGAAGCGCAAGACGTGCCTGTACACGATGACGCCCGACCGCGACTTCGTGATCGACCTCGTGCCCGGGCACGGGCACGCGGCGGTCGGCCAGGGCGCGGCGCACGCGTTCAAGTTCGCGAGCGCGTACGGCAGGTCGCTCGTCGAGCTCGTCTTCGACGGTGAGACGGAGTCCGATGTCACGGCCTGGGGCATCGGCCGCGAGGTCCTCACGATGGCCGACCCCACGAGGAGCTTCACCATGTAGCCGGACGGCGTATCGACCCGGCCGAAGGTCGCTACTACGGTCCCCTCATGAAGCTTCGGATCGCCCTCGTCTCGCTCGTCGCGATCGCCCTCGTCTCGCTCGTCGCGGCGCCCGCGTCTGCCACCTTGACCTCGCAGGTCCAGGGCGGGGTGCTCACCGTGACGGGGGACGCGGATCCTGAGGTCCTGATCCTGTCGTGCTCGGGCGGCGACGTCGAGGTCAACTCCGCCGACCCGGGGAGCGGTGCCGCCGCGTGCGCCGACCTCACCGGCATCGAGGTGCGGACGGGCGACGGCAACGACCGCATCCTGCTGCCCGACGTCACGCCGAGCGAGTTCCCCTCGCTCACTTCGATCCTCGTGGACGCGGGGGGCGACTGGGACTACGTGCTCGGCAGCCCGGATGATGACGACCTGCAAGGCGGGATCGACGACGACACCATCCTTCCCGGCGGCGGGCACGACGCGGTGGACGGCGGCGACGGGAGCGACGAGCTCGAGGTCAACGGCACGAAGGGGCTGACGCTGACGAACGGCCGACTCGTCGACGGCGACGCCGTCGCCGCGCTGGACTCGATCGAGGAGGTCCACATCTCGACGGCCGCGCGGAGCGTCGTGATCGACTCCCTCGGCGGGGACGACGGCAAGGACGTCATCCGGGGGCAGGCCGGCAACGACGACCTCATGGGCGGCGATGGACGCGATCGCTGCATCGGCGGCCCCGGCGGTGACCGCTTCGTGAGCTGCGAGTACATCGACCACGTCCCCTAGGTCGCGCCGTCCGAACGGGCAGCGGGAGATGCGGACGGGGCGCGCCCGGGCGGACGCGCCCCGTCCTGTGAGGTCCGGTGGGGGTGGACCTCAGGTCCTCGGTGTCATCTCCTTCATGCCCCAGGAGAAGTCGAAGCCGGGCATCCGTTCGACGAAGGGGTCCGGGTCGAACGCCTCGGGACCGAGCACGCCGGTACCGGTCCACACGCCCTCGGCGAGGAGCTCCATCGCGATGATCACCTCTCCCCGAATCCTCCCCGAAGCGCGAGGAGCGGGCAGGACCACTCGTCCCTGGATGGCCGGGCCGAGCGGCGAGGGGCGGGGCTACGTGAAGGAGACCGTCAGCCGCACCGTGGCGCCGCCGCCGATCGCGAAGGGGAGCACGAGCTGGCGGCACGTGCCGGCCCATGCGCGCTCGGTCCGCCAGCGGAACGTGTAGCGGCCCCCGACGAACCGGAAGGCCTGGCCCACCGCGACGGCGGAGGTCTCCGGCTCGAGGGGCGCTCGGGTGACGCAGTCGACACCTAGGGTCCAGGGTGCGCCGGGCTCGAGCAGGGCTCCGAGGTCACCGCCGATGTCGAACCGCAGGTCGGCGGGCTGTCCCGCCTTGAGGCTCGCGACGGCGGGCGGGAGCGCCAGGCGCCCATCCCAGCTCGAGAGCACGACGACGTCGTGGGTCACGCTCGCGGTGTTCCCGGCGCCGTCCAGCGCCGCCACGGTGACGTGACGCACGCCGGGCGTGGCCGTGTCGAGCGGGTCGCCGTCGGCCACCGTGCCGATGCAGCTCGCGAGGCCGGAGCCTCCGCCGTCGGTGCAGGTGTAGTCGACCGTCACGGCCTGGCCGACGAGGAACGCCGAGCCGTCGCCGGGACTCACGAGCGTGACGACCGGCGCCTCCGTGTCCGGGGGCACCAGCTCGACCTTCGCCACCGCCGAGACGGCCGATTGCGTGAGCCACACGTTCCCGTCCGGGCCGGTGGTGATGCCGAAGGGACCGCTCGACAGCGTGGGCAACGGACGCTCGTCGACCTGACCGTCCGTGGCGATCCTTCCGACCTGGTTGCCGGCCTGCTCGGTGAACCACATCGCCCCGTCGGGCCCGGGCGCGATGCCGGTCGGGTTGCTGTCGGGCGTGGGCACGGGGAACTCGGAGAGGGTGCCGCTGGTGGTGATCCGGCCGATCGCGTTCCAGGTGGCCTCCGTGAACCACAGGTTGCCGTCGGGGCCGGGGGCGATGCCCATCGGGCCCCGGCTGCCGGCCAGGGGGAACTCCGTCACCTGACCGCCGGGCGTGATGCGGCCGATCCGGTTCGCGCGGAACTCGGTGAACCACAGGTTCCCGTCGGGTCCGGCGGCGATGCCCTGCGGCCAGCTCGAGGTCGTGGGCACTCGGAACTCGGTGACGGTGCCGTCGGTCGCGATCCGACCGATGCGGTTGCCCGTCTGCTCGGTGAACCACAGCGCTCCGTCGGGACCGAGTGCGATGCCGGTCGGGTTGCTGTCGGGCGTCGGCAACGGGAACTCCGTCACGGCGCCACCCGGCTCGATCCGCCCGATCGCGTTCGCGGCCTGCTCGGTGAACCACAGGGCCGCGTCAGGCCCGAGAGCGATCTCGGTCGGCCAGGCGCCTGGGGTCGGCAGGGGGTATTCGGTCACGACCCCGAACGCGGTGATCCGCCCGATGAGGTTCGCGTTGCGCTCGACGAACCACACCGCGCCGTCGGGGCCCGCGGCGAGCCCGCGCGGCGAGCTGCCGAGCGTCGGCGTCGGGTACTCGGTGACGTCGCCGGTCGCGGCGGTGGCCGCCGCGGGCGCGAGCAGGACGCCGGCGACGGTCAGCACTGCCAGCGCAGCGAGAGCGATGCGGTCGCGAGCGCGCACGTGGAACCCCCTCGGTTCGGGCGGGTCGCCGGGAAGGCGAGATCCCCGCCGATGTCGGTCTCTCGTGGAGGTATCGGCAGGAGCACCCCCGGAACTTCAGGGCCGAAGCGACGGCGTGTCTCTCCCGGCTCTGGCCGGGGGCGATCCCGGATCGCGCCGACCCGACGCCAGGTCGGTGTCGACGGGTGATGCGGTAGCCTCGGGTCCGCCATGAGGCTCGTCCGCTTCCGGTTCGCCGACCGCATCGCCACCGGCGTCGTCGAGGGCGACCTCGTGCGCGTGCTGCGGGGAACCTTCTTCGAGGACCCACTGCCGACGGGGGAGGAGATCCCGCTCGACGACGTTCGGCTCCTCGCCCCGGTGCTGCCCTCCAAGGTGCTCGCGGTCGGCAAGAACTACGCCGCCCACGCCGCCGAGTTCGGAGGCGAGGTCCCCGAGGAGCCGCTCATCTTCATGAAGCCCTCGACCGCCGTGAGCGGTCCCGGCGACCTCATCCCGCTGCCCGCGATCAGCCGTCGCGTGGACTACGAGGGCGAGCTCGCCGTTGTGATGGGCAGGCTCGCGAGGAACGTCCCCACCGAGGAGGCGGGGAAGTACGTGCTCGGGTACACGTGCGGGAACGACGTGACGCTCCGTGACCTGCAGAAGAAGGACGGGCAATGGACCCGGGCCAAGGGCTTCGACGGCTCGTGCCCGCTCGGCCCGTGGATCGAGACCGAGCTCGACCCCGCGGATGTCCGTATCCAGACCCGGGTGAACGGGGAGACGAGGCAGTTCGCCAGCACGGCCGAGATGGTCTTCGGCGTCGCCACGCTGATCGCGTTCGTGACCACCTCCATGACGCTGCTGCCGGGTGACGTTCTCTTGACCGGCACGCCCGAAGGCGTCGGCCCGCTCGGGCCCGGCGACCGTGTCGAGGTCGAGATCGAGGGCCTCGGCGTGCTGTCGAACACCGTGGAGGGACGATGAGCGAGGTTCGCTGCCGGTTCGCGCCGGCGCCGTCGGGTGCGATCCATGTCGGGAACGCTCGGACGGCGCTGTACTCGTGGCTGACGGCCCGGCGCCACGGCGGCTCGTTCGTGCTCCGCGTCGAGGACACGGATGCGAGCCGCGTCTCCGAGGAGGCCTTCCACGCCGTCATGGACTCGCTGCGGTGGCTCGGCATCGATTGGGACGAGGGCCCCGACGTCGGCGGCCCCCACGCGCCCTACCGGCAGTCCGAGCGCATGGAGATCTACCGCGAGCACGCGCAGACGTTGGTCGACGGCGGCCGGGCCTACCGCTGCTACTGCACGCCCGAGGAGCTCGAGCGGCGGCGGCAGGCCGTGCTCGCGCGCGGCGAGGCGCCGGGCTACGACGGACGTTGCCGGACCCTCACCGACGTCGCGCGCTCGACGTTCGAGGCCGAGAGGCGGCCGTGGGCGCTCCGGTTCTGGATGCCCGAGCGGGACTTCGTCGTGCAGGACCTGCTGAAGGGCGAGGTGCGCTTCGCGGCGGGCTCGCTCCGGGACTTCGTGATCCTGCGCTCGGACGGCTCGCCGACGTACCTGCTCGCGGCCGGCGCCGACGACATGCTCATGGGGATGACCCACATCATCAGGGGCGAGGACCTGCTCGCCTCGACGCCACGGCAGATGGCGCTGATGGAGGCGCTCGGCGCGACGACGTTCCCCGCCTACGCCCACCACCCGATGATCGTCGGGCCCGACCGCCAGCCGCTGTCGAAGCGGCACGGGTCGACCTCGGTCGAGGCCTTCCGCGAGCGCGGGTTCCTCCCCGAGGCGCTCGTGAACTACCTCGCGCTCCTCGGCTGGTCGTGGGGGGAGCAGGACCTGTTCACGGTCGAGGAGCTGATCGAGCGCTTCGACATCTCGCGCGTCTCGAAGAACCCCGCGGCGTTCGACACGCAGAAGCTCGAGTGGATGAACAACCACTACATCCAGGGGCTCGAGGACGACGAGCTCGCGGCGCGCTGCCTGCACTTCCTGTCCGCCTCGGGCCTGTCGCCAGAGCCGATGCTGCTTCGGCGCGCGATGCCGCTCGTGAGAGAGCGCATGAAGACGCTCACCGACTCGGTGGAGCTGCTGTCGTTCCTGTTCACGGACGACGTGACGCCGAACGAGAAAGCCGCGGCGATCATCGCGAAGGCGCCCGAGGGTTACCTGCGGGCCGCGGCCGAGGCGCTTGCCACAGTCGAGCCCTGGACGGCCGAGGCGATCGGTGGCGCGCTCGACGCGCTCGCCGAAGGCGCCGGCCTGAACCGCACGAAGGGATGGCAGCCCGTGCGCGCGGCCGTCACCGGCTCGAACGTCTCGCCGCCGCTGCCCGAGTCCCTCGAGCTCCTCGGCCGCGCGGGCACCCTCGAGCGCCTGCGCGCGGCCGCATGAGGCGCCTGCTCGCCGCCCTCGTGGTCGTCGCGTTCCTCGCGCCCGAGGCGCCGGCGCCCGCCGAGCCACGCGCGCTCGCCTCGACCGCCGCGCTCGCGCCGGCTCCAGCGGACATCCAACCCGAGATCGCGTGGAAGAAGATCCCGTTCGGGGCGAAGCGCAAGCGGCAGATGGCGGCGTACTCGAAGCGTCACTACGGCAAGCGCGCATGGGTCCTCACGGACCCGCAGGTCGTCGTCGAGCACTACACGGCCGGCACGTCGTTCGACTCGGCCTGGAACCACTTCGCGGCGAACGGTACGCACCTCGGTGAGAAGCCGGGGGTGTGCGCGCACTTCCTCATCGACACCGACGGGACGATCTACCAGCTCGTGAACCTCGGGATCCGGTGCCGGCACGCGATCGGGATGAACTGGACGGCGATCGGTATCGAGCACGTCGGCACGAGCGCCGGCGACATCCTGCACAACGGGCCGATGATCCGAGCCTCGCTGCGACTCACCGTGTGGCTGATGGCGAGGTTCGGCATCTCGTGGGGCAACGTGATCGGTCACGCCGAGATCCTGCAGAGCCCGTTCCACCACGAGCTCTACGAGGACTGGCGATGCAGCACCCACGCCGACTGGAACCGTCGCGAGATGCAGACGTACCGCCGCAAGCTGAAGCGCACCGCCCGGCGTCTGGACGTGCCGATCGGCGACGGACCGACCTGGGTCGACTCGGGCTGCTGAGGCGGATCCCCGTGCGGTCGCGGCTCGGACGGTTCGCGCTCTACGGCGCGCTCGGCCTGGCGACCGAGGTCGTGTTCACCGGCGCGAAGGATCTGTGGCGAACCGGCGGCCGGCGGTTCCGAGGGCACACGAACCCCTGGATGTTCCCGGTGTACGGGATCGCGCAGCCGCTGTTCGAGCCCGTTCACGACCTGATGCGCGGCCGCGTGCCGGCGCCGGTCCGTGCCCTGGTGTACGCCGCGGGCTTCACGGCGGTCGAGTACGCGAGCGGCCGGGTGCTCCGCGCCGCGCGCGGTGACGCGCCGTGGGACTACTCGCACGCGCGCTGGAACCTCGACGGGTTGATCCGGGCCGACTACGCGCCGCTCTGGGCGATGGCGGGTCTCGGGCTCGAGCGCGTGCACGACGCGCTCACGCGCGCCTGAGCGCTACGCGCTGTGGGCGCGGCGGAGGGTCTCGGCGGCGTCCTCGGGCAGCACCGTGTTGATGCTCATCGCCGAACCGATCTCGAAACCGGCCGGCGTCGAGAGCTTCGGCAGGATCTTGATGTGCCAGTGGAAGACCTCGTCCGTGTGCCCGTTCGTCGGAGCCGAGTACAGGACGAGGTTGAAGTCCGGATCGCCGCACGCGTGCCGGATCGCCGTCAGCGTCCGGATGAGCATGCATGCGAGGTCGTCCACCTCCTCGTCGGCCAGGTCGCCGAACGAGCCCTGGTGGAACGATGGGATGATCCACGTCTCGTAGGGCGAGTTGGCCGCGAACGGCTCGAACGCGAGGAACCCGCCGCACTCGTCGACGATCCGGGTGCCGACCGCGCGCTCGGCGGCGATCACCTCGTCGTAGACGCAGATGCCGTCCTCGTCGAAGTGGCGCGTCGCGACATCGAGGCGGCGGAGCAGGCGGGGCAGGAACACGGGTGTCGCCACGACCTGCGAGTGCGGGTGCGCGAGCGACGTGCCGGCGAGCACCCCGAAGTTCTTGAAGACGACGACGGCCTGCACCTCGGGCCGCGCGATGAGGGTCCGGTAGCGGGAGCGCCACACGTCGACGACGTCTGCGACCTCATCCTGGGTCATCTCGTCCAGACGGACGTCGTGGCGCCGGGATTCGATGACGACCTCGTGGCTCCCCACGCCCGGCATCTCGCGGAACATCCGCGAGCCCTCGCGGCGGGCCGGTCCCTCGCCGGTCAGCGCGCCGTACATGTTCGGCACGACGCGGACCCGCCAGTCCGGCCCGTCGGGCGTGCGGGCGAGCTCGGGCGGCGTCTGGTCCTCGTTGCCCGGGCAGAACGGGCATGCCGGTTCGCGCTCGGGGAGCATCGGGCGGGGGACGACGACGGGTTCGTGCGGACGGTCGCCGCGACGCGGCGCGAGGATCGCCCACTGGCGGGTCGTCGGGTCCTGGCGAAGGGTGGACATCGGCGGGAGGGTACCGGACGGCCGGGCGCGTGACCCGGACCTACACCTCGCCGAGCTCGACGAACGAGGCCTCGAGGTCCTCGTCGCGGTCCGCGCGCTTCGGCGAGAGGCTCCGGCCGATGAACCCGACGGCGACGGCCATCAGGGTCACGAACAGCGCCACCGTGACGGCGAGCCCCGTGAGGAAGACGGGTACGTTCATCCTTCCGGATGAGAAGTCCGAGCCGGTGATGAGCGCGTAGACGTTCGCGAAGAGGTAGAACGCGACGACGACGAGGACCGGCAGCAGCACGAGCACCGCGAGCACCACGGCCGCGACCCCAAGACCGATGAGCTTCGATCCGTTCACGGCGCTCCCTCCGACGTCCGGGGTAGTCCGAACCGCATCCGAACCCGTGTCTCCACCTTGAAAGGGTACGGGAAGTGGTCACGTCTCGCGTCGGCGGGTGCAGCGCATCGGCAGCGCTCGTCCAGGATCTCCTGCCCCAAGCGTGAGGGACGCGGGACCGGCGGTGCAAGGGAGACGCGTGCGAGCAGAGCGCACCGGTCGAGGTCTCGCGGCTACTTGTTGGTCCAGCTTCCCGACGAGGAGGAACTCGAGCCGGCGGTCTTCGCCTGCTTCGCGAGACGCTTCTCCTTCAGCGTCTTGCTCGCCGCGGTCTTCGAGCTCTTCGAACCGCCCTTGTCCTTGTTGGCCATGGTTGCCTCCTCTGGAGGGGGAACCGTATCACCCTCTGGAACCACGGTTCGACCGACCGACTCACCGTGTGTCGCTCGCTGATCGGACGGAGGGGCACCCGCGGCCGGATGGGTAGAAGCAGGAGGCAGAACCGGAGGCAGAGGGAGGTTGCAGCGGCTGCCTCCAGCTCGTTTCCCCGGGTCGCGGGTTGGTAGTCCCAACGGGGTTCGAACCCGTGTCTCCACCTTGAGAGGGTATCCGAGGCCAACCCCGACACCTGCGACGACGCCGCGATGTGGGCGTCTACCTGCCGGTTTGCTTGCGTGTAGAACCGCGTTGTTTCGTGACGTTGCGCGGTACGCCGCGGGGCCATCGCGGGGCCATGCCATCATAGCGTCAGAGACACGGAGGAGGGGCCGATGAGACGGACGAGGCGAGACAGGATGCGGAACCTCTCCATCGAGAGCACCGAGGCAGCGATCCAGGGCTATCAGCCCCGCAGCGCGGAGGACGAGTGGGGCGAGGGACGACGAAAGGGGGGCAGGCATGGATCATGAGGAAGGAACCGTGCGGGGACGGTACGCGGATGTGCTTTCGCGCCTCGGCCCGGAGAATCCGGGCCCGCTGTCGGCGAATGAGAGCCTCGACGCCGAGATCGAGCGCGTTGCCGGCGAACTGACAGAGTACCTCGACGGGCAGCGCGAATGGCTCCAGGCAAAGGGACTGCTCGATGCCGTTACCACGACCGAGATCAGGTCCGCGATGGTCGAGGACCTGGAGGCCCATTCGGCGGATCGGGCGAAGAAGGCGAAGGACACGCTCAAGACCCTCGAGCAGAAGCATAAGCAAGAGATCGCACGGCTGCAGTTCCTGCTCCGGATGCGGCACGAACTGAAGCCGTCATCCTGAGCGGTCCGATCGCGTCGTTCTCGATCGGCGTGAAGTCCTTGCGCTTCGCCAACGGCCCTTGGCCAACCGCTCTTGGCCAACCATGTTTCGTCTTCCCATGACCGCTGACGAGGTGTACGACGGCCTTGATGCCACTCGCTGATGCGAGCGGCCAAGCAAGCGGCGGCCGAGGGCCGCGGAAGGAGGCAGGTGGGGATGGGTACGGCACCGATGGTGGAACCGACATGGATCGGCCCTTTCAAGGTAGCGGAGGACATCCTCATCCGGGCTGTGGGCCGAGAACTTGCTGCGTTCATGGGCGAGGCGAACGTCGAGCACGTCCCTGTCGACGACCAGTTGACGGCGGGTCGCGTGCTCGCTGAGATGTACGCGAGCGAGACCGGAGTCCCGGTCACGCAAGACCTGATCGACGAGGCCGTCAGGGGGGCGAAGGCGGACGGCCTCGAGGCATGGTGGGAGGTCGAGGGCAGCCTTGAGATCCGGACCCGCCGCAACGAGATGCGGGCATACATCGAGGGCCGCACGGGGCGACCGCTCCTGCCGCTCTGACCAAGGCGCTCCGCCGGTCCCCTTGCACGAACCGGGGGCCGGCCCCTTCTCCTACTCCGCGCGACCACCGTGGACGAGGTCTCGGTGTGCGAGAGCGAGGTTGGCAACTTCGATCGAGCCGGCCACCAGGAGCCGCGGCGCCAGAAGTCCTCCGCAGGTGCAGCATCGCCAGAGCGCCCGGCCCCTGTAGTCGAGGTCGGCGACCGCCTCGACCGTGATCCCGGAAGGCACGTCCATGTTTCCGATGATAGGGCGGCTCCGAGCGGATCACGGTAGCGGCAGAAGATCATCGTCCGTCGGGGTACGACGATGATGGCGATGCGCGTTGCGGGGTTCGCCGTAGGCGCCCGTTCAGGCCGAGGACGCCCCATCGGCCCAGATCCGCACCTCGGCGGCTCTCGCGCGTTCCTGTCGCCGCTTCTCGCACCGCTCCCGGTCGTCCGCGATGAGACTCGCGAGGTAGTCGGCGCGCCGGTGGTCGGCCTCGGCACGCTCGCGCAGCGTGAGGTCAACCGGGATGATCGCGAACCCGTCCGACCTGGTCGTCTGGATCATGCCGTCGGTCACCTTCGAGTGGTAGCTGCAGAAAACCTCGTCGCTCCCGATCGTGACCGCGCAGCCGCCGCGCCAGGTGCACTCCTTCACGATCGAGCCGCCCGGCGCCGGGCACGCGACGCTCGCCGACGGCACCGATGGCCGCACAGGCGGCGCGCTGGGCCGCGTTTCGCGGGCTCCTCGGGTCTTCGCCCGCACCGATCGCACGTCACGCTCTCGAGGCCTCCTGTGGCCAAACCTGCTCCGCAAGCCTGCGAGGGAGGGACCCCGACCCGTTACCGAAGCCGGGTCGGGGCCACCTCGCCTTTCCCAGGTGCCCGTCCGCGGGGAAAGGATCTCCCGGCGGGGAACCGCGGACGGGCTCAGCGCCCTGGGGCGCCGGCATCCAACCCCCCGCCGGGATGTTCACTACGCCAGCGTATCGAGCTTCACCAGCCGATCGGGATCGACGAGCGTCGCGCCAGCGAAGGTCGACACGACACTGACATCCGACAGGATGCTCGGGTCGAAATCGAAGACCTGGCGCGCGGCGATCCCCTGGACCGTCATCGCGGCTGCACTCGACGCGCCCTGCGGCAAGGCCGGCGACAGCGTGGCGAAGGCGAAGGCGCTCTCGTGGTAGGCGACCCCCTCGCCCGGGTCCAATCCGTTCGACTCGACGACCGTAAGGCCGTAGAGCCGACCGAGGACGGCCTCGCGGAGCGCCGACGGCGACCCCGAGTCATCGACCTTGCTGAACTTGTCGACGGCCAGGAGCCGCGTCGCGATCTGCGGCGACACCGCGAGGAACCTGCGGCCGGCCGGCACGTCGTTGTTGGTGAGCTGCTCGCGGGCTGCGAGCACGACCGCATCGTCCGCGGCCGGGTCGGGGGTCGCGTCGAACGAGAGCGCGGCCCACTTCGCCACCGTGCCCGCCGTGATGTCGGTGGTGAAGTTGAGGACCGCGCCGCCCGGGGTCGCCGACACCTCGAACGTGTCGGCGTCGGCCACGGTCACGACCCAGTAAGGGGTGCCGTTGCTCAGACCCGCGCCACCGACGAGGCCGGCGAACCTGATCTTGTCGCCCACGATGAACCCGTGTGCAGTCGCCGTGTCGATCTCGTCGTCGGCAGCGGCCGACGTGGTCAGGACGATGCTGGTGAGCCCGTTCATGACCGCCGCGAGCTCGTCCTCGGCGCCTTCGGCCACCGCGGCCGCCTGCGGCGCGCTGATCTGCCGCCCGAAGTCCTCGATGGTGAGCCGGAGGTCCTCGTCGGAAATCCGGGTCGCGTCGTAGAGGTGGTGGACCGTCAGCGAGACGGGCGTCTCGTCGACGTCGGCGTATGTGATCGTGGCTCCCGGCGTCGCCTGCTCGAGCGCGGTCCGGCGCCGGGGCACGCGGATCGTCACCGTCGCGCCGTTTGGGCCGCCGAAATCGCTGCCCGGGACGCGGGCGACCGTCCGCGGGAGCACGAGCGAGCGTGCGAGCAGCTCGACGACGAGCGCCGAGATCCCCTGTGCGTTGAGAAGTGCCATTATGGGTGAACCTCCGTCTTGAGGGTTAGCTACTTGGGTCCGCGCCCTCCGTCGCGAAGGTGTCGCGTTCGTCGGCCCGGCGTCGCGCCTGGCCTACAGGCCGTTCCCCAGGATCCTGTCGACGAGCCCACTCGCAGGCTCGTCCATGTCGGTCGGATCGGCACCCCCGCGCAGGCGCTCCTTGGGGAGCCCCGACGGCGTCCGGGCCTTGCGGTCCGCCTCGTCGGGCTTCACGAGCGCCAGGAACTCGTCGGCGTCAGCCTCGAGTTCCTCCTTCGTGCTGCCGCGGAGGCGTTCGGCGAGCGCGCCGTCGAGTCCCTTCGCGGATGCGACCTCGCGGACGAGATCACGCCGCTCGAACTCGGCGAGCCTCATCTCGGCGTCACGGGCTCGCTTCTCGGCCTCGCGCCGAGCCTGCCGTTCCGCATCGAGTGCTCGCTTGCCGGCGTCGCCGAGATTGCCGGCGTCCGGGTCCTGGGTGGTGCTGTGTTCGGTGGTCATCGCGACCGCCTTTCCGACCCGGCCTCGCGGCGCGGGTCACTCGACATCGTACAACACGTCTCCGACAGTCAACTACCTATATCAACGTGCTTGACCGTCCTCCTCGCCATTCGTCTCGGTGAACTGCTGCTCAAGCGCCATGCGTTGCACGAACTCGTCCCCGGAGCCGGGCTTCACCTGGTCGAGCGCCTCGAGCGCCGCGCGTGCGATCTCGGCGTTGAACCACGCGACCCGGATCGAGAGCCGAAGGATCTTCTCGGAGCTCGTGATGCCCTCGTCCTGCGCCGCCTGGACGAACGTCGCGATGCTCATGGGCGTGCCTGTGCGCGCGGCCGTGACCATCGCGATCGAGACGCGGCGCGCGGCCTGGGTATCGTGTTCCATCTCCGCCTCCTTCCGCGCCCGGAGGCGCTCTCGGTATGCCTGAACGATCAAGTCGCCGAACTCGTCGACGCCGCTCACTCGACCAGCTCCCAGCCGGCCTCACCGTGGCGAACCTCGGCCACCCCGTCGGCCTCGAACCGGAGGAACCGGATCGGTGACGCCGTGATCGCGAGCGCGTCGAGGACCGTCGACGGCAGCGCCCACGAGGGGACCGTGACCGGGTCGCCGAGGAGTCGCCGGCAGGCGCCAGCGAGCGCCAGGGCGCCCGCGACCCCCTCATCGTGCAGCTCCTCGCACGCCGCGCAGAGCCCGTCGAGCGCGTCCTCCGAGAGCGCGTCGAGCGCTTCGACGGTGAGCGGGCGCGTGAGCCCGGCCTTCGCGATGATCGCCTCGAGCCGCTCGTCCGGTTCGTTGCGCTCGTCGTTCACGATCTCAAGATCCTGAGCGGCGAGCTCGCGGCGCACCCAGGCGACGTCGAGCTTCGGTCCTGGTCTACGCATGCCGACCACCTCCGTGATGCCTGATGAGCGCCGCCCGCCGGGCGCGCGCGCTCGAGGACAATCCGTCCCAGTCGTCCTGCCCCTCGGGCAGCGGGATCCGCAGGGCGGAGAGGGTGCGGTTGAGGGCGAGGGTCTGCTGGCGGGACTCGACCAACGCCCAGTGCGGGACCGCGTCGCCGCGGCCGTTCGTGGCGCCGAGGCCCTCGACCGCGAGGATCTCCGCAAGCGCGTCCAACCGGTCCACGATCCTGCAGCACTCGAGCAGCTGCACGACCTCGTGCTGTTCGGGCTCGAACTCGACGAGGAACCGCCAGAGCTGACGGCCGCGAGCACCGAGGCCGGCCGGGGGCTTCCTGGGGGCCTTCCGTGCCGTCATTCGTCAACCTCCCTTACGAAGCCCTGCCGGTACGCAGGACCAGGGCTGCTATCGACGCGCTGGAGCGGAGGCCACCCCTTGGGGGGCACCCCCCAGGTCGGGCTTCGGGCCGTGAGGGGGGCCCGACCTCGACGACACCAACGCATGCGTCAACCACACGGTCGCGCGGGAGGTGGGTCGGAGACGATGCGTATGCGTCCAAGCGATGCGCCTTACCTATAGGCGCATTCGCATTGACGCATGGCATGCGCCCTATTCGCATTGACGCATGCGTTCGCATTGACGCATGGCTCACGTCAACCACCACACTCCGGGCGTCGGCGGACCTGGGTTGTCGCCGTCGGCCTCTCCGAGTGCGATGAGCTCGGCGAGAGCCCTCTGGATCGTTCGCGCCTTCAACGGCTGGCCCTCTTCGGCGAGACGGTCGCCGATCCTGGACACCGTGAGCCGCTCGTCCGGCCCATGGCCGAGCACCGCCCGGACGCGATCGGCGGTCGACGGCCGCGCGTTCGGCCGCGCCTCGGCACCCTCGGCGATGACCTCTGCCGAGTACGAGAGGTCCGGGTTCGGCCCGTCCTCGAGAGCCACGACGGATCGCCTCAGGCGGAACGCGATTGGGTCGAGCGAGTTGCCGCTGACCTCGAACGAGGCGAGCACCGCGCTCTCGTCGCCGGCTCGATGAGGCTGGGTGTCCATCGTGATGATGACGCGCGCCCACTCGAGCAGCCCGGCGCCCGAGATCCGCTCCTCGCGAGCGGCACCCTCGCGGCGGTTGTAGTGGTGGCCGACGAGCAGGGCTGCCCCGTTCTCCTGGCAGGCCACCTGGACGGGCGTCAGCACCGCGCCCATGTTGAACAGGTCGCTCGACTTGGCGCCAGCCATGTACTTGTACGCGGGGTCGAGCACGACCACCGCTGGCCGCAAGGTGGCTACCTCGGCCCGCAACCGCTTGATGTCGGTGATCGCGCTGAACGGGATCGGGTGCACGAACACCGTGCCCTCGAGCTCCTCGGGCTCGTGGCCCTTCGCACGGGCGATCGCGTCGAGCCTCTTCCACGTGTGCGCCTCGCGCTCCTCGCACGTCAGCACGAGGGCCGTTCCTTGCGTCGACGCGAAGCGACCGAACCAGGGTTCGCCGAGTGCAATGGACACGGCAAGATCTTCGAGCGCGAGCGACTTCCCAACGCCCTTCGGGCCGGCGAGCGTCCCGTAGTCCCCCGAGGTGAGCACGTCCTCGACGAGCCACATGGTCGGGGTGGCCGCGATCCGTTCGAGGGCTGCCGACCGCGACAAGGCGCCGAGCCGCGACGATCGTTCCCGAGCGGTTCCTTCATCCGGCGCGACCTCGAGCAGCTCGAGCTCGTCGTCGACGATCTCCTGCAGCGCGGCGACGGGGATGAGCGAGCCGCCGTCATCGTGCGCGGGCACCCATCCGTCGGGCGTCGGTTCGAACCCGAGAGCGCGGACCTGGTCGTCGCCCAAAGGCGTGTCGGTGGCGGTCATCGGGCCACCTCGTCCCGCGACCGGAAAAGCGCGTCGATCGGGATCCACCCTTCGAGGCCGTCCTTGAACCGCACCCGCACGGCCGCGATGTCATCGCCGGATCCGCGCGAGCACTCGTCGCACCACGAGCCGCTCGGGCAGTCTCGGCGGATGCCGAGCCCGCAGGGGCACTCCGCCGCGTCGCACACGCAGGAGGGCCAGCGGCAGCCGGCGGGCATCATGGGACGCTCCGTCGCCGACTGCTGCTACGCTGCGACCGCGGAGTCGGCGAGCCCTTGGCCCCCACAGGTCGGGGGCTCTCGACGTTCACGGGGCCGCCACGGCCTGCGCCTTTCGGCGAGCCTCGATCCAGCGCGCGACGTCGTCGGCGTCGTAGCGAACGTGCCGGCCGAACACCACACCCGACGGCCCCTCGCCGATGTAGCGCCACCGCCGCACAGTTCCCAGCGGGACGCCGAGCAGCTCGGCGAGATCCTCGTTGCTGAGCCATCGCTTACCCATCGGCCCTCCTCGTTCCCTGTCGGCGCCGCCGCTTCCGGCGGCTGTACTCCTCGTCGATCCGGTCCCGCTCGCGGTCGGCGGTAGGTCGCGTTCGACGGAGGTGTGCTCGCAGTGCTTCCACCCCTGCGCTCGCGGCCTCGGTCCACGCGCCGGCTCCCTGGTTCGTGGCGTGCTTCAGTCGGACCTCCCGCCTCTCGCGGGTCCTGCATCTTCCCCGGCGTTCCGGTTGGCGTGATACAGGCGGCGTCTCTGTATCGCCTGGCCACCTTACTACACGACGGCAACGAGTGACACAGGTTGCGGCGCTGTACCGCATCGTGCTAAGGTTGGGGCCGTGGCGGACCTCAAGATCGTGACGAGCACCGGGAGGGTGAAGCTCGACGAGGGGTTCGTCCTCCCGCGTCGAGTCCGGGTGAAGGTGGCTGGTGAGGCCACCGACGAGCACCTGCCGTTCGCGGGCGAGGCTGAGCTCCGCTACCAGGGCGGGCGGATGGAGGTCACGTCCCTGGCGCTCCGACAGGTCGAGGGTGGCCCTCCGGTGACGGGTGAGATCCTACGCGCGATCCCGCGTGCCCTTGTCCGAGAGGTCGTCCGTCGCCTCATGCAGGTCGACCTCCTGAGCGGCCGGCGAACACCCCCCGCCGCGATGCTCGCAACGCCCAGGCCGCGAGACATGGCCGCGCGTGGACTCTCGGACGAGGCCCTGATGCTCACGGCGTCGATCTACCGGCGCGCGTACGTGGTCGGCGACGCACCCGCGAGGGCCGTTCACGAGATCCTCGGCATCCCGCGCTCGACTGCGGGACGGTGGATCATGCTCGCCCGCCAGCGCGGTTTCCTGGGGCCGACGGAGGAACGGAAGGCTGGCGAGGAGGTCTAGGCCGATGGCACATGTCCAGCGAAGGTGCGCCAACCGGTCCTGTCGGCGTGTCGTGCCGGCGGGCACGAGGACGTGTGCGACCTGCGGGGCCCGCGACTCGACCTGGGTCGCTCGCTACCGCGGCCCGGATCACCGCGAGCGAACTCGGACGTTCACGCGGAAGGTGGACGCCGAGCGGTTCCTCAACGACCAGGAGACGCGGAAGCACCGGGGCGAGTGGAGCGACCCGGAAGCCGGGCGCGAGCCGCTCGGCTCGTTCTTCGGACGCTGGCGCGCCGACGCGGCCACGGTAGGGGAGCCCGCTCCGTCGACGCTCGCGAAGTACGAGGGGATCTGGCGCCTCTACATCGAACCGCGACTCGGCCGCGTCCCGCTCGCCGCGATCACGCGGGACGACGTGAGGAACCTCGTGGACGGGGCGCGCCGCAAGGGATCAGCGTGGCAGGCTGCCGAGGCGCTGAAGCTGGTTCGGATGCTCCTCAACAGGGCGATGGACGCCGAGGCGATCGGTCGCAACCCGGCGGCCAGGATCACGGCCCCGAAGGTGAGGCGTTCCTCCGTCCGCGTGCTGACGCCGACGGAGCTCTCGGCCGTCGTTGAGCACCTGCCGGAGCGGTGGCGGGCGTTCGTTCTCCTCGGTGCCTACTCGTCGGTCCGCTGGTCCGAGCTGGTCGCCGTGAAGCGCGACGACGTCGACGTGGAGGGCCGGACTCTGCGAGTCGACGAGAAGCTCGTCGAGGTCCGCGGACGGTTCGAGTGGGGCCCGCCGAAGACGCCGGAGTCCGCCCGCGTTATCGATCTGCCGGAGGTCGCGATCCGCCCGCTCGCCGAGCACCTGCTCCGATTCCCGCCGCTGCGCGACATGTCCGATCCGCGCCTCGAGGGGCTCGTCTTCTACGGGGAGCGCAGCGGCCCGGTTCGCCGCCACGTCTTCCGCCCCGACTGGGACCGCGGCTGCAAGGCCGCCGGCATCGAAGGCGTCCGGCCGGAGTGGCTCCGGCACACGGGCGCGAGCCTCGCCTACGCCGCCACCGGCGACATGAAGGCCGTCGCCCAGCGCCTCGGCCACACGTCCACGCGGATGGTGGACACGATCTACGTGGAGGTCTACGCGGAGACGTCGGCGAAGGTCGCGGACGCGATCGACCGGCTCGTGAAGGAGTCCACCGAGAGCCGCCCGCGTTGACGGTCCCGTGTACGCCGCGGGGCCATCGCGGGGCCAGGGACGCGCCGACAACCCGTTTGCGCTGGTAGTCCCAACGGGGTTCGAACCCGTGTCTCCACCTTGAGAGGGTGGTGTCCTAGGCCACTAGACGATGGGACCGTGCGTGCCTCGTCGAGGCCGGCGAGAAGTGTAGCAGCAGGCTAGTTCTCGCCCTGCGCCTTCGTGAAACCGAGCTCGCCGTCGAACGTCTGCAGCTTCTCGATGTGGCCCCACCGGTGCCGGGTCGTGATCCGCGAGAGCAGCTCGGCGAGCGCCTGGTCGGGGACGTCGTCGGCCGGCTCGCGGAGCATGAAGCGGGCGTAGTACGCGTCGACCGTGTCGGTGATCGCGCCCGTCGCCGGATACACCTGCGTGCCGCGGCTCGAGATCATCTTGAGCGTGAACGGCGAGTCCTCGACGACCTCCTCCATGCTCGCGCCGAGCTCGGCGGGGGACAGGGCGGTCTCGACGAACACGTCGACGCCGACGGCCGAGCGCGAGGTGGGCCGCACGAAGTCCGGTCGCGGGTCCACCTGCGGCAGGATCTGCGGCTTGTACTCGCGGACCTGCCACTTCTCGGAGCGCTTCCCCAGGTTCTCGATGATCGCGTCGGTGTACGCGGTGGTGGACGTGCCTTTGTCGTAGCCGACGATGTCGCCGGTGCGCACGCCGGACTCGAGCGTGACGAGCACGGCGTGCTCGATCGCCGCGGCGGCCTCGAACTCGCCGAGGTGCCGGAGCATCATCACGGCGGTCAGGATGAGCGCCGTCGGGTTGATGACGTCCTTGCCGGCGTACTTCGGCGCCGAGCCGTGGACGGCCTCGAAGATCGCGACCTCGTTGCCGATGTTCGCGGAGGGCGCGAAGCCGAGTCCACCGATCAGCGCGCTCGACTCGTCGGACAGGATGTCGCCGTTCATGTTCGTCGTGACGATGACGTCGAACTGCTCGGGCTTCTTGACGAGCTGATGCGCCGTGTTGTCGACGATGAGGTGCCAGGACTCGATGTCGGGGTACTCGGGCGCGACATCCTCGAAGGTGCGCTTCAGCATCCCCTCGGTCATCTTCATGATGTTCGCCTTCGTGGCGCACGTGACGGTCGTGCGTCCCTCGGCGCGCGCGAGCTCGAACGCGAAGCGGACGATCTTCTCGCACCCCTTGCGGGAGATGAGCTTGAGGGTCTGCGCGACGCCCGGCGTCTGCATGTGCTCGATGCCGGCGTAGAGGTCCTCGACGTTCTCCCGGACGATCACGAGATCGATGCCCCGACCGCTGTAAGGGGTGGTGACGCCGGGGAGCTCGCGCGCCGGCCGCACGTTCGCGTAGGTCTCGAACAGCTTGCGGAGTGTGACGTTCGCGCTCTTCTCGCCGAAGCCGACGGGCGTCTCGAGGGGCCCCTTCAACGCGACGCGGGTCTTGCCGATCGACTCGATCGTCTCGGTGGGTACGCCGGAGGGCATCCCCTTCTTGAAGACCTCGGCCCCGGCCTCGGCCTCCTCCCACTCGATCCTCGCACCGGTGGCTCGGATGATCCGCTGCGCGCTGCGGACGACCTCGGGTCCGATGCCGTCGCCGGGGATGACCGTGACGAGCGTGTTGCCTGCGGGGGTGACGTGCCGTTCCACGGTAAGGGCTCCTTGGGTCGCGGGTTCGGCGCTCATCCTACCGACGGCGACCTCGCCCGTTCCGGGACGGTCGCTGGTACCCTCGCCGCGTTCCATGCGCACCCATCGCGCTTCCCGCCGCGTCCTCGTCGCCCTCGCCGTCATCGTGGCGTTCGCGCTCGCCGCGGCTGCGTGCACCTCGAGCACGGGGAAGGGCGATCCGAAGCCGAGCGGCCCGGCCGCGACCGGCAGCACGGAGACGCCGAGCGCCGGCACCATCCCGTCCCCGCCCCCGAAGCTGAAGGGTTTCGCGAACATCCAGCACCTCATCTTCATCGTGCAGGAGAACCGCTCCTTCGACCACTACTTCGGGACCTTCCCGGGCGCCGAGGGCATCCCCATGACCAAGGGCGGCGAGCCCACCGTCTGCAACCCCGACCCGGTCGCCGGGATCTGCGCCGAGCCCTACCACGAGGACTCGCTCCGCAACCAGGGGGGACCGCACGGGCAGCCGCACTCGGTGAACGACGTGAACGGCGGCCGGATGGACGGCTTCATCGAGACCGTCGTCGCCGCGCCGAACGACTGTGCCGACACGCGCCTGGAGCGCGACTGCCGGGGCTCGCTCGGTCCCCGGGACCAACCCGACGTCATGGGCTGGCACGACGCGCGCGAGATCCCCAACTACTGGACCTACGCCGAGGCCTTCGTCCTGCAGGACCACATGTTCGCACCGACCGACTCGTGGACGCTTCCCTCACACCTGTTCCTGGTCTCGGCCTGGGCGGCGTCGTGCGCCGACCCCCGCGACCCGATGAGCTGCCGCTCGGACCTCGGGCTCGAGGGTGTCGTGGACCGTCAGCGTCACGGCGAGCACCCGCCGATCTACGCCTGGACCGACATCACCTACCTGCTGACCGAGAACGACGTGAGCTGGGCCTACTACGTCGGCAACGACACGTGCCTCACGCCGGAAGACGCGTGCCCGCGCGTCGGAGACGGCCGAGGGACGCCGCCCGCGCAGAACCCGCTGCCCTCGTTCACGACCGTGCACGAGCAGGACACGTTCGACCACATCCAGCAGCACGTCGACTACTTCCGCGCCGTCGAGGACGGGACCCTGCCGACCGTCTCGTGGATCATGCCCGAGAGCGGCTACAGCGAGCACCCGGGCAACGGCGCTCCGATCTCCAAGGGGCAGGCGTACGTCACGCGCGTGATCAACGCGGTGATGGAGAGCGACCTGTGGTGGAACACCGCGATCTTCCTCACGTGGGACGACTGGGGTGGGTTCTACGACCACGTCGAGCCGCCGAGGGTCGACGAGAACGGCTACGGGATCCGCGTGCCGGGCCTGCTCATCAGCCCGTGGGCGAGCGGCGGCACGATCGACCCCCAGGTGCTGACCTTCGACGCGTACCTGAAGCTCATCGAGGACCTGTACCTGGGCGGGCAGCGCCTGGACCCGGCGACGGACGGGCGTCCGGACTCGCGCCCCACCGTGCGCGAGGACGTCCGCATCCTCGGCGACCTGCGCGAGGAGTTCGACTTCCGGCAGGACCCGATCCCGCCACTCGTCCTGGACCCGACGCCGCCGCCCGGGCCCGCGTCGATCCCGGGCACGTAAGCTTGGCGACCGTGAAGCCCCGCCTCCTGCTCCACGCGGCCGCGCTGGTCGCCCTCGCGCTCGTCGCCGCGGCCTGCAGCGAGCCGAGCGCGAACGGCGTCACGCAGGGCTCGTCGGCCTCGGCCAGCCCCACGCGGGCGCCCGAGGCCACGCCCACCGTGCAGCTCACGAAGCTCGATCAGGCGAAGCTGCACATCGAGCACCTGATCTTCATCGTGCAGGAGAACCGCTCGTTCGATCACTACTTCGGCACCTACCCGGGGGCCGAGGGCATCCCGATGACCGCCGACGGTCGCCCGAAGCCCTGCATCCCGGATCCGATCCTCGGCCGCTGCGTCCGGCCGTACCACTCGACGAACCAGCTCGCCGAGGGCGGTCCGCACGCGCAGCGACACTCGGTCGCCGACGTGAACGGCGGGCGGATGGACGGGTTCGTGCAGACGGTGGTCGACAGCCCTATCCACTGCGCCGACCATCGCGACGACCCCGACTGCAAGGGCTACCTCGGGCCGGCGGGCCAGCCGGACGTGATGAGCTACCACACCCGCAAGGAGATCCCGAACTACTGGGCGTACGCGGATCACTTCGTCCTTCAGGACCACATGTTCGCGCCGGCCGACTCGTGGACGCTGCCCGCCCACCTGTTCCTGGTCTCGGCCTGGGCGGCGCGATGCCAGAGCGCGCGAGACCCGATGAGCTGCACCTCCGACCTCGAGCTGGCCGAGGAGGCCCAGATCCAGCGCAGCCGCGAGGACCAGCCGATCTGGGCGTGGACCGACATCACGTACCTGCTGCACGAGAACGACGTGAGCTGGAGCTACTACGTCGGCGACGACACCTGCTTCTACGACCCCTGCCCGAGCGACAAGACCGGCCGGCGGACCGTGGCGCAGCAGAACCCGCTCCCGTGGTTCACGACGGTCCGGGACAACGACCAGGTGAGCAACGTCCGCGGCCACAGCGAGTACTACGCCGCGGCCGCGGACGGCACGCTGCCCTCGGTGTCGTGGGTGATGCCCTACTCGGGCGCCGGGGAGCACCCGGGCAGCGGCGAGCCGATCTGGAAGGGCATGCGGCACGTTACGAACATCATCAACGCCGCGATGCAGGGACCCGACTGGGACTCGACCGCGATCTTCCTCACGTGGGACGACTGGGGCGGCTTCTACGACCACCTCGAGCCGCCGCGCGTCGACATGAACGGCTACGGGATCCGCGTGCCGGGCCTGCTCATCAGCCCGTGGGCCAAGGGCGGCACGATCGACCCGCAGGTGCTCACGTTCGACGCCTACCTGAAGCTCATCGAGGACCTGTTCCTGGACGGCGAGCGCCTCGATCCGAACACGCTCAGCCGGCCGGACTCGCGGCCGACCGTGCGCGAGGAGGTCGGCATCCTCGGCAACCTCCTTCGCGAGTTCGACTTCACGCAGGATCCGCTGCCGACGCTCGTGCTCGACCCGACGCCGCTCGCGTAGCGTCTCGATCTCTGCTGGCCCGCCTAGATTCGAACTAGGACTAACTGATCCAGAGTCAGCCGGGCTACCGTTACCCCACGGGCCAAACGTCGCCCGGCCGCTCGGGCCGGGCAGGTCCGATGCTATCAGGCGCTTCCGGCGGTCACGGGGAAGGTTCGCAGGCGGGGGCACCTCGGCGCGGGATGACGCGAGCACCCGCAGGAAGTCCGACTCCTCCGAGGACCACTCGCCGGGCGGGAAGGTCGCGGCCGGGAGGTGGCCCGCGCCGCCCGGCCCCATCGAGAACGCGACCGCGACGCTCGCCCGGAGCCGTCCGTCCCGGGTGGCGTCGGCGACGACGAGGCGGCCCTGCGTGCCGCCCACGCGGGTCGGCCGCTCCTCGCGCAGGTCGATCGACGGATCGCCGGTGAGGTAGGGGCGACGCATCGGCCCATCGTCGCTGCGCCGAAAGGCATTGACCATCCCCCTCGCATATCGATAGGTTGGGTTGCGGCAGAGGGGGGTCGATCTCATGAACAAGAACGGGCTCGTCGCCGAGGTCGCGAAACGCACCGGCGTCAGCAAGGCGGAGATCGGTCGTACGGTCGACGCCGCGATGGACGTGATCCGGGAGACGGTCGCCAAAGGCGAACGGGTGTCGCTGGTGGGGTTCGGCACGTTCGAGCGCAAGCGCCGCAACAAGCGAGTCGCTCGGAACCCTCGCAAGCCCGAGACCCCGATCGTCGTCCCCGCCCGCGACCTGCCGTGGTTCCTCGCAGGCAAGGAGTTCAAAGAGATGGTCGCCGCCCGGCGCCGCAGGACGCCGGCGAAGACCACGCGCTCGCGCTGACGGCGCCTACAGCGTGACGATGCGAAGGGTGCGGGCGAGCTTGCGCCCGCTCTCTTGGACCAGGTCGAACTTCACGCGCTGACCGAGCCGCAGGGAGCGGATGCCCGAGCCTTCCATCGAGGTGGGGTCGATGCCGACCTCGGTCCGGTCTTCCATGAGCAGCGACCCGGTCCGGGCCTCGGCGTCGAAATCCTTCACGGTTCCCTGCGGCATCCCGTCCTCCTCGCGTGTCCGTGCAACGCTACGCGTGCGCGGCGAGCCTGCCGCCGAGGTCCATCCCGAGACACACCTCGCGCGTGCGCCCTCGCCGGCCGTCGTCGAGCAGGCTGAGGATATCGCCGGGGACGTCCAGGTCGAAGGCGAGCTCGCGCCGCTCCACGACGGCCACCGGGAGCCCGCGGGCCTCGGCGAGCTCGAGGTGCCGCAGGAACGACTCCGGGCCGAACCGCGCCTGGATCGCCCTCGGCGGACGCCGGAGCAGCAGGCTCGTCCCGTCGCGGCTCGAGCGGGCCACGACGACCGGACCGAGCGTGCGGAGCGCGGCGGTGAGCGCATCGGCCGTGATCAGCGGCAGGTCCCCGGGCAGGACGGCGAGCACCTGCGCCTGCTCGGCGATCGCCAGGCGCTCGGCCTGGCGGATCGCGGCCGAGAGGCCCGGCCGCTCCTCGGGCACCGAGCGAACGCCCCGGCGGGCGGCGACCTCGAGCACCACCTCGTCGGGTGAGACGACCCACGTCTCCCACCCGGCCATCTGCAGCGTGACGTCGAGCACGTCCTCGAGCATCGCGAGGGAGAGCGCACCACGCTCGAGCGGTGTGAGCGCGCTCGACAGGCGGGTCTTCGAGCGCCCGAGCGACTTCACGGGGATCGCGATCACGCGCACCGCGCAAGGCTACCCGCTCCCCGCGGGTCCGGTCCGGCCTCCGGCGGAGCGCGGTAGCATCGCCGAGCCCGGAAGGAGGCGTCCGCTGGAGCCCTGGTACCACACCTGCAAGGTCGTCCTGCTGCCGCCGTTCAAGCTGTGGTTCAACTGGCGGTTCGACGGGCTCGACCGCGTCCCGGCCGAGGGCCCGGCGATCGTCGTCGGCAACCACCTGTCGTACCTGGACCCCTTCGCTCACGCGTACTTCGTCATCCGGGCCGGGCGACGACCGAGGTTCCTCGCGAAGGCCGAGCTGTTCGAGAACCCGTTCACGCGGATGGTGCTCGGCGGGGCGGGGCAGATCCCGGTCCGACGGGGGACGGGAGACCAGGCCCCGCTCGACGACGCGACCCGCGCGCTCGAGCAGGGCGAGGTGGTGTTCGTCTACCCCGAGGGCACGAGCGCGACGACCGACCCGAGCTTCGCGCCGGGCCGAGGCAAGACGGGGGCGGTGCGCCTCGCGCTCGCGACGGGCGCGCCGGTACTGCCGGTCGCGACCTGGGGCGGGCAGTACGTGTGGCAGCGCTCGGGGAAGCGGAGGTTCGAGTTCGGGCGGCCGATCTGGCTCCGCGCCGGGGAGCCGATGATCCTGCCGCGAGACGCGAACGACGCGTCCACCGTCCGCCGGCTCACGGACGACGTCATGGGCGAGCTGACCTTCCTCGTCGACGGCATGCGCGCCGAGTACCCGAAGCGCTGGAGGCAGGGGTAGGGTGGACCGGTGAGCGAGGGGCGCGGGAAGGGCTTCTCGACGCGCGCCGTGCACGGCGCGCGAACGCCGCCCGTCGAGCAGGAGACGCCGAGCGTCCCGATCTTCCAGACCTCGACGTTCCGCTTCGAGACCTCGCACGACTACGCCGAGACGATCAGCTTCCGGCAGCCCGGCTACACGTACACGCGGGGATACGGGAACCCGACGCTCGGCGCGTTCGAGAACCTCATGGCCGAGCTCGAGGGCACCGAGGGGGCGTTCTCGTTCGCATCGGGCATGGCCGCGATCCACACGGCGATCACCGCCTTCGCCCGGTCGGGCGACCGTGTCGTGGCCAGCTCGGAACTGTACGGCGGCACGTACTCGCTGATGTCGACCGTGCTGCCGCGGTACGGCATCGAGGCCACGTTCGTGAACCCGCACGACGTGGACGAGGTCCGGGCGGCGTTGCCCGGCGCCGCGCTCTTCTACGTCGAGACCATCGCGAACCCGAACGTGACGGTCGCCGACCTCACCGCGCTCGGCGCCGCGTGCCGTGAGGCGGGGATCCCGGGTGTGGTGGACAACACGTTCGCCTCTCCGTACCTGTGCAACCCGGCCGAGCACGGCTTCGATCTCGTGCTGCACTCGGCGACGAAGTACATCGGCGGCCATCACGACCTCATCGGCGGCGTCGTGTGCGGCTCCGACGAGCACGTCGTGCGCCTCCGCCAGACCGTCATCGAGACCGGCGGCACGATGGCTCCCCTCGAGGCGTGGCTCTGCCTGCGCGCGCTCGCGACCCTCGAGCTGCGGATGCAGCGTCATTCCGCCAGCGCGCAGGCGCTCGCGGAGCACCTCGAGGCGCACCCGAAGGTCGAGCGGGTGCACTACCCGGGCCTTGCCTCCCACCCGCAGCACGCGGTCGCGGAGCGCCTGCTGCCGAGGGGGTTCGGCGGCATGCTCGCGTTCGAGGTGCTCGGCGGGGTCGATGCCGGGATGCGCTTCTGCGACGCGCTCGAGCTCGCGTGGGTCGCCGCGAGCCTCGGCGGCATCCACACGCTCGTCGGTCACGCGGCCTCGACGACGCACCGGCAGATGGATCCCGAGGCGCGCCGCGCGGCCGGCATCGGTGACGGGCTCGTGCGGGTCTCGGTCGGCGTGGAGAACGTGGAGGACCTCATCGAGGATTTCGACCGCGCGCTGGAGCGTGCATGACGCGCCGTCGGGTCGTCGTGCTGTTCGGTGGTCGGTCCGCAGAGCACGAGATCTCGTGCCTGTCGGCGCGCTCGGTGATGGACGCGTTGGACCCCGATCGCTACGAGGTCGTGCCGATCGGTGTCACGAAGCACGGCCGCTGGGAGCTCCTGCCTGGAGGCCCTCCGGCGCTGGCCGCGGGCGCCGACGGCCCGCTGCCTCAGGTCACGCCCGGCGGTGCCGAGGTCGCGCTCGACCAGGAGCCGGGGGCGCGAGCGATCGTCGGGCGGGACGGCTCGCGCACGGCGATCGACGTCGTCTTCCCGGTGATGCACGGCCCGTTCGGCGAGGACGGCTCGATCCAGGGGTTCCTCGAGATGGCCGGCGTCCCGTACGTGGGGGCGGGGGTGCTCGGCTCGGCGGTCGGGATGGACAAGGCCGTGCAGAAGGTGCTGTTCGCGGCCGCCGGCATCCCGGTCGTGGAGGCGGAGGTCGTGTACGAGCGCGAGTGGGCCGAGGACCCCGAGGGCGTCGAGGCTCGCGCCGAACGCCTCGGCTACCCGCGGTTCGCGAAGCCGGCGGCGCTCGGCTCCTCGGTCGGCATCACGAAGGTGCACGAGCCGGGAGAGCTCGCCCCCGCGCTCGAGGAGGCGTTCCGGTTCGGGCGCAAGGCCGTCCTCGAGCGCTCGGTCGAGGGCGCTCGCGAGATCGAGTGCGCGGTCCTCGGCAACGACGACCCGGTGGCCTCGGTCGCCGGCGAGATCGTGCCGACCGGCCACGAGTTCTACGACTACGAGGCCAAGTACCTCGACGAGCACGGGAGCGAGCTGCAGATCCCCGCGGACATCCCTGCGGCGACGCACGATGAGGTCCGGCGCCTGGCCGTCGCGGCGTTCCGAGCGATCGAGGGCGCGGGGATGGCGCGCGTGGACTTCTTCCTCACGCCGGAGGGGGACCTGCTCGTGAACGAGGTGAACACGATCCCCGGCTTCACCCAGATCTCGATGTACCCGAAGCTGTGGGAGGCCTCCGGCCTGTCCTATCCCGAGCTGGTGGACCGGCTGATCGAGCTCGCGATCGAGCGGCACGAGGCCGAACGCAAGCGCGGCACGAGCGTTGGAGCGAGTGCGCCCCAGCCCTAGAGGTGGACGACCGGGCAGGTGAGGGTGCGGGTGATGCCCTCGACGCCCTGGATCTTCGCGACGACGAGCTTGCCGAGCTCGTCCACGTTCTTCGCCTCGGCGCGCACGATGACGTCGTAGGGACCCGTGACGTCCTCGGCCTCGGTGATCCCGCCGATCGCGCGGACCGCCTTGGCGACGGCGGCCGCCTTGCCGACCTCGGTCTGGATGAGGATGTACGCCTGCACCATCTCGACGACCTCCTGCGCTCGGGGCTCCATGCTAGGCGGGTGCTCCCGGGGCGGCAAACCCCGTCCCAACCGCCGGCCCCGCGGCGGATACTAGGGACGTGACGACACGCAAGAAGCAGCGCTCGAGGGCCGAGGACCCGCTGGCCGCGTACCGGCGGATCCGCAAGCCGATCCCCCCGCCGGAGAAGGTCATCGCGGACAAGCGCCGGCAGATCGAGGCCGAGCAGGCGCGGCGCGAGTTGGACGAGGAGCGCTGATGTTCGAGGATCGCCTCGATGCCGGAGCACGGCTCGCCGAGGCGCTCAAGGAGCACGCCGGCCCCGACACGGTGATCCTCGCGATCCCGCGGGGCGGCGTGGTCGTGGGCGAGGTGGTCGCCCGCACGCTCGGTGCGCCGCTCGACGTCGTGGTGCCGCGCAAGATCGGCGCGCCGGGCAACGCGGAGCTCGGGCTCGGCGCGGTGGCGCCGGGGGTTCGGGTGCTCGACCCGTGGCTGATCGAGCGCCTCGGCGTGAGCGAGGAGTACCTCGAGCGCGAGATCGCCATCCAGGAGGCCGAAACGACCCGCCGGCTCCGGGCCTACCGGGCGGGCCGCCCGCCGGTCGACCTGCGCGCGAGGACCGCGATCGTCGTCGACGACGGCGTCGCGACCGGGGGGACCGCGGTGGCGGCGCTCCGGTGGGCCCGGGCGCAGGGCGCGAGCTCGGTGGTGCTCGCCGTGCCGGTCGCGCCGCCCCAGACGATGGCCCGCTTGCGGCGCGAGGCCGACGAGGTCGTCGCCCTCGCCACGCCGGAGCCGTTCTTCGCCGTCGGCGAGTGGTACCGGGACTTCGACCAGACCTCGGACGAGGAGGTCGTCGCCGCGCTCGCGCGGTCGGCGGGGAGCGGCGCGTGAGGGTTGCCGAGCTGGTCCTCGCCGGGCTACTCGCGCTCGGCGGGCTCCGGTCTCTGTGGGTCTGGGTCCACCGCCGATCCGAGGGCGTCGACGTGACCGACCACGCCCTCTACGCCCTGTTCGTCACGGGACGGGTCGGCCTGTGGTTCGCCTTCTCCGGCCTGTTCGCGATCTACGCGGCGAGCGACGCCCGAGGTCGAGCCGCGGCGGACGAGCTCGGGGACCTGCGCTGGTTCGCGATCGTGCCCCTCGGGCTCGGCGCGGTGCAGCTCGGGGCAGGATGGTTCCTCGGCCGGCGGCGCTCGGGGTAGGCCGGCGGTGCGATCTCGCTACCCGACCGCCCCGACGATCGACCCGTCGAGCTCGGGGAACTCGCGCAGGCGCTGGACGCGCTCGGCCTTGAGGCGCTCGACGAGCTCGTCGTACTCCTGGGCGCGAGCCTCGCGCTCGTAGAGGCGGAGGGGCTGGAGCAGCTCGACGTCGTCGAACCCCGGAACCTCCTCGGCGACGAGGTAGCCGAAGCGGTCGTCCTCGGTCCACGAGATCGTGCCCTCGGCGATCCCCTTCACGCATGCCGAGGTGTGCGGGATCTTCACCTTCTTCGAGCGGTCGTCGCCGTCCTTGCCACCGACGCGGCCGGTGTTCAGCAGGAAGGTCTCGATCGGGTGGGTCGCGAGGAGCTCGAGGATCCGGTTGCCCTGCAGGCCGTGGGGGAGGGGGAAGAACGGGTTCGTGCCGGGCACGCGGAGGAACTTGCCGGCCTCGGCCGCTCCGCCCGCGGAGGTGCCGGTGGTCTCGCCGAGCATGAAGTACGCGGCCGCCTGCTCCTGGTCCAGCTTCGCCACGGCCGGGATGATGTTCTCGTTGCGGTTGAGGATGAGCAGGTAGTCGACGGTCCCGGTGTCGGTCGCGTCCCGGTACCGCGCGAGGTCCGACATCCCGAACACGGCCCGCCCGTTCTGCGTGTAGCTCTCCTCGAAGAAGTTCACCTTGCCGTGGTCGTCCTGGTACACGTTCTCGAGGTAGGCGCTCGGCTTGACGACGGCCCCGTAGATGTTGGGCTCGAAGTCCTGGTCGAGGCTGAACGTCTTGGCGAAGCACCCGTTCTCGGTGCCGTGGGCGTGTCCGCCCGGCATGAGCGCGACGAAGTCGTCCTGGACGGGGAGCGACCCGTTCTGCGTGGTGAACGTCGTGGTGGTCTTGCCGGTCCCCGACAGGCCGATGATCATCACGGTCTTCTCGCCGGCGTCGGTCGGGATGACCTTCAGGCCGGCGTGGAGCGCGAGCCCGCCGAGGTCGTAGACCTTGTTGTTCCACATCCGCAGGCCGCCCTTCTTCGACTCCCCGAAGTAGTCGGAGTTAAGCACGCGCGTGATGCCGTTCTGGAGGTCCACCGCGATCAGGCGGTCGTCCGGATAGCCGGGTGCCGGAAGGTTCGGCGTGTAGACGACGTGGACCTCCGGGTCGTCGCGATCCTCGCGCGGGAAGTACAGCTTCTGCTGCATCGCGGCGATGTTCGCGTTCGCCTTCTCGATGGTGAGGCGAGCCTTCGTTCGGAAGCTCGGGTCGTTGCCGATGTGGCCGTCGACGACGATGACCTCCTTGTCGCGGAGGTACTCGTCCTGCATCTTCGCGATGACGTCGAAGTCCTCGCGGGTCATCGTCTTGCCAGAGGAGCGATCGGCGACGACGTAGGTGCTGCCGGCCGAACGCGACACGACGCGCGTCTGCACGTTCACGTTGTCGAACTCGGTGAGCCGGGCCTGCGGCATCTCCTCAGTGAAGCGCCGGAGGTCCTCCGGGGAGGGGTTGTCGTGCACGACCTTCGCGTCGACGGTCATCCTCGAGACTCCTTCTCCACGGCCAAGGGATGGCCTGAACGGGGCGGCCTTGCTGGTGGGCGCCTAGTCTACAGAAGGAGTCGGAGCCCCTCCGCTGCGCCGCGCGCGAAGGCGGAGGCAGAGCGCTTGTACGGAACGGACACATGGAGCTGAGCGAGGACGAGCTGATCGCGGCCATCCGCAGGGTGCTCTCCGGCGAGCAGCCGGGGGTCGTGCTCGGCATCGGCGACGACGCTGCCGTGGTCGAGGCAGGCGCGGGCCAGCCCGTACTCACGACCGACATGCTCGTCGAGGGCGTGCACTTCGAGCTCGACTCGATCTCGGCGCGGGACCTCGGCGCGAAGGCGATCGTCGTGAACGTCTCGGACATGGCGGCGATGGCCGCGAGCCCGCGGTACGCGTTGGCGTCGATCGGGCTCACGCGCGAGGTCGAGGCGGGTTGGGTGGTCGAGCTGTACGGCGGGATGCGGGCCGCGTGCGCCGAGTACGCCCTTGCGCTCGTCGGCGGCGACACGAACCGCTCGCCCGCGATCGTCGTGTCCGTCACCGTCGTGGGCGAGGTTGCGCCGGGGAGGGCCGTCACGCGCTCGGGCGCGCGACCCGGCGACCTGATCGTGGTCACGGGCTCGCTCGGCGCCGCCGCCGGGGGACTGGCGCTCTCGCGGGCCGACCCGGTCCTGGCCTCGACGGCGCTGTCGGCACCGTGGGGCCGAGAGCTGATCGGCGCCCTGGCCCGGCCGGTCGCGCGGGTCGGTGAGGGCCAGACGCTCGCGCAGGCGGGGGCGACCGCGATGATGGACCTGTCCGACGGGCTGGCCAAGGATCTCGGACGCCTGTGCCGGGAGAGCGGCGCGGGCGCCCGGGTCGACCTGGAGCGCGTCCCGGTGTCTCCCGCGCTTCGCGAGGGCGCCGCGGTGCTGGGTGTGGACGCGCTGCACCTTGCGCTCGGTGGCGGGGAGGACTACGAGTTGCTCGCCACGCTGGATGCGGCCCACGTCGACCGAGCGCGGGCCGAGCTCAACGAGCGATTCGGGGTGTCGCTCACCGAGGTCGGCGTCGTCATCGAGGGACACGACCTCGTGGGCATCGACGGGAGCGGGAGGACCTCGCCCCTCGCCCCGGCCGGATGGGACCACTTCGTCGATGCCCGCTGAGACCCCCAGACCTCGCGCGCTCACGATCGCCGGATCGGACTCCGGCGGTGGGGCCGGCATCCAGGCCGACCTGAAGACCTTCAGCGCGCTCGGTGTGTACGGGATGACGGCGATCACGGCGGTCACCGTGCAGAACACGCTCGGCGTGAGCGGATACCAGGCGCTCTCGCCGGCGACGGTGGGAGACCAGATCCGAGCCGTCGCCACGGACATCGGCGTGGACGCCGCGAAGACCGGCATGCTCGCCTCGCGCGAGATCGTCGACGCGGTCGCCGATGCGGTCGCGAAGACCGAGATCCCGAACCTCGTGGTGGACCCCGTGTTCATGTCCAAGCACGGTCACGCGCTCCTGGCCGAGGACGCGGTGGACGCGCTCCGCACCCGGATCTTGCCCCTGTCGATGCTCGTCACGCCCAACCTGCCCGAGGCCGCGGGACTCGTCGGCTTCCCCGTCCGCTCGACCGACGACATGAGCCGCGCGGCCGAGGCGATCCTGGGGTTCGGACCTCGAGCGGTGCTGGTCAAGGGGGGCCATCTCGAGGGCTCGGACCGCGCGGACGACCTCTTCTTCGACGGGGACCGGGTGGTGTGGGTCCAGGGTGTGCGCCTCGACACGCCGCACACGCACGGAACGGGGTGCACGCTCTCGGCGGCGATCGCGGCGCACCTGGCTCGCGGCGACGAGCTACTCGAGGCGGTCCGGGCCGGCAAGGCGTTCGTGACCGAGGCGATCCGTCACGCGCTCGCGATCGGGCATGGGATCGGCCCCGTCGACCAGCTCTGGTCCATCCCCGCCCGCTGACGCCTCCACACCCGATCGCGCGCCTTGCCGCGTTGCCCCATCGCGCATGCGGGTTTCCCGCAACCGTGAGGGTGGTTCTCCCCGATGGGCCGGCGTGCACGCGTGCCGAAGGTACGAACGACGATGGTGCAGGAGGGTGTGCTCGAGCTTCCCCGGGTCGACGCGCGTCGGCGTTGGCCGGCCTGGCTGTGGTTCCTCTCCGGGTCGCTTGCGGTGGCGGGCGTCCTGCCCCTGGTGCCGTGGGCCGCACGGGTGCGGCTGTACGAGGTCGTCTCCGTTGCCGGCGTCGTCGCCGCGTTCGTCGGCATCCACCGCGCGCGGCCCGAGCGGCTGCTCGCGTGGCAGGCGCTGGCCGTCGGGACCGCCTGCATCTTCGCCGGGGACGTGATCTTCGACCTGTATCCAGCGCTCCGGCAGATCCTGGCTCCGTTCCCCTCCGCTGCCGACATCCTGTGGCTCCCCGGCTACGCGATGCTGGCCGTCGGTGGATGGATGCTGTTCCAGATCTCGGGACCAGGCGGACGGCGAGTCGGGTGGATCGACGTCTCCATCGCCGGCGTCGCCCTGGTCGCGGCCCTGTGGGTGTTCTTCGTGGATCCGCAGCTGCGAGTGGGTCGGTTCGACGAGCTGGACATCGTGATCGCTGCGTATCCCCTGGTCGACATCTTCCTGATCTCGCTCGCGTGCCGATTCCTGTTCGTCGCCCGCCCGTGGGAGGTCGGCCTGCGGCTGTTCACGGTCGGCCTGGGCGGGCTGCTGTTCGCCGACCTGTGGTACTCGACCGCGCTCGCGAGGGGCATCACCCAGCCGGCCTGGCCGGTCAGCGTGGGGTGGCTGCTGTGGCCGATCGCCCTTGGGACGGTTGCGCTGCATCCATCCATGAAGACCCTTGGCTCCGACCTCACCGCCGAGCGAACTGGCTCGGTCCCCAGGTCACGGGTGTGGATGCTGGCCGTACTGGGGCTCGTGCCGGCGCTCGCGTGGGTGCAGGCCGAGCTCCTGGGGGTTCCGGTGGACGGCGATATGGTGCTGCTCCAGGGCATCGTGTCCGCCCTCATGCTGTTCCGCGTGGGTGGCCTTCTCCGCGAGGTCGCGGCGCACCGCGCTCGGTTGGCGGCTCGAGAGGAGGAGCGCGCGCGGCTGCTCGAGCGCCTGCACGCCGTCGCCGAGGAGGAGCGCGTGGAGCTCTCGCGGGAGTTGCACGACGGTCCGATCCAGCACCTCGCGGGGATCGAGCTCGGGCT
The DNA here is from genome assembly GCA_964447335.1 of uncultured Actinomycetes bacterium. GTDB lineage: Bacteria > Actinomycetota > UBA4738 > UBA4738 > HRBIN12 > HRBIN12. The sequence goes on from CAYUSA010000001.1 coordinate 66,547, forward strand.
CGAGCGAGTGCAGATGCGTCTGGCGGCAGGCGACGTCGAGCGGGCGGCCGCCATCGCCGGCCAGTTGCAGGCGCAGCTGCGCGAGGAGGTCATCGGGCTGCGGCGGCTCATGGCCGACCTGCGCCCGCCGATCCTCACCGAGCGCGGGCTCGCGGCGGCACTCAAGGATCACATCGACGCGCTCGGTCGCCGGACGGACCTTCGTGTGGCGATGCAGGCCACACTCGACCAGCGGCTGGAGCCGGACGCCGAGGCCGTCCTGTTCCGGGTCGCGCAGGAGAGCCTGTCCAACGTCGTCCGGCATGCCCGAGCGAACCACGTGTGGGTCTGGGTCCAACGCCTGGACGGCCAGGTCGAGCTCACCGTGCGTGACGACGGGTTGGGATTCGAGCCCGAGACGGTCGCCGAGCGGACCGATCGGCTCGGCCTGGTCTTCATGAGTGAGCGCCTCGCGATGGTCGGAGGCACGCTCGAGGTGCACTCGCGGCCGGGGTCCGGCACGGTCGTGCGCGCACGACTGCCCGTCGGAACGGAGGCGGCGTGAGCGAGGGGCGGGTGCTCGTCGCCGACGACGACGGCCTGGTGCGCGAGGTCGTGCGCGAGCTGCTCGAGGACTATGGGTTCGACATCGTCGGCGAGGCCGAGGACGGCTCCGTCGCGGTCCGCCTCGCCGGCGAGCTGCTGCCCGACGTCGTGCTGATGGACATGCGGATGCCCGTGATGGACGGCATCGAGGCGACGGCCGAGATCCGCGGCCGGCAGCCGAACGTCCAGGTCGTGATGCTCTCGGCCTACGACGACGAGGGGTTCAAGCAGGACGCCGAGCAGGCCGGGGCCCTGTGCTACCTCGTGAAGGGCATGGGCGGCGGGCTGATCCGGGACGTGCTCCGCTCGGCCGTGGACACGGCGCGAGGGCTGGCGCTGCGAGGGATGGCCGCGGAGGCGAGCGGGCCTAGCGGGCGCGCTGGACCTTGCCGGCCTTGATGCAGCTCGTGCACGCGTGAACGCGCTTCGGGGTTCCGTTCACCACGGCGCGGACCCGCTGGATGTTGGGGTTCCACCGGCGCGGGCTCCGGCGGTGGGAGTGGGAGACCTGCATGCCGAAGAACGGCTTCTTCCCGCAGATGTCGCAGACGGCTGCCATGGCCGAGCAAGGGTAGCAGACGACCGGAGGCGGCCAACCCACGATCCTGAGCTCGGGGCTGGGCCCGCGTGCGCGCTCGGTCGGCCCGGCGTACGTACCGCTCGACGCCTGAGCGGAACGCGGATGACCCTCGTGGTAGAACCGACCCATGCTTCCACCATGTTCTTCGGAGCGCCCGGTGGCGCTGACGCTCGCCTCGCCGGTCGAGGCGATCGATCGGCAGCTCGCGAACCGCCGCACCGGGTTCCGGACCAAGGGAGACCCGGCGCACGAGGTCCTCTCAGCCTCGCTCGGCATCCAGATCGTGGGGCAGCTGTTGCACCACTACCCGCGCCGGTACATCGACCGCTCGCAGGTGGCCAGGATCCGCGACCTCAAGATCGGGCAGCAGGCGACCGTGATCGCGACGGTGAAGCGCGCGGTCAAGCGCCAGACCCGGCGTCACCAGACGATGGTCACCGTCACGCTGTACGACGGCTCCGGGTACCTGGATCTCACGTTCTTCAACCAGCCCTGGATGGCCTCGATGTACAAGGAGGGACACGAGGTCGCGGTCTCGGGCGTCGTGCAGCTCTACAAGGGTCGGCTCCAGCTCGCGAACCAGGAGGTCGAGCTCCTCAAGGGCGACGAGGCCGACCTGGTCCACACCGGTCGCATCACGCCGGTCCACCGCGCGACCGATGGCATCACGACGCGCACGATCCGGGAGCTGGTGCATCGCGCGCTCGAGCAGCTCCGCACGATCGCCGACCCGATGCCGCCCGACGTCGTCGCGGCCGAGCGGCTCTCCGCGTTCGACGGCGCGATCCGCCAGGTCCACTTCCCCGCCTCGCAGGAGGAGCGCCGGGCGGCCGAGGAGCGCCTGAAGTTCGACGAGCTGTTCACGCTCGAGCTCGGCGTGGCGTTCCGCAAGCACCGCGTCGAGGCCGCCCAGACCGGCGTCCGGCACGAGCCGGACGGGGCCCTCGTCCGGCGCCTGCTCGCGACGCTGCCGTTCGAGCCGACCGGCGCGCAGACGCGCGCGATGGGCGAGATCGACACGGCGATGGCGCGCCCCCGCCCGATGAACTTGCTCCTGCAGGGCGACGTCGGCTCGGGCAAGACGCTCGTCGCGCTCCACGCCGCGCTCGTCGCGATCCAGTCCGGGCACCAGGCCGCGATCATGGCCCCGACCGAGGTCCTCGCGGGGCAGCACTTCCGGTCGATGGCGGCGCTGCTCGGCCCCTTCGGCGCGATCCCGTACCTCGAGCTCACGGGCGCGCCGGATGACGGGCCGCAGAGCTCACTGCTCGAAGGACCCGAGGACGTACCCGCCGAGGCCGGGGTCACGTACGCGCTCCTCACCGCCGGGGTCACCGGCAAGGACCGGGTGCGGATCCTCGAGGGCATCGCGGGCGGCGACGTCGACCTGGTCGTGGGGACCCACGCGCTCGTCCAGGAAGGGGTCGCGTTCGCCGACCTCTCGCTCGCGGTGATCGACGAGCAACACCGCTTCGGCGTGCACCAGCGCATGGCACTGAAGGGGAAAGGCGGCTCGCCGGACGTCCTCATCATGACGGCGACGCCGATCCCGAGGACCCTCGCGCTCACGTACTACGGCGATCTCGACGTCGTCGTCCTCGACGAGATGCCGAAGGGCCGGCAGCCGGTCGAGACGAAGATCGCGCGCACCAAGCAGGAACGCGACGCCGCCTACGCGCTCATACGCCGCGAGGTCGAGGCCGGACGGCAGGCGTTCGTGGTCTGCGCCGCGATCGACGAGGCGAACAAGAGCGAGGTCCGCGCCGCCGAGGCGGAGGCGAAGCGGCTTGCCGAGGACGTCTTCCCCGACCTCTCGCTCCACCTGTTACACGGCCGCATGCGTCCCGCCGAGAAGGAGCGCGTGATGGAGGCGTTCCGCTCGGGCGAGCACCACCTGCTGATCTCGACCACCGTGATCGAGGTCGGTGTCGACGTGCCGAACGCGACGGTCATGCTCGTCGAGAACGCCGAGCGGTTCGGACTCGCGCAGCTCCACCAGCTCCGGGGCCGGATCGGCCGCGGCGAGCACGCCTCGTCCTGCGTGCTCTTCGACGAGTCGAAGCAGGACAACGAGGAGGCCCGCGCCCGCCTGGACGCGATGGTCCGCACGACCGACGGCTTCGAGCTCGCCGACGAGGACCTGCGGCTCAGAGGTGAGGGCACCCTCTTCGACGTGAAACAGTCCGGCATGCCCGACCTGAAGCTTGCGCGCCTGGCCGAGGACCTCGAGCTCGTCAAGCGCGCCCGCGCCCGTGCGTTCGCCGTGATCGACGAAGACCCGTCCCTCGAACGGCACCCCGGCCTGCTCCTCGAGCTCCGCTCGCGCTTCGAGCGCTCGATCGAGTGGCTTTTCCACTCCTGATGCTCGCCCGGCGGATGGGCCGCGGATACCATGCGCGTAGATGAGTCCGTGGAAGTGCAACACGTGACGCCCGACCCTGGCAACTCGGCCCCCGAGCCGGGGGCCGGAGCCGGGGGGTCCTCAGCGCCGCCGGCGCGTCCACCCCGCCCCGGCGTCGCGCGCGTCTGCGCGGCCGTCGCCGCCCTCCTCGGCGGCCTCGTCCTCGTCGGCTGGGCCCTCGGCATCGAGGTGCTGAGGAGCCCGCTCCCCGGCGAGGTCTCGATGAAGCCCAACACGGCCCTGTCGTTCCTGCTGCTCGGACCTGCGCTCCTCCTGCTCCTCGTCGGGAGGGCGGAACGCCGCCTTCGCGCCGCCGGAAGGCTCCTGGCCCTTGCTCCCGTGATCGTCTCCCTGCTCACGCTGGCGGAGTACGCGTTCGACCGTGACCTCGGGATCGACGAGCTGCTGTTCCGCGACACGACGGCCGCGGTTGCCACCGTCGTGCCGGGCAGGCCGGCGCCGTTGACGGCCGTCTGTTTCCTGCTGCTCGGGTCGGCGCTCCTCGTGCTCGATCGTCGACGCGGCGCAGGTCTCGCGCAGGTGCTCGGATCGGTCGCGGGCTTCGTGGGGCTCCTCGGGCTCCTGCCGTACCTCTACGGCCTGCGGTCGTCCTCGGGGCTCATCGCGCGCGAGACCCAGATGGCGATGCACACGGCGGTGGCGATGGTCCTCCTCGGAGTGGGCGTGGTGCTGGCTCGTCCGGATCGGGGGCCGATGGCCTTCGTCGGCAGCGACACGATCGGGGGGAGCCTTGCCCGGCGCCTGCTGCCCGTTGCGGTTGGCCTGCCCGTCGCCGCCGGCTGGCTGGCCGTGGGGGGCCAGCGCTTGGGGCTGTACGACCCCGGCTTCCGCGTCTCGGTCGTGGCGACCGCGAGCGCTGCCGTCCTCGCGGTGCTGACGTGGGTGGGGACTCGGTCCGCCCACCGCTCGGACCTCGCACGCAGGCAGGCGGAGCGAACGCGCGTGGACCTGTTCCGCGCCAATCCCAGCGCCGGGTGGGTCACCCGCATGTCCGATGGTCTGTTCGTCGACGTCAACGAGGCGTTCGCCCAGACCTTCGGCCGGGCCAGGGAAGACCTGATCGGCCGGACTTCCGTCGAGCTCAACATCTGGGCGGATCTGGGGGAGCGCGAGGCCGTGATGCGGATGCTTCGCGAGCAAGGGACGGTCGAGGGTATGGAAGCGCACCTCCGCGACACCAACGGACGTTCGTTCCCCGCCCTGTTCGCGGCGAGGGTCGAGGAGATCGACGGCGAGCCGCACGTCGTGGGCTCGCTCCTGGACATATCCGAGCGGAGGCGCGCGGATGAGGAACGGGAACGGTCCGCGAGGCGTCTCGAGGGGCTGAACGCGATCGGTCGCGACATCCTGGGCGCCCGATCGACGGAAGAAGTGACTCGCGTGGGCCTCGCGCGCCTGCGCGAGCTGGTCCCCTGCATGCGGGCCTCCCTCGCCCGGTTCGACCCGGCGACGCAAGAGCTGGTGATCCTGGCTCTGGACGCGGAGGGGGAGACCGAGGTCGGGATCGGCGCGCGCTTCCCCCTCACCGCGGCCGGCCCAACGGACAGGCTCCGGCGCGGTGAGATCAACCGGATCCCCGACACGCTGGAGGTGCGGGACCCGTCACCGTCGGTGCGTCGATTGATCGAGGAGGGTGTACGGATGTACGCGAACGTACCGATGGTGGCCGCGGGGGAGCTGATCGGCACCATCAACCTGTCGTCCGCAACGCCGGGCGGATTCGCAGAGGAGGAGCTCGATGCCACCCGGGAGGTGGCCGACCTCCTCACCGTGGCGCTGGTGGAGTCGGACCTCCGGGACGAGCTGCGACGGCACGCGGAGGACCTGGAGCAGCGGGTGGCCGAGCGGACCGCGGCTCTGTCCGAGAGCGAGACCCGCTGCCGGTCGCTCCTGGCCAACGCCCCCGACGGGGTCCTACTCGTCGACCCGGCGGGGGTGATCGCGTTGGCGAACGACACGGCCGCGACGCTCTTCGGCTACGAGGTGATCGAGCTTCACGGGCTGCCCGTGGAGGTGCTCGTGCCCGAGTCGCTCTGGGCGACCCACGGGAGGCACCGGGAGGAGTACTCCACCGAGCACGTCGCTCGACCCATGGGAACGGGACTTGCGCTCCGCGGACGGCGCAAGGACGGGACGGAGTTCCCCGCCGACATCTCCCTGAACTCGATCCTCCCCGACAACGCCCACGGCGGGCCGAGCGCGATCGCATTCGTTCGGGACGTCACGGAGCGGGAGCGGATCGAGGAGGCGATCGTCGCGGCCAAGGAGGAGGCCGAACGGGCGAACCGGGCCAAGGACGAGTTCCTCTCGCGGATGAGCCACGAGCTCCGCACGCCGTTGAACGCGGTCCTCGGGTTCGCCCAGGTGCTCGAGATGGAGGATCTACCGCCCGAGCAGCACGACAGCGTCCGGCAGATCCGCATGGGAGGGCAACACCTGCTCGAGCTGATCAACGAGGTCCTGGACATCTCGCGGGTCGCGACCGGGGATCTCTCGCTCTCGCTCGAGCCGGTCGGGGTGAGCGAGACGCTCCGCGACGTCGTCGACCTCGCCCAGCCGCTCGCCGCCGACCGGGGCATCACGCTGCGGCTGGAGGATGCCAGCGGGCTCCACGTCCTGGCCGACCGCCAGCGGCTCAAGCAGGTCCTGTTCAATCTGCTCTCCAACGCGATCAAGTACAACCGCGAGGGGGGCAGTGTGGACGTCTCCTGGGCCGAGGCGCCGGAGGGGAAGCTCCGGATCCACGTCACCGACACGGGTCCCGGGATCCCCCCCGAGCGGATGGGGCAGGTGTTCGTCTCCTTCGACCGTCTGGGGGCCGAGGCGGGCGGCGTCGAGGGGACCGGCCTCGGGCTGTCCTTGTCGAAGGCCCTGGCCGAGGGGATGGGGGGAACGCTCGAGGTGAAGAGCGAGGTGGGGGCCGGCTCGGTCTTCACGGTCGAGCTGCCGCTCGCCGAGCCGCCCGACCAGCGCTACGAGCGGGAGCCCCGTGAGCACGACCGGATGGAGGAGCGCGGGCAGGCCCGGACCGTGCTGTACGTGGAGGACGACCTGTCCAACCTCCGGCTGATCGAACGGATCCTCGACCGACGGCCGGGGGTCCGCCTGCTGACCGCGATGCAGGGGCGCCTCGGGATCGAGCTCGCCCGAAAGCACAAGCCGGACCTCATCCTGCTCGACCTGCACCTGCCGGACATCGGCGGGGAGGAAGCGCTCCGCTGGCTCCGGGGAGATCCCGCCACGGCGGGCATCCCCGTCGTCGTGATCTCGGCGGATGCCACCCAAGCCCAGATCGAGACGCTGCTCGCCGCGGGGGCGCGTGAGTTCGTGACCAAGCCGATCGACGTGAAGCGGTTCCTGCAGGTCGTGGACGACGTGTTGCGAGGGCCCGAGGATGGGTGAGGCGGCAGAGCGACCGTCGACCGCGAGGGATCGCCTTTGGCGGTGGTACCTGGGATCGGTCTTGTTCTTGGCGGTGCTCTTCGTCCCGCTGCGGGGATCCGACCGGGCGGTCGCCATCCTCAGCGTCGGAGGGATCACCTCGATGCTCGTGGCCATCCCGGTGGGGCTCCGTCTCCACCGTCCGGCCGACGTGCGGCCCTGGTACGTGATCCTCGCCGGGATGGCGGGGTCCGTCGTCACGAACGCGATCTCGTACTCGGCGAACACCCGGGCCGCCACGCCGGCGTACCCCTCCGTCGTGGACGTCCTCTACGTCGGAGCGTACGTCGTCGTCGTCGCGGGGTTCGCGCTGTTCGTTCGCGCGAAGATCGCACGGGGTGACCGGGACGGCTTCATCGACGCTCTGATCGTGACCGCGGGGCTGGGGGTGCTGTCCTTCGTCCTCCTGATCGATCCGTACCTGGACGACGCGAACCTTTCCGCTGTGGCCCGCGCGACGTCCATGTCCCACCCGCTCCTCGAGCTCGCGCTCCTGGGTATCGCCGCACGCCTCGTATTCCTGCCGGGGAGGAGGCCCGTCGCGCTCTGGTTCGTCTGCCTGTACGCCGCCCTGTCGTTCGCCGGAGACGCCGTCTACGGCGTCCAGGTCCGGGCCGAGACCTTCTCGTTCGAGAGCGGGGCCAACGCGCTCTGGATCGCCTCGTTCGCTTTCTTCGGCGCCGGTGCGCTCCACCCGTCGATGCGGGAGCTGACGGAGCGCCGCAGAGGAGCCGTGTCGGGGAACGGGACGGCCCGACTGGTGGCCTTGGGGGTCATGGCGATGCTGGGCCCCGCGACGTTGGCGATCGGCTGGGGCCATGCCTCTGGGCACTTCCGTCAGGTTGGCGCGATCTCTGCGGCCGTGGTCGCCCTGGTCCTCGGCCGCATGTGGATGCTGACCGTGGGCCTCGAGACGCACCGCAGGGCCCAGCAGGCGCTCAGAGAGAGCGAGGAGCGGTCCCGGCGCCTGTCGGACGCGACCTTCGAGGGGGTCATCGTGATCGCGGACGGGAGGATCGTCGAGGCGAACCGGGCGTTCCTCGAGATGTTGGGGCTGGAAGCCGAGCAGGTGGTGGGCCTGGCTCCGGAGGAGCTGATAGCGCCCGAGTCCGTCCCGACGATCTACGAGCACCTGCGCTCCGGGACCGAGGAGCCGTGGGAGATGGAGGTCGTTCTCCGTAACGACCGCCGGATGTGGCACGAGTCGAGGGCGAGCACCATCCCCTATGGCGGGTCGGAGGCGCGGGTGATCTCGATCCGCGACATCACGGAGCGGAGGCGCGTGGACGCCGCGCTCCGGGAGAGCGAGCAGCGGTTCCGGACCTTGTTCGAGACGGCGCTCGACGCGATCGTGGTCATCGATGCTGAAAGCACGATCGTTCAGGCGAACCCGGCCGCTTCCGAGCTCGTCGGGGTCTCGACCGACCGGATGGTCGGACGCGGCTTCGGGGGGCTCATCGCCCCCGGCTTCGACGCCGACGCCGCACGGGAGACCGCCCACGGGATCGAGGGGTTCCGCGTGGACATCCCGATCGTGGCGGCCGATGGGACCGAGCGAAAGGTGGAGGCCACCGCCGGCCTGCTCCCCGACGGGAACCTGGTGATCGTCGCCAGGGACGTCTCCGAGCGCCGGCGTGCCGAGGAGGAGCTCCGCCGGGCGGAGGACCGATACCGCTCGCTGGTGGAGCGGCTCCCCGGCGCCGTGTACGTGGATGTTCCCGAGGGCGGCTTGGCCGGGTACACGTCGGTCTTCATCAGCCCCCAGGCCGAGACCCTTCACGGCTACGCGCCGGAGGAGTTCCTGGCCGATCCCGATCTCTGGCCCCGGATCCTTCATCCCGAGGACCGCGAGCGGGCCCTGGAGGCCGACGCTCGTCACTGGAAGACCGGCGAGCCCCTGGACCAGGAGTTCCGCGTGATCGCCAAGGACGGCCGGGTGGTGTGGGTCCGGGACCGGGCCGTCCTGTTGCGCGACGACCAGGGCCGGGCCCTGATGTCCCAGGGGTTCCTGACGGACATGACGGACCAGAAGGAGGCGGAGACCCTGCGCGACGCCAGGGACGAGGCCGAGCGCGACAACCGGGTGAGAAGCGAGTTCCTGTCGCGCATGAGTCACGAGCTCCGGACGCCGCTGAACGCCATCCTCGGGTTCGGCCAGGTGCTGGAATCATCGTCCCTCGCGCCGGAGGACCGCGACAGCGTGGAGCGGATCATGGAGGGCGGCCGCCGGCTGCTCGAGCTGGTCGACGACCTGCTCGAGATCTCGCGGACCGGCGGCGGCGCGGGGCGGGGCTAGCACGGCCTGTACGGACGGCGGGACGCCCGGCGCCTACCTCACGAAGCCGTTCGACGTGAAGCGATCCCTGGGCGTCGTCGGAGGTTCCCTCGGGGGCGCGTAGGGCCGAGTCCTCACCCGGCGCCCGGCGCTGAGCCCTCGGCGGGAGCCACGAGCCCACCGCCCGAGGTCGCGGTCGCCGGGACCCAGCACTCGACCGTCGTACCCTTCCCGGGCGCCGTGTCGACGCGCCACCAGCCCCCTGCGAGCTCGGCGCGTTCTCGCATCGCCTTGAGCCCGAGGTGGTGCGAGGTGAGCGACGGGGGTCGCTCGGGGTCGAAGCCCCTGCCGTCGTCTCGGACCGTGAGGCGGAATCCGTGGTCCGCCTCCTCCACCTCCACGGTGACGCTGGTGGCGCGTGCGTGCTTCGCCACGTTCGCGAGCGCCTCCTGCGCGATCCGGTACAAGAGCGTGCGCACCCCCAGCTCCGGTTCCTCCGTGATCCGCCGCTCGACGCGCCAGGTCCACCCGGTGTCGGGGGGCGTGCGCTCGAGGTACTCGGAGAGCGCCTCCGCCAGGCCACCCGAGTCGAGCGCGGAGGGGTGCAGCTCGAAGAGCATGCGTCGGAGCCGGTCCATGGCTTGATGCACGATCGCCTCGGTCGTCGCGAGCTCCGCGGCCTCCTCGGTCCCCTCGAGCTTGTCGCGGAGCATCTGGAGGCGCAGCACGGCCGCGACCATGGCCTGCACCGGGTCGTCGTGGATGTTGTACGCGATGCGCCGCTGCTCGTCCTCCTGCGCCGCCACGAGGCGCGCGAGGAGCAGCCGGCGCGTGTCCTGGGACGCCCGGAGGTCCCGCAGGGCATCCGAGAGCTCGGCGGTCCGCTCCTCGACCAGCTGCTCCAGGTGCTCGGCGTGCAAGCGAACCTGGAGATGCAGGTCCCGCGTATGGAGCAGGTTCCGGATCCGAAGGACGGCCTCGACGGCATCGAACGGCTTGGTCAGGAAATCCGAGGCCCCAGCCGCGAGGGCCTTCCGCTTCGCCGCCTCCGTCACGTCCGCCGTCAGGACCAGCACCGGGAGGAAGTCCTCGGCCGGGACGACCTGGTGGAGGCCCTCGAGGATCTGGTGCCCGCTGACGTGGGGCATCAGCAGGTCGAGGAGGACGATGTCCGGCTGCCACTCGCGCACGAGCGGGATCGCCTCGCGCGCGTCGGTCGTCCCGTGCACGTGCGGGAACCCGGCTCCGTACAGCAATCGCTCGAGCAGGCGGACGTTCGGTTCCTCGTCGTCCACGATCAAGATCCGGTGGTCCGTCGGCGCGGTGGTCTCCGTCATGGTCGGTCCTCCTTCATCCGGCGTCGGCGAGGGTCTGGTCGAGGAGCTTGAGGAACCGCGCGACGTCGAGCGGTTTCGTCATGCATCCGCGAGCGCCCGCGGCGACCAGCCGCTCCAGCTTGCTCCGGGTCGTGTCCGCGGTGAGCACGACCATCGAGGATGTGAGCGGTCTCCGGTTCCTCCAGCAGCTTCGAGAGCACGAGCTCTCCCGACATGTCGGGCAGGCGCAGGTCCAGGAGCACGAGGTCGGGGCGGGTCGTGCGCAGGTGTCGATGCCCAGCGCGCCCGAGGTGACGGCGAGCAGGTGGATGTGTGGGCGCCGCGTGAGGACCTTCTCGAGCAGCTTGACGTTCGTCGGGTTGTCCTCGATGTAGACGATGGTGGCCGGCCCGTCTCGGGAGCGCCTGGAACGCCTTGAGCGCCGGTGTCCTCTTGGGGGCCTCCAGGAGGTCGATGCGGAAGCTCGTCCCCCGGCCGGGCACGCTGCTGACGCGGATCGTCCCACCTGTGGCCTCGACGAGACGCTTCGTGAGCGCGAGGCCGAGGCCAGCGCCGCGAACCGGGCCCGTCTCGGCGCCGAGCCGCTCGAAGGGGGAGACCTGAGCGACAGGTCCCGCCATGCGGAACGCAACTGCACACGCCCTCCTCTCTCTTCGCGGGCGCGGGATGTCGTTCCCGAGGACGCAACCCTAGCGCTTGGTTCCCCGGCTGCGAATAAGCCGAAGGTCACAGGTCTGCCGTCCCCTTTCCGGGTGATGCTCGATCCCGGGCGGGCCCCCACCGGCGTGAGCGACCCCGGGCTCCCGAGACGGCGCGGGCCGTGGGTGATAATGACCGTCCGGGACGGTCTCTCCAGGAGGGTCGGTTGAGGGACACGAGGCCGCACGAGCCTCGGGGAGCCATTCGTGGTCACGCCGGTAGCGGCGGTCGTGCTCTCCGGGCGGCGATCGTCTACGCGGTGCTGGGGGTCCTGTGGGTCCTGTTCTCCGACCGGCTCCTCGTGTGGCTGGTTCGCGACCCGCAGACGCGGGATGTGGTCCAGACCGCGAAGGGGTGGCTGTTCGTCTCGGTGTCTGCCGTGCTCGTGTACGGGTTCGTCCGGCTCGCCGAGCGGGCCGAGCGCCGTGCCGCTCGGGCCGAGGACTCCCTCCGGGCGAGCCAGGAGTGGCTTCGGAGCATCGCGGAGAACGTGACCGACATGATCTTCCGGTACCGGGTGGCGGAGCCGCAGGGGTACGAGTACGTGAGTCCCTCCTCGACCGAGATCACGGGTTTCACGCCGGAGGAGCACTACGCGGATCCCCGTCTGCCTTTCCAGATCGTCCACGGTGACGATCGGAGCGCGCTCGAGCGGCTGCTGTGCGGCGAGTCACGCGGCGAGCGCGTGCGCTTCCAGCGCAAGGACGGCAGCACGATCTCGACCGAGTTCCGCGTGCGTGCGATCCTCGACGAGACGGGTCGGCCGGTCGCGGTCGAGGGGATCATTCGCGACGTCACGGCGCTCGCGCTCACCGAGCAGGAGCTGGAGGAGCGCGTTCTCGACTTCGGGAAGCTGGCCGAGGAACGGCTGGCGCTCATGCGCAAGCTCGTGCACGCGCAGGAGGAGGAGCGCCGGCGCATCGCGCTCGAGATCCACGACGGGATCGGCCAGGTGCTCACCTCGATCTCGCTCTACGCCTCGGATCTGCCGGAGGTCGTCCCCGAGGAGCACCGCGCCCGCGCCGAGAGGGTCCGCGAGCTCATCCAGCGTGCGATCGCCGACAGCCGGATGCTCGTCTGGAGCCTGCGTCCGCCGGACCTCGAGCGCCTGGGCCTGGTCCCGGCGATCCAGCACCTCGTCGAGAACCTCCTCGACCATGCGACGGAGCACCTCGACCATGCGACGGAGCACATCGATGTGCTGGACGAGACCAAGGGCCGGCGCCTGACACCCGAGATCGAGACCGTGGTCTTCCGCATCGTGCAGGAGGCACTGAACAACGCGACGAAGTACGCGCACGCATCGTCCATCTCGGTCGTGGTGGCCATCCGGGACGGCGTGCTCTCCGCGGTGGTCGAGGACGACGGTCGTGGTTTCGACGTCGAGACCGTCGACACGTTCGGTGGCGTCGGTATGGGCGGGATGCGCGAGCGTGCGGACTTCGTGGGCGGTAGGTTGGTCGTCGAGTCGGCGAAGGACGTCGGCACCGTGGTCCGGCTGGAGGTCCCGATCCCGTGAGCGAGCGGCCCATCCAGGTGATGTTGATGGACGACCACAACGTCGTCCGCGAGGGCCTCCGGGCCCTCCTCGAGCGCCAGACCGACATCCGCGTCGTCGCGGAGGCCGGCACCGTCGCCGAGGCCGAGGCGGCCGAGGTCGAGCCCGACGTGGTCGTCGCCGACCTGGTGCTGCCTGACGAACGCGGCGCCGAGGTCGTCCGGCGCCTGCGCGAGCGATTCCCCCACTCGGCGATCCTGGTCCTCACGATGGTGGACAACCCGACCGACGTGCAGCTGTGCCTGGCGGCGGGTGCGAAGGGGTACCTGATGAAGGAGGCCGCGGGCGCCGAGCTGACGGACGCCGTGCGGGCGGTCGCTCAGGGACGCGAGTACCTGCAGCCGGCGCTCGGTGCGGTGCTCGCGCGGTGGCGCGAGGCACCCGGGAAGATCAGTGCGAAGGCGTCGGTCGACCTCGGCGAGCGCGAGCGCGAGGTGCTGCGCCTGATCGCCCTCGGTCACACGAACGCCGAGATCGCGCGCCTACTGTTCCTGTCGGTCCGCACCGTCGAGAACCACCGCGCCAGCCTGATGCGCAAGCTCGGCGTGAAGACCAGGGCGGACCTGGTCCGGCACGCGACCCAGTCCGGTCTGGTCTGACGCCCCCTGCGGGACACGTGCCGTGCCTCGCCGCCGTACCCCGCCGCGTACAGTGACCGCGTGCGGGTCGTCGCCGGCAGCGCGAAGGGTGTCCGCCTCGGCCCGGTGCCCAAGGGCGTGAGGCCGGTCTCCGACATGGCCCGCGAGGGCCTGTTCTCCAGCCTCGGCCCCCGGGTCCCCGGCGCGCGGGTGCTCGACCTGTTCGCGGGCACGGGCGCGCTGGGCATCGAGGCCCTGTCCCGCGGGGCCGCCGAGGCCGTGTTCGTGGACCGGGCCCGTTTGGCGACGGCGGCCATCCAGGAGAACCTCGAGCGCACGCGCCTGACAGACGAGGCTGTGGTCGTCGGCGTGGATGTGCGTGCCTTTCTCACGAGAGATGACAAGAACGGGGCTCCGTTCGACCTCGTGCTGGCGGATCCGCCCTACGAGCTCCAGGGCCCCGAGCTGGACGGCGTGCTCGCCGACCTCGCCGACGGGTGGCTGGCGGCGCCCGGGTGGACGGTGGCCCTGACCCGCAGGAAGGGGAGTTCCACGCCTGTCATTCCGGTAGACTGGCTCGCTGCCAGGCGCCTGGTGTACGGCGACACCCTGGTGGTGCTCTTGCGGGAGGCATAGCGATGGGCCTGACCGCCCTGTGTCCCGGGACGTTCGATCCCGTGACGAACGGTCATCTCGACATCATCGAACGTGCAGGTCAGCGCTTCGACGCGGTGGTCGTCGGCGTGCTCGACAACCCTGCCAAGCAGCCCTTGTTCAGCGTGGAGGAGCGCGTGCAGATGTTGAAGGAGGTCACCTCGGGGATGCCGAACGTCTCCGTGACCTCGTTCGGCGGATTGCTCGTCGAATCGGCAAAGTCGCTCGGCGCCGACGTCGTGGTGAAGGGCCTGCGGGCGGTCACCGATTTCGAGTACGAGATCCAGATGGCGCAGATGAACCACGCGCTCGCCGGCATGGAGACGCTGTTCATAACGACGAGCCCGGCCTGGTCGTTCCTGTCATCGTCCCTGGTCAAGGAGGTCGCCCGTTTCGGCGGCGACGTGAGCGGGCTCGTCCCGCCGATCGTCGCGAAGCGGCTGGCGGACAAGCTCGGAGGTGGTTCGTAGGTGGACCTGGCAGCCCGGCTCCAGCAGCTCGAGGACCTCGTCCGCGAGGCCAAGTCGATGCCGCTGTCATCCAGCGCCCTGCTGAACCGCGAGGAGGTGCTCGACCTCATCGGCGAGCTGAAGGTCGCCCTCCCCGAGGAGATCAAGCAGGCGCGCTGGGTCGTGAAGGACCGCGAGGAGCTCCTCGGGAAGGCCCGTCGCGACGCCGAGGCGATCGTCGAGCAGGCACGCGGCGAGCAGCTTGAGATGGCCCAGCGCGAAGCCATCGTGCAGCGCGCGGTGCAGGAGGCCGACCGGACGCGCTCGGACGCGGGCGAGGACGCCCGGCGCATGAAGCTCGAGGCCGAGGACTACGTGGACGCGAAGCTCGCGCAGTTCGAGACCGCGCTCCAGCAGATCACCGAGAAGCTTCTCGCGACCAACGACTCGGTGAGCCGGACGATCGACCAGGTGCAGGCGGGCCGCGAGAAGCTGCGCGGCGTCGCACCGGCCACGAACGCCGACATCGGTCCCGACATCGCGTTCCCGGAGGACGAGGAGGCGTGATGCGCGCGATCGACGTCCGAGACCTGCTCGAGCGCCCGGGCTCCGCGAGGACCGTCAAGGTCCAGGAGCCGGTGCCGGGCCTGCAGACCGAGCTCGCGGAGGTCCCCGTGGACACGCCGATCGCCGGCGAGCTCACCCTCGAGAGCGTCATCGAGGGTATCTACGTGACGGGCTCGGTCTCCGGACGCATGGTGTTCCGGTGCGCCCGCTGCCTGAAGGAGTTCGACCGCGACTTCGACGTCGAGCTGCGTGAGCTGTTCGTGCGCGAGCCCGGTCCCGACGACGACTACGCGCTCGGGCCGGAGCTCGAGCTCGATCCCGAGCCGATGGTGCGCGACGCCGTCGTGCTCGACATGCCGTTCTCACCGCTCTGCACGCCGGATTGCCTCGGCCTGTGCGAGCGGTGCGGCGGCGACCGCAACCTCGGCGAGTGCTCCTGCGCCGAGCCGGTGGACCCCCGGTGGGCCGCCCTCGAGGGCTTCCGCGAGGAGCCCTGACCCGACCCCGACCAGCGACCCACGACCCCGAAAGGAACGCACGATGCCGGTTCCCAAGAGAAGGCAGAGCCACACCCGAACCGCGAAGCGCAAGGCGAACTGGAAGGCCAAGGTGCCGACGTTCTCCGAGTGCCCGCAGTGTCACCAGCCGAAGCTCCCGCACCGGGTCTGCGGCAACTGCGGCTACTACGCCGGGCGCCAGGCCGTCGAGGTCGAGTAGCCGCGTGCCGCCGAGGGAGGTGGGGCCGGGCTCCAAGGCGCTGGACCGCGCCCTCGGGGTGCGGTTCCGCGACGCGGCCCTCCGCGAGCTCGCGGTCACGCACCGCTCGTACGCGTTCGAGCGGGAGCTCGGGTACAACAACGAGCGCCTGGAGTTCCTCGGGGACGCCGTGCTCGGCCTCGTCGTGACCGACATGGCCTTCCGCGACTTCCCCGAGCTGCCCGAGGGCGAGCTCGCGAAGCTCCGCGCGGCCATCGTGAACATGACGGCGCTCGCGGACGTGGCCCGAGACCTCGATCTCGGCGCGTTCATCTTCCTCGGCAAGGGTGAGGAGATGAGCGGCGGCCGCGACAAGGCGAGCATCCTTGCCGACGCGCTCGAGGCCACACTCGGGGCGGTCTACGTCGACCGGGGGCTCGACGTCGCGCGCAAGCTGATCGAGCGGCTCTTCCGTCCGCGCATGATCGCGTACGTGCGGGGCGAGGGCGGTCGCGACTACAAGACGATCCTGCAGGAGGTCGCGTCCTCCGAGCTGCACGCGCTCCCCGAGTACCGGATCTCCGAGCGCGGGCCCGATCACGAGAAGGAGTTCACCGCCACGGTCTTCCTCGCCGGGGAGTCGTGGGGGAGCGGTACCGGTCGCTCGAAGAAGGAGGCCGAGCAGCAGGCGGCACACGAGGCGTTCCGCAAGCTCTCCGAGCGAGCGGTCCAGGCGCGGGCGAACGGTTAGGGGGGCGAAGTGGAACTGCCCGAAGTCGAAGTGATGCGCCGAGATCTCGAGAAGGACGTCGTCGGGCGCAAGGTGGTGAAGGCGGAGGTCCGCGCGTCGAAGAACGCGATGCGCATCATCCGCCGGCACGGCAAGCGCAAGGAGTTCACCGATCGGCTCGTCGGACGCAAGGTCGCGAAGACCGAGCGACGGGGCAAGTACGTGCTGCTGCACCTGGACAACGGCGACGTGCTCGTCGCGCACTTCGGCATGAGCGGGCAGTTCATCCGGGGGAACAAGCGGCAGGCGCTGCCGCCGCACACGCATGTCGTCATCGACTTCCAGCAGGGCGGAGACCTGCGATACGTGGATCAGCGGACGTTCGGGGAGCTGTTCGTCGTGACCCCGGACGAGCTCGGCAAGGTGAAGGAGCTGCAGCACATCGCGATCGATCCGCTCGACCACGTCTTCACGTGGCACGCGTTCGGCGCCGCGCTCGCCGAGCGGGCCTCGAAGATGAAGCCGCTCCTCATGGACCAGAAGTTCATCAGCGGCCTCGGCAACATCTACTCCGACGAGGTCCTCTTCGCGGCCGGCCTGCGCCACGACCGGATGTCGGACACGCTGTCCTCCCAGGAGGTCCGGCGCCTGTATCGGGCCCTCCAGGAGATCCTCCAGGACGCGATCCGGTTCCGCGGGACGACCCTGGACGATGAGGCCTACGTGGACCTGTTCGGCAAGCCCGGCGAGTTCCAGAGCGAGCTCAAGGTGTACGGGCGCGCGGGACTTCCATGCCGCCGCTGCCGCACGCCGATCCAGGCCCTGAAGATCTCGGGACGCAACGCCTACTTCTGCCCCCAGTGCCAGAGCTGAAGGAGGTCACCCTCCCCGAGTCCTGAGCCCGGCTGGGCTCCGGACGCTCGGAGCCGGTCCGCTCCTCGGCGAGGTCTCAGGCGAGCTCGACGCCGGCCGCACGCATGCGCTCGAGCGCGCGGTCGCCGTCGCCGGGCTCCAGGTCCACGGCGCGGACGCCCTGCAGGAGCACCGTGACGGGGAACCCCAGCCTCCGGGCGTCGAGCGCGGTCTCGACGACGCAGTAGTCGGTCGCGAGGCCGGCGATGACCACCCGCTCAACGCCGCGCTCCCGCAGGAGGAGCTCGAGCTCGGTCGCCGACACCTCGCCGCTCTGCGGGTCGCGGACGCTGAAGCCCGAGTAGCCGTCGCCGCCGTCCACGCCCTTGCGCACGACCGGGCCCTCGACGCGAAGGTTCGGGTGGAAGGCTGCTCCCCAGGTCTCCCGCACGCAATGCACCGGCCAGATGCCGCCGTCCTGGGCGAAGTGGGGGGTGTGCTCGGGATGCCAGTCCTGCGTGGAGAGGACGGCCGCGCCCGCGGCGAGCGCGCGTTCGATCTCGGCGTTCACGAAGGCGACGGTCTCCTGTCCGCCGCGGACGTACAAGCTGCCGCTCGGGTCGGCGAAGTCGTTCTGGACGTCGACGACGACGAGCGCGGTCTTCGGGTCGTAGGTGAGCACGGCAGCTCGATGGTACTGCGGCGGAGGGCTACGGCCGCTCGCGGCCGTGCTGGTCGTAGCATCGCTTCGTGAAACGCGTTCGCGTCGTGGTGACGGGGCGGGTCCAGGGCGTGTTCTACCGGGCGAGCTGTGCGGCGGCCGCCCGGCGTCTCGAGCTCGGCGGGTTCGTGCGGAACCTCCCCGACGGACGCGTCGAGGCCGTCTTCGAGGGCCCCGAGCCTCGCGTCGAGGAGATGGTCGCCTGGTGCCGCCGGGGACCCGAGCTCGCGTACGTGGACGAGGTCGAGGTGTGCTCCGAACCCCTTGCCGGGGAGCGGGATTTCCTGGTCACGGGCTGAATCACAAGTTCGTGAGTCGATTCCCGGAATCCGTGCCTGGGCGCTGCTAGCATCGCCCGGAATGTTCCTGCGCTCGCTTCAGATCCGAGGCTTCAAGAGCTTCGCGGACAAGACCGTCCTCGAGCTCGCTCCCGGCGTGAGCGTCATCGTCGGCCCCAACGGCAGCGGCAAGTCGAACCTCGTCGACGCCATCAGCTGGGTGCTCGGCGAGCAGGGGCCTCGCGCGCTGCGCGGCGGCCAGATGTCCGACGTGATCTTCGCCGGGAGCCCGCAGCGTCCGCAGCTCGGCATGTCCGAGGTGAAGCTGGTGATCGACAACTCCGCCGGCCTCATCCCCGTGCCGATGTCCGAGATCGAGATCAGCCGCGCGATCTTCCGCTCAGGGGAGTCCGAGTACCGGATCGGCGGCCAGGTGGTCCGCCTGCTCGACGTGCAGGAGCTCCTGGCCGAGAGCGGCATCGGGCGCGCGCTCCACACGATCGTCTCCCAGGGCGAGCTCGACGCGATCTTGTCGGCCCGCCCCGAGGATCGGCGCCAGTACGTCGAGGAGGCGGCGGGCGTCGCGAAGCACCGCAAGCGCAAGGAGCGCGCCGAGCGCAAGCTGGCGGGTCTCGACCAGGACCTCATGCGGCTGCAGGACGTGCTGGCGGAGCTCCGGCGCCAGCTGAAGCCGCTGAAGCAGCAGGCCGAGATGGCCAAGCGCCACGAGGAGCTCACCGCCGAGGCGGACGAGGTCTCCGTGAAGCTCGCGGCGGCGCGCCTGCGGACCCTCCTCGGCGAGCGCGAGCGCCGCCTGAGCGGCTGGGACGAAGGGCTCGACCGTCGGAAGACGGCACGCGCCCGCCTCGACGAGCTCGACGAGCGTGTGCAGGCCATCGCCGACGAACGGGCTCGCGCGATGTGGACGCTCCAGGAGGCCGAGGGCACGCTGCGCGAGGCGCACGACGCGAAGTCCGGCGCCGAGGTCTCGCTCCGTCGTGCCGTCGAGGCCGAGTCCGCGGCCCGCCAGGTCCTCGCGGCCGAGGCGACGCGCGGGGTGCGCCTGACTACGCTCGAGGACGACGCCCGGCGCATCGAGGCCCGGCTGGCCGAGGTCGCGACGGAGCTGGAGAGCCGCGAGCGGGAGCTCGACGGGGCCGAGCGGACGTTCCGCCAGGAGCAGGAGCACCGCCGCGAGGTGGAGGAGGAGCGCCGCCGGATCTCGGAAGAGGCCGCCGCCCATCGCGCGGAGATGGAGACGCTCCGGCGCTCGGTCGCGAGCTACGAGCGAGACCGCAGCCGCTTGGACGAGCAGCTCACCGGCGCCCGCGGCAAGCGCATCGCCGCCGTCGCCGAGCGCGACCGGCTGACCTCGGAGATCGAGCGTCTCGACGCCGAGACGGCTCCGCTGTCGGAGCGGCGCGCCGAGCTCGAGCGCGAGCGGCACGGCCTCGCGGACCGCGTCGCCGAGCTCGAAGATGCGGTCCGCGGTCACGAGCGCCGCCGCGACGTGCTCGCGGCGCGCTTGCAGGACATCGAGGAGACCCCGGGATCGCGGTTCCTCGACGGGCACCGAGGCCGGTCGCTCGGGCTCCTGGGTGATCTCGTCGAGGCGCAGGACGGTTGGGAGTGGGCGCTCGCGGCCGGGCTCGGGCCGCTCGCCGACGCCGTCGTGTACCTGCAGGGCGAGGACGCGGTGGCCGACGCGCCCGAGGGCGACGGCGCCATCCTCGCGATCGCGGGCGGCGGACCCGGATCGTTCGTGCTGCAGGGCGAGCGGACCCTGCTTTCCATCGTGGCCGCCGACCCGGGCGCGCGCGGCCTCGTCTGCACGGTTCTGAAGGACATCTACCTCGCCGACAGCGTGGCCGAGGCCGCCGAGAAGCACGCGCGGCATCCGAAGGCCGCGTTCGTGACGCGCGACGGTGTGCTCGTCGGGCCGGCGCTCATCCACACCACGCGCCGCGGCGATTCCCGCGCGGCCGAGATCCGGCGCGAGCTCGCGGTCGTGGAGCACGATCTCGCGCAGGGCCGCTCGGCGCTGCGGCCGAAGCAGGAGCGCGTCGAGCAGATCCAGCGCGAGATCGCGGACCTCGCCGGCCGCATCGACGAGTCCGACGCCGGCATCACGCGCGCGGCCGAGCGCCTCTCGCGCCTGGAGGCCGACCTCGCGTCGCTCACGAAGGAAGAGGAGATCGTCGGCGAGCGCCTCGGCGGGATGGACGACGCCGCGGCCGCGTGGCGGGAGCGCCTCACGCAGGCCGAGCCGATCACCCACGAGCTCCCCGAGCTGCCGCGGATCGCGGAGCCGCCGATCCAGGCGCGCGTCGCGGTCGAGACCCTCCGTCGGGACCGCGCCGCGCTCGAGTCCCGGCGGTCCGGCGTCCGCGCCGAGCGCGACACCCTTGCGGCGCAGGACCCAGCGGCGCTCCAGGCCGCGGTCGACGAGTCCGAGGCCGGGCGCATCGCCGCCGAGATGACCCTCGCCGAGGCCGAGACGGCGCTCGAGGAGGCCACGGTCTTGCGCAACGCCGCGGCCGCATCCGACCGCGCCGCCGCCGAGGACGAGACCGAGGCCAACCGCGCGTGGCGCGAGTCCTCGACCGAGCTCGAGCGCCTCCGCGAGGAGTACGAGGACGAGGACCGCCTGCGCGGCGACCTCGAACGTCGGATCCGCGACGCCGAACGCCTGCTGCGCGAGGGCCACGGGCGAGAGCCGGCCGACGCGGTGGCGTTGCTGGCCGACGACGACTCCGTCGAGACACTCGAGAAGCGCGCCGAGCTCGTGCAGCGCCGCCTCGGATTGCTCGGGCGTGTGAACCTGCTCGCCGGCGGCGAGTTCGAGGCGATCCAGGAGCGACACGACTTCCTCGCGCGCGAGCTCGAGGACGTCCGCAAGGCCCGCCGTGATCTCCTCGAGGTCGTCCGCCGCGTAGAGGAGGAGATCGGCGTCACGTTCGAGGAGGCCTACCGCGACGTCGCCGCCGAGTTCGAACGCCTGTTCAAGGACCTGTTCCCCGGCGGAGAAGGTCGCCTGATCGCGACCGAGCCCGGCGACCTGCTCAACACCGGCATCGAGATCGAGGCCCGCCCGGGTCGCAAGCGCGTGAAGCGGATCAGCCTGCTCTCGGGCGGGGAGCGCGCGCTGACCGCGATGGCGTTCCTGTTCGCGATCTTCCGCGCCCGACCGAGCCCCTTCTACCTGATGGACGAGGTCGAGCCGGCGCTCGACGACGTGAACCTGCACCGGTTCCTCAAGCTCCTCGAGGGCTTCGCCGCGGACTCACAGGTCATCATCGTCACGCACCAGAAGCGCACGATGGAGGTCGCCGGGATGATGTACGGCGTCTCGATGAGCAAGGACGGCACCTCCAGGGTCGTCGCCCAACGCCTGGACGAGCCCGGCACGCGGGCGACGGTCGGCATCGAGCGCCTGCCCGAGCCCGTCGTGGTGCCGGAGCCCGACGCCGTTCGCTAGCCTGAAGGCGTGGCGGACCTCTTCTTCGTCCTGCTGTTCATCGCCCTCGCTGCAGGCGGGCTGCTCTTCGTGCTCGCGAGGGCTCGGCGGAACCGGGAAGCCGGACGGCCCTCTACGGCGGCTCGGAAACCGCCGGCCTCGCCCGCAGCGGGTGGCCTGGGCGCCCGGGTTCGAGCCCTGTTCGCCGCCAGGCCCGCGGGCGAGGCCGAGTGGAGCGCGCTCGAGGAGCTCCTCGTCAAGGCCGACGTCGGCCCGACGACGGCCGCGCGGATCGTGAGCGACCTGCGTCAGCGGTACGAGCCGGGCGAAGACCCCGCCGCGATGCTCGAGGCCGAGGTGGCGGACGTCCTCTCGGGCGACGACACGGCGATGCACCTGCCCGACGACCGACTGGGTGTCGTGCTCGTGGTCGGGGTGAACGGCTCGGGCAAGACGACGACGATCGGCAAGCTCGCGGCTCGGCTCGCGAAAGATGGTCGGAAGGTGAGCCTGGCCGGCAGCGACACGTTCCGCGCGGCGGCCTCGCAGCAGCTCGAGGTGTGGGCCCAGCGGGCGGGCGCCCAGCTCGTCAGCCAGGAGCGTGGCGCCGATCCGGGAGCCGTCGCGTTCGACGCCGTGAAGGCCGCCGAGGCTCGGGGCATGGACGTCCTCATCGTGGACACGGCGGGGCGGCTCCACACGAAGACGCCGCTGATGGACGAGCTCCAGAAGGTGCGCCGGGTGATCGAGAAGGCCTCGGGCCGGGTTCCCGACGAGACGCTGCTCGTCCTGGACGCCACGACGGGGCAGAATGGCATCGCACAGGCCCGCGCGTTCACCGACGCGGTGGAGGTCACCGGGGTGGCGCTCACGAAGCTGGACGGGACGGCGAAGGGGGGAGTCGTGCTGGCGGTCCGCGAGCAGCTCGGCGTCCCGGTCAAGCTCGTCGGCATCGGCGAGGGCACCGACGACCTGCAGCCGTTCGACGCGCATCGGTTCGCTCGGCAGCTGCTCGAGGGGTGACGATGGCCAAAGCGGACATCTTGATCGTCGAGGACCATCCGACGATGCGAGAGGCGATGCGTCTCGTGCTCGAGCACGAGGGGTTCGTGATCCGCGAAGCGGCCGACG
The DNA here is from genome assembly GCA_964447335.1 of uncultured Actinomycetes bacterium. Taxonomy (GTDB): domain Bacteria; phylum Actinomycetota; class UBA4738; order UBA4738; family HRBIN12; genus HRBIN12. Next base: position 89,557 of record CAYUSA010000001.1, read on the forward strand.
GCCCGACCGCCCTCGCGATGGTGCGCGAGCAGCCGCCGGACCTGATGTTCCTCGACCTCAACATCCCCGGCGCGAGCGGCGCCGACGTCCTGCAGGAGCTGAAGTCCGACCCGATCACGGCGGGCGTCCGCGTGATCATCGTGACGGCGACCGGCGAGGAGGGGCGGGACTTCGTCATCGCGCTCGGCGCCGATGAGTACTTCACGAAACCGTTCTCACCGACGGCGCTCCTCCGGACCGTGGAGCGCGTGCTCGACCTCGGTGGGGCGGCTTCCCCGACGACGTGAGAACCTTGGGGCTCATGTAGCGAAGCGGTAGCCCCACAGGAGAAGGTCTCATGTTCGACACGCTCACCGGCCGCCTGGACGGCATCTTCAAGAAGCTCCGCTCGCGCGGGAAGCTGCATCCCAAGCAGGTCGAGGGCGCGCTGCTCGAGATGCGCACCGCGCTCCTCGAGGCCGACGTCGCGGTCGAGGTCGCCGACGACCTGCTCGAGCGCGTCCGCACCCGCGCGCTGTCCGAGGAGGTCATGAAGAGCCTCACGCCGGCGCAGCAGGTCGTGAAGGTCGTGCGCGACGAGCTCCAGAGCACGATGGGTGGTACGCAGGCCCCGTTCCAGCTCGTCGGCGCCAAGCCGGCGGTCGTGATGATGGCCGGCGTGCAGGGCTCGGGCAAGACGACCGCGTGCGCGAAGCTCGCGGTGCAGCTGAGGTCCAAGGGCAAGCGACCGCTCCTCGTCGCCGCGGACCTGTGGCGGCCGGCGGCCGTCGAGCAGCTGATGACGCTCGGGCGCGAGATCGGCGTCGACGTCGTCTCGGACGGCAAGGACGCGGTGAAGGTCGCGAAGAGCGCGCTGAAGCACGCCGATCGCGAGGGCCACGACGTGGTCATCGTCGACACCGCCGGACGCCTGCACGTCGACGAGGAGATGATGCGCGAGGCCCGTCGCGTGAAGGACACCATCAAGCCCCACCACGTGCTCATGGCGTGCGACGCGATGACCGGTCAGGACGCCGTCGTGCAGGCCAAGGCCTTCATGCGCGAGGTCGACACGACCGGGTTCGTGCTCACCAAGCTCGACGGCGACGCGCGGGGTGGCGCCGCGCTCTCGATCACGGCGGTGACCGGTCGTCCGGTGTTCTTCGTCGGGACCGGCGAGAAGCCGCAGGATCTCGAGCCGTTCTACCCGGACCGGATGGCCTCGCGGATCATGGGCATGGGCGACGTGCTCACGCTCATCGACAAGGCGCAGGGGTCGATGGACGCGGAGACCGCCGCCGCGGCCGCCGAGAAGATGCTGAAGGCCCAGTTCACGCTCGAGGACTTCCTCGTCCAGATGCGTGAGATGAAGAAGCTCGGGCCTCTGCAGGACCTCTTGGCGATGCTTCCGGGGGTCCCCGGCGGCAAGAACGCCCTGAAGGACCTCCAGGTGGACGAGGGCCAGATGGGCCGGGCCGAGGCCATCATCTGCTCGATGACCGGGGAGGAGCGCCGGAACCCCGCTATCATCGGTGGGTCCCGCCGCCTGCGGATCGCTCGCGGCTCCGGCGCGACGACGGCCGACGTGAACTCCCTGCTGAAGGAGTTCGAGGCCGCCAGGAAGATGATGAAGACGATGTTGGGCGGCAAGCGGATGCCCCGGATCCCGGGGATGCCGACGATGCCGGGGATGTAGGAAGGGAACCAGATGTCGACGAGGATCAGGCTGAAGCGGCTGGGCGCGAAGAAGCGTCCCTTCTACCGCGTGGTGGTGGCGGACCAGCGCAGCCCGCGCGACGGCCGCTTCATCGAGAACATCGGCAAGTACCATCCGCTCGAGGACCCCTCGCTGATCGAGATCGACGAGGAGCGCGCTCTCTACTGGCTGGGCGTCGGCGCCCAGCCGAGCAACACCGTCCGCGTCCTCATGACGAAGGTCGGCATCTGGGAGAAGTTCCAGGCCGAGAAGCAGGCGAAGAAGGCCTCGACCGCATCGTGAGAGACCTGCTGGAGTTCCTCGCCCGCGAGATCGTCGACGAGCCCGATGCGGTCGAGATCGCCGAGAGCCACGACGACCGCGGCATGCTGCTCTCGCTGCACGTCGCGCCCGACGACATGGGCAAGGTCATCGGTCGGGGCGGGCGGACCGCCCGCGCCCTTCGAGCCGTGATCCGCGCGGCCGGCACGCGCACCGGCGTGCACGCCTCCGTGGAGATCGTCGACTGACCATGGAGCCCGAGCCGACCGTCGTGGTCGGCCGCCTCACCCGCGTCCACGGCGTCCAGGGCGAGCTCTCCGTACTCGTGCTCTCCGAGGTACCCGGCCGGTTCGACGACGGAGCCGTCGTCTACCTCGAGGACGGGCGTGCGCTCACCGTCGAGTCCTCGCGCCCGCACAAGGATCGACTGCTCGTTCGCTTCCGCGAGGTACCCGATCGCACGGCCGCCGAGGCGCTCCGCGGCGCGCTCGTCGTCGTCCCGGCGTCCATGTCGCCGCCGCTGCCCGAGGGCTCGTGGTGGGACCACCAGCTCCTGGGCTGCGAGGTGCGCACCGATGGCGACTTGGCTCTCGGGACGCTGACCGAGATCATCCACACCGCTGCGAACGACGTCTGGGCCGCCGTCGACGAGGCTGGGACGGAGACCCTCGTGCCCGCGCTGAAGGACGTGCTCGTCTCGGTGGACGTGGATGCGAAGCGGATCGTGGTGCGCGAGGTCCCCGGGCTCACGGTACCCGAGGACTGACGCGGGGAACCGCGTTCAGGACGGAGCCCGGCCGAGCGCCGCCTCGATCCGCGCGAGGCGCTCGTCGAGCCGATCGAGCCGCGTGATCGCTTGGCGGTCCACCTCGTAGTCGTGCTCGGCCTCGTCTCGGTCCATCGCCGACTGACGATTCTGGCTCATCATCACGACCGGCCCGGTGTACGCGGCCTGGAAGGACAACACGAGGTTGAGCAGGATGAACGGGTAGGGATCGAAGGGCTTGCCCCCGATCCAGTCCTTGATCAGGACGGCGTTCGCGAAGATCCACAGCCCGAGCAGCACGCTCTGCGTCGCGATGAACGGCCACGATCCGACGATGGCCGTCACACCGTCCGCGAGGCGCTCCCCGAGGGTCCGATCCTTGCCGTGGTGTCGGATGTTCACCGGATGCCGGTGAGCCTGCCGGTCCTTCGGGAACCGAAGCCGCATGTCCGCTCCTTCCGTGCGCCGCACCTTCCGGCCGAGCGGCAACGCTCGAACCGCCTTGCTCACTCACCTAGTGTGACCGACCAGATGCCACGTGGAGCTTGAAGATGTCTTCCGGGCCAACCAGAAGGCCGTGTTCGCCTACTTCCTGCGCGTCGTGGGGAGTCGGCAGGACGCCGAGGAGCTCACGCAGGAGACGTTCGTGCGGGCCTGCGGCGCCGCGCTCCGGTTCCGGGGCGACTCCTCGGTTCGGACCTGGCTGTTCGGCATCGCGCGACGCGTGCTGCTCGAGGCCGCGCGCGCGGGACTGTTCGAGCGGCGCCCCGAGCTCCCCGAGAACGCCGCACCGGCGGACGACCCGGACGAGCGGTTGGACCTCGAGCGCGCGTTGGGCTCGCTCGGCGTGGCCGACCGGGAGGCCCTCGTGATGGTGGACGTGCTCGGCTTCGAGCCGATCGAGGCAGCCGGACTCATCGGTGTCACGCCGGAGGCGATGCGCGTGCGGCTGCACCGCGCTCGAGCTCGGCTGCGGGAGGCGTACGGACGATGAGCGACGAGACACCGCTCGACCTCCGTTCGCTCGCCGATGTCGAGTCCCCGGAAGTGGTCCGCGAGGCCTTGCGGACGTTCCGCCGCCGACTCTGGACGCGATACCTGTGGATCGGGCTCGCGATCGTGCTCGGCGCCGTGACCCTCGTCGTCGGGAACCGCCCCTCGAACTTGCGCGAGGAGATGGAACGGGCGGACGTGCGATCGGCTCCGGCAAGTCCCGTGTGGCACGTCGGCGGCCTATCGATCGCGCTCGCCGAGGTGGCCGACCTCGGTGACTCGACCGGCCTGCACTTCGTGGTGTTGCCCGATGCCGGATCGAACGCATCGATCTGGGTCGGGGGTTCCACGTACGCGATGGCGTGGGGGGACTACGACACCTACGCGAAGGTTCCCAAGGGCACGAACGGGACCATCGAGGTGACGGTGGGACCCAGCGGGTGCGTCCCGACCTGTCCGAAGCAGGAGTCATTCGCCATCAACCTGCGAAAGCTGAGGATCCCGGCCAACGTCTGGAGGGAGGAGGGATGAACACCGAGGATCTGAACGCGCTCGATCGCACGACGCTGCGGGTTTGGCGGATCTGGAACCTTCTGGGCTGGGGCGCGCTGGGAGCCGTGGCCGGCATCGTGACCTTCGTGCTCTCGGCCAGGACCCTCGCCGGGGTGTTGATCGAGTTCCTCGACCTACCAGGTTTGGGGGTGGCGCTCCTCGTGTGCCTCGCGGCGGGCGCCGCGGTCGACGGCGTCATCGTCGGCAACCACGTGTACCGGTCGCCCGCATGGGTCGCGGCGATCGGCATCCTCGCGCCGGCGAGCGTGTTCGCGCTCAACACACCGATCGATGGTCCGGTCGAGAGTGCCATCGTGCTCGCCGGGCCGGTCGGCGGAGCGGTGATGGCGACGCTCGTCGCCCGAGCCCGGTTCCGTCGGCGGCCGCGCGCCCTGCGGGCCCCCGCCGCGTGAACCCGCGCTGCTAGCCTGCGCTCGTGCGGATCGACGTCCTGACGATCTTCCCCGGCATCTTCGAGAGCTCGCTGCGCGAGAGCCTGCTCGGCAAGGCGATCGAGGCCGGACTCCTCGACGTCCGGCTGCACGACATCCGCGACTCGACGACCGACAAGCACCGGCAGGTCGACGACGAGTCCTACGGCGGCGGGCCCGGCATGGTGATGAAGCCCGAGCCGGTGTTCGCGGCGGTCGACGCGCTCGGCGAGGGCTCCAAGCGCGTGCTCCTGCTCTCGCCGGCCGGTCGGCGGCTCGACCAGGCGCTCGTTCGTGAGCTCGCCGCCGAGCCGTGGCTCGTGCTGGTCTGCGGACGCTACGAGGGCGTGGACGAGCGCGTCGTGGAGGGCCTGCCGGCCGAGGAGGTCTCGATCGGCGACTACGTGCTCTCCGGCGGCGAGGTGCCCGCGCTCGTGCTGCTCGAGGCGGTGACGCGCCTCGTGCCCGGAGTCATCGGCCGCGAGGAGTCGCACGAGCGCGATTCGTTCGGACCCGAGGGGCTCCTGGACCACCCCCACTACACGCGACCGGCCGAGTTCCGGGGGATGCGCGTGCCCGACGTGCTCCTGTCCGGCAACCACGCCGAGATAGAGCGTTGGCGCCGCGAGGCCGCCCTGGAGAAGACCCGCCGCAACCGCCCCGACCTGCTGGAAGACGGCTCCGAGCCCGGCTAGGCGCCGCGAGCTTCTGCTATCGTTCCTCGTCCCGCCATGAAGAACACCGACCTCATCGACAAGGCGTACCTTCGCGCCGACCTGCCCGAGTTCCGACCCGGCGACACCGTCAAGGTGCACGTCCGCGTCGTCGAGGCGGGCCGCGAGCGCGTCCAGGTGTTCCAGGGCGTGGTCATCCGCCGGCAGGGTGGTGGACTCCAGGAGACCTTCACCGTCCGCAAGATCTCCTTCGGCGTCGGCGTGGAGCGCACGTTCCCGGTGCACTCGCCGTCGATCTCCAAGCTCGAGATCGTGTCCCGCGGCAAGGTCCGCCGGGCGAAGCTCTACTACCTGCGCGAGCTGCGCGGCAAGAAGGCGCGCATCAGGGAGCGCCGCATCGAGGGCGAGGACCTCGCCGCCGTGAACGCCGCCGCCATCGCCGCCGGTCTCGCCGCGGAGGACTCGGGGACCGAGGAGCTCGAGCAGGACGCCGAGCTCGAGGCGGAGGCGATCCAGGAGCCCGTCCAGACCGAGGCTGAGGCCGAGGTCCAGGCGGCCGCCGAGGCCGACGCCGCCGAGCCCGAAGCCGCCGAGCCCGAAGCCGTCGAGGCTGACGCGCCCGCGGGCGACGCCGAGGCGCAAGCCTAGGTGGACCAGCCGGCCGGCTCGGACGAGCCGGTCGAGGCCAACGCCCCGACCCCCATCGCTGCGGAGGACGGTTCCCCCGCGCCCTCCGCCGTCGACGACGCGTTCGCGGCGGGCCGCAAGGGCGACGACTCCCGCGAGCCCGACGGCAGCGCGATCGCCTTCTTCCGCGAGCTGCCGGTGCTCGTCATCATCGCGTTCGCGCTCGCGATCGTGCTGAAGACGTTCTTCGTGCAGGCCTTCTACATCCCCTCGGGCTCGATGGAGCCGACCCTCGAGCCGGGGGACCGGGTCCTCGTGATGAAGGCCTTCGACACCCAGCGGCGCGGCGACATCGTGGTCTTCGAGGACCCCAAGCCCGGGCGCCAGCCCGATCGTGGCGTGATCGGCGGGTTCCTCCACTGGCTGTCCGAGGGCCTCGGGTTCGCGCGCCCGGCAGACGAGGATTTCATCAAGCGCGTGATCGGCCTGCCGGGGGAGACCGTCGAGCTCCGCAACGGGAAGCTGTTCGTGGACGGCGAGCAGATCGACGAGCCCTACCTCCGAGGGCCCGTCGACACGCGCGACTACGGGCCCGTGACGGTGCCCGAGGGCAAGCTGTTCGTCCTCGGCGACAACCGGCTGAACTCGAACGACTCGAGGTACGGGCTCGGCTTCGTCCCGCAGGGTAAGGTCATCGGCGAGGCGTTCGTCATCATCTGGCCGCCGTCTCGGATCGGGTGGTTGCACTAACGACGGATCTCGGGCGGTACGAGCGCACCCTGCGCGAGCAGGGCTTTGCGCGCATCGCCGGCGTCGACGAGGCCGGTCGCGGCGCCCTGGCGGGACCGATGGTCGCGGCCGCGGTCATCCTGCCCGGGGACTTCCCGCTCGAGGGCATCGCCGACTCGAAGGTGCTGACGGCGAACGCCCGCGAGGACGCGTACGCCAGGATCGTGGCGGGCGCCGTCGCGATGGCGGTGTGCCGGGCGATGCCCTCGCGGATCGATCACCGTGGGCTCCACCGTTCGAACCTGTGGCTGCTCCGTCGGGCCGTCACAGCCCTCGACGTCGAGCCCGACTACGTGCTCTCCGACGGGTTCCCCGTGCGACGGCTCCGGGTTCCGAGCCTCTCCATCAAGAAGGGCGACGCGGTCACGGCCTCGGTCGCGGCGGCGTCGATCGTGGCGAAGGTGACGCGAGACCGCATGATGGACCGGTACCATCGGCGTTTCCCGGGCTACGGCTTCGATCGCCATCGGGGCTACGGCACGGCGGAGCACTTCGCGGCGCTCGAGCGGCTCGGGCCGTCGCCGATCCACCGGCTGTCGTTCCGGGGCGTGGGTCCGGACGGCTCGGACGAGGGGGACACATGAACCACCACGAGGACGATGACATCGAGCGGTTCGAGGAGGAGCGCGAGCTCGAGCTCTACCGCGAGTACCGCGACGTCGTTCCGATGTTCGGCTACGTCGTGGAGACCGAGCGCCGGTTCTACCTCGCGAACCAGGTGCAGATCCACGAGCGTCCCGACGGCTGGCTCGAGGTCGAGCTCGGCGACGCCTGGGTCTGGGACATGTTCCGCCCGGCACGCTTCGTCTCGTCCGTCCGCGTGATGACCCGTCGCGACGTGAACGTCGAGGAGCTCCGCAAGGACGACAACATCCAGCTCCCCGAGTAGCGCTCGGCGGCGATGTCGGTGGGTCGTCCTAGGCTCGCCGGATGGCCGTGGTCGACGGGCGTCCCTCGAAGGGCAGGGCGGGCGAGGAGGCCGCCCTGCGCGTGTATGCCCGCCGTGGGTTTCGGCTCGTCGCCCGGAACTGGCGGTGCCCGCTCGGCGAGATCGATCTCGTCATCGAACGCGACGGCCTGCTGGTCTTCTGCGAGGTGAAGGCGCGCTCGGGCGCCGCGTTCGGCGGTGGGTTCGAGGCCGTCACGTGGTCGAAGCGCCGCAAGCTGCGACAGCTCGCGGAGGCGTTCCTCGCGGCCGAGCGGCCCCGGCAGCCGGCGATCAGGTTCGACGTCGCGAGCGTGTGGCTCGGCCCTCGGGGAGCGGACGTGGAGGTCTTCGAGGACGCCTTCTGAGGTCGGGCGGCTCCGAGGACCTATCATCCCGCGGCGGATGAGGTGCGCGAGGTGAACGTCGCGTTCGTGCTCGCCGTTGCGATGGCGCTCGCGTTCGCGCTCACGAACGGGTTCCACGACGCCGCGAACGCGATCGCCACCCTCGTCGCGACCCGCGTCGCTCGCCCGCTCCCCGCGGTCGTCATGGCCTCCGTGTGCAACCTGCTCGGGCCGCTGCTCCTCGGGGCCGCGGTGGCGGACACGGTCGCGAGGATCGTCCTGCCGCCGCCCGCCGACGTCGTGCCGGTGGTCGGAGCGGGGCTGACCGGCGCCGTGGTGTGGAACCTCGTGACGTGGCGGCGCGGGCTGCCATCGAGCTCGAGCCACGCGCTCGTCGGCGGTCTCGTGGGAGCGGCCCTCGTCGCGGCGGGTTCCGACGCCGTGCACTGGGGCGGCCTCGAGGGCTGGCGTCCGGTCGGCGTGCTCGGCGTCCTGATCGCGCTCGCGGTGTCCCCGCTGCTCGGCTTCGGCGCGGCGGCGCTGATCGAAGCGGGGGCGCGACGCGGCGTGCGCCGCGCGTCGTCGGCCTTCGCGGTCCCGGTGCGCCGGGCGCAGTGGGTGACCTCGGCATGGCTCGCGCTCTCGCACGGCGCGAACGACGCGCAGAAGTCGGTCGGCATCGTCGCCGCGCTGCTCCTCGCGAACGGGAGCAGCCGAAGCCTCCACGCGCCAGTGTGGGTGAAGCTCGCATGCGCCGTCGCCCTCACGGCGGGCACCGCCCTCGGCGGGTGGACCATCGTGCGGACGATCGGGCGGCGGATCGTGCGGCTCCGCCCGCTCGACGGCCTCGTGAGCCAGACGAGCTCCGCGGCGCTCATCCTCGGCGCGTCGTTGCTCGGCGCGCCGGTCAGCACGACGCAGGTCGTGTCATCCTCGGTCGTGGGGGCGAGCGTCGGCCGGGGGAGAGTCCGGAGAGTCCGGTGGCAGGTGGTCCGCGGGATCGCGCTCGCGTGGGTGACGACGCTCCCCGCCGCGGGCCTGCTCGCGGCGGCGGTGCTCCCGATCTGGAGGTGGCTGGCGTGAAGAAACGATCGTGGTTCCTGCCGGAGTCGGCGGACGTGCTCGGCATGCTGCGCGAGCAGGCGCGCGTGACGATCGACGGCGTCGAGGCGCTCGTGGCCTGGGCGGCCGGCGACCCGGCCGGGGCCGACGCCGTGCGCGCGTGCGAGCATCGCGCCGACGATCGCAAGCGCGAGCTCCGACGAGCCCTCACCGAGGCCTACACCACGCCGATCGACGCCGAGGACATCTACACGATGTCGGTGCGCCTGGACGGCGTGATGAACGGCGTGAAGGACGCCGTGCGCGAGTCCGAGGTGATGGCGATCGCGGCCGACGAGCACGTGCTCGCGATGGCCTCGCTCCTCGCGGACGGTGTTCGGCACCTCGCCGACGCGTTCGCCGGGCTCGACGGCGACGATCAACCCAACGGAGCCGGGAAGGCCGCGACCGAGGCCGCCGACGCGGCCGTCCGCAGTCAGCGACAGCTCGAGCGCGTGTACCGCAGCGCGATGTCGGCGCTGCTCGATCTCGTCGACCTGCGCGAGGTCATGGGCAGGCGCGAGCTCTACCGCCGCTTCTCCCGCGTGAGCGAGGAGCTCGTCGAGGTCGCCGAGCGCGTCTGGTACGCCACCTTCAAAGAGGGCTAGGCCGCGCCGAGCCGCCATGTCGGTACCTCGCGCTAGCGTCGCGCGATCGTGTACGGGCGGGTCATCGGTGTCAGCGTGGTCGGGGTTCGCGGGCACCTCATCGTGGTCGAGGCGCACATCGGCCGCGGGCTGCCCTCGTTCATCCTGACCGGCCTCCCCGGCGCGCCGGTCCAGGACGCGCGAGACCGGATCCGGCCCGCCGTCGAGAGCGCCGGCCTCGAGTGGCCGCTCCGGCGCGTCGTCGTCAACCTGTCGCCGGGGAACCTGCGCAAGGAGGGACCCGGCCTCGACCTGCCGGTCGCGATGGGCGTGCTCGCCGCATCCGCGCAGGTGCCGCCCAGCCGGCTGCCGCGGTACGCGTTCGCCGGCGAGCTCTCGCTGAAGGGGACGCTCGTGCCGACGCCCGGCGTGCTCTCGGTCGCGATGGCGGCCTCGCGCGAAGGCCTCGACGGTGTGGTGGTACCCGCCGAGAACGCGTCCGAGGCCGCCCTCGTCGAGGGCCTCGAGGTCGTCGGCGTGTCCTCGCTCGACGAGGCCGTCGGGTTCTTCCGCGGCTCGTGGCGCCCGGCACCGGCCGGGGTCGCCCCCCCGAGCACACCCGACGGGCGCGACGACGTGGACCTCGCGGAGGTGCGCGGGCAGGCGCAGGCCCGCCGTGCGCTCGAGATCGCCGCCGCCGGCGGTCACAACGTGCTGCTCGTCGGCTCCCCCGGCGCCGGCAAGACCATGCTCGCGCGGCGGCTCGCGACGATCCTGCCGGCCTTGTCGAGGGAGGAGGCGCTCGAGGTCACCCAGCTGCACTCGGTCGCCGGGCTCCTGGCCGAGGGCGCGTTGCTCCAGCGGCGTCCGTTCCGCTCGCCGCATCATTCGATCTCGCTCCCGGCGCTCCTCGGTGGGGGATCGGCGTTCCTGCGGCCGGGCGAGGTCTCGCTCGCGCACCACGGCGTGCTGTTCCTGGACGAGCTGATGGAGTTCCGACGCGACGCGATCGAGGGCCTCCGCCAGCCGCTCGAGGACGGGCGGGTGGTGGTCTCGCGCATGGCCGGCTCCGTCGAGTTCCCCGCCCGGTTCACGCTGATCGCGGCGGCGAACCCCTGCCCCTGCGGTTTCCACGCCGACCCCGCTCGTCGGTGCGACTGCCCGGAGCATCGGGTGCTGGCCTACCGGCAGAAGCTCTCGGGTCCGTTGCTCGACCGCATCGACATCCAGCTCGCCGTCCCGCGCCTGTCGAAGCAGGAGCTGCTCGGCGAGTCGCCGGGCGAGGCTTCGGCGCCGATCCGCGCGCGCGTCGAGGAGGCGCGCGCGGTCCAGCGCCGCAGGTACGCGGGACTCGGGTATCCCTGCAACGCACAGCTTCCCGGGCCGCTCGCGAGGCGGGAAGCGCGGATCACACCGAAGGCGCGCGAGCTCCTCGCGCAGGCGGTGGACCGGATGGGACTCACGGGACGTGGGTTCGACCGGGCGCTGAAGGTCGCGCGCACGATCGCCGATCTCGGCGGGGTCGAGTCCGTCGATGCCGACCATGTCGCCGAGGCGCTCGCGTACCGTATGAACGTCACCGAGACCGGGCTCGCGCGTGTCGGGTAGGAGCGCGTTCGAACCGTGGCCCGCGTGGCCGCGGGGCTTCGCCACCGGCCGGCAGGACCGCGGCGCGGCGCTCGTCCTGTCCGCGCTCGCCGGGCTCACCCCCCGACGCCTGCTCGCGGCTGCTGTCGAGGCCGGCACGGCCGAGGCCTGCCTGGAGCTCGTGCGCGACGGCCGCCTCGGGAGCGAGGAGGACCGCCGGCTCACGGGGCTGCTCGAGCCGGAGGACCTCGCGGCGGCGGTGCAGGCCTGCGGTGCGCGGTTCGTCACCTGCGACGAGCCCGACTACCCCTCGCAGCTCGGGTCGATCCACGACCCGCCGTTCGGGCTGTTCATCCGCGGCGGCGACCTGCCCCGGGAGGTCGCGGCGGTCGCTGTGGTCGGCGCCAGGCGCTGCACGGAGCTCGGTCGCGAGATCGCCCGCGACATCGGGGGCGGCCTGGCCTGCCTCGGGGTGACGGTGGTGAGTGGCGCGGCGCGCGGCATCGATGCCGCCGCGCACGAGGGCGCCCTCAGGGCGTCGAGCGGCTCGGGCTCGGGCGTGACGGTCGCGGTGCTCGGCTGCGGGATCGACCAGGCGTACCCAGCGGGAAGCCGGGACCTCATCCGTCGCATCCTCGAGCGCGGAGCGCTCGTGAGCGAGTACCCACCGGGCGTACCGGCCAGACCGTTCCGCTTCCCGGCGCGGAACCGGATCGTCGCCGGGCTTTCCCGGGCGACCGTCGTCGTCGAGGGGGCCGACGGTAGCGGCTCGCTCATCACCGGGGAGCACGCGCTCGAGTTCGGGCGTGAGGTCTACGCGGTGCCAGGCGCCGTGAACAACGCGCTCGCGCAGGTGCCGCTCGCACTCGTCCGCGATGGCGCGACGATGATCCGCGGCGTTCAGGACCTGCTCGCCGACCTCGGGCTCGATGGCCTCGGGCCGGTGCGTCCCGCGGACCTCACGCTGGCGCAGCACGCGGCGATCGAGGCGCTGGCCGGCCCCACCCTGCCCGAGCGCGTCGCGCGCGAGGTCGGAATCCCGCTCACCGACGCGCTCACGCTGCTCATGGAGCTCGAGATGCGAGGGCTCGTGCGGGGCGTCGGCGGGCGGTTCGAGGCGACCCTCGCGGCCCACCCGGCCGGCGGGGGCGGCTGACTCACCCCAGGCGGCGGAGCGCGGGCGGCACGCCCTCGCGCGCCACGAGGCGCACGGGGACGCCGGCCGCGTCGAGCAGGCTCGCCGCCATCGCCGAGCGATGGCCGCTCGCGCACGTCACGAGGATCTCGCCCCGGCTCGCGGTGCGCGCGAGCTCCGGGAGCCGGGCGGGCAGGTCGCCGACGAAGCAGTGCCGGCTCCCGGGCAGGTGGCCCTCCTCCCACTCCGTCGCCTCGCGGACATCGAGGATGTGCGTGCCGCCGCGCTCGACCTCGGCGAGCAGGTCGGCGACCGTCGCGACGGGGTACGAGGCGAGCACGCGCCCGGAGGCACCCCAGGCGTCCACGCCGCCGTCGAGGAACCCGAGCAGGTGCTCGAACCCGATGCGGAAGAGCTGGACCTGCGCCTCGGCGCGCTCGGCGGCGTCCTCGGCGACGACGACCAGCGGCGCGTCGAACGGCAGGAGCCAGCCGACATAGCTCGCGAAGGAGTCCTCGAGCCGCACGTTGAGCGAACCGGGCACGTGCGCCGCGGCGAAGGCCTCGCCGCCGCGGCCGTCCACGAGCCGCACGCCCGTCTCGAGCAGCCGAGCGACCTCGTCGGGGCCGAGCGGCGGGGCGGCCGGCGCGCCGCCGAGCACCCGAGGCCCGGCGCGGTTGATCGGCGCCATGTGCGCGTAGTACGCCGGGAAGGCACCCAGGCTCGCGAGCTGCTCGCGTACGAACGTCGCCTCGTCGGGCGAGGCGAGCGCTGGATCCGTCCTGCGCTCGCGGCCGATCGTCGAGGTCCGCTCCTCGTCCGGTGAGCCGGTCGCGCAGAAGCTCCCGGCGCCGTGGGTCGGGAGCAGGAGCGTCGCGTCGGGCATCGAGGCGAGACGCGCCATGGTGCCGTGCTGGGCCCGTGCGAGCTCCTCGGCCAGCTCGTCGCCGAGCAGGTCGGTGCGTCCGGCGCTCCCCACGATGAGGCTGCCGCCCGAGAACACCGCCACCGGCGCGTCGGCGCCGGGCGAGCGCACCACGTACGAGGTGTGCTCGGGGGTGTGCCCCGGCGTCGCGAGGGCCACGAGCCGGAGCTCACCGACCTCGAGCTCGTCGCCGTCCTCAACACCGCGGAACGCGAACGCGTAGCCGGCGCGGGCGGGGCCGACGATCTCGGCGCCGGTCACCGCGCGCACCTCGGCGGCGCCGGAGACGTAGTCGTTGTGGACGTGCGTCTCGAGCACGAACCGCACGCGGGCACCTCGTGCCTCGGCGGCGGCGAGCATCCGAGCCGCGTCGCGCTGCGGGTCGATGAGCACCGCTTCTCCTGCCGACGCGAGCAGGTAGCTGCTGTCGCCGAGCCCCGGGGTCACGAACGCCTCGAGGTCGAACCCGGGAACCATCCGCGCATGGTACGCCCCGCCGACCGGGTCCCGAGCCTGCGCGCGGGAGCTTGAACCGGACCCGTCCGGTTGGTACAAGGAGGCCGCCCCCCGACACCCCGAGGACGATGCCGGCCCGCGAGGAACTTCCCCGAACGGATGACGAGCGGCTCATCGCCGAGTTCGCCGACCACCTGGCGTTCGAGCGCCGCCTGTCCGAGCACACGGTCGCGGCGTACCGGCGCGACCTCACGCAGCTCGCGGTGTTCCTCTCGCGGCAGCGGCGGAGCCTCGTCGCCGCGACGTACCCCGAGCTGCGGCGGTTCCTCGCGCAGCAGGCGACCCTCGGGTACGCGCGCTCCTCGATCGCGCGCCGGGTCGGGGCCATCCACACCTTCTACCGCTGGGCCACCGGACGGCGTCTCGTCCCTCGTGACCCGGCGGCGCTCCTCGGCCGGCCGAAGGTCGTGAATCGCCTGCCGACGGTCCTTCGCGTCCGCGAGGCCGCCGAGCTCGTTGAGGCGCCGACGGCACCCGAGGACGCCGACCCGGCCGGGTCGGCGGTGGCCCTCCGCGACCGGGCGATCCTCGAGCTCATGTACGGCTCGGGGCTCCGCGTGGCCGAGGTCGCCGGCCTCACCGTCGACCGCGTCGACCTCGCCCGCGGCCGCGTCATGGTGCTCGGCAAGGGCTCCAAGGAGCGCGAGGTCCCGATGTCCGAGCCGGCGTGCGTGGCCGCGGAGGCGTACCTCGCGCTGGCTCGCGCCGAGATGTCCGAGAAGGGCTCGGTGGCGATGTTCTTCAACCGAAGGGGAAACCCCATCGGAACACGCGACATCCGCCGCCTTGTGGCACGATACGGAGCGCAGATGCCGTCGGGGCGGCACGTCACGCCGCACACGCTCCGGCACTCGTTCGCGACGCACCTGCTCGAGGGAGGAGCCGACATCAGGGCCGTCCAGGAGCTGCTCGGCCACGCGAGCGTGGCGACCACACAGCGGTACACGCACGTCTCGCGCACACGCCTGTTCGAGGCCTACAAGCAGAGCCACCCGAGGGCCTGATGCCACGCGCCGCGAAGACGACCGAGCGCAAGCCCGCGGCGAAGGCTGCGCCGAAGGCCAAGGCGAAGCCCGAGGAGCCCGCGAAGGGCCGCAAGACCCTCAAGCCCGCGAAGCCACCGCTCACGCCCGAGGCCGAAGCCGCCGCCGCGGAGCTCGCCGAGCTGTGGGACGCCTTCAAGAGCACGGCCGACGCCGGGATGCGCGAGCGGCTGATCCTGCACTACGCGCCGCTCGTGAAGTACGTCGCGAGCCGCGTTGCCACCGGACTGCCGGCGAGCGTCGATCAGGCCGATCTCGTCTCCTACGGGATGTTCGGGCTGATCGACGCCCTCGAGAAGTTCGAGCCGGCGCGGGGCAACAAGTTCGAGACGTACGCCATCCCTCGTATCAAGGGCGCGATCATCGACGAGCTCCGCGCGATGGACTGGGTCCCGCGTTCGGTGCGCTTCAAGGCTCGCGAGATCGAGAAGGCGTACGCGGACCTGGAGGCGATGCTGAAGCGCGCGCCTAGCGAGAAGGAGGTCGCCGGCCGACTCGGCGTCTCGCTCCCCGAGCTCCACGACGTCATCAACCAGATCTCCTTCGTGTCCGTGCTCGCGCTCGACGAGCTGCTCGCGGTCGGCAGCGACCGCGGCGAGCACGTGTCGCTCATGGACACCCTGGCCGACCGGAGCGTCGATCCGACGACCGGGCTGGAGGGCCAGGAGACGAGGGGACTCCTCGCCGCCGCGATCAACTCGCTGTCCGAGCGCGAGAAGATCGTCGTCACCCTCTACTACTTCGAGGGCCTCACCCTCGCCGAGATCGGCGACATCCTGGGCGTGACGGAGTCCCGCGTCTGCCAGATCCACACGAAAGCGGTCGGCCAGCTCCGCCTCCAGCTCGTCGAGGTCGAGTGACGCTCGTCGAGGTCGAGTGACAACCCGTCGGGTGTGACCTTGTTCACAGCGCCCGGGCCTCGTCCGGCGTAGCGTCGACGCGTTCGGCCAAGGAGGTCCGGTGCTGCGATCGTGGAGCCTGGTCCTCCCCCTCGTGCTCGGCCTGGCGGCGCCCGGTCGCGTGTCCGCATCCGTCGGGGCACCGGTGGTGCAAGCGTGGGCGTGGCCGGTCGTCGGTCCGGTCATCCGCGACTACGACCCGCCCGAGAACCCCTACGGCTCGGGCCACCGTGGGATCGACATCGCGGCCGCTGTGGGGACCACCATCTCGGCGCCCGAGGCCGGCGAGGTGAGCTTCGCCGGCAAGGTCGGGGGGCAGCTCTTCGTCACGCTGGATCACGGGGGCGGCCTCTCGAGCACGTACTCGTGGCTCTCGGCCATCCTGGTCCGCAAGGGCGACGTCGTCCCGCTGGGAGCGCGGATCGGGCTCACGGGTCTCGGACATCCGGGCTCGACGGCTCCCCACCTGCACTTCGGGGTGAAGCTCGACGGAGCCTACCTGGACCCGCTCGACCTGCTCGGCCCCGCGCCGGTCGCAGGCCTCATCCATCTCGCCCCGGAGCTGGCGGTTCCCGCGCCTTCGCCCGGCGGAGCCTGACGCGCCGGGGCGCACCTCGAACCGCTGTTCCCGCGTCTCGACGCGACCCGCGGTCGCCGGTCGAGGTCGCTGCGCCGGCGCTAGGATGGGCGCCCCCGACCGAGGATGGCCCGCCTGCGCTCTCACCCCGTCCGCCCGATCTGCCGCGCCGCGCTCGCGGCGCTGGTGCTCGCGTGCCTCGGGGCGTGGCCGGCGCTCGCGCAGGAGGGCGGTGATCTCGAGTGGCCGCAGTTCCAGGGCGGCCCGGGGCATGCCGGCGTGGCCGTACAGGCGCCGGTGCCCCCGTATCGCGAGCTGTGGCGGTTCACTCCCGCCGACGGTGCGCTCTCCGGGGCGGTCGTCGCTGGAGGCCTGGCGATCTCGGTCGGCATCGACGCGGTCTACGCGCTCGACCTGCGGACCGGGGACGTCGCCTGGCAGGTGCCGAGGAACGGCGGGCTCCTCAGCATGCCGGCCGCCGGTCTCGCGGGCGAGCGGCAGGTGCTCGTCTTCATCGACGGACCCCGGGGCGCCGAGGACGACGCAGACGCCTCGTCCACCCCAAGTGCGAGCCCGACCTCGTCCCCATCGGCGAGCGTCTCGCCCAGCCCCGGTGCCGAGCCCGCCGGCGCGGCGGTTTCGGAGCTCGTCGCGATCGACCTCGCCGACCACTCGGAGCTGTGGCGCACCCCGCTCGGGGCCGTGAGCCGGAGCGGCGTCACGATCGACGGCGATCGA
Organism: uncultured Actinomycetes bacterium; assembly: GCA_964447335.1. Taxonomy (GTDB): domain Bacteria; phylum Actinomycetota; class UBA4738; order UBA4738; family HRBIN12; genus HRBIN12. The sequence goes on from CAYUSA010000001.1 coordinate 106,726, forward strand.
GCATTCGTCGCCGACGACGACGGAACGGTGTCGGCGGTGGAGCTCGGGACCGGCGCCGTGGCGTGGACGGCCGAGGCGGTCGGCCGCGTGGAGTCCCCGCCGGCGGCTGCGGACGGCCAGGTCTACGTCGTCGCGCGCGACGCCGACGGCCAGAAGGCGCAGGTCCTCGCGCTCGACGAGGCGACCGGCGGGCGCGCGTGGGAGTTCTCCCCGCAGGCCGGCGCGGTCGCCGTCTCCGCCGCCGCCGCGGGCGGCGGAGCCGTGGAGTTCGGGGCCGCGGACCGCCTGGTGCGCGGCCTGTCCGCCGGGGACGGGGAGGTCCGCTTCACCGCGCTCTCCCTCACGCTCTTCTCGCCGGTGAGCGCGCCGGCACTCGCCCCGAACGGGGTGTTCATCGCGGACGCCTCCGGCGGCGTCTACCGCATCGACCCGACCGATGGCGCGCGCACGTGGCAGCACCAGCTGAATGACCTCATCGTGCGGAGCTCGCCGGTGGTGACGGGCTCGTTCGCGCTCGTCGGGCTGAACGACGGGCGGCTGGTCGCGCTCGACGTGGAGACCGGCGACCTGGTGTGGGAGAGCGCGGCGACACCGGGACTGATCGGCACGATCGCCCTCGCGCGCGACGTGGTCGTCGCGGTCAAGGGCGGCAAGGAGGCCGGGCTCATCGCGTTCGAGCACGACCCGGAGGGCACGCTCGTGCGCGTGCCGTCGCCCACCGTGATGGACGCCGGTCGGCTGTTCGGCAACTTCGCCATCGCCTTCGTCGTCGCCGCGGTCGCCATCTTCGTTCCGTTCCGGCTCCTGCGCGCGCGCCTCGGGCCGGCGTTCTGGCGCGAGCCCGGCGGCGACGACCTCACCGATGAGGACTCCGACGACGAGGAAGCGCCGTGACGAGCAAGCGCCGGAAGAAGCCGACGGGCTACCGCTCCGCCCCCGTGATGCCGGCGTCGGCCGCCGCGAGGGCGGCGAAGGCCTCGAAGACCGCCGAGGCACCGGCTCGGGCCGGGGCCCCCGGCATCCTCGGCTGGCTGTCTCGACCCACGGGGGACTCATCGTGGCCGACGATCTGGAAGTCGCTCGGCCGCGGGTTCGCCACGGTCGGCTCCTCGGCCGTCGTGCTCCTCACCGCATCCGTCCTGCTGCTGGTGATGTGGGTGGCCCTGGTCGCTCTCGGGCTGGCGGGACCGCCCGCGCGCCTGGTGAATCTCCTCGCTCTCCCGCCGATCAGCACCTACTTCGACGCCCTGAACGGGGTGACGATGTACGGGTTCGGACCCCAGGGGTTCATCTCGGCAACCGCGTTCCTGCTCGTGCGCGCGGTCGTGCTCGCGCTGCTCACCGCGCTCGTCGTGCGCATCTACGAGGGCGAGGGCACGCTCGGCGAGGCGCTCGCGCGCGGTGTCCGAGCGATCCCCGTCGCGGTCGCGGTCAACCTGCTCACGCTCGCGATGATGGTGGGGGGCAGCATAGTCCTCCCGCTGCTGGGGGCCGGACTCGGGTTCCTGGCCTCCGTGCTCACGCTGGTGGCGGCGCTGTTCCTGTTCGTCTTCGCGCCGATCCTCGCGGTGCGGGAGCCCGAGCGACCCTTCTACGACATCGTCCGTCGGGGTGCCCGCGCGGCGATGCTGCCCGGGAGCCGGCACCTGCTCATGAGCATGCTCTACATCTTCCTCACGCTGCCGATCCTGGTCGCACTCGCGCCCGGAGGCTCGCTCCTCGGCGTGAACCCGACGGTCGCGATGTGGATCTACGCGCTCGTGTGCACCTTCGTCCACCTCGCGTTCCTGGCCGCGTTCGCGTTCCGCGTGCTGTCGATCGAGGACGAGATCCCCGATCAGCCGGTGAAGATGCGCCGACGGTAGGCAGGGCCGCCGTCGCATCGCCGCTGCTAGACTGCCCGCCGCCGGCGTGAGAGCGCCGAGCACACACGCCCGGGGACCGATCCAACCGGGGTCTTGGCCGCGAGGCCGAGCCGGGGACGGGACGAACCGGGCGGAGGGACAACCGGAAGGAGGAAGCACCGTGCCTGTCGTCACCAGGCGGGAGCTCCTCGAGGCAGGCGTCCACTTCGGGCACCAGACGAGGCGCTGGAACCCGAAGATGGGTCGGTACCTGTACGGGGAACGCTCCGGCATCTACATCATCGACCTCGAGAAGACCCTCACCGGCCTCGTGGAAGCGCACGCGTTCGCCAGGGACCTCGGCCGCCGCAACGGCATCGTCCTGTTCGTGGGCACGAAGAAGCAAGCGCAAGAGGTCATCTCGGACAACGCGATCCGCGTCGGCATGCCGTACGTCACGACGCGCTGGCTGGGCGGCATGCTCACGAACTTCCAGACGGTCTCGCGCCGGCTGATCCGCCTGCGCGAGCTCCGCGAGATGGAGCGCACGGGCGCCTTCGACTACCTGCCGAAGAAGGAGGCGATCCGCCTGCGGCACGAGGCCGACAAGCTCGACCGCAACCTCGGCGGGATGCAGGCGCTCGAGCGGCTGCCCGATGCCATCTTCGTGATCGACACGAAGAAGGAGCACATCGCGGTCGGCGAGGCGCGCAAGCTCAACATGCCGGTCATCGCGATCGTGGACACGAACTGCGACCCGGACGAGGTCGACTACGTGATCCCCGGCAACGACGACGCGATCCGCTCGGTGTCGCTCGTGACCAGGATCATCGCCGACGCGCTCGCCGAGGGCCGCCAGGAGGGCCGCGAGGCCGTGGTCACCCGGGCAACCGGCCCGGAGATCGAGCCCGAGCCCGAGCCGGCCGTCGCACCGATCCCGACGCCCGAGCCCGAGCCGGTCGTCGTGACCGCCCCCGAGCCCGAGCCGATCCCGGCCTCGGCCGCCGTCGACCCGACGCCCGAAGTCGCTCCTGAAGCGACCGTGGTCGAGCCGGCCCCCGACGCTCCGCAGGAAGAGAGCTGACGTTCCATGGCCGAGATCAGCGCAGGGCAGGTCAAGGAACTTCGGGAGATGTCCGGGGTCGGGATGATGGACTGCAAGAAGGCCCTGCAGGACGCCGAGGGCGACATGGACAAGGCCTTCGAGCTCCTGCGACTGAAGGGCATCGCCTCGGCCGCCAAGCGCGCCGATCGCGCGGCCAACCAGGGCCTCATCGACTCCTACATCCACTTCAACAACACGGTCGGCGTGCTCGTCGAGGTGAACTGCGAGACGGACTTCGTCGCGAACACGCCCGAGTACCGCCAGCTCGTGAAGGACATCGCGCTGCACATCGCGAGCCCGTCGGCCCCGCGGTACGTCACGCGCGAGGAGATCCCCGCCGACGTCGTCGAGGGCGAGCGCCGCGTCTACGAGGCGCAGGCCAAGGAGATGGGCAAGCCGGACAACGTCGTCCCCAACATCGTCGAGGGCAAGATGAAGGCCTTCTACGAGCAGACGGTCCTGCTGGACCAGAAGTATGTGAAGGACGACGAGAAGACGATCCAGCAGCTCCTCGACGAGATGGCCGCCAAGGTCGGCGAGAAGGTTGCCGTCCGTCGGTTCGCCCGGTACAAGCTGGGCGAGGAAGTGGGCTAGGCTAGAGCGCGCATGGGTGACGGCGAGCAGGCGGCGGAGCAGGCGGCCCGGCCCCTCTACCACCGGGTCCTCCTGAAGCTCTCCGGCGACGCCTTCGCGCCGGCGGACACGGGGTACGGCATCTCGACCCAGGCGACCGCACTGCTCGCGCAGGAGCTCTCGGACGTCGTGGATCTCGGCGTGCAGACGGCGATCGTCGTGGGAGGGGGCAACATCTTCCGCGGCCGGCAGGCGCCGGGCATGGATCGAGCGCGTGCCGACTACATGGGCATGCTCGCCACGGTGATGAACGCCCTTGCGCTGCAGGACGCGCTTGAGAAGATCGATGTGCCGACCCGCGTGCAGACCGCGATCCACATGGCGCAGATCGCCGAGCCGTACATCCCGCTCCGCGCGATCCGGCACCTCGAGAAGGGGCGCATCGTCATCTTCGCCGCCGGGATCGGGGCCCCGTTCTTCTCGACCGACACGACGGCCGCCCAGCGCGCGCTCGAGATCGGAGCCCAGGCCATCTTGAAGGGCACGAAGGTGGACGGCGTGTACACGGCCGACCCGCACCTGGACCCTTCGGCCACGCGGTACGAATCGATCGAGTACCTCGATGTCCTGCGCGAGGGCTACCAGGTGATGGACGCGACGGCGATCAGCCTGTGCATGGAGAACAAGCTGCCGATCATCGTGTTCGATTTCCGGCAGGAGGGGAACATCCGACGGGCGGTCTCCGGTGAGCCGATCGGGACGCTCGTCCACGGAGGTGTGAGGTGACCATCGAGGGAGCGCTCGTCGACGCCGCCGACAAGATGGACAAGGCGGTCGTCGTCCTGAAGGATGAGCTCGCGGGGGTCCGCACCGGACGAGCGACGCCGGCGCTGCTGTCGCGTCTCTCCGTGGACTACTACGGTACGCAGGTGCCCATCCAGCAGCTGGCCTCGTTCTCGGTCCCCGAGCCGCGCACGCTCGTGATCCAGCCGTTCGACAAGAATGCCATCTCCACGATGGAGAAGGCGATCCAGGCGAGCGACATCGGTATCACCCCTTCGAACGACGGACAGGTCATCCGCCTGAACTTCCCGCCGCTCACCGAGGAGCGCCGCAAGGAGCTCATCAAGGTCGTGCATCACCGTGGTGAGGAAGCCCGGGTTGCCGTTCGGAACATCCGCCGTCACTCCAAGGATGGGCTCGAGAAGCTTGAGCGCGAGGGCGCCATCTCGGAAGATGACCTCGTCCGGTCGGAGAAGGAGCTCCAGAAGCTCACCGACAAGCACGTGGCGCTGATCGACGAGGTCGTCGCCCACAAGGAGCAGGAGCTCAAGGAGATCTAGGTGACCGAGGGCGAGGACCGCGAAGACCGCGAGGACCTGTTCGAGGACCTGGACAAGTTCTTCGCTCCCATCCAGGACGTGGACTGGGCGGAGTCCGGCGCGCCCGCGCCGACGCCGCCGACGCCCGAACCCCCGGCTGGCGAGCCCGAGCCCCCCGTGCCACCGGAGCCCTCGGAGCCCTCGGCGCCGGAGGCCGAGACCACCGAGGTCTTCGGGGAGGACGTCTTCGCCGCGGAGGCGCCGGCGGTCTCCGAGGAGCTGTTCGAGCAGGAGCCGGCGCCGGCTGCATGGACCTCCGCGTCCGAGGAGGATGAGGAGGAGGGCGGCATCGAGGCCTTCCTGTTCGCGGAGGAGGAGGAGCAGGAGGAGGTCGTGGTGGGGGAGGCCACCCCCTCCGAGCCCTCGGCCCCGTCCGAGGCGTCCGTCGGTCTGCCTGGGCCGGACGAGATCGCCGAGGAGGGCGAGGGGGCGCTCGAGGACATCGTGGTCGCCGACGAGCCGATCGAGGAGACGCCTTCGGCCGAGGAACTCGCCGCCGCGGCGGAGCATTTCGCCGAGTCGGTGCGCGACGAGGTCCATGTCGAGCCCGAGCTCGAGGTCCCCGTGGGCGGCTTCGACACACAGCCCGACGCCGCGATCGCAGACCTCCTCGGCCCGGACGAACAGGGCGAGGACGAGCTCGCCGAGGAGCTCGGGACGCCGGTGCGCACCGTCCGGGTGGGCACGGAAGGGCTCGGCGGGCCGAGCTGGCAGGAGCCGACCACGGTCGAGGTCGGACCCGACGCCGAGCGCCGCGGCCCCGGCCGCAACGTGCAGCTCGCGTTCCTCACCGGGATCGTGCTCGCCGCGCTCGCGGTCGGCGCGATCGCGATCGGCCCCGGCCCGTTCGCCGTCCTCGCGGGGGTCGTGGTCCTCATCGCTCAGGGCGAGTTCTACTTCGCGCTCCAGAAGCGCCACTACCAGCCGGCGACGGCGCTCGGCCTCGTGTCGGGTGGACTCGTGCTCGCGGCCGGCTACTACCGGGGCGAGTCCGCGATGCTCGCGGTCACCGCCCTCGGCGTAATCGCGTCGTTCCTTTGGTACATGACCGTCCCGGCGCAGCACCGGCGCAACGTGATCTCGAACATCGGGCTCACGGTGCTCGGCATCGTCTGGATCCCGATGTTCGCCGGCTACCTGCTCACCGTGCTGCCCTTCACCGACGGCCGGGGTCTCGTCCTCGCGATCCTCGGCCTCACGGTCGCCTACGACGCCTCGGCATTCGCCGTCGGCTACTTCTGGGGGAGCCGGCCGCTGTCGCCCAACGTCTCGCCGAAGAAGTCCTGGGAAGGTGCCATCGGCGCCACGCTCGTGGTCGTGGCGGTCGCGGTCGGCGTCGTGGCGCCGAGCGTGAGCCTGCTCGACACCATCCCGAGGGCCGTCGGCCTGGCGGTCGTCGTCGCGCTGTTCGCGCCGCTCGGGGACCTCGCCGAGTCGCTCGTGAAGCGGGATCTCGGGATCAAGGACATGGGCAGCATCCTGCCGGGCCACGGCGGGGTCCTGGACCGGATCGACGCGATGCTGTTCGTCGCGCCGGCCGCGCTCCTGTACCTGCGTCTGATCCTGTCCTGAGCCCTCCGCCTCGCCGTTGAGCGGTTTCCCCGAGAGCCGGGGTACTCTTCCTGGCATGCGCACGCTCGTCATCCTCGGGTCGACGGGATCGGTCGGGACGCAGGCCCTGGACGTCGTCCGGCGGAACCCGGACCGGTTCAAGGTCGTCGGGCTCTCCGCCGGAACGAACCAGGAACTGCTCATCGGCCAGATCCGGGAGTTCCTGCCGCCCTACGTCGCGATCGCGAACGAGGACGCCGCGACCGATCTGAAGGAGCGCCTCGCGGGCATCCGGGGCGTCGAGATCCTCGTCGGTCCCGAGGCCGCGGAGATGCTCGCCCGGGACACCGAGGCCGACATGGTGCTGAACGCGCTCGTCGGCTCGGCGGGCCTCGCGCCGACGCTCGCGGCCCTCCAGGCCGGCAAGACGCTCGCCCTCGCGAACAAGGAGAGCCTCGTCGTCGGCGGCGAGCTGGTGCTCGATCTCATCAAGGGCGAGCCCGAGCGACTGATCCCCGTGGACTCCGAGCACGCGGCGCTCGCGCAGTGCCTGCGCGGGGAGCGGCGCGACGACGTGAAGCGCGTCGTGCTCACCGGCTCGGGCGGTCCCTTCCGCGGGTGGACGCACGCCGAGCTCGCGAAGGCCTCCGTGAAGGAGGCGCTCGCCCACCCGGTGTGGGTCATGGGCCCGAAGATCACGATTGACTCCGCCACGCTGATGAACAAGGGCCTCGAGGTGATCGAGGCGCACTACCTGTTCGGCATCGACTACTCGCAGATCCACGTCGTGATCCATCCGGAGGGCATCGTGCACGCGATCGCCGAGTTCCGGGACGGCTCGATGACCGCACAGCTCGCGGTGCCGGACATGAAGCTCCCGATCCAACTCGCGCTCGGCTGGCCGGAGCGGCTGCCGAACGGCGTCGAGCCCGTGCCGCTCACCGAGCGCAATCTCACCTTCGAGCCGGTGGACCGCGAGGCCTTCCCGGCGATCGACCTGGCCTACCGCGTCGGCGAGCTCGGACTCACCTTCCCCGCGGTCATGAGCGCGGCCAACGAGGTCGCGGTCATGGCGTTCCTCGAGGGCAAGATCCCGCTCACGCGCATCGTCGAGGTCGTCACGGCGGTCGTCGACGAGCACGAGGTGCCCTCGTCGGTGGTCTCGGTCGTGAGCCTCGAGCGGGCGGACGCATGGGCCCGCAGGCGCGCCGCGGAGACCATCGAGGCTCGTTGACCGGGACGCGCTGATGGCCGGCACCGTTGGTACCGTCGGGTTCTTCGTCGCCCTCGTCGCGGTGATCGTCGTGCACGAGCTCGCGCACTTCGGCGTGGCGAAGGCGTTCGGGATCAAGGTGACGGAGTTCTTCGTCGGCTTCGGTCCGCGCATCTGGTCCACCCGCCGCGGTGAGACCGAGTACGGCGTGAAGTGGATCCCGGCGGGGGGCTACGTGAAGATCGCCGGGATGAACCCGTACGAGGAGGTTCCGCCCGAGGACCTGCCTCGCACCTTCGGATCCAAACCGATCTGGCAGCGCGTGCTCGTGATCGTGGCCGGCCCGAGCACCCACTTCGTGCTGGCGTTCCTGCTCTTCGCGCTGTGGCTCGGGTTCGTCGGTCAACCGGTCGCGAGCAGTCCGCTCATCGCGGACGTGGCGCCGACGCTCGGGGGCGTGGCGTCGCCCGCGGCGACCGCGGGGCTCCAAGCAGGCGACCGCATCGTCGTCATCGGCGGCATCGAGGATCCGACGGACGCGCAGCTCGTTGCCTTCACGCGGAACCACGTCGGCGAGCCCGTGCCGTTCGTCATCGAGCGCGACGGCGAGCGGTTCGACGTGACGCTCGCCCCGGTGCTCGCGACCGTCGAGGGCAGGCAGGTCGGGCGGATCGGCGTGATCCTCGGCTGGGCTCGGGAGGAGACGAGCCCGATCGGATCCATCACCGGCGGCGCGAGGCTCGTGTGGTCCTCGCTGGGCGACACGGTCCGCAACGTCAGCCGGATCTTCGGGCCCGAGGGCATCGGCCGCGTGTTCCGGCTCCTGTTCACCGACACGCCGCGCGCGGATACGGATCCGGCGAGCGTCGTCGGCATCGGGCAGCTCGCGAGCCAGACGGCCTCGGGCGGCGATGCCGGAGATCTCATCTACCTGTTCGCGATCGTGAACGTGTTCATCGGGTTCCTGAACCTGCTGCCGCTGCCGCCGTTCGACGGCGGCCACGTCGCCGTGCTCGCGATCGAGAAGGTCCGCGGCAAGAGCGTCGACATGCGCAAGGTGGTGCCGGTCTCGGTCGCGGTGGCCGCGTTCTTCATCGTGTTCACGGTCTCGATCATCTACCTGGACATCGTGAAGCCGATCAGCCTCACGCCGTAGCGCACCGCCACAACTTCTCAACACCCTGCCCGGAGAGGGGCAACGACCTGCGGATACGATGGGGAACGTGAGCCAGCAGACCGTGCTGGTCGTGGACGACGAGGAGGCGATCGCCGAAGCCGTCCGCGCCCGACTGCAGAGCGAGGGGTACGAGGTCCTCGTGGCGGGCGACGGGCCCGAGGCGATCGCGGTCTGCGACCGAGCGCACCCAGACCTCGTCGTGCTCGACCTCATGCTGCCCGGGATGGACGGCCTGGAGGTCTGCAAGCGCATCCAGCACGACCGGTGGGTCCCGGTCCTGATGCTGACGGCGCGCACCGAGGAGGCCGACAAGGTCGCCGGGTTCGCCGTCGGTGCCGACGACTACCTCACGAAACCCTTCAGCCTGCGCGAGCTCGCGGTGCGGGTCCGCGCGATCTTGCGCCGGGTCGAGCGCGTCGCCGCGGCGGAGTCCGGTTCGCCGGAAGAGCCGCTCGAGCGTGGCGGGCTGACGATCGACGCCGGCCGGCGCCGGGTCACGGTCGACGGCGAGGAGATCCCCCTCACGCCGCTCGAGTTCGAGATCCTGCTCACCCTCGCGCGCGAGCCCGGCGTGGTGTTCACGCGCGAGCAGCTGATGGACCGCGTCTGGGGATACCGCGACTACGCGGGCGGACGCGTGGTGGACTCGCACGTCGCGCGGATCCGGCGCAAGCTTCGGGAGGACGGCAACGAGCCGCGGTTCATCCGGACCGTGCACGGCGTCGGCTACGCGTTCCGTGAGGACGAGGCGGCCGGGCGATGAAGCTGCTGCAGAAGCTGCCGACGATCCGGGCGAAGCTCGGTTCGGTGATCGTGTTCGCGGTCGGGATGACGATCCTGCTCGTCTACCTGCTCCTCGGCATCGTGTTCCATGTGTTCGCGATCCGCGAGCACTGGTGGGAGCTGCTGCTCGCGGGGGCGCTCGGCGCCGGGCTCGCGCTCCTCATCGCCCGGTGGGTCGCGCGGGGGATGACGCAGCCGCTGCGAGACATGGCACAGGCCGCCCGGCGCATGGAGCGCGGCGACTACGCCCAGCGCGTCGTCACGGCCTCGGTCGACGAGGTCGGACAGCTCGCGCAGGCCTTCAACCGCATGAGCGCCGAGCTCGACCAGCTGGAAGGCCTCCGCCGCGACCTCGTCGCGAACGTCAGCCATGAGCTGAAGACGCCGATCTCGGCGCTCCGCGCGCACCTGGAGAACCTCCTCGACGGTGTGGAGCAACCCGACCCCGACACCCTGCAGGTCATGCTCGCGCAGTCCGAGCGGCTCGGGCGTCTCGTCGACCAGCTGCTCGAGCTCTCGCGGATCGAGTCGGGCGACGTGCCGCTGCGGCGCGAGGAGGTCTATCTCGGTCCGCTCGTCTCGGAGGTCGTTTCGGAGATCGAGGTGGCCCGGGCCGACCGCGGTGTGGCACTCGAGCGCGCGATGCCCGCGGATCTGCCGGCCGTCTTCGCGGACCGCGAGCGGATCCACCAGGTCCTGTTCAACCTGCTCGACAACGCCGTGCGCTTCACGCCCTCTGGCGGGCGCGTGACGGTGACGGCCGACCGTCACAACGGTGCGGTCGACGTGCACGTCGCCGACACCGGCCCCGGCATCGCGGCCGAGCACCTGCCGCGGCTGTTCGAGCGCTTCTACCGTGTCGACCCCGCGCGATCGCAGAAGGACGGCGGGACCGGTATCGGCCTCGCGATCGCGCGCTCGGTCGTCGAGGCCCACGGCGGCCGCATCTGGGCGGAGAGCAGCCCGGGGGTCGGAAGCGTGTTCACGTTCGAGCTACCGGTCGCACCCGCGGCCGCAACGACAAGGAGGGAACCGTGAGGTCGGTCACCACCACGGTCGAGGTCGCCGCGCCGCAGCGCTACGCCTACCTCGACCTCACCGAGGAGCTCCAGCGCGCGATCAAGGACTCGGGCGTCACCGACGGAGCCGCGATCGTCTTCTGCGCGCACACGACGTGCGCCCTGCTCATCAACGAGTGGGAGGACGGCGCGATGCAGGACTTCCGGTCGCGGATGCAGCACCTCGTACCCGAGGACACCTACTACGCGCACGACGATCTCGACCGGCGGACGCAGAACCTCGAGGAATCGCACGAGCGCCGCAACGGGCACTCGCACGTGAAGTCGATGCTGTTGTCGGCGAGCTCCCACGCGATCCCCGTGGTGGCGGGCGAGCCGGCGCTCGGCCGGTGGCAGCGACTCATCCTGTTCGAGATGGACGAGCCGAAGGAGCGCCAGGTCCTGTTCCACGTGTTCGGCGAGTGAGCCGGTAGCCTGGGAACCGAGATGCTCGCGGAGCGGAGGAAGACCCGGCAGGTCACGGTCGGCGACGTCACGATCGGTGGCGACGCGCCGATCCGCCTGCAGTCGATGACGACCACGAAGACGGCCGACATCGACGCGACGCTGCAGCAGATCGCGTCGCTCGTGGCCGCGGGAGTCGACATCGTGCGCGTGGCGGTGCCGCGCTGGGAGGACGCCGAGGCGCTCCCCGAGATCGCCGCGAAGTCGACGGTTCCGGTGATCGCGGACATCCACTTCCAATGGAAGTACGCGATGGCCGCGCTCGAGGCCGGCATCCAGGGGCTGCGGATCAACCCCGGCAACATCAAGTACCACGACAAGGTCCGGCTCATCGCGCGCGAGGCGAAGGCCCGTGGGGTGCCGATCAGGATCGGCGTGAACGCCGGCTCGCTCGAGAAGGATCTGCTCGAGCGCTACGGCTCGCCGACGCCCGAAGCGCTCGTCGAGAGCGCGCTGAACGAAGCGCGGATCCTCGAGGACGAGGACTTCTTCGACATCAAGATCAGCGTGAAGCACTCGAGCGCCGCGACGATGATCCAGGCCTACCGGATGCTCGCCGAGAAGTGCGACTACCCGCTCCACCTCGGCGTGACGGAGGCCGGCCCGATGCCGATGGGCGGTGTGAAGAGCGCGGTCGGCATCGGCGCGCTCCTCGCCGAGGGGATCGGCGACACGATCCGCGTCAGCCTCACCGACGACCCGGTCGAGGAGGTCAAGGTCGGCACGTGGATCCTGGGGTCGCTCGGGCTGCGCAAGCGCGGGCTGGACCTGGTCGCGTGCCCCTCGTGCGGCCGCGCCGAGGTCAACGTGCTCGAGCTCACCCGTAAGGTGAACGAGGCGATCGAACGCGAGCGGTTCACCGTGCCGATGCGCGTCGCCGTGATGGGGTGTGTCGTGAACGGCCCCGGCGAGGCGCGCGAGGCCGACGTCGGCATCGCCGCGGGCAACGGTCTCGGCTTCATCGTCCGCCAGGGCCAGGTCGTGGCGAAGGTCCCCGAGGCCGAGCTCGTGGACGCGCTCCTCTTCGAAGCCCGCAAGGTCGCCGCCGAGAAGGCAACCGAGCCGGCCGACGCCTGATCCGTCGTCGCGCGGCGCTCACGGCTTCCGGAACAGGTAGTGAGCCGCCGCCGTGCGCAGGTCGGCGTCGGAGGCCGCTCGGAACGGCGCCGCGAGGCGGGCGCGGTCGATGCCCGGTTCGCCCTCCTGCGCCTCGCGCTCCGTCTCCACGTAGCGGTGAGACGGCAGCACCATGCGGCGCATCGCGATGCGCTCGAACCCAGCGCGCTCGAGCAGGTCGGCGATCTGGGAGGGCAGCAGGCGGTTGTGGTACGCGAGCGGATGCCCGAACAGCGCGTGGTAGGACGCCCGGCCAAACCGCAGGTGGTTGAGGAACGGCCACGACGGATCGGCGTGGTGGAGATGGTCGCGATGGTCCACGACGTGGGACATCACCGCACCGGGCCGCAGGATCCGGCGGCACTCCTCCAGGAGGATGCGGAGCTCGCGCGGGCGGTGGTGTTCCAGCACGCCGCCGGAATGGCACAGGTCCACGGAAGCATCCGGTAGCGGGATGCGGCCGTCGGCGGCCACCTCGACGACGCGTCCCCCGATCCTCTCGACGGCGGTGAGGGCGCTCGGCGACCCCCGGAGAGTTTCGAGCTGCGCGCGACGCGCCGGGAGATCCGGTAGGTCGGGCAAGGGGCAGGCGAGGGCCCCGTCGAGGGCCGGCACGAGATAGCGGTTCACGATCCTCGCGTCTCGGTTCGTCACCACACCGGCCTTCCCGGTGACCAGGTGGCTCGCGAAGGACGGGAACGGGGTCCACCCGCCCTGGTAGATCCACGCGTCCGCGCCCTCCAGGTCCAGCAGTGAGCGCCAGACGTCGACGTACCCGGGCCAGACGCGGGCGAGCTTGTCGACGTGCGTGCGCTGCGTGCCCATCCACTCGCGGGTGACGATCCGGTAGGCATGAGGCCCGCCGGGCAGGCTTCCCGCGACCGTCAGGAGGGCGGCCTTGCCGACGGCTCGCCACACGACGCCTGCTCCTCGCTCGGCTCGTACAGGACCCGGCCCCGGTTGTGGGCGACCTGCTCGTCCACGAGCACGGTGCCGTCCGGCCGCGCGATCCGGCGCAGGATCCGGTTCTCGCGCATCCACACGTCACCGTCCCGGAAGAAGCGATGGCCCTCCTCTCGCACCTCGACGCGGATCCGGGGGTCGCGCGCGGTCCGCAACTCGCACACGAAGGTGCCGTCCTCGACGCGGGTGCGAAGGACCACCGGCACGACAAGCGGGTTCTGGAACCGCAGGTCGGTATGGCGCCACACGACGGTCGCGCCGCAACCGAACGGAACGGTCCGTTGGTGGTCCGGGAACAGGTCGAGGCCGTGCCGGTGGCGTTCGACGATCCGCATCCCTGCCTGCACCGCCACCCAGTACAGCCCGTTCGACACCTGACAGAGCCCGCCGCCGACACCGCGACTCGATCGGCCGTCGTGGAGCTCGAGGCCGAGGCGGAACCCGCGGCGCAGGCTCGGCCGCCCCACCGCGTGGTGGTACGAGAACACCCGGCCGGGCTCGATGAGCGTTCCGTCGAGGATCCGGGCGCCGAGACCAACGTTCGCCTCCTTGCCTCGTTGCAGATCGGCGGCGATGGCGCCGGGGTCCCGCTCGAGTGGCGACATGTGCGTCGCGAGCCCCCACCGGTAGCCGACGAGCTCCGAGGGCGACAGCGAGCGCCGCGCCATCGATCTGCGCTCTGCGATCCATCGGGGAGCGAGCAGGAGGTTCACGAGCGCCAACCGGACGCGGAACGGCACGATCCGCCGGGCGAGCGATCGGATCCGCGAGGAACCGGCGACGCGCGGTGCCTGGGCGGTTGCGGGCGTCATCACCCCACCGACCCGTCGGGAGCCGGAGCGGTTCCGCACGGCGTCAGCCGCGCGCGAGCGTGAGGAAGTTGCGCACGATCCTCGGGCCCTCGGGCGTGAGGATCGACTCGGGATGGAACTGCACGCCGAACCGCGGCAGCGTGCGGTGCTGCATCGCCATCACCAGGCCCTCGTCGCTCCACGCGGTGAGCTCGAGCTCCTCGGGCAGGCCCTCGCGCAGGACGACGAGCGAGTGGTAGCGCCCGGCCTCGAACGGGTTCGGCAGGCCGGCGAGGATCCCCTTGCCCTCGTGGAAGACCAGGCTCGCCTTGCCGTGGACCGGGGCCGCGCGGTCGACGCGGCCGCCGGCGACGAGCCCCATCGCCTGGTGGCCGAGGCAGACGCCGAGCACCGGGGTCTCGGCCGGCAGCAGCCTCAGGAGGTCGGTGAAGACGCCGGCGTCCTCGGGGCGGCCGGGTCCGGGGGACAGGATAACGGCCGCGGGATCGCGCGCGACGAGCGCCTCGGCGGGCTCGGCGTCGCTCTTCACGACCTCGGTCGCGAACCCAAGGCTCTCGACCAGCTGGACGAGGTTGTAGGTGAAGCTGTCGTAGTTGTCGACGACGAGGATCACGTCGCGCCTCCCTCGAGTACCGCGGGCAGGAGCGCCGCGGCCTTGCTCTTCGTCTCCTGGAGCTCGGCGTCGGGGTCCGAGTCCGCGACGATCCCCGCACCGGTCTGGATGTGCGCGACGCCGTCGGCTACGACCGCGGTGCGGATCGTGATGCAGAAGTCCAGATCGCCGGCGAACGTGCAGTAGCCGACGGCGCCGGCGTACGGGCCTCGAGCGGTCGGTTCGTTCGCCGCGATGATCTCCATCGCGCGGCGCTTCGGCGCGCCGGTCACCGTCCCGGCGGGGAACGTGACCGCCAGCGCATCGAGTGGGTGCATGCCCTCGGCGAGCTCACCCTCGACGGTGCTCACGATGTGCATGACCTTCGAGAAGCGCTCGACCGTCATGAGCTCGGTCGGGCGCACGGTCCCCGGCGTGCAGACGCGGCCGAGGTCGTTCCGCGCGAGGTCCACAAGCATCGCGTGCTCGGCGCGCTCCTTCGGGTCGGCGAGGAGCTCGTGCTCGTACAGGCGGTCCCGCAGCTCGGTCTCGCCGCGCGGGCGCGTGCCGGCGATCGGGCGCGTCGTCACCGTGCGGCCCTCGACCCGCACGAGCGGCTCGGGCGAGGAGCCGGCGAGCTCGAGGCCGAGCATCCGCACGAAGAACATGTACGGGGCCGGGTTCGACACGCGCAGGCGCCGGTAGATGGGGAACCCGCCGCGGCTCGCGGGGAACGACACACGGCGCGACGGCACGCCCTGGAAGATGTCTCCGGCGAGGATGTGCTCCTTCATCCCACGGACGATCTCCCGGTAGCGCTCGTCGGGCATGTTCGGCTCGCCGGTGACGTCGACGTACGCCGCCCCGCCGCCGAGCGGCTCGGGCGGAGGTGCGGTCGGTGTCGCCAGTCTCGCGGCCAGGTCCTCGAGCGCGGCGACCCCGTCGTCGTAGCCGCCTGCCGGCACGTGCGCGACGAGGAGCAGCCGTTGCCGCCAGTGGTCGAACACGACGGCGCGGTCCACCACGAGGAGCCCGATCGGCGGGCCCGTGACGTCGCCCTCGGGCGTGGGATGGCCGTCCAGGAGCCCGGCGGCCTCGTAGGAGAGGTAGCCCATCAGGCCACCCGTGAGCGAGGGGAGTCCTTCCAGGCGAGGGGAGCGCAGCCCCTCGGCGAGCGCTCGGAGATCGGCGCGGGCGTCACCCGTCGAGGCCGCGGCCGGCAGCGGCCGGGCCACGTCCCCCACGCGGAGACCATCCTCGTCCACGACGACGACCGCGGCCGGGTCGCCGGCGACGAACGAGTAGCGTCCCCAGCGTTCGGAGCGCTCCACGCTCTCGAGCAGGATCCCGGGACCGTCGCCGGCGAGGGACGGGAACACCCCGACCGGTGTCGAGACGTCGGCGAGGAGCTCGGTCCACACGGGAACGAGCGGCCACGATGCGGCGAGCGCCTCGAACGCCGAGCGATCCGGCCGAACCAGCACCCCGTTCCTCCTCCGCGGTAGGCGGCTCGTGGCCGAGCCCGCCCTCTCGGTCGTTCGAGGGTACCCGTCCCGCCGCGCGGCCGACGCTCGGCGGGTGCGTGCGTGACGCACCCAGCGACGTCCGCTAGGGTCGGCGAGATGCGCAACCTCGACTCGCGCCGGCTCGCGCTCCTCGCCATGTCGCTCGTGGCGGCGGTCGCACTCGCGGCGTCGCCCGCCGGGGCGTTGAGCCCGTCCGAGGCCGACGCGCGCCTGCGGACCTCGGCGCCGATGGCCCGACGGGTCGTCACGGCTCCCGGCCTGGATCGCCACGCGACGTCCCAGATCCGCCCGGCGGCCGAGGCGAGCTCCCGCACGACGTTCCGCGGCATCGACCCGACGACCGTCTTCTCGTTCGACGCGATCGGGCGGATCGGCGGCAACTGGCCGGCCGATCCGACTGGCGCCGTCAGCGACACCTGGTACTTCACCGCCGTGAACACGCACTACGCCCTCTACGACCTCACGGGAGCGGAGACCCTCGGGCCGACGTCGTTCGCCGGAGTGTTCGACCTGCCTGCCGGCACGCAGGTGTTCGATCCCAAGGTCGTGTACGACCCGTACGGCGACACGTTCGTCCTCGCGTTCCTCGGCGTGAACGACGCGCAGCAGCGGTCGTGGATCCTCGTGGTCACGATCCCCGACGCGACCGCGGACCAGCGCTCGACGTGGTGCGGGACCAGGATCGGCGGCGACCGCACGAGCGGCGACGGCAAGCAGTGGCCCGACTACCCCGGCCTCGGGTTCAGCGGGGATCGCGTCACGATCTCGACGAACCAGTTCGACTTCTCCGGCGGGGCTTTCGCCTCGGCCCAGATCCTGTCCTTCCCGAAGGACAACCTGTACGACTGCTCCCGGGAGGTCTCGTTCGACACCTTCGCCGGCTCCGACACGCGGAACCCGAGCGGCACGCAGGCCTTCACGATCCTGCCGGCGATCTCCGCGGGCTCCCCGCCCGGGTCGCAGTTCCTCGTCTCGCTCTACGAGGGCAAGCCGGCGAGCCTTGTGGTGTGGCGCATCAAGCCCTCGGCGGACGGCGCGTCGCTGAAGCGCGCGGCGCTCCCGCTCGGCGGGAAGGTGTCGATCGCGCCGTACGGCACCCAGTGCGACGGCAGCCTCCAGCGCTCGGACACGTGGTGGGACCCTGGCGACCTGCGGTTCGTGACCGCGTTCTACGACGCCGATCGTGAGCGGCTGTTCGCCGCCCACCCGATCGCGAAGGACATCGGGCCGGACCCGCAGACCGGTGGGTACGTCGAATCCGTGATCCGGTGGTACGACGTGCGGCTGGCCACGAAGCTGGCCGGCTCGGACATCATGCGGCGCGGGGTCATCGGCGAGCCCGAGTCCGACGTCGGGTGGCCGGCACTCGCGACGGACGTCGACGGGAACCTCATCGTCGCGTACAGCCAGGCGAGCGCGCCGAACGACGAGTGCCTCTCGGCGCGAGCGGCGCAGGTCCTGCACGAGCGGACCGCCGCCTCGACGGTGCTGCTCGTCCCGGGGGAGGCGCGGACGGAGGCCATCAAGGGTCCCGAACGCTGGGGCGACTACGCTGCGGCGGTGCGAGACCCCGTCGACGGCACCCGCGTGGTGCTGATCGATCAGTACGCGGCGGCCGACGGCGGGCAGACCACGATCGACTGGCAGCAGGTCGTGTACGTGCTCACCGCCGGCTGACGGACGCCCGGCGGCGACGGGTATCCTTCCAGCCCATGCGACTGTCCGAACTGTTCGTCCCCACGCTCCGCGAAGATCCGGCCGAGGCCGAAGCCGTAAGTCACCGGCTGCTGCTCCGCGGGGGATTCGTCCGGCAGCTGGCGTCGGGGATCTACACGACGCTGCCGCTCGGCGTCCGCACGATGCGCAAGATCGAGACCATCGTGCGCGAGGAGATGGACGCCTCGGGCGCGCAGGAGATCCGCATGCCCATCACGCTCCCCGCCGAGGCGTGGAAGGCCTCGGGCCGCTGGGACCTCTACGGCGACCTGCTGTTCCGCTTCACCGACCGTCACGGCCGCGAGATGCTCCTCGGCCCGACGCAGGAAGAGGTCGTGACACCGCTCGTCGCGGGGGACCTGCCCTCGTACCGCGACCTTCCCGTCAACCTGTACCAGGTCGAGTGGAAGTACCGGGACGAGTTCCGCCCACGGTTCGGCCTGCTCCGCGTCCGCGAGTTCCTGATGAAGGACGCGTACTCGTTCGATCGCGACGAGCCCGGCATGGCGCGCTCGTACGACGTGATGTACGGCGCGTACCAGCGCATCTTCGATCGGTGCGGCCTCCGGTACGTGATCGTCGAGGCCGACCCGGGTCAGATCGGGGGCGGGATCAACCACGAGTTCATGGCGCCGGCCGAGATCGGGGAGGACCTGTTCGTCGAGTGCGAGAACGGCGACTACCTCGCCGACACCGAGGCCGCCCGTCCCGCGGCCCCCGAGCCGGCCGACCCGACCGACCTCGCGCCCCTCGAGATGCTCGACACGCCCGACACGCCGGCGATCGAGTCGCTCGCGGCGCTCCTGGACGTCCCCGCGTCACGGACGCTGAAGTGCATCCTGTTCGACGCCGGCGGGCAGACGCTCGCCGTGCTCGTCCCCGGCGACCGCGAGGTGAACGAGCCGAAGCTCGAGCGCCTGTTCTTCCCGACGCCGGTGCGGGCGTTCGAGGACGCGGACTTCGCCGCTCGGGGCTTCGTGAAGGGCTACGTCGGGCCGCAGGCCATGTCCGCCGACGCCGTGGTCCTCGCCGACCACTCGGTGCTCGGCGGCCGGGACTGGGTGACCGGGGCGAACGAGGTCGACCACCACGTGTGCGGCGCGAACACGCCGCGCGATTTCCGCGTCGACCGATACGAGGACCTCGTGCAGATCCGCGAGGGTGACCGCTGCCCGAACGACAGCGGCGAGCTCCGCGTCGGGCGCTCGATCGTGGTCGGGCACATCTACCAGCTCCACACGAAGTACTCGGAGCCGCTGCAGGCGCGCTTCGTTGACGAGGACGGCACCGAGCGCCTGTACCAGATGGGCTCCTACGGCATCGGTATCTCGCGCATCATGGCCGCCGCCGCCGAGCAGTTCCACGACGACGCCGGCCTCGCGTGGCCGAAAGCCCTCGCCCCCTTCGAGGTGGTCGTGGTCGTCGCGACCCGGGACCACGAGCGGGCGGTCGCCGAGGCCGAGCGCATCTACAAGGAGCTCCGCGAGCGCGGCGTCGCCGCGGTGATCGACGACCGCGAGCAGACGGCCGGCGTGAAGTTCGCCGATGCCGACCTCGTCGGGTACCCGGTGCAGGTCGTGATCGGCAAGCGCGGCATCGAGGCCGGCACCGCCGACCTGAAGCTCCGCGCGACCGGGGAGCGCTCGCAGGTGCCGCTCGCTGTGGCCACCGATGCCGCGCTGGACCTCCTCGCGTCCGCGCCGTAGTCTCCGGCCGTGATCGCGCGCCCCCCCGGTCGACTCCAGGACTTCGTGAAGCTCCGCCCCGAGGTCGAGGCCGTCCTGCAGCACGTCGGACGCGAGACCTGGGACCTCGTCCTCATCGACCTCGACGGCACCTGGATCCGCGAGGAGTTCCCCTCGAGCGAGACCGCCGAGGCCGCCTGCGGGGTGCTCGGCGTGCGTCTGCACGCCGGGTGGGACGATCCGAGGATGGCCCGGCGCATGAACGCCCGCGACCATTGGAGCACTCCGGGTGGCCAGCGTCGGGCCCTCTGAGCAGCGGTTCCACTCCCGATCGGGCGCCGCTCCGCTATACTGAACACGTCAACGGAGCGGTTTCACCCCCGGAAGTGGGCTCGCGCCCACTTTCTTTTTCGAGGGACGGAGCATGGACGTCGAGGCACTGGTCGGGCCGGTGGTCGAGGCGTCCGGGCTGGAGCTGTGGCAGGTCTCGTTCCGCGGGGAGGGCGGACGGAGCGTCCTGCGGGTCTCGGTCGACCGCGAGGGCGGCGTCGACATCGACGCGATCGCGGAGGTCTCCGAGCGCCTGTCCAGGCGCCTCGACCTCGAGGACTTCGGGCCTCGCGGCTACACGCTCGAGGTGAGCTCCCCGGGGCTCGAGCGGCCGCTCCGGACGCCGCGCCACTTCGAGCGCAGCGTCGGGCAGCAGGTGAAGGTGAAGACGGTGGAGCCGATCGACGGCTCCAAGGTGCACGAGGGCGCGCTGGTCTCGGCCGATGCGGAGGCGATCGTGGTCGCATCCGCCGGCGGAGAGCTGCGCGTCCCCTACGCCGGCATCGCGTCGGCGCACACCGTGTTCGAGTGGGGAACGGCGAGGAGCAAGAGATGAACCAGGAGATGATCGCGGCGCTCCGAGAGCTGGAGCGCGAGAAGGGCATCGCCTTCGAGACGATCCTCGCGGGCCTCGAGGAGGCCATGGCCTCCGCGTACAAGTCGTGGTGGAAGCAGCAGCATCCCGAGGCAGACGAGGAGGCCATCGGCGTGCGGGCGAAGATCGACCCCGAGTCCGGCGATCTCCGCGTGTGGCTCCAGCAGCTCGAGGAGATCGAGCACGAGGACCCCGAGACGGGCGAGACGACGACCGAGCACAAGGTCCTGTCCGAGGACGAGGTCGAGGTCACCGACGAGTTCAAGGGTCGCATCGGCGCGCAGACGGCGAAGCAGGTCATCTTCCAGAAGCTCCGCGACGCCGAGCGCGAGATGACCTACGAGGAGTTCGCCGGGCGCGAGGGCGACGTCGTGACCGGCATCGTGCAGCAGCAGGACCGCCGGTACATCCTGCTCGACCTCGGCAAGGTCGAGGCGCTGATGCCGGCCTCCGAGCAGGTGCCCTCCGAGTCCTACCGCCACGGCGAGCGCGTGAAGGCCTTCATCACCGAGGTCCGTCGCGGCACGAAGGGCCCGCAGATCGTGGTCTCGCGCACCCATCCCGGCCTCCTGAAGGCGCTCTTCGCGTTGGAGGTGCCCGAGATCGGGGAGGGCATCGTCGAGATCAAGGCCGTGGCGCGCGAGCCCGGTCACCGCTCCAAGATCGCGGTCTCCTCGCGCGAGCCGGCGGTCGACCCGGTGGGCGCATGCGTCGGGCCGAAGGGCTCGCGCGTGCGCAACGTCGTGACCGAGGTCCGCGGCGAGAAGATCGACGTCGTGCCGTGGAGCGCCGACCCCGCCACCTTCGTCGCGAACGCGCTCCAGCCGGCGAAGGTGAAGGAGGCCCGCGTAGACCCGGAGACGCAAACGGCCCTCGTCATCGTGCCCGACTACCAGCTGTCGCTCGCGATCGGCAAGGAGGGGCAGAACGCCCGCCTCGCCGCGAGGCTGACCGGCTGCCGGGTCGACATCAAGAGCGAGACCCAGCAGATGGAGGAGGCTCGCGGCGGCCCTGCTGCGGCGCCCGC
>CAYUSA010000002.1:0-100528 GCA_964447335.1 uncultured Actinomycetes bacterium
TGGGGCGCGAAGCGCACGCTCCACGGGAGGGTCAGCGCCGGCACGACGAGGACGAACGACCCCGTCGCCGCGCGCGCGCGCCGGGCGGCGTCGGCCCGGCGAGCCGCGATCTCGGGTGCGGGGCTCATCCCCTCGTACGGCAGCGCCTCCCATGCGGGCAGCAGCGCGACGCCGGCGGACCCGAGGTAGGCCTCGACACCAGCGGCGAGCGTCTCGGCCTCGCGAGGGCCGGGGGTGACGGCGAGCAACGGCGCCTCGAGCCCACGCGCGAGGCCCGCCACGACGAGGTCCGCCCCGGCGCCCGCCCTCGCGAGCATCGGACGGGCGCGCTCGAGCAGGAGCCGCTCGAACGGCTCCGAGCCGATCAGCGCGTCGAGCGCCCGCTCCAGGCTCACGACACCTCCTGCCACATCCGTGTCGAACAGCACGAAGAGCCCCGGTCGCGTGTGCGACGGGGCGTCCGTGCAGCCTAGCGCGAGCGCCGCAGGTCGCGACGGGTCCCCCGCAGGTCCTGCGCCTCGATCGCGCGCCGGCGGTCCGGGGAAGGCCGGGCCCCTCGACCCGATCAGCCGTTCCGCCGGTCTGACCGGCGCTACAGTTATCAGATGTTCGGTTCCTGAGCCGACATCGTGACGTTCCGTTGACAGGAGGTGGCTCGGTGGCGCACGGTGACAACGCGATGCGGGCGACGCTCGACGACCTGGACCGGGAGGTCCTCCACGCCCTCCAGGAGGACGGGCGCATCAGCAACAGCGATCTCGCGAGACGCATCGGGCTATCGCGAGCCGCGACCCACGCTCGTGTGCGCAAGCTCGAGCGCCTGGGCGCGATCACCCGCTACACGGCGATCGTCGATCCCGAGGCCGTGGGGTTCGAGCTCCTGTGCCTCATCGGCATCGCGATGCAGCTCCACTCGCAGGAGAACATCGCGCGGGCTCGCGCCGCGATCGTCGAGATGCCCGAGGTGCTCGAGTGCTACCACGTGACCGGCGACTTCGACTACATCCTGAAGGTCGCCGTCCGGAGCCGCGCCGACCTGCAGCGCTTCATCCTCGACCGGCTCACGCCGGTGCCGGGCATCGCCCGCGTGAACACGAGCCTCGTGCTCGGCATCGAGAAGTCCACCACCGCGCTCCCGATGGAGCCGCCCGCGAAGGAAGGCAGGAAGCGATGATCGACGAAGGGACCATGACCGGCACGTCGCCCGGCGTGGCGGCCTGGGAGACGATCGGCGCACACATGGCCGAACGCGAGGCCGAGCGCCGCGAGCGTATGCGCCACATGCGGTTCGACACGATCGCGGTGCACGGGATCTACGACGCGCAGGCTGCGCTCGCGAATCAGGGAAGCATCAACGAGCCGCTGTTCCTGTCCCCCGCGCAGCATTTCGTCGAGTCCGACCAGATGGAGGCCGCCCTCGCGTACCGCATGCCCTCGTGGACGTACACGCGGATCGCGAACCCGACCGTGCACTACCTGGAGGAGACGCTCGCGCTGCTCGAGACCTACGGCTCGGACGTGCAGGCCAGCGCGTGCGGGACGGCCTCGGGCATGGCCGCGGTGTTCATGGCGACCGAGCCATTCCTCATCGTCGATGCGTCACTCCCACCGGCGAACATCGTCGCGAGCGCGAAGTGCTACGGCGGGACCTTCATGCTGTTCTCCGAGCGCTACGGGCGCGAGCGCGGCATCGAGACCCGCTGGGTGTGCGAGCCGCTCGACCTGGACGAGTGGGCCTCGAAGATCGATGCGGGCACGCGGTTCGTCTACGGGGAGATGCCCTCGAACCCGGCGCTCGCGGTGTTCGACATCCCCGCGGTCGCCGCCCTCGCGCACGACGCCGGCGTGCCGCTGATCGTCGACCCGACGGTCGCGACGCCGGCGCTGCTCCGCCCCCTCGCGATGGGCGCAGACGTCGTCGTGCAGTCGCTCAGCAAGAGCCTGGGCGGGAGCGGCCTCGCGATCGGCGGCGCGCTCATCGCTCGCAAGGACATCCCGAGCCGGATCGGCCCCGACGGCGTGCGCGAGGACTTCGCGACGCACGTGAAGCCCTGGCCCTTCCGCGCACACGGCCCCGGGACGCCGCCGTTCCACGCGCGCGTTCCGCTCGCCGACGTGCGCACGGTCGGCTGGGGCGTCGACCGCTGGAGCCGCGGCGCGATGACCGTGGCCGGGTTCCTCGAGCAGCACCCGAAGGTCGGGGCGGTGTCGTATCCGGGCCTCGCGTCCTTCCCAGGCCACGAGATCGCGCGCCGGGACCTGTGGCTCGCCGACGGTGACGAGGACGGTCAACCCGTCAACCGATACGGGTCGCTGATGTCGTTCGACGTCCGAGGCGGCCACGCGGCGGCGCGCCGGGTGTTCGATGGGCTCGACCTCGTCTGGCGCGCGACGGACCTCGGCCGCATCAAGAGCGTCGCGACGATCCCCGCGATCAGCACGCACCTGCAGCAGGGCGAGGAGGGACGCAAGCTCGCGTGCGTGCCCTCACACCAGGTCCGGCTGTCGATCGGCGGCGAGGACCCGCAGGACGTGATCGCGGACCTCGATCGCGCGCTCGCGAGGGCCTGACCCGCACCCGATCGAGGGGCGGTCGCGCGGCGTCGCGCTCAAACGGCGTGGAGATGCGTCCGCCCGCCGTCCTCGACGGCGCCGGCCGGGCGTGTCCTCGGTGCGTGCTCCTCGACCCAGCGGGTCGCCTCGGCGGCCGGGAGCGGCACGCTGATGTGGTAACCCTGTGCGAGATCGCAGCCCATCACCGCGAGCTGCTCGAGGGTCGCCCGGTCCTCGACGCCCTCGGCGACGACCTGCAGACCGAGGTTGCGGCCGAGGTCCACCGTCGCGCGCACGATCATCGAGTCGTTCGGGTCATCGAGCATGTGCATCACGAAGGACCGGTCGATCTTGATCTCGCGGATCGGCAGTCGCTTCAGGTGGCTGAGCGAGGAGTACCCGGTCCCGAAGTCGTCGATCGACAGCCGCACCCCGACCTCCGACAGCGCGGCGAGCACACCGTTCGAGCGCCCGGAGTCGGCCATCAGGAAGCTCTCGGTGAGCTCGAGTGTGAGGGAGCTCGGCGGGACGTCCCACCGTCGAAGGACGTCGTCGACGAAGTCGGGGAGGGCGACGTCGAGGAGGCTCCGGGGTGACAGGTTCACGGCCATCTCGATCTCGATGCCCCTGCGCGACCAGACGCGCCACTGCTGCAACGCCTGTTCGAGGACGTAGTGCGTGAGCGGCCGCAGCAGGACGGTGTGCTCGACCAGCGGGATGAAGTCGTCCGGGTAGACGAGGCCGCGCTCGGGGTGCTGCCACCGGACGAGGGCCTCGACACCGGCCGTGCGCTCGTCCGTGAGCCGCACCTTCTGATGGTAGTGGAGGACGAACTCGTGGTTCTCGATGCCGGGTCGCACCTGCGCGACGAGCGTCAGCCGCTGCGGGCTGTGGCTGTCGAGGCTCGGGCTGTAGACCTCGAAGCCGCCCCCCGCCTCCTTCGCCGCATACATCGCGACGTCGGCTCGCCGCAGCAGCGTCTCGACGTCGTCGCTGTGCTCCGGGTAGATGGCGATGCCGACGCTCCCCGACACGTCGAGCGCAAGCCCCTCGACGGCGAGGGGCTGCTCGAGCTCCTCCATCAACCGCTCGGCGATCCGAACGGCGGTGCTGTCATCCGGCAGGTCGGGCAGCACGACGCCGAACTCGTCGCCGCCGAGCCGCGCCATGAGATCGCCGTCGCGGAGCACGCCGGACAGCCGGGGGCCGATCTGCTGGAGGAGCCGGTCGCCGAAATGATGGCCGAGGGTGTCGTTGATCTCCTTGAAGTGGTCCAGGTCCATGATCATCACGGCGAGGCGCATCCCTGGCGTCATCGCGTCAATCGCCTCGTGCAGGTTCCGCATGAACAGCATGCGGTTGGGAAGATCCGTCAACGAGTCGTGGAGCGCCTGGTACTCGTTCTCCTGTTGCTTGGCCTCGAGCTCGACCGTCGCCTCCTGGAGCGAGTGCGTGCGCGTGAACATCTGCCTCGCGAACGCGAGCGGCGCGATGAACACGGCGATCGACCACGGGCCGATCCGCACGAAGGTCGTCGCGACGACCACGCTGAACAGGGCGAGGCCCATGTAGCTGAGGATGAACTCGCCGAAGATGCCGATGTGCATCTCGCGAAGGATCGAGCGGACCCGCTCCCCGCCCTGCAGGTGCATGTAGATCGCGACGAAGACGGCGTTCGCGGCATAGCCCACGATGCCGGACAGCAGCACGGCGGGGGCGAGCTCGTACCACGGCGACTCGAGGGATCCCAGGTGATGGAAGATCCACCCTTCGATCACGACAGACACCGCGATCTGCGCCCGGTTCCAGAGCGCCTTGCCGAGCCGGACCGAGAGCTTCAGCTCGCGCGCGTCCGTGCTGCCCAGGAAGACGATCGCGCCCGCCACGGCCGGTGGGTAGATGAGCGCGACGGACAGCTGCAGCGGGAAGCTGAGGCTGAACGGCAGGCCCACCGTGGTCGGCACCGGCAGGAGGTCGACCACCGCGATGGCGATGACCCACTCGAGCAGCAGCGGGTCCGCCACAGACGACGGGGAGCGGACGAACTCGAACGCGAACCACACGAGGAGCGGCAGGATGAGGGCGAGCTCGTAGGCGCGGAGCCAGCGACGGGCGTTCGGGCCGGGCTCGGGGTGCGCCGGGACCGGGGCCGCGGTCTCCTGGGGCCCCTCGACGACCCCCGGGGGCGACGAGCGGCGATCAGGCGGCACGCGAGGCCTCCGGCTCGCTCGTCCCCACGACCGAGGACTCCTCGTCGCGCCGGGATCGCATCCCGGCGACGATCAGCCACGCGACGCCCGCGTACGTGAACACGTCGCCGGCGCTCACCGCCTGTCGGACCGGCGGCCCGATCGCGATGACGTCGCCGAGGAACAGCACCTGGTCGCTCGGTCCGGCGAGATGGTGCTTCGCGCCGCCCTCCTCCACCAGCAGCCGGAGGGTGTCCATCTGATCGGAGCGCACCAGCGCCTCGCGCGAGACCGGCATGCCCTGGTTCACCGCGATGACGGTGAAGTTCAGCCAGATCCCGACCAGGATCAACCACGCGCCCGGCACCCGCGAGTGGATGTTGACGATCGCGAACCAGGCGAGCAGCGCGAACGAGACGTACAGCAGCAGCAGCGGCCAGGTGTTCCCGGGGACCGGAGCGAGCTGCAGCGCGAGCCCCACGACGGCGGCCGGCACCCACCGGATCCGCAGCCTCGCGAGGTTCGACAGTCGTCCCCCGAGCAGCAACCCGAGCATGCCGGCCAGGACGAGCGTCGACACGATGAGCGTCATGGCAGTCCTATCGGTCGTTCGGGCGTCAGTAGTGAGCCACCGGGAGGCGGTTGCTCCGTGCCGGGCCCGGACACGGAACCGCCCCCGGCGCCGATCCCACGTGGCGCCGAGGGCAGTGAGCCGATCTCTCCGGTTAGTTCGCCTTCCAGCCGGCCGACAGGGCGATGGCCAGCGCAGACAGCCACCCCAGGGAGTAGATGATCCGTCGAACGCGCACTGTGTACCTCCTCTCCATCACGACCCGCCGGCCCTCAATGCACCTTCCACTTGGCGCCCGCCGCCATGAGGAGTGTGGCGAGGGCTGCCCCGGAGTACAGGATGCGAAGGATCTTGATCCGCATCTGATCACCTCCTCGTACGGGAAGTATCCGCGTCACCCGTTCGCGGGACATCGGCCGTCGGTCGAGAGATCGGCTCGGCCGTAGCCCGTCCGGGGCATAGGCCGGAGCGAACCGGGCCCCGTGGCCGCCTAGGTCGTTGGTCGGTGCTCGGGCGCGGTGTCACCCGATGCGGGGACGGCCCACCTCGGGCGGGCTCAGGACCGCGGACCTGCGCGGTTGAATCGGTCCTGCGCCGCGATGAGCCCCTCCCGCACGAGCGTGAGCACCGCATCGGCCGCGTCGGCGACGAACAGGGCGACCTCGGCCTCCATCCGCTTGGGGAACGGCTCGAGCACGAAGTCGACCGGATCCTGGCGCCCGGGCGGGCGCCCGATGCCCATCCGGACGCGGAAGAAATCGGGCGTGCGGAACGCCGAGACGAGCGAGTCCAGGCCGTGGTTGCCCGCGGTCGAGCCACCGACCTTCACCCGCATCGCGCCGAGCGCGAGGTCGAGGTCGTCGTGCACGGCGATCACGCGATCCGGGTTGAGATGGTGCTTCTTCGCGAGCGAGGCGTACACCGGTCCGGACTCGTTGTAGTAGCGCTGGGACGACGCGAGCACGAGCCGCTCGTCGCCCTCGCGGATCTCGGCGACGTCGGCGGGCAGGAACCGGGCCTTGCGGAAGCGCTCGTCGCCTCGGCGCGCGAGCTCCCGCACGACCATCCGACCGAGGTTGTGGCGGGTGCGCTCGTACCGCTCCCCGGGGTTCCCGAGCCCGGCGACGAGCCAGGTCATGCCGCCGGCGGCGGGCTACTCGCCCTCGCCGCTCTCCCCTGCCGAAGCGGCGGCCTCCTCGGACGGCGCCTCGCCCTCGGCCGCGACCTCGCCCTCGAGGCCCTCCACGACCTCGGCGACCTCGCGAGCCTGCGGCGGGACGACCGCCAGCAGGAGCTCGTCCGCCGCCGACAGGATCGTCACGCCCGCCGGCACGGGGAGATCGCCCACCTTCAGCGAGTCGCCGACCGCGAGCTCCGTGATGTCGGCCTGGATGGCCTCGGGGACGTCGCCCGGCAGGCACTCGGCCTGCACCTCCCACAGATGGTGCTCGAGGACGCCACCCGCCTTCACCCCGGTCGCCTCGCCGATCACCTGGACCGGGATCGCGATCGTGATCTTCTCGGTCCGGCTCACCACGAGGAAGTCGACGTGCACGAAGCGGCCGCGGATGTGGTCGTGCTGGACGTCGCGCGCGAGCGCGAGCTGCGGCTTGCCGTCGACCACGAGGTCGAGCAGCACGTTCGCGCCTCCGGCGCGGAGCACGTGGTACAGCTCCTTCGCGTCCACGGACACCGACGCGGGGTCGATGCCTTGCCCGTAGACGATCGCGGGGACGCGCCCCGCCGCGCGCAGCTTGCGGGCCACGCCCTTGCCGGTTCCTTCGCGCCGCTCGGCGACGAGCTTCAGTTCCATGGTTGGACCTCTCGTGGGATGGGTCGATGCCGTTCCAGGCCGGGGAATGGTACCAAGCGTGCCGAGCCACCGGCCTCGCGACCAGCACGGATGCCCGACATCGATACCCAACCCGGAGCTGCTGCGTCTTCATCGGTGTGGGACCTATCGTGAGCGCCGACGTGACCGAGACGACGCGAGCGCAAGGGCAGCTGGCGGATCTGTACGTCCGTCATGCGCCCGCCGCGATGCGCCTCGCCTTCCTGCTCACCGGCGATCGCACGGCGGCCGAAGACCTCGTGCAGGAGGCGTTCGTCCGCGTGACCGGGCGGTTCGGACACCTGCGCGTACCCGACGCGTTCGCGGCCTACCTGCGGCGCACGATCGTGAACCTCCACACGTCCCAGCTGCGGCGCGTGCGACTCGAGCGCGCGCACCTCGGGCGCGAAGACCACGCCGCTCCGCTCGACGCGATGCCGGACGTGGACGCCCGCGAGGACCTGTGGCGCGAGCTCCTCCGCCTGCCGCCTCGACAGCGCGCCGCGGTGGTGCTCCGCTTCTACGAGGACCTGTCGGAGCGAGAGACGGCGGAGGCGCTGCGGTGCTCGACCGCCGCGGTGAAGTCGCTCGTCGCCCGGGCGATGGGATCGCTCCGGGCTCGGATCGGGGGACAGACGGCATGAACGATCTCGAACACGACCTGCGCGAGCTGCTCGACGGCAAGGCCCGCGGGGCCGGACTGCCGAGCGACCCGGAGCCTCGGCTCCTGCGACGGGCTCGGCGGCGCCAGCTCGGGACCATCGCCTCCGGCGTCGTGGTCATGGCGGCGCTCGTGGCCGGTTCGGTCGCGGGCGTCCGTGCGCTCGTGAGCCCGAACCACACCACGATCGGCGACCAGCCGGTCGTCACGAGGACCGTGAACGGCATCAGCGTCGACGTCCCCGAGTCGTGGCACGTCGCCGACCCGGCGGATGTCGACCTCGCGGCGCCCGACACCGGCCTGCCGAGACTCGTGCTGATCCTCGCGACCATCCAGCCGGGTCCGATGGTGTCCTGCCCGGGCATCGCCACGGGGCCGACCTCGAGCCTCCTGCTCACCATCCAGCAGCTCCCGTTGACACTGAGTGGCGGCGCGTCGACACCCTGGCCGGTGACCCTCGAGCAGTTCTTGGAGACGACCGGGTCCGGCTGCTACCCCTCGTGGGAGTTCCTGCACGCCACGTGGACCGCCGCGGGGCGATCGTTCGAGGCGGTCGCGGGGTTCGCGCCCGAGGCCTCGAGCCAGGAGCGCGACGCGTTGATGTCGGCGTTCTCGTCCCTGCGTTTCGAGCCGAGCGAAGGATCGCCAGAGGCGTGGACCATCGCGACGGGCGAGGTGCGCGGTGAGGCCTGGACGATCACACTCGGCGGCCAGCCCGGCGCTCGGGACCTCAGCTTCGGCTGGGACCAGCAGGGAGGAGGCGGCGGCGGGATCTCGGCGCCGCGCGAGGACGGCTTCGGCGGCGGGATCGGTGGGAACTCGTCCCCGACCTACCCGAACGGCGACACCGGCGCCGAGCCGCTCCCCTTCACGCGCACCGGCATCGTGACGGCGCAGGCCGACCGCGTCGAGTACCAGCTCGAGGACGGCACGACGATCGAGGCCGAGCTCTACCCGCTGCCGGCCGAGACGTTCGACGTGCCGGCGAAAGTGTTCCTCGTGTTCCTGCCGACGGACGTCCTCGTCGAGGCGGGGTACCTCGTCGCCTACGACGCCGCCGGCGAGCAGGTGGGCCGGACGTACATGGACTTCTCGCCGGTGTGGCTGACCCCGAAGGTCATCGAGGAGGCGACGCCCGAGCAGCTCGCCGTGCTCCACGATCTGCAGATCGCCGGTGGCGTGATGCAGCGCTACTTCAACGAGCACGAGTCGTCGCTCGCCGGCCTGGACCCCACGACCGCTGCGGCGATCTCCGACGCGGTCACGTACAACACCTGGTCGGTCGCCGTGCCCGGCGAGGTCAGCCTGCGGATCTCCGGGCCGAGCGACATGGTGCTCGCGTCCGCGACCGCGGACGGCCAGGTCTACTCGGCATGTTTCGTCGATGGTTCGCTGTCGATGTACGGGCGCAACGACACGTCGGACCCGAGCGCGTGCTCGAACGACGGGTGGCCGTAGACCGACCGCGGGTGGGCCCGCCTAGAGCTGGTTCTCGCCGCCGAAGATCTCGGAGACGCTGGTGTCCTCGAATACCGCGCGGAGGGCGCTCGCGATGAGCGGCGCGATGGAGAGCACCTTCAGCTTGCTGAACTGCTTCTCCTCGGGGATCGGCATCGAGTTCGTGACGACGACCTCCTGGATCGGCGCCTCCTCCAGGAGCTGCACCGCCTTGCCCGAGAGCACGGGGTGGGTGGCGCCGACGAAGATCGGTCCGGCGCCCATCTGCGCGAGCGCGGCGGCGCCCTTCGCCACGGTCCCCGCGGTGTCGATCATGTCGTCGACCAGCACGCACGGCCGGCCGTCGACCTCACCGACGACCGCCATCTCCTCGATCTTGTGCGCCTCGTGCCGCGAGCGCCGCTTGTACAGGAACGCGAGGTCGGCATGGAGCGACTCGCGGAGCTTCTCGGCCGTCTTGATGCGGCCGGCGTCGGGCGCGACGACGACGAGGTCGTCGCCGTGCAGCCCGAGATCGTCACGCAGGTAGCCCGAGAGGATCGGCAGCGCGGTGAGGTGGTCGAACGGGCAGTCGAAGTACCCCTGGATCTGCCCGCTGTGGAGGTCGACCGAGACCACGCGATCGGCGCCCGCCACGGTGATGAGGTCGGCGACGAGCTTCGCGCTGATCGGCTCGCGCGCGAGCGCCTTCTTGTCCTGCCGCGAGTAGCCGTAGTACGGCACGACTGCGGTGATGCGCTTGGCGGACGCCCGCTTCATCGCGTCGAGCATCACCAACTGCTCCATGATCGACTCGTTCACCGGGTCCGAGTGGCTCTGCACGACGAAGACGTCGGCGCCGCGCACGCTTTCTTCGGCGCGGAAGTAGATCTCGCCAGAGGCGAACCGAGACATCTTCGCGGGCGAGACCTTGATGCCGAGGTTGTCGGCGATCTCGGCGGCCAGCGCGGGGTGCGTGGTCCCCGAGAACAGCATCATCTTCTTCTTGGTGACGATCTCCACCGGCGATGCGCCCCCCTATCGAGCCCGCGTGCCCCGTGCCGACGCGGTCCTCGCCGCCTCGGCGTCCTTGCGCTTGCGGTACCCGGGCACGACCCGCTGCTCCGAACGCTCGACCGCGAGCGCGCCCGCCGGAACATCCTTCGTGATCACGGATCCCGCTCCCGTCACCGCGCCCTTGCCGACCCGAACCGGGGCGACCAGCATCGTATCCGAACCGATGCGGACGTCGTCCTCGACGACGGTGCGGTGCTTCGCGTAGCCGTCGTAGTTCACCGTCACGGTCGCCGCGCCGATGTTCGTCCGCTTGCCGATCGTCGCGTCGCCCACGTACGACAGGTGCGGGACCTTCGAGCCCTCGCCCACCGTCGAGGCCTTGATCTCGACGAACGCGCCGGCCTTCGCACCGGCGGCCAGCTCCGTCCCGGGACGCAGGTGCGCGTAGGGACCGACCGTCGCGCGGGATCCGATCCGCGAGGATCTCACGACCGAGAACTCGACCCGCGCCGCGTCGGCGACGCGCGAGTCGACGATCCGCGTCGAGGGTCCGATCGCGCACCCGCGCCCGATGCGCGTGTCCCCCTCGAGGAACGTCAGCGGCTGCACGACCGTGTCGGCCCCGATCCGCACGCCGACGTCGATGTAGGTCTGCGCCGGGTCGACGATCGTCACGCCAGCGTCCATGTGCGCCTCGTTGATCCGCGCCCGCAGGAACGCCGAGAGCCGGGCGAGGTCGGCGCGCGAGTTCGGCCCCATGAGGCCGCCCGTGTCGACCTTCACCGCCGAGACGCGCTCGCCCCGGGCCATGAGCATCGGCAAGACCTCGTTCAGGTAGTGCTCCTTCTGGCGGTTGTCGCGGCCGACGCGCGGGAGCGCCGCGAACAGGTCCTTGCGGCGGAACGCGAACACCAGTGCGGAGACCTCGCGGACCGCCCGGAGCTCGGGCGGAGCGTCGGAGCCTTCGACGATGTCGACGAGGCGGGTGCCATCGCGCACGATCCGCGCGTAGCCCTTCGGCTCGTCCACGTCGGCGGTGAGGATCGAAGCCGCCGAGCCGGTGCGCCGGTGCACGCCGAGGAGACGGCGCACGTCCGCGGGGGCGACCGGGTCGTAGTCGCCGCCGACGACGAGTACCTCGTCCACCCGGCCGACGGCGCGCTCGGCCGCGAGCACCGCGTGGCCCGTGCCGAGGAGCTCGCCCTGATCCACGAAGACGGGCTTCGGCGCAAGACCCCACGACGCGACCGCCTCGCGTACCTGCTCGGCGCCGTTCGCCACGACGATCACGAGCCGGTCCGGCCGCGCCGCGAGCGCGTTGCGGGCCGCGTGCCAAAGGAGCGGGCGCCCACAGACCGAGTGCAGCACCTTCGGGATCCCGGACTTCAGCCGCTTGCCCTTGCCGGCTGCAAGGACGACGGCGGCGAGCGAGCGGGCGGTCTTCGGCTGGGGCACGTGCCTCCTCTCCGGGTCGACGGGCAGGACCTTTCTACCGACGGGGGCTCCCCCTGACAAGACGGCCGCTCAGGGGACCCGCAGGAGGTCCGCGACGTCGCTCACGCGGCGCTCTCCTCTCGGTGCTCGGTGCGGGCGTTCCGGGGGGAGGAGTCGGACCTCCATCTCGGGCTCCAAAGGCCCGCGTCTTGCCGTTAGACCACCCCGGAGTGCTCCCGATTATGGCCCGAGCGCGCGCTCGGTGGTCGGACGTCGCGGGGCAGAGCTCCCGCGTGCCGAGCGGCCGGGTCTCACGCGGGGGGCGGGCCGGCCACGGCGAGCGCGCCCGGGAAGCCTCGAGCGAGCTCTCGCGCGTGCGCCTCGTCGCGCGCGAGCCCGACGACCGAGGATCCGCTCCCGCTCATCACCGCGCCGAGCGCGCCGGCCCGCAGCAGGTGGTCCTTCGCCGCGGCGATCTCGGGGTGCCGAGCGCACACCGGAGCCTCCAGGTCGTTGAACAGCAGGGCCCCGAGCGTCGCCGCGTCGCCCGCCGCCGCGGCATCCAGGAGAACGTCGGGGTCCGGGCCGCGGCGCCCGCCGTCCTCGTCCCACCACCGGTACGCGTCGGGCGAGCGCACCCCGAAGTCGAACCGCACGAGCACCCACCACAGCGGTTGGACCTCGGCCGGCGCGATGAGCTCCCCGCGGCCCGAGACCAGGACGGGGCCCTCGGTCAGCATGGCCGGCACGTCCGAGCCGATCCGCTCCCCGAGCTCCGCGAGCGTGCCGCGATCCAGCCCACCGCTCCAGAGCTCGTTCAGCGCGAGGAGCGTCGCTGCCGCATCGGCGCTCCCACCGCCGAGCCCCGCCGCGACCGGGATCCGCTTCTCGATGATGATCTCGGCGCCGCCGGCATCGGGGCACGCGTCGCCGATCGCGAGCGCCGCGACGAGCGCGAGGTTCAGGCCGCCGGCGGGCACCGCGCCGGCGAGCTCGGACGCGCCGCGCACGTCGACGCGCAGCGCTTCGGCGTCACGCACGGTGACGACGTCGGCGAGTGAGATCGGCACCACGAGGCTCTCGAGGTCGTGGTAGCCGTCCTGGCGCGCGGCGAGCACGCGCAGGAAGACGTTGATCTTCGCGCGAGCCTCGCGCCGCACCTCCCGCGGCGTCATCCCGCGACCTCGGCCGGCACGGCCTCCGCGAGCCGCGCGAAGTCCTCGAGCGACAGGCGCTCGGCCCGCACGTTCGGCTCGAGCCCGCACCGCGCGAGCGCCGACGCCGCGTCCTCCGCGCCGAGCCCGAGCCGGCGCAGCGCGTTGCGCATCGTCTTGCGTCGCTCTGCGAACCCCTCGTCGACGACCCGGAACAGCCGCGCGGGATCGATCGCCACCGCCGGCTCGTCGCGGCGCGCGATCCGCACGAGGACCGAGTCGACCGCCGGCCGGGGCCAGAACACCGACGCCGGCACGCGCCGGACCACCGAGGCCTCCGCGCGGTACGCCACCCTGACGCTCACCGCGCCGTAGGCCTCGTCGCCGGGACCCGCGGCGAGACGCTCGCCGACCTCGCGCTGGACCATCGCGAGGAACGACCCGATCCCCGGTACCCCCTCGAGCATGTCCATGAGCAACGGCACAGCCACGTTGTACGGAAGGTTCGAGACCATCTTCCACCCGTCCCCGGGCAGCGCGCTCGCCCAGTCGAGCCTCATCGCGTCAGCCTCCTCGACGCGGACCTCGGGCCACGGGGCGACCACCTCGCGCAGCGCGGGCACGAGGCCGCGGTCGAACTCCACCGCGACGACCGAGGCGCCCGCCGCCGCGAGGGCCACCGTGAGCGAGCCGAGCCCGGCGCCGACCTCGACCACCCGGTCGCCCGGCTCGACGCCCGCGTCGGCGACGATCGCGCGCGCGAGGTTCGGGTCGGCGAGGAAGTGCTGTCCGAGGGCCTTCGTCGGACGGACGCCGTAGCGGGCGGCGAGCTCCTTCAGCGCGGCGAGGCCGAGCCCGCCCTCACCAGGTGAGCCGGACCTGGCAGACGCCCGCGCCGAGGGGCGCGATGCGCGCGAAGGCTTCATCGCTGAGGTCGATGATCCGCCCACCGAACGGTCCGCGATCGTTGATCACCACCTGCACGGTCTTGCCGTTCGCGAGGTTCCTGACGGTGACCACCGTACCGAACGGCAACCATGGGTGCGCCGCGGTGAGGCCGTCGCCCGGCGCGAAGGTGTAGTAGCTCGCCTCGCCGACCTGGGTCCCGTGCACGTCGTTGTCGCGCCCCATGACCCGGCGCTGCGCGACGGCCTCCTGCACGACCCGGCGCTCGAGGAGGACCCGCCCGACGATCTCGCCGTTCACGATCTTCAGGCGGTAGGTCTCGACCATCAGGCCGTTGCTCCCCTGCTGCGTGACGCGGACCTCGCCGGGGCGGAGCTGGTCGGAGTAGATCGTGTGGGTCGTGAAGGGGATCGGCACGTCGAGGTCCCGGACGCGGTAGCGGATGTCGGCGTACCGGACGGTCATGCCGTCGTGCAGCGGGGACCTGGGTGATGGTTGGACGCGATCCCTGCCGTCGGGCTCGATCCCCATGGCCGAGAGGAGCTCCCGGACGGTTGCGGCGTTCGTGACGATGTCGTGGTCCTTCCCCAAAACCACGACGGTCACTGCCACCGTCCGGGACGGCCCGATCGGCTGGCTCGTGGAGAACCAGTTCTCGGTGGACGGGATCGCCAGCTTCGACGACGGCCCGCCCGCCCCTTCCATCACCCAGACCCCCACATCTGCGGGAGCCAGCTCGACCGCGGAGGCGAACCCGTTCGAGTCCACCACCACGGTCATCCCGTCGGCGAGCGGAGTCGCCGCCGGGGGCATCACCACACCCTGGCCTTCGAGAACGATCCCCGATGACTCGAGGAGGTCCCCGACGCTCGCGCTCAGGGTTCGAACGGCCAGCGGTCGCCCGTCCACGACGAGGGTGACGTTCTTCTCGAGCGCCACGTACCCCAGCCCCCCGGCCAGCACTGCGCCGGCGAGCGCCGCGTTCCCAACGGCCCGCCGGATCCGCAACCTGCGGAGCCGGCTCGGTCGAACCCGCATCCTTCCTCCTGTCGAAGGAAGGCCTCGGGGGGAAGCGGCGGTGGGGCCGTACCGAAGCCTCCAAAGCGCGAAGCGGTGGCCAACCTACCAAAGTCTCAACCCTCACTGCAAACTTGAAAGTGAACAGGTGTTCGAGTGCGGTTCCGGTGGAAAACCGGCTACCGGAGGCGTGGGAACGCGCGCATCGCGTTCGCCGTCGTCGCGATGCGCACGGTCTCGGACATCTCGTCGCGCGCGCGCGCGAGCTCATCGATCGTCGCGACGACGTTCGCGGGCGCGTTGTCGCGTCCACGGAGCATCTGCGGCGCGAGGTACGGGCTGTCG
Organism: uncultured Actinomycetes bacterium; assembly: GCA_964447335.1. Lineage (GTDB taxonomy): Bacteria > Actinomycetota > UBA4738 > UBA4738 > HRBIN12 > HRBIN12. The sequence goes on from CAYUSA010000002.1 coordinate 15,116, forward strand.
GTCTCGACGAGCAAGCGGTCGAGCGGCACCACGGCGGCGGCCTCGCGTAGGTGTGCGTTCTTCGGGTACGTGACGTTCCCGGCGAAGGACAGGTGATAGCCGCGCGAGACGCACTCGCGCGCGATGTCGGCGTCGCCGCTGAAGCAGTGGATCACGACGCGTTCGGCCGAACCCTCGTCCAGGAGTCGAAGGATCTCGGGCCACGCGTCGCGGACGTGGACGACGAGCGGCAGGCCGGCCTCGCGGGCCATCGCGATGTGGAGCCGGAAGTTCGCATCCTGGTCCTGCCGCGGCGAGAGCATCCGGAAGTAGTCGAGCCCGGTCTCCCCCACCGCGACCACGTGGGGGCTCGCGAGGAGCTGCTCGATCGAGTTGCCCGCGGCCCGGTCCATCGCCGAGGCGGTGTGGGGATGCATGCCCGCCGTGGCGAACACGCCGCGGAACGACTCCGCCAGCTCGAGCGACCGATGGCTCGTCTCGGGGTCGATCCCTGCGCACACGAGCGTCTCCACGCCGGCCGCGCGAGCCTCCTCCAGCAGCAGTTGAGGTTCGCGGTCGCACAGGAACAGGTGGCAGTGGGTGTCCACCGCGCCTGCGTGTACCGGGAGTTCAGGGTTCTGCTCGCTCATCGGGCCGCCGCGCTCGCCGCTCTCAACTTGCGGTCCACGAGGGGAGTCTCACGTGAAACGCGATATGGCGAACCATCACTCAGGAGTCGAGGCGCGGGAACAGAGCGCCCGCTTTCGTCGTGCTCGTGCCGGGCTGCAGCAGACCCCATGCGACGGCCTCGGGCACGTGCTGATGCCCGAGCGGCTCGCCGATGCCGAGCTGCTCCCACAGGCGCTCGGCCGCACCCGGCATGATCGGCTGGATCAAGATCGCGAGGATCCGGAGCGTCTCGGCCGCCGCGTACAGGACCGAGCCGACCTCGTCCCGCCGACCCTCGTCTTTCACGGCCTTCCACGGCTCCTTCTCGACCAGGTACTGGTTCGCTCGGGTCACGATGTCCCAGACGGCCGCCAGCGCTCGGTGCGGTTGGATCTGGAGCATCAGCTCGTCGTACCGGCGAGCGGCGTCCGCGACGACCGACGGGAGGTCCGCGGCCGCACCCTCGACCGTCGGTTCAGGGACCTGCCCGTCGAAGTACGCGCCCAGCATCGCGAGCACCCGACTCGCGAGGTTCCCCAACCCGTTCGCGAGGTCGGCGTTGTGCCGATGGGTCATCGCCTCCCAGGAGAAGCTCCCATCCTCGCCGAAGCGGATGTCCCGCATGAAGTAGTAGCGGTAGGAGTCCGCCCCGAAGTGGTCGATCACCTGGAAGGGGTGGATCCCCGTGAGCTTCGTCTTGGACATCTTCTCCCCGCCCACGAGCAGGTACCCGTGGACCCAGACCTGCTCGGGTGGCGCTACCCCCGCCGCCATCAGCATCGCCGGCCAGTAGACGGCGTGGAACCGGACGATCTCCTTGGCCATGAGATGGACGTTCGCCGGCCACACCTGCCCGAACCGCTGGGGGTCATCGGCGTACCCGGCGGCGGTGATGTAGTTGGTCAGCGCATCGAACCAGACGTAGCAGACATGGCTCGGGTCCCACGGCAGCGGGATCCCCCAGTCGAAGGACGTCCGGCTGATGGAGAAGTCCTGGAGCCCGCCCCGGACGAGCGAGAGGACCTCGTTGCGGCGGGTCTCGGGCTGCACGGCCCGCGGGTTCGCCTCGTAGTGCTCGAGGAGCCGGTCCGCGTACGCCGAGAGGCGGAAGAAGTAGTTGTCCTCACGCATCAGCTCCACGGGTCGGTCGTGGACCGGGCAGTTGCCGTCCACGAGGTCGTCCTCGACGTAGTAGGCCTCGCAGGACACGCAGTACAGACCCTCGTACGTGCCGAGGTAGATGTCGTCGCGGCCGTTCGCACGGACGGTCTCGAGCAACTTGGCGACGGCCGTCTGGTGCCGGGGCTCGGTGGTTCGGATGTAGTCGTCGTACGCGATGTCGAGCCGCGCCCAGACCTCGCGCCACTTCGGGTCGATGCTGTCGACCCACGCTTGAGGGTCCATCCCGGCGGCCTCGGCCGCGCGCTGGAGCTTCAGGCCGTGCTCGTCCACCCCGGTGAGGTGGAAGACCTGCTCGCCGCGGAGGCGGTGGTAGCGCGCGATGAAGTCCACCGCCACGGAGGTGTACGCGTGGCCGATGTGGGGTACGTCGTTCGGGTAGTAGATCGGCGTCGTGATGTAGAAGACGTCGCGGCCCATGACGGGCGCCATCGTACCGGACCCCGTGGCGGCGCCTGTGCTCGGCTGTGTTGCTAGTCTGGTACAGACTAGCGGGCGGGGAGACAGCCGGCGTCGCGGCCGAGGGCCTGCAGACCCTCGAGGTCGCCGGGGCCCCAGTCCGACAGCGAGAGGTCCGGATGCGAGACCTCGGAGACCTCGGGCGACCACATCAGCTCCTCGGGCGAGGCCACGTGTGCGAGCCCCATCACGTGGCCGAGCTCGTGCAGGAGGATCATGCCCTCGCTGTAACGCATGCCGAAGCCACTCTGGAGCCGCTCCCCCGCGTCCATCGCGATGACGCCGCTCACGTACTCGCGCGCGAGGTCGCCGAACCCCCGGTACGGGATGCCGAACGCCGCCGCCTTCTTCGTGTCGGCGACGAAGTTGAAGTGCTCGTGCGGGACCCACTCGATCAGCAGCGGCAGGTAGCGGGGCTCGCCGGGGATCCGGCTCTGGAACGCTCGGCCGAGCTGCATGTCGACCGTGCGGGCGGTGGTGCCGTCCTCGACGAACTCGATGCCCGTGGCCTCCGAGGCGCGGGCGATCGCCTCGCGGACGTCGTCGATCGCGCCGGCCGGCGCGTTGTCGAGGTTCACCTCGTAGTGGATCGGCTGGCACGGGTTCCATCGGTACGGCCCGTCGGGCGATCTGCCGAGGAAGGCGTGGACGCCGGCGGTCTGCTCCTGGTGCGCCGGCCACACCGAGACGCCGAGCTGCGCGACGACGGTGACCACCAGGAGCGCAGCCACCACGACGATCGGCCACCTCCGGCGGCGCCGCGACGGCAACGGGGGTGGCGCGATGTCCGGTCGCGGCGGGACGAGGACCCGTGGTGGTGGCGGCGGGAGCGGCGCGCTCATGGCTCGATGGTAGGACTACGGCGCGTGGAGCAGGGCCGTGTAGATCTCGTTCGCCCCTGCGCCGCGCTTGCGGGCGATCTCGCTCGCCGCCTGCCGCTTCTTCCACCCGCCCTCGACGAGCGCTCGCGCCTCGTCGACGAGGTCCTCGAGGGAAGGCGTGCCGGCGTCGGTCGCGCCCTCGAGCACGATGACGACCTCGCCCTTCAGGTTGGCGTCGGCGAGGCGCGCGAGCACCTCGGAGGTCCGCCCTCGGACGACCTCCTCGTGCAGCTTCGTGAGCTCGCGCGCGAGAGCCATCCGGCGGTCGCCGAGCTCCACGAGCACGTCGCGAAGGAGCGTCGCCACCCGGTGGGGCGACTCGAACAGGACGGCGGTGCGCGGATCGTTCCGCATCGCGGCGAGGCGGGCGCGCCGCTCGCCGGCCTTGCGCGGCAGGAAGCCCTCGAACACGAACCGGTCGGTCGGCAGGCCCGAGACGACGAGCGCCGCGATCACCGACGAGGGTCCCGGCACGACGCGTACGTCGATGCCCTCCTCGACGCATGCGCGGACGAGCGGGAACCCCGGATCCGAGACGATCGGCATCCCGGCATCGGAGACGACCGCGACGTCCTTGCCGGCGCGGAGCGCGCGCAGGAGCTCCTCGCTTCGCACGCGCTCGTTGCCCTCGAACAGCGAGACCGTCTTGGCCTTGATCCCGAACGCCAGGAGGAGCCGGCCGGTTCGGCGCGTGTCCTCGGCCGCGACGAGGTCGACGCTCTTCAGCGTCTCGCGGGCCCGGTCGCTCATGTCGCCGAGATTCCCGATCGGCGTGCCCACCAGGAACAGGGTGCCGCTCACGCCCCGATGGTCCCACGGACGGGGCTCGGTCAGAACGGCCGAACGGCGTACGACGTCCCGGTATCGTTCCGAGCGCGATGGCGAGCGGGCACAAGGACTACTCCGGCACTCCCCTGCCGAGGAAGCTCGGGGTCCGTGAGGGCTCTCGTGTCCTCCTCGTCGGTGCGCCTCCCGGCTTCGAGCTCGGCGCGCTCCCACCGGCGGTCGAGCTCGCGCGGACGGCTCGGGGGCCACTCGACGTCGTCGTGCTGTTCGTGACCGAGCGCTCGGAGCTCCAACGGCGGTTCGCGCGCCTCGCGTCGGCGCTCGATCCGGCGGGGCGGCTGTGGGTGGCATGGCCGAAGAAGGCCTCGGGGGTCCCGACCGATCTCAGCTTCGAGGTGGTCCAGGGGCACGGGCTGGCGACCGGCCTCGTCGACAACAAGTCGGCCTCGGTCACCGAGGTGTTCCAGGGGCTGCAGTTCGTGGTGCGGCTGAAGGACCGGCCGAGGGGCTGAGGTCCCTCGGGACCGCGACCCCCTCGCGTACCATCGCCGCGTGCGCTCCGTGCTCCGATGGGTGAACCGGCCGGTCGTCGCGCTCGTCGCGGTGGGCATCATCGCGGGCGGGGTGCGGCTCGTGCACCTCACCTATCCCGAGCAACGGATCTTCGACGAGTACTACTACTCCAAGTCCGCGTGCATCTTCCTCGGGTACCCGAACGCCCGCTGCGACGTGAACAGCGACCCCGAGCGCTACTGGCGGCGCGAGCGCAACGACACCGGCGCGTGGGTCCATCCGCCGCTCGGTAAGTGGGCCGTCGCCGCGGGCGAGGCGGCGTTCGGCACCGACTCCTTCGGCTGGCGCATCTCGGCCGTCGTGTTCGGCACCGCGAGCGTCGTCATGCTCGCCGGCATCGCGCAACTCCTGTTCGGCAGCGCGCTCTGGACCTTCGTCGCCGGCCTCCTGCTCGCGACCGAGAACCTCAACTTCGTCCAGTCGCGCGTCGCGATGCTCGACATCTTCGTCACGACGTGGGTCGTCGCCGGGTTCCTGCTCCTGCTCCTCGACCGGCGCTGGATCGACCGGCGCACGTTCGGGAGCGGCGAGCCTCCCGAGGAGGCGGCGGAGGCCGAGGTCACCGTTCGGTTCCCCGAACCTCTCTGGCGGCCCTGGAGGCTGGCGGCGGGGGCGGCGTTCGGCGCGGCCGTCGCCACGAAGTGGTCGGGGCTCACGGGAGTCGCGGCGGCCGTTGTCCTGTCTCTGCTGTGGGAGAGGACCCGGCGTCGGCGGGTGGGGGTGGAGCGGGCTTGGTGGAGGGCCTTGCAGGCGGAGGGGTTCGGGATCGTCATCTCGTTGCTGGTGGTGCCAGCGGCCGTGTACGTGGCTTCCTATCTGCAGTGGTTCTTGATGAACGGGTGGGACATCGCGGGGTGGATGCGGCTGCAAGGAGCGATCGCGAGCTACCACGAGGGGCTGAGCGTCCTGGACGAGGCCGGCAAGCCGATCCATCCGTACCTGTCCGAGGCGTGGAAGTGGCCCCTTCTCTGGCGGCCGGTCCTCTACTACTCGAGCTACCCGATCGAGGGGTTGCGCAAGGTGATCTACGCGAACGGCAACCCGGCGATCTTCTGGGGAAGCCTGCTCGCGGTGCCGTTCGCGCTTCTTCGATGGCGTCACAAGCGGGACTGGCGTGCCGGATTCGTCGCGCTCGCCGTGCTCGGGCTGTACGGTCCGTGGCTGTTCGTCTCGCGGCCGCAGTTCCTGTTCTACGCGACGCCGATCTCGCCGTTCCTCGTGCTCGCCTGCGTCTACGCGCTGCGTGACGTCTCCGTGCTGCACGTCGCCGGCTCGCGCTCGCGGCCCTACCTGCCGTTCGCGGTCGGGTTCGTCCTCGTCTCGGTCGGGCTGTTCGTCTGGTTCTGGCCGGCGCTCACCGGGGGGCCGCTGTCGGACGCGGCGTTCCGCCTGCGCGCGTGGTTCCCGACCTGGACCTGACCGCTCCCGCCGCAGCGGCGGCAGGGCCGGGCACCCGCCGGCCGGGCCGATAGGATTGCCCGCCGATGGCCCGCGAGGACGTCTTCATCGAGATGGCGGACGGCGTGCGTCTCGCCGCGACCCTGTACGTGCCCGAGGGTGACGGCCCGTGGCCCGCGCTGCTCGAGGCCCTGCCGTATCGCAAGGACGACCTCACGGCGGGCTACCGGCCCGAGTACGAGCGCTTCGCGGCCGAGTTCGGCTACCTCGTCTGCCGGCTCGACATCCGCGGCACCGGCTCCTCGGAAGGCATCGCCCCCGGCGAGTACACGGCGCAGGAGCTCGACGACCTCGAGCGGGTGATCGCGTGGCTCGCCGCGCAGCCGTGGTCGAACGGCAACGTCGGGATGTACGGCACCTCGTGGTCGGGATTCAACTCGCTCGCCGTCGCGATGCGCCGACCGCCGGCGCTGAAGGCCATCTGCTCGATCTTCGCCTCGGACGACCGGTACGCCGACGACGTCCACTACTTCGGTGGCGCGCTCAAGCAGCTCGACCACGCGGACTGGCCGCTCTACATGTTCCTGGAGAACGTCCTGCCGCCGGTGCCGCGCGTCTACGGTGACGGCTGGCGCGAGCTCTGGGAGCAGCGGCTGCGCGATGCCGAGCCGTGGGTGCTCCGCCAGCTCGAGGAGCAGACGTACTCCGACTACTGGAAGCAGAGCTCGCTCCGCGAGGACTACGCGTCCATCGAGGCCGCAACGATGCTCGTCTGCGGCTGGACCGACGGCTACAAGAACATCTCGCTCCGCGGGATGGAGCACCTGCGATGCCCGAAGCGGCTGCTGTTCGGCCCGTGGTCGCACGCCGCCATCGAGACCTGCCGACCCGGCCCGAACATCGACCTCGTGCCCGAGATGGCGCGGTGGTGGGACCGGTGGCTGAAGGGCCTCGACAACGGTGTCGACCGCGAGCCGCCGATCACGCTGTTCGTCCGGCGCCCGACGGAGCCCGCCCACGACCTCCGCGAGATGAACGGGGAGTGGCGCTTCGAGCCGGGCTGGCCGCTCGAGCGCAGCGGCGAGACGCCGATGCCCCTCGGCAACGCGCGGACACCGGGACGCGGGTCGGTGCCCTCGGACGAGATCGAGGTCCGCGGCGACGTCGGCTGGACCGCCTGGATCAGCTGCGCGGGAGGGCTTCCGTGGGGCCAGCCGATGGACCAGCGCCCGGACGAGGCCTACTCGCTCGTGTACGAGTGGGGACCGATGGAGCGCGAGGTCGAGATCCTCGGCTATCCACGGCTCGAGGTCACCGTGACGTCCTCGGCGCCCGTCGCGTACCTGTCCGCGAAGCTCTGCGACGTGTTCCCCGACGGCACGTCGGCGCTCGTGACCCGAGGGCTGCTGAACCTCACCCACCGCGACTCGCGCGAGGAGCCCTCGCCGCTCGAGCCGGGCACCGCGTACCGCGTGCGGTTCGAGCTCGAGGTCGCCTCGTGGGTCTTCGAGCCGGGGCACCGGATCCGCCTCGACCTCGCGGGAACCGACTGGCCGAACGTCTGGCCGCCGCCCGGCCCTGTGACGCTCACGGTCGAGCGCGCGGGCTCGGCGATCGTGCTCCCGACGCTCGAGGGGCACTCCCCGATCGCCGAGCGCCCCGACCTCCCGGCGCCGACGCGCGAGGCGGCCCCGCTCGAGTCCTCGCGCGGCGGGGAGATGGACGGCGTCACGTGGCGGATCGAGCACGACGTCCTCGCGCGAGAGACGCGAGCGATCACCGCCTACGGAGGGATCACCGAGGCCGACGAGGGCCGCCCGAAGACCGAGGAGCGGTACGAGGGCACGGTCGGCGTCTCGACAGAGGATCCGGGCCGTGCGTGGGTGGAGGCGCGAGCGACGAACACGCTGCACTTCCCCGAGGCGACGGTCGCCGGTCAGGCGCGGTGGACGATCCGCAGCGACGCGGACGCCTACCACCTCGAGATCGACGTCGAGCTCGAGGAGGACGGCGAGCCCCGCTGGTCCCGCCGCTGGGAGCGCCGGATCCTCCGGCACCTCCAGTAGCTACGAGGACGCGGACGGCTGCGCGGCGGTCTTGCTCTCGGCCGTGAGCGCCGTGATGACGACCGGGTCCGTGCCGAACAGATCGCTCGTCGCCATCTTGACCGACACGTCCTGCCGTCCCGCCGCGAACACGATCGACTCCCGCTCCGCCACCGCCGGGTCCACGTACATCGGCGCGAGGAGCAGCATCGACATCGGCGGCAGCGCGCCGAGCTCGTAGTCCGGGAACGTCCGCTCGAGCTCGCGCTCGGTGGCCAGACGCACCTGGGGGTCGGCGGTCGCCTCGGCCGCGAGGTCCATGTCGAGCCGGCGCGACGCCGGGATGATCATGAGCGCCGGGCCGTAGTTCGCGATGACCACGATGGTCTTCACGACCTCGTCCATCGACAGGTGCAGCGTGTGCGCCTCGCCGGCCGCGGTGGTCGCCTTCGGGTGCGGGATCACGGTGAACGTGACGCCACGCCCTTGGAGGTAGTCCAAGACGTACGACATCATCCCCTCCCGTCTTCCGACCTCAGTGTATCCCGACCCCGGCGCGAGCGGGATAGTCCGAAGGGCCGAACCTGCAGCTCGGAGGCCCTAGTGGAAGCCGGGGAGGTGCTCCCGGAAGAGCAGGTAGCCGACCCCCGCGCCGACATCGAGCAGGAAGTGCGCGAGCACGAGCGGCCACGTCCGCCGGGTCCGGGCGAACACGAGCCCGAAGAGCGCGCCCATCGCGAGGTTCCCGGCGAACCCACCGAACCCCTGGTACAGGTGGTACGTCCCACGCAGGAGCGCGCTCAGGCCGACCGCGGCAAGGGGCGTGACGCGCAGCTGCTGCAGCCGCGTGATGAGGAACCCCGCGACGATGACCTCCTCGACGAGGGCGGCCTCGGTCGCATCGAGCAGCAGCACCGGGACCGTCCACCAGTGGCCGAGCGGCGGCACCGGCACGACGAACCGATTCACGCCGAGCGCGACCGCCCCGAGGTACACGCCGATGCCCCCGAGCCCGACGACCAGGAAGAGCACGAGGCCCATCCCGAGGTCGCGCCTCGGCCGGTCCCACCCGAGGCCGATCGAGCCGAGGCCCTCGCCGCTGCGCCGCACGAGGTACACGACGAGCCACACCGGCGCGAGGCCGAAGGTCACGCCCGCGAGCTGCCGCGCGAGCACCGTGGTCTGGCTGACCGACACGACGGTGACACCCTTGATCGGCGCCTCGACCACGCTGATGACCGCGTACACGGCGCTCGCGAGGAGCGAGAGCGAGAGCACGACGAGCGTCTCCTCCGCGATCGTCCTGCCCGGAACGGTCGCCGGAGGCGCGGCCGGCATGCCGGTACGGAGCGCCATGGCGAACAGCCTACGGCCGGGCCGCGCCGGATCGTGAGGGATACTGGCGTCGTATGGGCGGCGCCGACGACTTCGACGACCTCTCGCGGCCGAGCGGCGGCGAGGCGGGTGACCTCGCGGCACTCGTCGCCGGCGTGCTCGGCGAGGTCCCCGGCCGGCTCACCCTCGAGCCGGAGGGCGAGGAGATGGCCTGGCTCGTGCGCGACGGGGTGCGCCTGTCCCGGTGCAACACGCACGCGGTCTCGAGCGCCGACCCGGAGCGTCGCGCCGCGTTCGCGCGAGCGCTCGCGGACCTCGTGCGGCGCTTCGACGAGCTCCGCCCGACGATCGACGGGCTCGAGATCGGCCGCCGCTACGAGGTCGACTACAAGCACCAGAAGCTGCGCCGCATCTTCCGCGTGAAGGGCACGCTGCTCGAGGTCTCCGCGTGGCGCCCCGCCGACGGGCCGAGCGGCGGTGGGTGGACGCTCGCGCTCGAGTCCAAGCCTCGGTTCGGAGCGCCCTCGCGGTTCCAGGTGGAGACCGACGTGCTGACGCGCATCGTCCCGGCCTGAGGGCGTCCCGGCATACACTTCGGCCCCAGCCTCGCGAGGAGACCACGGGCCAGGCGGGGTCGCCCAACTCGTGCCCACCACGCGGGGGGTAGGCATCCGCACGGCGTGGGCGGCGACCATCGACCACACGCCGGGCCACCTGCCGATCCTCGGCCCGGCGATCACACCCGAGGGCGAGCGGCTCGAGGACGTCACCGTCGCGAGCCCCGGCGGCCGCGGCATGATGTGGCCCCGCCGTCGCGAAGATCGCCCCCGACCTCGCGGTGAAGAGCTGGACGAAGGTCGTGGGCGCCCGCGGGTTCGGCCTCGACCGGTTCGACGCGCAGGGCCGCTCCAGGTCCTACGTCCCGATCGCGCTCCCCTTCCCCACCACGTTCCACGACGAGGACTGAGACCTACCAGGTGTCACCGGGCGTCGAGCGCGACGTCGACGAGGATCACCTCGGTAACCTCGGTCGCGGCGATCCGGAGCACGGGCTCCTCGGCGATCTCGGCGGCGTCGCCGGTCGTCATGCGCTCGCCGTTCACCTCGGCGTCGCCCTCGATCACGGAGAGGTACACGCCGCGACCCCCGCCGAGCGCGTGTACGACGTCGACGCCGGGGTTCAGGTGGCCGACGAGCACGTGCGCGTCCTGGTGCACGAGGACCGCGTCGCCCCCGTCGCCGCTGATCACCTTCAGGAGCCGGTCGGTGCGATCCTCGGTCGTGAGGACCTTCTGCTCGACGCCGGGCGGGAGACCGCGCTCGCGCGGCATGATCCACATCTGGATGAAGCGCATCGGCTCGGTCTTCGACGCGTTCTGCTCCGAGTGCCAGGCCCCGCGCCCGAGCGTCATCCGCTGCACCGAGCCCGCCGGCAGCGGGCCGTAGTCACCCCCCACGTCGTCCTGGTGTCCGAACGAGCCCTCGACGACGTAGGTGAGACCTTCGATGTCGCGGTGCGGGTGCATGGGCCAGAGGGGCCCGGCACCAGCCGATCGTCGTTGAAGACCCGGAGCGTCCCGAACCGCACGTACTCGGGATCGACGTACGTGTCGAAGGAGAAGTGCCAGCGGGCGCGGAACCACTCGCCATCGACGTCGGAGATCTCGAGGTCACGGCGGATCCGGATCACGGCGCTCCCCCCATGCGGACGTGGACGCGTGGCATCGCCGGCGACCGGCGCCGGCGCCCTCGGCCTGGCGGGCTCAGAAGCTGAGGACCGGGCAGGTCAGCGTGCGAGTAACGCCCTCCACCGCCTGGATCGGCATGACGATCGTCTTCGCGAGCTCATCCAGGTCCTTGGCCTCGCCGCGTGCGATGACGTCGTAGGGACCCGTGACCGGATCCACCGCCGTGATGCCCTTGACCCCGTTCAGCTCGCGGGTGACCTGGCTTGCCCTGCCGACCTCGGTCTGGATGAGGATGTACGCGCTGACCACGGCAACCTCCCTCGCATCGGAGACTCGGCCCCTATCGTATGCGAACCGTCGCGGAGGCCGCGAGCCCGCGGTGCCGGCCGTAGACTCGGGCCGTGGCTCGGATCGTGATCATCGGCGCGGGGAGCGTGGAGTTCACGCGCAACATCGTCGCCGACCTCTGCTCGTACCCCGAGCTCCACGGCTCGCTCCAGATCGCGCTCCACGACATCGACGACGAGCGGCTCGCATACTCCAAGCTCGCGGCGGAGTCCATCGTTCGGCGCACCGGCGCCGGATACGCTGTGGAGGCGCACGCCGACCGCCGGGAGGCGCTCGACGGCGCGACGTACGCGATCAACGAGATCCAGGTCGGCGGCTACCGCGCCACGGTGACCGACTTCGAGATCCCGGCGACGTACGGGCTGCGCCAGACGATCGCGGACACGATCGGCATCGGCGGCATCATGCGCGGGCTCCGGACGATCCCCGTGATGGTCGGCATCGGCAACGACCTGCACGAGCTCTGCCCGGACGCGCTGCTGCTCAACTACGCGAACCCGATGGCGATGGTGCCGTGGGGGGTGTACGCGGGCACGCCGTTCGCGAACGTCGTGGGCGTGTGCCACTCGGTCCGCGACACGCATCACTTCCTCGCGGCCACGGTCGGCGTCGACGAGGCCGACGTCGCGTTCCGCACGGCGGGCTTCAACCACCAGTGCTTCGTGCTCGAGTTCCGGCGGCGCTCGACCGGGGAGGACCTCTACCCGCGACTGCGGCAGATCGTGGACGCCGATCCCGAGGGCCTCGGGCGGCGCGTGCGGGTCGAGATCTTCAAGCGCTTCGGCTACTTCCCCACCGAGTCGAGCGAGCACTCGAGCGAGTACGTCCCGTGGTTCCTGCACCACGACGACCAGGTCGAGCGTTTCCGCTGCGAGATCGACGAGTACGTCCGCCGCAGCGACGAGAACCTCGCGGACTGGGCGCGGACGAAGGCGAAGCTGGACGCCGGCGAGGAGCTCGAGATCGAGCCGAGCTCCGAACTCGCGAGCGAGATCATCCACTCGATCCTGACCGGCACCGTCCGCGAGGTCTCCACGAACGTCCGCAACGGGGGGCTGATCGACGGCCTGCCCGAGGACGCCTGCGTCGAGGTCCCCACGCTCGTCGACAAGAACGGCGTGCAGCCGACGCGGATCGGCGTGCTCCCGCCGCAGTGCCTCGCGCTGAACCGCACGTTCGTGAACGTCGTCGAGCTCACGGTGCGTGCGGCGCTCGAGGAGCGGCGCGACCTCGCCTACCAGGCGGCCCTGCTCGACCCCAACACGGCCGCGACCCTGCGCACCGAGCAGATCGTCGCGATGGTCGACGACCTCATCGAGGCTCACGGCGACCTGATCCCCGAGGGCATCCGGCGCGGCCGCTAGGTCAGAGCACCGGCTCCACATCCGGCGCGGGGTGGGCGAGCGCGGGCGCCGAGAGCGCGAACCACGCGACGACCGCCCCCGCGAGCGCGAGGCACGAGGCGCCCAGGTAGAGCGTCGTTGACCCGAAGTGCCCGTAGACGAACCCGCCGATCCCGGCGCCGAGGATCGGCCCCAGGCCGAACCCGGAGGTCGCGGCCATCGACTGCCCGGTCGAGTACAGGGTCGAGGGCAGCATCCGCCCGATCACCACGACGCCGGTCGTGAACAGCAGCCCGAAGGCCAAGCCCTCGAACACCGTGAGGAACGAGACGATCGTCGCGTTCTCGATGAGGCCCCACAGGAGGAACCCGGTCGCGTAGGCGACGCACCCGGCGACGTACACGGGGCGGAGCCCGAACCGCTTCGTGAGCCGCGAGGAGAGCCGCATCACCGGCACCTCGGTCAGGCCGCCGAGCGCCGTTCCCATGCCGAGGAGCAGCGGCCCGCCCCCCGCGCTCTGGATCTTCAGGCCGAGGAAGTTCCACGCGGCGTTGAACCCCGTCCACACGAGCAGCATCGCGAGCAGGAGCAGCCAGAACCGCGGCGCTTCGCGGAAGACCGCGCCCACGGCGCCCATCCGCCCGTGGTGCGCCCGGTGAGCGGGCTTGTCGGGCGCGACCGTGAGCCCCGCCCAGACCAGCGCGGCCACGCTCCCCAGTGCGTAGATCGGCATCGTCCAGCGTACGCCCGCCTGCTGTAGCACCGCGCCGAGCACCAGGCAGGCCGCTGCGTACGACACGCTCTCCCAGGCTCGGATGCGCCCGTAGTCGGTCATCCGCTCGTCGCCGAGATGCATCAGCGCGAGCGCGTCGATGTTCGGCCCGACGGTGGTGCTGAACGCGGCGAACACGAATCCGATCGCGACGATCCCCACCAGGGTGTCCGACCAGAAGAGCGCGAGGGCGGCCAGCCCGCCGCCTACCGTCCCGAGCTGCAGGGCCGTGCGCCGGCCGATGGTCGTGTCGGACACGTGCCCCCACACCGGGTTGAAGATGACGCGGCCGAGCGCCATCGCCGCGATGACGATGCCGATCTGCCCCGCGGTGAGGCCCTTGTCGTCGAGGAACAGCGACAGGAACGGGAAGAACGCCGCGATGACGACCCCGAACAGCACGAACAGGCCGTGGACCGCGACCGCCTCGCGGACCCGCACCTTCGGCGCCCGAGGCTCGCTCAGACGACGGTCGCTTCCAGCCCGGCCTCGCGCAGGGCACGGAGCTCGCCCGGGTCGGCTTCACCGTCGGTGACGAGCTCGTGCACCGCCGAGATCGCGCAGATGCGGGCGAACGCGATCCGCCCGAGCTTCGATGCGTCCGCGACGACCACCACGTGCGGGGCCCGCTCGATCAGCGCGCGGTCCGTGTGGGCCTCGACCTCGTGGTGCGTCGTCAGGCCGTCGGCCGCGGTGATGCCGTCGGCGCCGATGAACGCCATGTCCAGGTGGAGGTCGGCGAGGGTCTGCTCGGCCAGCGGACCGACGAGCTCGTAGGACTCGGGCCGGGCGATGCCGCCGGTGACCACGAGCTTGATGTTCGGGCGGATCGCGAGCTCGCTCGCGATGTTCAACGCGTTCGTGACGACGGTGAGCTGCCGGTCGACGATCTCGCGCGCGACCTCGGTGGTGGTCGTGCCGCCCGTCAGGCCGATCACCGCGCCGTCGTGCACGCGCGATGCGGCCTCCTGCCCGATCCGGCGCTTCTGCTCCTGCCGCCGCGCCGACTTGTAGCGGAGCGGCAGCTCGTAGGAGACCATCTGCGCGACCGCGCCGCCGTGGGTGCGCGTGAGCAGGTGCTGCTCCTCGAGGTGCTCGAGGTCCCGGCGCACGGTCGCCGCCGAGACGCCGAGCCGCTCGCTGAGGTCGGCGACGGCCACCGAGCCGCGGACCGAGAGCTCCTCCAGGATGACCCCGAGACGCTCGGCCTGGCGCATGGCGCAAGTATAGGAGGCTGCGTTGCGCGCGTGAGTGATTGTGTCCTATAGTCGGGCCAAGTGAGCGAAATCGAGCGTGAGATCGCCAGCCAGCCAGCGTGCTGGCGAGAGGCGGCGCTGAGGGGGGCTCGTTCGCAAGGGGAGCTACCTCGCGCCGGCGCTCGCGTGTGCGTGGTGGGATGCGGCACGTCGCTCTTCATGGCGCAGGCGCTCGCGGCCCTGCGCGAGCGCGCCGGCCGCGGCGAGACGGATGCGTTCCCCGCGTCGGAGGCGCCGGTCGGCCGCCCCTACGAGGCCGTGATCGCGATCTCGAGGAGCGGGACGACGACCGAGGTCGTTCGCTACCTGCGCGACGTTCGAACGCCGCACCGCATCGCCATCGTCGGCGTCCCCGACTCCCCCGTCGCCGAGACCGCCGACCGCGTGATCGGCCTGGAGTTCGCGGACGAGCGCTCCTTGGTGCAGACGCGGTTCGCGACCAGCGTCCTCGCGTTCGCGCGCTCGGCCCTCGGCGAGGACCTGGGCGGGGTGATCAAGCAGGCCGAGGACGTGCTCGCCGCTCCCCTACCCATCGACCCCTCGGAGCACGATCACTTCGTATTCCTTGGCGGGGGGTGGAGTGTGGGGCTGGCGAACGAGGCGGCGCTGAAGCTCCGGGAGGCCGCCGGGGCCTGGACCGAGTCCTACCCGGCGATGGAGTTCCGCCACGGCCCGATCAGCGTCGTGCGGCCCGGGAGCGTGGTGTGGGCGATCGGGGCGGTCGACGCCGCCGTGCTCGAAGACGCCGCGGCCGCCGGCGCCGCGATCCTCGGCGGCGAGCTCGACCCGATGGTGGAGCTCGTACGCGTCCAGCGGACGGCGTCCGCGCTCGCGGAGGCGCTCGGCCTGGACCCGGATCATCCTCGCAACCTGACGCGTTCGGTGGTGCTGTCGTGAAGGACCTGATCGGAGGGGTGAGATGAGGCGCTTCTGGTTGGTGGTGCCGTTCGTGCTCGCGCTCGTCGCCGCGGCGTGCACGAGCGGGGACGACGGGGGTGGCACGACGGGTCCGACCGCCACGGGTGGCACCGGAGCGACCGGTGCCACGTCGACGGAACCGATCCACCTGATCATGTGGATGGGCTACACGCCGCCGCCACCGGAGAGCGAGTCGTTCGAGTACCTGTCGATCCAGCGGATGGTCGACGAGTTCCAGGCTGCGCATCCGAACATCACGATCGAGCTGCAGTACGTGAACAGCGACAACGCGCTGCAGAAGGCCACGGTCGCGCTGCAGGGGAACGAGCAGCCCGACATCTCGTACCAGTACGGGACGAACATGGCCCAGCTGGCCACGTCGCCGAAGCTCGTCGAGCTCACCGACATGGTGAACGCCGGCGACTACAACTGGAGCGACTTCTACGAGGGCGAGCAGGCCGTCGCTACCGTGGACGGTCGCGTGCTCGGCGTGCCGGCCCTGGTGGACAACCTCGCCGTCGTCTACAACAAGGACCTGTTCGCCGCAGCGGGCGTCCCGGAGCCGACGCCCGACTGGACCTGGGCGGACCTGCGCGCCGCGGCGGCCGCCGTCACCGATCCCGCGAACAAGGTGTTCGGCCTGGTCTTCCCCGCGGATTCGAGCGAGACGATGGTCTGGCAGTACATCGCCATGCTGTGGGCCGCCGGTGGCGACATCCTGAACGCGGACAACACTGAGGCGGTCTTCAACCAGGAGCCCGGCGTCCGCGCGCTCACCACGCTGACCGAGATCGCGCAGGACGGATCGCTGTACCTGGACTACCAGCCGGACTCGGGCAAGTACGGGCAGCTGTTCAACTCGGGCAAGATCGGCATGGTCATCACGGGGCCGTGGGACCTCTCAGGGTTCCCGGACGTCAACTACGGCGTGCAGTTCATGCCGTCGTTCGACGCTGGCGGCAGTCACGAGACGATCGCCGGGCCGGACAACTGGGTGATCTTCGACAACGGCCCCGAGCGTGTTGCGGCGGCCTGGGAGTTCCTGAGCTTCATGACCTCGCCGGACCAGGTGCTGCAGGACTCGCTCGACACGAGCCACATGCCGACGCGCGCGTCGGTGGCGGCGATGCCGGCGTTCGCCGACTTCTACACGAAGTACCCCGGCACGCAGGTGTTCGTGGACAACCTGAACAACGTGCTGAAGGCGCGGCCGCAGATCGCGCAGTACCCGCGGATCTCGACGGCGCTCGGGCAGGCGCTCGTGAGCGCCCTGAAGGGCGAGGCCACGCCGCAGGAGGCGCTCGACCAGGCGGCCGAGCAGGCGAACGGGTTCCTTGCCATACCGGCCTGACGCGGTGAGCGAGGGAACCGCGAGGACGTGAACGCCCGCCGGATCACGCAGTCCGACCACGTGGCCGGCTGGGCGTTCGCGTTCCCCGCGGTGTTCCTCATCGTGGTGTTCGGGGTCGTGCCGATCTTCTGGTCGGCGCTGATGTCCTTCCAGCGGAACAACCTGCTGGCCCCGCCGGAGTGGATCGGCCTGGACAACTACCGGGCACTCTTGAAGGACCCGCTCTTCAAGACGTCGATGATCCACGGTCTCGTCTACACGGTGATCTTCGTGCCGCTCTCGGTCGGCGGGGCGCTGTTCACCGCGATCGCGCTGAACCGGAAGATCCGGGGCATCCGCTTCTACCGGCTGGCGGTGTTCGTGCCGGTGGTCGCCTCGACCATCGCGACGGCGGTCATGTTCCTGTGGCTTTTCGACCCGAACTTCGGCCTGGCGAACTGGCTGCTCGGCAAGGTCGGGCTCGGGCCGTACGGGTTCTTCACCAGCTCCGACGGCGCGCTGTACTCGATCATCGTGATGACGGTCTGGGGGTGGGTCGGCTTCGACGTCATCATCTACCTGGCCGCGCTCCAGGGTGTGCCGCAGGAGCTGCTCGAGGCGGCCTCGATCGACGGCGCCGGCCACTGGAGCATCTTCCGCAACGTCACCGTGCCGCTGCTCGGGCCGGCGACGCTGTTCCTCGTCGTGTTCTCCTCGATCAACGCGATCCAGCTGTTCGACGAGGTCTGGTTCCTCACGAAGGGTGGGCCGGGGACCGCGACCTACGTGCCCGTGTATTACCTCTACACGCTCGCCTTCCTACAGGGGATCGCCGGCTACGCGGCGGCGATCGCCTACGTCCTGCTCGTCGTCATCCTGATCCTCACGGTGATCGAGCTGTGGATCGGGAAGCGACTGGTGTACTACGCATCATGAGCGACGAACGGCTCTCGGAGGCAGGCTCCCGCCAGATCCTCGCGCCGCTTCCCGACGAGGGCGAGGCCGAGCGACGGCGCTTCCTGTTCAGCGGGTGGCACCTGGTCCTGTTCCCCCTGGCGCTCCTGATGGTCATGCCGATGCTCTGGATGGTCATCACGTCCTTCGAGACGCTGAACGAGACACGTCACTTCCCGCCGATCCTCGTGCCGAGCGGCCTGCGCTGGCAGAACTACACCCAGGTCCTGGAGCAGGCGCCGTTCGCTCGCTGGATGCTGAACACGGTCCTCGTCACGACCGCGGTGGTGGTGGCGAACCTGTTCTTCTGCAGCCTCGCCGGCTACGCGTTCGCGCGGATCAGGTTCTTCGGACGCGACGTGGTCTTCATCCTCGTGCTCGCCACGCTGATGATCCCGTTCCAGGTCATCATGATCCCCACGTTCCTCATCGTGCGGACGCTCGGCCTCATCGACACGCTCCCCGTGCTCATCGTGCCGAACCTCGCCGGCGCGTTCGGCATCTTCCTTCTCCGGCAGTTCTTCCGAACGCTCCCGATCGAGCTCGAAGAGGCCGCGAGGATCGACGGCGCGTCGCGACTCGGCGTGCTGTTCAAGATCGTGCTGCCGCTGTCCGGCCCGGCGCTCGCGACGCTCGCCGTCATCACGTTCCTGTGGACGTGGAACGACTTCCTGTGGCCGCTCGTCACGATCTACAAGCCGAGCAACATGACGTTGCAGCTCGGGCTCACGACCTTCCAAGGGGCCCACCAGACGAACACGCACTACCTGATGGCGGCCACGGTGATGAGCATGCTGCCGATCCTGACCCTGTTCTTCGTCGCGCAGCGGTACTTCATCCGTGGGATCGCAACGACGGGACTGAAGGGATAGCGCGGTGGCCGAGGTCGTCTTCGAGAGCGTGCACAAGATCTTCCCGGGAGGAACCGTCGCCCTCGAGGACCTCTCGCTGCAGATCGCCGACGGCGAGTTCATGATCCTCGTCGGCCCGTCGGGCTGCGGGAAGACGACCGCGCTTCGGTGCGTGGCCGGTCTCGAGAAACCGACCCGCGGGACGATCCTGGTCGGCGAGACCGTCGTGAACGACGTCACGCCGCGCGACCGGGACATCGCGATGGTGTTCCAGAACTACGCGCTCTACCCGCACATGAGCGTGTTCAAGAACCTCGCGTTCGGCCTGAAGCAGCGCCACACGCCGAAGGCCGAGATCGACCGCCGCGTGCGCGAGGTGAGCGAGATGCTCGGCCTCGACGAGCTGTTGAAGCGCCGACCGGCGCAGCTCTCGGGCGGGCAGCGCCAGCGCGTCGCGATGGGCCGCGCGATCGTCCGCGAGCCGAAGGCGTTCCTGCTCGATGAGCCGCTCTCGAACCTGGACGCGAAGCTCCGCGTGCGGATGCGCGCCGAGCTGAAGCGCGTGCACGCGCACCTCGGCATCACGACGATCTACGTGACGCACGACCAGGTCGAGGCGATGACGCTCGGCGACCGGATCGCGGTGATGTCGGCGGGCAAGCTCCAGCAGCTCGGTCCGCCGCAGGACGTGTACGACCACCCCGTGAACCTGTTCGTCGCCGGCTTCATCGGGAGCCCGCCGATGAACCTCATCCGCGGGCGCGCGCTGGGAGGAAGGATCGTGGCCGGGGACCTCACCCTCGAGCGCGCGGGGGTCCGCGACGGCGAGGTCGCGGTCGGCATGCGGCCGGAGATCCTCACGTCCTCGTCGGACGGCCTGCCCTCGTTCGAGTTCCTCGCCGACGTCGTCGAGCCGCTCGGCGACGAGATCGTCGTGCACGGCACCACGCAAGGCGCCGGCGTCGAGACCGGCGCCGAGGAGGAAGAGGTCCCGATGGTGCTCGAGAGCTCGCGCGTGCCGATCACCGCGCGCTTCGACCCCGGGGTGCGGATCGCGCCCGGCGATCGCGTCCGCCTCGGCGTGAAGCCCGATCGCGTCCACCTGTTCGACCTGCGGAGCGGCGACCGGATCACCTGAAGGCTCCCCGCCTACGCGAGGCCGGGAACGATCCGGCGCGCGTTCTCGCCCTCGACCGCCGCAAGACGTTCGCCGTCTCGAGGAAGCGCAGGTAGATCGCGTAAGGAGGCCGGGCCGTCCGGTACGGTCCACTCGCCGGGCCGGCCGACCCACTCGGCCAGCCGGCGGCCGAGGTGGTCGTGGGCGTCGACGGCGGGGAATCGGGCGCGCCCGACGGGGTGCGCCGGCGTCGCGAGCCTGGGCACCGGCCGGTGTCGCGGAGCCGGAGGTCGGCGAGGTCGTCCGTCACGGGCGGACCCGAGCGCCGTCGGCGAACTGCGGCAGCCACCGCGCCTCGGCCTCGAGCATCCGGTCGGTCATCTCGTGGACCTGCGGGAGCGTGAGGAGCGCGCTCGTCAGCGGGTCGAGCGCGACCGCCGCGTGCACGAGGTCTCGGTCCCCCGTCATCGCGGCCTCGACGGTCAGCCGCTGCACCGTGATCTGCGTGAGGTTGAGCGCCGCGCACGCGGCCGGGAGCGAGCCGTATCGAGTGGGCCGCACGCCGTTGCCGTCCACCGCGCAGGCGACCTCGACGCAGGCGTCGGCCGGCAGGTTCTCGATCGAGCCGCCGTTGCGGACGTTGCCGTACACGATGCGTCGCGTGCCGGTGACGATGCTGTCGATGATCGGCGCCGCGAACTCGCCACCGTGCTTCAGCCCGTCGCGCCGCGCCTCCTCGACGATGTCCTCGTTCGTGTAGAAGACGTCGACGGAGCGGCAGATCTCGAGGTAGTCCCACCGGCGGTCGAGGTACTCGGCGGTGATCTCCGGGGTCTTGCGGAACCACGCCCAGTACTCGCTCGCGTGGTGGCTCGACTCCGTGTGGAAGTAGCCGGTGAGAAGCATGAGCTCGCTGCGGACGCGCTCGATGCTCTCGTAGGCGTCGTCGGAGCGCGGCAGCAGCGGCTCGGTCCGGTCCACGTGCCGGGCCTTCATCACCTCGCGGATGCGCGGGACAAGGTCCTCGTCGCCGCGGCGGAACGTCGTGAACCAGGCGGTGTGGTTCACGCCGGCGCAGTCGAAGGTGATCTCGTCGTGCGGCACGCCGAGCTCGCGCGCGAGCAGCTCCGAGGTCCCCTGCACGCTGTGGCACAGGCCGACGATGTTCACGCCGAGCAGATCGGTCGCCCAGGTGTTGATCGCCATCGGGTTCGCGTAGTTGAGGAGCAGCGCATCGGGGCAGATCTCGAGCATCGCCTCGGCGATGACGCGCAGCGCCTCGACCGAGCGCAGCCCGCGGAAGATCCCGCCCGGACCGAGCGTGTCGCCGACGGTCTGGTCGATGCCGTACTCACGAGGGATCTCGATGTCGAACGCGTACGAGTCCACGCCGCCGACCTGGAACACGGTGAGGGCGACCTCGGCGCCTCGGAGCGCCGAGGCGAGGTCCGGCGCGACCTCGACGCGGGCGGAGAGCTTCGCGTCCTCGATCAGCTGACGGACGTTGACGGCGGTCCGCTCGGCGGCCGGCAAGTCGATGTCGCACAGCACGAGCGTGCTCGAGGTCAGCGCCGGGAACGCGAGGATGTCCCTCGACAGCTCGAGGGGGAACACCCAACCCCCGGCGCCGACGATCGCGATCCTGGGGCCGTCCGCGGGCATGGCCGCCTCCTTCGCATGGGGTGCGCGCGTCATGCCGCATCCTACTCCCACGTGCTCAGGTTCTGCGCGTTCATGGCCGATTCGAGCGCCGAAACGCCAGATGTGCGCAGGCGTGTCCGTCGGTACTAGGATAAGGGCCGATGCCCGCTCGGCGGGCCGTGCCGGAAGGGAGCGCCGATGGACGAGCGCAACGAGGTCCGCACCGACGAGGCGCCCCGCGGCACCGGCGCGTACTCGCAGGCGATCCGGGCCGGCGACTTCGTCTTCATCTCCGGGCAGGGACCGCTCGACCCGACGACGCTCGAGGTCGTCGGCGCCACCGTCGAGGAGCAGACCGAGGCCACGCTGCGGAACCTCGGCGCGATCGCGCGCGCGGCGGGGGGCTCGCTCTCCGAGGTCGTGAAGGTCTCGGCGTTCCTGTCGTCGATCGACCTGTTCGCGGGCTTCAACGCGACCTACGAGCGGATCTTCGACACGCTCCCCCGCCCGGCGCGCACGACCACCGGCGCGGAGCTGCGCAACATCCTCGTCGAGATCGACGCCGTCCTGTACCTCCCCGAGCGGTGACCGAGCCCTACCCCGACCTCGACACGCCCTCCCTGCTCCTCTACCTCGACGCGCTCGAGCGCAACATCGCCGAGATGCAGGAGGTCGCCCGCGCCTCCGGCGTGCGCCTGCGTCCGCACACGAAGACCCACAAGTGCCCGGACATCGCGCGCATGCAGCTCGACGCGGGGGCGACCGGCATCACGGTGGCGAAGCTCGGCGAGGCCGAGGTGATGGTCGACGCCGGGATCGACGACGTGCTCATCGCCTACCCGATCGTCGGCGACCGTAAGCTCGAGCGCCTGCGCGCCCTGGCCGAGCGCGCGAGCGTCCGCGTGACGACCGACTCCGTCGAGGTCGCCGAGGGGATCGCCCGTGTCGGACGCGACCTCGGGCGTGACGTGCCGCTCCTCGTCGAGGTCGACACCGGCCTCCACCGCATCGGACGCCCTTCCGGCGCGCCGACCGTGGAGCTGGTGAAGGCGCTCGTGGGCCTGAAGGGCGTCGAGGTGCTCGGCCTGCTCACACACGCCGGCCACGCGTACCGCAGCACGGGCCCCGAGGAACTGCGGGCGGCCGCCGAGGGCGAGGGCCGCGACCTCGTCGAGACCGCCGAGCGCTGCGCCGCCGAGGGCACCCCGCTCCGCGAGATCAGCGTCGGCTCGACGCCGACCGCGAGGATCGTGGCGGGCGTCGCCGGCGTGACCGAGATCCGCCCGGGCACGTACGCGTTCAATGACGTGCAGCAGATGCGCCTGGGCGTCGCGACCGAGGCGACGTGCGCAGCGCGGGTGCTCACGACCGTCGTGGCGCACCCGACGGGCAAGCGGTTCGTGCTCGACGCGGGGACCAAGGCGTTCACCTCGGACGGGGGCGAAGGCCCGCCGTTCCCCGGCCGCGGCGTCGTGGCCGGCCGGCCCGAGCTCGTACTGGACTTCATGAACGAGGAGCACACCGTCGGCCATCGGACGGGAACCGATGACGTCCGGATCGGCGAGCGCCTCGAGGTCGTCCCGCTCCACGTGTGCTCGACCGTGAACATGTTCGACGAGGCCTTCGGCGTCCGGGGCGGCGAGGTGGTCCGGACGTTGGCGATCGCCGGACGGGGGAAGATGCGCTGATGCGAGGCTTGCAGGGCAAGGGTGTGCTGGTGGCCGGCGCGAGCCGCGGGATCGGCGAGGCCGCCGCTCGCCGGTTCCTCGAGGAAGGGTGCCGGGTGTTCATCTGCGCTCGCGGCGCCGCGGGCGTCGAGGAGGCCGTCCGTGAGCTGCGCGCGCTCGGCGAGGTCCACGGGATGGCCTGCGACGTGAGTGACCCCGGGGACGTCGAGCGCCTGGTCGAGGCGGCCGAGCGGTTCCTCGGCGGCATCGACGTGCTGGCGAACAACGCCGGCGTCGCGTGGCAGGAGCCGTTCCTGGACATCACGCTCGAGCACTGGGACCGGGTCCTGGCCATCAACCTGCGCGGGATGTTCCTCGTCGCGCAGGAGGTCGCCGCGCGGATGGTCGCGCGGGGGCAGGGTGGCGCGATCGTGAACATGTCATCAACGAACGCGTTCGAGGGCGAAGCCGGCTACGCGCACTACAACGCCTCGAAGGGAGCGATCACGATGCTCACGCGGACGATGGCGACCGAGCTCGGTCCGCACGGGATCCGCGTGAACGCGCTCTGCCCCGGGAAGATCTTCACGCCGCTCCAGGGCGAGGCCGAGGACCCCGAGTACACCGCCCGGTACGAGCGCGAGCGGATCCCGCTCGGCCGCTCGGGCACGGTCGAGGAGGTCGCCGCGGCCTACGCGTTCCTCGCCTCGGACGAGGCGACGTTCATCACCGGCGAGATGCTCGTCGTGGACGGCGGGCAGCTCGCGACGTGAAGGAGGCACCGTGACGAACGGCACACCGCTCGAGCGCCTGCGGCAGCTCGCCGTGCCCGAGGGCGCCGTCGGGCTCTCGTGGCTCGGGCAGGCGGGATTCATCCTGCGCGCCGGCGGGACGACGGCGCTGCTCGACCCGTTCCTCGCGCCGTACCGGGGCCGGGCGTACGAGAGCGGGCTCGCGGCCGGGCTGGCCGAGGGCATCGACCTCGTGCTCTGCACGCACGAGCACGTCGACCACTTCGACGCCGAGAGCGCGCCGACGATCGCGACGGCGTCGCCGGGTGCCGTGTTCGTCGTGCCGACCCCGATCGTGGACATGGTGACCGAGGCCGGTGTCGCGCCCGACCGAGTCGTCGGGTTGCAGCCCGGCGAGACCGTCGAGCTCGCCGGACTCGGCATCGGCGCGGTGCCGGCGATGCACGGCGTGACGATGGAGGACGCGTACGGGTTCGGCGAGTCGCTCTCGGGCGGGCTCGTACGGTTCCTCGGCTACGTCGTGGACGCCGGCGACGTCCGCCTCTACCACGCGGGCGACACGATCCACTTCGAGGGGATGGAGACGACGCTCCGCGAGCTGGCGATCGACGTCGCGATGCTCCCGATCAACGGCCGCGACCCCGGGCGCGAGGCGCGCGGCATCGTCGGCAACCTCACCGAGCGCGAGGCCGCGTGGCTCGCGAAGGAGATCGCGGCGGGCGTCGTGCTCCCGATGCACTACGACCTGTTCGAGCGGAACCGCGGCTACCCGGCGCACCTCGTGCAGAGCGTCGAGCGGGACCACCCGGGCGTGCCCGTTCTCGTCCCCGTGCGGGACGAGCCGTTCGTGTGGAGCAGCGGGAGGAAGCGATGAGGCAGCTCGTGTGCCTGGGGCCTCGGCGGATGGAGCTGCAGGAGGCGCCCGAGCCCGTCCCGGGTCCGGGCGAGGTCGTGTTCCAGACGCAGGCCGCAGCGGTCTGCGGCTCGGACCTCCACGGCTTCCGCGAGGCGAGCCCGCGGCGCATCCCGCCGCTCGTCATGGGCCACGAGGGCGTCGGCCGGGTTACGGCCGTCGGGGAGGGCGTCGACGCCGCGCGCGTCGGCGAGCGTGTGGTGCTCCGGCCGATCCTCGCGTGCGCCGAGTGCGAGCCCTGCCGCGAAGGCCGGCCGAACCTCTGCCGGAACGGCCGGCTCGTCGGCCGCGAGATCACGGGCGCGTTCGCCGAGCGCTTCGCCGTACCCGAGCGCGCGGCGGTCCGGTTCCCGGACGACGTCCCCGCCGACCTGGCCACCCTCACCGAGCCGCTCGCGAACGCCGTGCACGTGACGGCGCGCTCGGTCCGTGAGGGCGACGACGTGCTCGTGATCGGCGCCGGGCCGATCGGCGCGCTGATGGCGCGGATGGCGCTCGAGCGCGGAGCGAGACGGGTCCTCATCACGGATCCGATCGCGTCGCGGCTCGAGCTCGCGCGGGCGCAGGGGGCGACGCCACTCTCCGCCGACGACCCGGAGGTCGCGCTCGGCGAGGCGACCCGGGGCCGTGGCGTCGACGTGGTGATCGACGCGGCGGGGTTCGAGGCGACGTGGGCGCTCGGACTCCGCGCGGTCCGCCCCGGTGGTCGGTTCGAGGCGGTGGGGCTCGGCTCGCCGGGTGCGAGGATCGACTTCTTCGCCGTGGCCGGCAAGGAGATCAAGGTCACCGGCTCCTTCGCGTGGACCGACACGGACTTCGACCGCGCGATCGAGCTCGTCGCCTCGGGCGCGATCGACACCACCGGCTGGTTCACCACGATGCCGCTCGCCGAGGGCCAGCGGGCCTTCGAGGAGCTCGTCGATACGACCGAGCGGTTCAAGGTGGTGCTCGTGCCATGAGGCTCGTCACGTTCGAGGGCGGGTTCGGCCGGGTCGAGGGCGACGTCGTGATCCCGATGGGACCGGCCCTCGTCGCCTACCTCGCGAGCGGGGACGCGGAGGACGGTTCGCCGGTCGCGCTCGCCGACGTGCACCTGCTCGCGCCGGTGCCGCGCCCCGGCAAGGTGATCGGCATCGGGCTCAACTACCGCGACCACGCCGCCGAGTCCGGCCAGCCGATCCCGCAGGCGCCGATCCTGTTCCCGAAGTTCGCGAACAGCGTCATCGGCCCGGGCGCTCCGATCGTCATCCCGCCCGAGACCGAGCAGCCCGACGACGAGGCCGAGCTCGGGGTCGTGATCGGGAGGACCGCGTACCGCGTGGCCGAGGCCGACGCCCTCTCGTACGTCGCCGGCTACCCGTGCGTGAACGACGTCTCGGCTCGAGATCTGCAGTTCGAGAGCTCGCGGTGGATGCTCGGCAAGGCGATCGACACGTTCCTGCCGTGCGGCCCGTGGCTCGTCACGGCCGACGAGATCCCCGACCCCCAGGCGCTCGCGATCCGGCTCACGCTGAACGGTGAGGAGCTGCAGTCCTCGAGCACCGCGCAGATGGTGTTCGGCGTCGCCGAGCTCATCGCCTCGCTCAGCCGGACGATGACGCTCGAGCCCGGCGACCTCATCGCGACGGGAACCCCGCCGGGTGTCGGGTTCGCGCGGAAGCCGCCCGTCTGGCTCCGCGACGGCGACGAGGTCTCGGTCGAGGTGGAGCGCATCGGCACGCTCACGAACCCTGTTCGGGCCGGCGGATGACCGAGCGCCGGACGCTCCCGCTCGCCCCGGACGCGCCGTTCCGCCGGCTCGTCGGCGTCGGGGGGATCGGCGGCGGCATGTTCCTCACGCTCGAGGGCGACCGCACGCTCGGCCGCAACGAGAGCCGGCCAGCGCGCCTGCTCGACGTGCGCGACTACGGCAAGCTCCACATCGTCGCGCACCACGTGGCGGTGCTCCTCGGGGCCGAGCCCTCGGGCACCCCGTTCCACGTCGTTCCGCTCGGCAAGGTCGGCGCGGACGAGACCGGTCGGCGGCTCGTCGGCGAGATGGCCGAGACCGGCATGGACACGACGCACGTCGAGGAGACCCCGGACGCCCCCACGATGTTCAGCGTGTGCTTCCAGTACCCGGACGGCAGCGGCGGCAACATCACGACGGCCGACTCCGCCGCCGCGACCCTGCGCGGATCCGACGTCGAGCACATCGCCGCGCTGCTCGGCCCCCACGTGATCGCGCTCGCCGCGCCCGAGGTCGGGCTCGCCGCGCGCCGTCGCCTGCTCGAGCTCGCGACCGAGCGCGGCGCGTTCCGTGTGGCCTCGCTCACGTCCGCGGACGTCGACGATGCCCACGCGTCGGGTCTGCTCGGCCTCGTCGACCTCCTCGCGCTCAACGAGGACGAGGCGGCGATCCTCGCGGGATGCGCGATGGACCCGCAGGAGCCCGCGCCGTTCCTCGACGCGGTCGCCTCGGCGATCGAGGCCCGTCGCGCCGGGACGCGCATCGTCGTGACCGCGGGCGTCCGGGGCGCGTTCGCGTTCGAGGACGGCCGGTGGGACGACCGGCGTCCGCCGGGGGTCGAGGTCCGGAGCACCGCCGGGGCCGGCGACGCGCTCCTCGGCGGCGTCCTGTCGGCGCTCGCGGCGGGCGTGCCGCTGATCGACCCCTCGGCTCCCGATGGGACGCTGAGCTGCGCGCTCGACCTCGGCGTCGCGCTCGCGGCGCTGAGCGTGACGTCCCCGCACACGATCCACCCGACGGCGGACCTCGGGACCGTGCTCACGTTCGCCGAAGGGGCGGGGCTCGTGCTCCGCCCGCCGTTCTCCGCCGTCGCCTGAAGGGAGGAACGATGGATTTCGCCGCGCTGCGCGAGGAGGTGTGGTGGACGAACACCCAGCTCCCCGCCAACCGGCTCGTCGTCATGCACAGCGGCAACGCGAGCGGCATCGACCGCGAGGCCGGCCTCGTCCTCATCAAGCCGAGCGGCGTCGACTACGACCGCCTACGCCCCGAGGACCTCGCCGTCGTCACCCTCGAGGGCGAGCCCGCGCCGGCCGAGGCCGTCCCCGACGGCGTCGCGACCCA
The DNA here is from genome assembly GCA_964447335.1 of uncultured Actinomycetes bacterium. Classification (GTDB taxonomy): domain Bacteria; phylum Actinomycetota; class UBA4738; order UBA4738; family HRBIN12; genus HRBIN12. The sequence goes on from CAYUSA010000002.1 coordinate 43,043, forward strand.
CCTTCGGCCGAGCGTCGACACCACGCATCACCTCGCGCTGTACCGGGGCGATCCGGCGATCGGCGGCGTGATCCACACGCACTCGAACTTCGCAACGGCGTGGGCGGCCGCCGGACTGCCGATCCCGTGCGCCCTCACCGCGATGGCGGACGAGCTCGGCGGCGACGTGCCGTGCGCGCCGTACGCGGACAACGAGGGCGACCACATCGGGGACGCGATCTTGGCGCACCGGACCCGCGCGCCCGGCATCCTGCTCGCGAACCACGGCGTGTTCACGTTCGACGCGACGCCACGCAAGGCCCTGAAGGCCGCGGCGATGATCGAGGACGCCGCGAAGACGATGTGGCTCGCCTCGCGGCTCGACACGCCGCCGACGCTCCCGCCCGACGAGATCGAGAAGTGGTGGACGCGCTATCACGCGACCTACGGGCAGGTGACCTGAGATGGGCCCGACGTTCATCGATCCGGCGGACCTCGAGCGCTGGTGCCGGATCCCCGTCGACGAGCTGGCCTCGCAGCCAACGCGGATCCCCTACCGGATCGTGGCCGACCCCGCCGAGATGGGCCGCCTCATGGCCCGCGAGCTCGCCGACCTCATCGCCGAGCACAACGCCGAGGGACGCCCCACGAGGGCGATCGTCCCGTGTGGGCCCTCGTCCTGGTACGAGCCCTTCACCGAGGAGGTCAACACCCGCGAGATCTCGCTGCGGGACCTCACCGTCTTCCACATGGACGAGTGCCTCGACTGGCAGGGCCGGCCACTTCCCGACGAGCACCCGTACAACTTCCGTACCTTCATGGAGCGGCGTTTCTACGACGGGATCCGTCCGGAGCTCGCGGTGCCGCAGGAGCAGCGGTTCTGGCTGTTGCCCTCCACCGCGGAGCGGGTCGCGGCCGCGATAGTCGAGGTGCGGATCGACCTCACGCTCGGCGGGTGGGGCCAGGACGGGCACGTCGCATACAACCAGGCCAGGCGGCACCCCTACGGCCACGTCACGGCCGAGGAGCTCGCCGACTCGACGATCCGGATCCAGGAGAACAACCTCGACACCGTCCTCGCGCTCGCCCACCGCACGTTCGGTGCCGCGCACCAGTTCGTGCCGCCGATGTCGATCACGCTCGGGATGCGCGAGTGCCTCTCGGCGCGGCGGGTGCGGGTGTTCAGCGACACCGGCACGTGGAAGCAGACCGCGTTCCGGGTCGCGCTGTTCGCCGACCCCACACCCGAGTACCCGATCACGCTCCTGCAGTGGCACCCGGACGCGTTGATCACGGCGACCCTGGAGACCGCGCGCCACCCGATCGGCGAGCACCCGGAGTGGCGGCTACGCTGAGCCCATCGTGAGCACCGCGTCCGCCGTCACCGAACGCACCGACGCGATCCGGGCGGAGGCGCTCGTCCGCACGTTCGGGCGCGTGCGGGCGCTCGACGGCCTCGATCTCACGGTGCGCACGGGCGAGATCCTCGGGCTCGTCGGGCCGAACGGCGCCGGCAAGACGACCTTCATCCGCAGCGTCGCGGGGCTCCTGCGGCCGACGTCGGGCGAGCTCCGCGTCCTCGGCGAGCGCCCGGGGCGAGACGTGGCCCCGCACATCGGCTACATGACGCAGTCGGCCGCGCTGTACGAGGACCTTCAGGTGCGCGACAACCTCGCGTTCTTCGGCCGCCTCTTCGGCCTGTCGAGCGCGCAGATCCGCGAGCGCACGGCGCAAGTGCTCCGGGTCGTCGAGCTCACGGGGAAGGAGCGCGCGCTCGTGCGCCACCTCTCGGGCGGGATGCGGCAGCTCACGAACCTCGCGTGTGCGATGGTCCACGACCCGACGCTGCTGCTCCTGGACGAGCCGACCGTCGGCATCGACCCCATGCTGCGGCTGAAGCTCTGGGATCACTTCGCCGCGCTGAACGCGGCGGGCACGACGATCCTCGTCACGACCCACGTGATGGAGGAGGCCGAGCGCTGCCACCGCGTCGCGATGATCGCCGACGGTCGGTCGATCGCCGTCGGCACGCCGCGCGAGCTCCGCGAGCGCGCCGGCGCACCGAGCATCGAGCAGGCGTGGCTCGCCCTGCGCGAGCGTCATCGGAACGGGAGCGCCGAGCCGTGAGCCCGCCGCGCGTGCTCGCGCTCGCCGGCCGGATCCTGCGGCAGTTCCGCCACGACCGGCGGACGGTGGGGCTCATCGTCGTCGTGCCGATCGTCGTGATGGCGCTCATCGGCTACCTCATCTCCGACGACAAGGAGCCGCTGCCGGTCGGCGTCGTGAACCTGGACCAGGGCGTTGTCACCCCGAACGGGACCGCGGTGCTCGGCGACCGCATCGTCGAGGCGCTGCGGAAGGACACGACGATCGAGATCCGCGCGCTCGCGAGCGACGCGGCGGCAACGGACCGGGTGCGCGAGGGCGAGGTGGCGGCCGCCGTGGTCTTGCCGGCCGACCTCACAGCCGTGGTCCTCGGCGGCGGGACGGCGCCGGTGCGGATCGTCGTTCTCGGGATCCAGCCGAGCCTGTCGGGACCCGCGATCGAGGCGACCCGGGTCGCGCTCGCGAGCCTGCCCGAGACCGCCGGCGACACCGGCCTGCCGGCGACGCCGCTCGCGATCGAGCCCGTACCGCTCCGCGGCGGGAACGACCTGACGACGCTCGACTACAGCGCGCCCTCGCTCGTCACCACGTTCGCGTTCCTGTTCACGTTCATGCTGACGAGCGTCGCGTTCCTGCGCGAGCGCTCCTCGGGAACGCTCGAGCGGCTCATGGCCTCGCCGGTCTCGCGCCTGGAGGTGCTGGCCGGCTACCTGCTCGGCTTCATCGGGTTCGCGATGGCCCAGGGGCTGATCGTCCTCGGGTACGCGATGGTCGTGCTCGACGTGCGGGTCGCCGGTCCGCTCTGGCTGGTGCTGCTCGTGCTCGTGGTGCTCGTCGTCGGGGTGGTGAACCTCGGCATCGCCCTGTCGTTCTACGCGCGGAACGAGCTCCAGGTGATCCAGTTCATCCCGCTCGTCCTGCTGCCGCAGGTGTTCCTCGGCGGGCTCTGGTGGCCGGTCGAGACCCTGTGGACACCGCTGCGGTGGCTGTCGCAGCTCTTCCCGCTCACGCACTCGGTCATGGCGCTGCGCATGGTCATGGTCGGGGGGCAGGGCTTCTCGGACATCCTCGAGCGGCTGCTCGCGCTCGGCGCGTTCGCGGCGGCGATGGTCGTCGTCGGCGTGCTCGCGCTCCGCAAGCAGCGCGCGTAGGCGGGACGGCTCGGCGTCAGCCGCGCTCGGCGGTCTCGGCCGGCTCCGCCTCGGGGATCCGCACGATGCGCGGGCGCTCGACCAGCTCGATCGTCACGCCGTCGGGGTCCGCGAGGTAGAGCGTGCGGACGCCGTTCCAGTCGCCTTCCTCGGTGAGCTCGACCGGCTCGGACCGCACGTCGGCGCCGAGCGCGACGAGGCGCGCGTGCATCGCGCCGACATCCTCCATCGCGAGACCGATGTGGCCGGAGCCCGGATCGCACGTCCGCTGCGTGAGGGGCTCTCCCCGCGGCTGAACGTACTCGAGGAGCTCGAGGAGCTGACCGCCGCCGAGGTCGAGCTCCGCCCACCGGATCTCGGTGCCGGGGAAGCCGCTCACGGTCGAGAGCTCGGGTTCGCCGGACTCGCCACGGCCGAGGAACGGCAGGCCGAGCGCGTCCCGGTAGAACGCGATCGAGCGCTCCAGGTCGGCGCAGGTCACCGACACATGATCCAGCCTCGGTCCGCTCACGTGCTCCCCTCCAGCCGGGCCGGGATCACGTCGCGACGGAACACGTCCTCGACGGTCTCGGCCCGCTTCACGACCTCGACGGCATCCTGCCACACGAGCACGGTTGCCGGGCGCGGCAGCGCGTTGAAGTTCGTCGAGGCGGCGTCCTGGTACGCGCCCGTGTCCAGGAACGCGAGCACGTCGCCCGGCCGGGCCTCGGGCAGCGCGACACCGGTCGCGAGCACGTCGAACCCGCAGCTCATGCCGACGACGTCCACGGGCTCGGCCGGTGGTTCGCCCGCGTGGTTCGCGACGACGATGGGGAACACGTCGTGCTCGATCAGCAGGTCGAGCAGGAACATCTCGGTGGTGTCCGTCTCGAGCCATCGCTCGGGCTCCCGTCCCAACTCGCGCTTCACGTTCACGACGGTCGCGAGATGGATGCCTGCGTCGGCGAACAGCGCGCGTCCCGGCTCGACCTCCAGCACGAGCCCCCGCGCGTCGATGCCCACGTTCCGCAGCTCCGAGCGGAGCGCCGAGGTGACGGCCTCGGCGTGATCCTCCACCGACGGTCCGAGCTCGGGGCGGCCGGCGCCACGCCGCAGCGCCCGCCCGGTGGGATCGCGCGGGCTGGTGAACCCGCCGCCGACGTCGATCTCGCGCGGCGTCCACCCGCCCCACGCGCTCGAGAGCTCGGCGAGGGTCGCGACGAACCCGCGCACCATGCCGCCCCAGACCGCGGGGTCGTGATGGTGACGCCCCAGGTGCGCCATCGCGCCGGCGACGTCGAGCTCCTCGGCCGCGAGCGCCTCCGGCCCGAGCTCGAGCAGGTCCGCGGTCGGGATCCCCGGCTTGTAGGTCCGGGCGAACGCGCGGATCGGCACGTCCTCCTCGACGAACTCGCTCGGCATGTCGAGCTCGAGGTAGTCGGGGCGCAGCCGGAACCGGACGACCGCGCGGGCGCCGAGCCGCCGCGCGACGTCGCGGACGAGCTCCACCTCGCGGGCACTGTCGAGCGTGATGCGGGCGCCCGTCGCGACCGCGCGCTCGATGTGAGCGCGCGACTTCACCGAGCCGTTGACCGAGATGAGGGCCGGGTCCACGCCGCAGCGCAGCGCGGCCTCGAGCTCCCCCGGCCCGAACGTATCGCACCCGAGTCCCTCCTGCGTGAGGATCCGCCGCAACGCGAGCGTGTAGTTCGCCTTGATCGAGGCGAGCACCCGCACCTCGCCCTCGGGCCAGCGCGAATCGAACGCGGCGACGAACCGCCGAGCGTTGCGCCGCAACTGGTCCTCGGAGATCACGTAGAGCGGCGTCCCGAACCGCCGGGCGAGCGCCGCGGCGTCGCAGCCCTCCACGAACAGCCGCCCGTCGCGGACCGACAGGCATCCGTCGAGGATCGTCACGAGCTCACGCCTGGTAGATCGCGAGGAACAGGTCGTCCCAGCGGTCCTGATCCTCGCCCTCGAGCACGCGGTACCCGCGCATGCGTGCGTACATCTCCTCGGTCGGGAACACGAGAGGGTTGTCGGCGACCGGGTCGCCCTGGTCGCGCAGGATCTGCTGCGCCTCGGGCACCGGGGAGACGTTCTGGATCCACGAGGTGAGCATCGCGGCGATCGGCGGACGGAAGAAGAAGTCCATGAGCGTGATCGCGTCGACCGGGTGCGCGACGCCGATCGGGATGACCATGCTGTCGGTCCACAGCAGCCCGCCTTCGTCCGGCACGATGAACCGGAGGTTGTCGTAGCCCGAGTTGATGGACTGCAGCACGTCCGCAGACCAGGCGAGCGAGAGCGCCACCTCGCCGCTCTGCAGCGCGCCGATGTACCCCTGGCCGAAGTACTGGCGCACGATGCCGTCGTCGCGCTGCTTGATCAGCAGGTCGGCCGCCTTCTGCCAGTCGTCCTCGGTCGCGTCGGGCGGGTTCACGCCGCTGGCGATGAGCGCCATGTTCGGCGTGTCCTCGGTGTCGCGGAACATGCCGACCTTGCCCTCGAACTCGGGGTTGAACAGCTCCTGGACGCTCGTGAGCTCGCGCCCGGTCATCTCGATGTTGTAGCCGATGCCCGTGATGCCGGACTGGTACGGGATCGACCAGGCGTTGCCGGGATCGTACGTCGCCTCTTTGTACTTCGGCGCGGCGTGTCGCTCGAAGTTCTGCAGGTACGAATGGTCGAGCGGGACGAGGAACCCACGCGACATCATGAGCGGCAGCCACTTCGGGTAGCCCATCACGATGAGGTCGAAGCCGGTCGGTGCGCCCGTCCGCAGCTGCGGCTCGATCTTGCCGAAGAACGAGCCGTAGTCCTGGATGAGCTCCCGGTACTCGACGTCGATCCCGGTGGCGTCCGTGAACGCCTCGAGCGTCGGGTGGACGACCTCGCCGTTCACCCTCGCCTTGTCGATGTACAGCGGCCAGTTGACGAACGTGACGGTCCCCGCCTGCCGCTGCTTCGTCCAGTCGTACGCCTCGGGCGTCTGCGTCCTGCCGTCGCCCTCGTCGGCGCAGGCGGCGAGGATCGCGGAGAGCGAGAGCGCGCCCGCACCGAGGCCGGCCGCACGCAGGAACGAGCGGCGCGAGAGCCCGGAGCCGGACGACGGAGCACCGGTTGCGGCCATGCCTGATCCCTCCGGACGTTGGAAGGGCCATCCTCGGGTGGCGCGGCGCGGAGTGTCAAGGAACCCTTCGGCGCAACGGTGGGGCGTCAGCGCATCCCGCACGCGGACGCGTACCGGTCCGCAACCTCGAGCACCTTGTGGCGGACGAGGTCCACGGGTCGCGCCCGGAGTGCGCCGCCACGCACGGCCTCGTACTCCGCCGGCAGGTACTGGCTGAGGAGGGTGGAGGGGATCTCCTCGCGCGAGAGGTTCGCGAGGAGCCGAGCCACGGCCTCCCGGAGCTCCGGCCTCGGCCAGGAGTAGCGCGCGCGATCGCTGTAGCTGAACGCGCGCGCGAGCCGCAGCTCGCGCTCGGTCCCGTGGTGGTAGGGCGCCCAGTGCGCCGGGTGGGCAAGCATCGTGGCCTCGAGCGCCTCGCGCAGGTGGGAGGGCTCATCGTCGTCGTCGAGCAGCTCGCGCTCGATCAGCTCGAGCGCGAAGAGCGCCTCGCGCATCGCGAAGGTGAGCCACGGGCCGACCTTCAAGATCGCGAAGTGGTCCTCGACCATCTCCCGGAGCGCCGTCGCGGTCTGGTAGTCGGTCGAGTGCGCCTCGTAGACCAGATGCGGGTACCGCCCGACGCACGCGGAGAGCTCCCGCGCCCGATCGCGGTCGTAGTCGAAGACGACGGTGTCGCCGAACTCCACGCCGGGCTGCACGACGAGCGCGATCACCCGCTCCCACGCATCGTGCAGGCCCGCCCGCTCGAAGGCCTCGCGGCCGAGCGTCATGATCCGCTCGACGTCCGCGACCCGGGTCACCGTGGGCGCGGCCGAGTCGGCGAGCTCGCCGCCGGGGATGGGGACCTCCGTGCCGATGACGTAGGCGGGCCCGGGAGCACCCGGCGGCAGGGCGGCGCGAGCATCCTCCGCCGCCCGGCAGAGCTCGATCATCCGCTCGGTCACGACGCGCTCGTCGAGCGGAGTGTCGGGGTCTCCCCGGTCATCCGCGCACCGCATGCTGGCGTCGAGGTGGATCTTCACGTAGCCGGCGAGGACGCACCCGCGCACGAGCTCGCGGGCCTTGTCCATCGCCGAGGCCGACGGCTCCGCGCGCCAGACGTACGGCCCGAGGTGGTCGCCCCCCAGGACGATGCTCATCTCGGGGAGGCCGATCTCCGCGGCGAGGGCCCCGACGGAATCGCGGAACGCAGCGGGCGTCATGCCCGTGTAGCCACCGAACTGGTTGACCTGGTTGCAGGTGGACTCGATGGTGACGACCGCGCCATCGCGCGCCGCCTGGGTCATCCCCGCCTCGAGGACGAACCGGTCGGCGGAGCAGATCGAGTAGATGCCAACGCGCTCACCGCTCCGGTTGCGGTCCACCATCTGCAGGAGCGTGTCGGTGACGCTCACCTCGTGGCCTCCATCGCGGCCAGGGCTTCGTCCATCGAGGGCTGAGCACCGGTGCCGCCCGCACCCCTCGTCGACAGCGACCCGCACGCGACCGCCAGCGCCAGGCAACGCTCGAGCGGCCAGCCCGCGAGCCGTCCGACGAGGAACCCGGCGTCGAACGAGTCCCCCGCGCCGGTCGTGTCGACGACGCTCGAGGGGATCGACTCGCTCCGCACGACCTCGTCCCCCCACATCGCGAGTCCGCCGCCCTGCCCGAACTTCATCGCGACGAGCGTGCCGTGCTCCGCGAGGGCCTCGGCGGCGACATCCACGTCGTCGATCCCCGTGATGGCGCGTGCCTCGTGGGAGTTCGGGAAGAAGCAGTCGGTCCGCGAGAGCAGTTCGAGCAGGCCGCCGTCCCAGCGCTCGGCCGGATCCCAGTTGGGGTCGATCGAGGTCGAGACGCCGGAGCGGTGGGCCTCGTCGAACAGCGCCTGGAGGTCCCCGCGGAGCCCCGCCTGGAGGAAGTAGCTGCTCACGTGCACGTGGCGGCTCGAGGCCACGAGCGCGGGATCCACGAGCTCCCCCCGAAGGTCGCCGATCGTGCCGGCCGACGTCAGGATCGCTCGGTCCTCGCCCTTGGACAAGATCACCGACACGCCGGTCGACCGGTGCGGGTCGACGAGGCACCCGCTCGTGTCCACGCCCCGCTCGGCGAGCGCCTCGAGCATGAACCGCCCGAACACGTCGTCCCCGACGACACCGGCGAACCCGGTGCGCAGCCCGAGCCGTGCCGCGCCGCACGCGGCGATCGCGCCCGAGCCGCCGACCACGAGCCGAGCCGCCTCGACGAGCTTCTCGGCCTGGCCGAACGCGGGCGCGACGTCGCCGGTGAGCACGAGGTCGGGGTTCGCGTCCCCGAGCACGAGGAGGTCGAGGTCGGGCATCGGACATGGCTACCATACCGGCATGCCGACGGTGACCCTCGCGCTCGGCGACCTCACGCTCGAGGACGTCGACGCCGTCGTGAACGCGGCGAACGGCTCGCTGCTCGGCGGGGGCGGCGTCGACGGCGCGATCCACCGGCGCGGCAGCCCCGCGATCGTCGCCGGGTGTCGCGAGCTGCGGCGCACGCGCTACCCGGACGGTCTGCCGACCGGCGAGGCCGTCGCGACGGCCGGCGGCAAGCTGCGGGCCCGATGGGTGATCCACACGGTCGGCCCCCGCTACCACGAGCACGAGGACCCGGCCCCGCTCCTCGCGACCTGCCACACGCAGGCGCTGCGGGTCGCCGACGAGCTCGGCGCGCGGACCGTGGCCTTCCCCGCCATCTCGTCAGGCGTCTACGGGTACCCGCCGCGGAAGGCCGCCCCCGTCGCCGTCGGCGCCGTCCTGCGGGCCGACACGCGCGTGGAGGAGGTCCGGTTCGTGCTGTTCGACCCCGACACGTACGAGGCCTTCCGAGATGCCCTGGACCGGAGCTCGGCCGGGTCGTAGCCGGGGCCGTTGGTAGCATTGTCTCCTGCCATGAGCGAGCTCACCCACCCCAAGGGCGTCTTCGACCGCCGCGACGAGGTCCAGATCGTGGACTGCCGCGAGACCTACGAATGGGTCGCCGGCCGCATCGACGGCGCGGTGCACATCCCGCTGAACGGCGTCATGGCCGGGGCGCTCGGCGACCTCGACGCCGCGAGACCGGTCGTCGTCGTCTGCCGGTCGGGGAACCGGAGCGAGCTCGCGACGCTCATGCTCCAGGCGCGGGGGTTCGACGCGCACAACCTCGAGGGCGGCATGGAGGAGTGGGAGCGCGAGGGCCTGCCCTTCACCACGCCCGAGGGCGCTCCCGGCCGCGTCGCCTGAGCCGCCGCGTCGCCTGAACGTCCTCCCACCCGCACCGCTCGACCCGCGCTAGCCTGGGTTCCACGCCATGGCCGACGTCGAGGCCGCCCGCCGCGCGCTCCAAGATGCCCTCGGTCCCTCCGAGGTGCTCTCGGACCCGCTCGCCCTGGCGCTGTACGCGCGGGACGCCTCGATGGTCGAGGGCGGCTGCGCGCTCGTCGTCTTCCCCCGCGAGCTGGACCAGATCGTCGCCTGCGTCCGCATCGCCGCCGAGCACGATCTGCCCATCGTCCCGCGCGGCTCGGGGACGGGACTCGCGGGCGGCGCGACCCCGCTCGGCGACGCGCTCGTGGTCTCGACCTCGAAGATGGACCGGATCCTCGACGTCCGGCCGCAGGACCGCCTCGCGTGGGTCGAGCCCGGTGTGCTGAACCTCGACCTGTCGAACGCCATCGCGGGCGACGGGCTCGCGTTCGCGCCCGACCCCGCCTCGCAGCAGAGCTGCACCGTCGGCGGCAACGTGGCCACGAACGCCGGCGGCCCGCACTGCCTCGCGTACGGCATCACGTCGAACCACGTGCTCGCCGTCGACGTCGTGCTGCCGGACGGGCAGGTCGAGCGCTTCGGCTCGGAGGCGCCGGCCGCGGCCGGCTACGACCTGCGCTCGGTCGTGGTGGGGTCCGAGGGCACGCTCGGCATCGTCGCGGCGGCGTGCGTGCGGCTGACGCCGCTCCCGGCGGCGATCCGCACGATGCTGTTCGACTTCGACACCGTCGAGGCATGCGCCGCGACGGTGTCGGCCGTCATCGCGGCTGGGGTCGTGCCGGCCGCGATGGAGATGATGGACCGCGGCATCGTCCGCGCCGTCGAGGACTTCGTGCACGCCGGCTACCCGACCGACGCCGCGGCGATCCTGCTCGTCGAGATCGACGGCACGCCCGGCGCGGTCGAGGCCCAGGCTCGAGGCGTCGAGGAGGCCGCGCGCGCGAACGGCACGCGCTCGGTGCGGGTCGCGGCGGGTGCCGAGGAACGCGCGCTCCTGTGGAAGGGCCGCAAGAGCGCCTTCGGCGCGCTCGGGCAGATCGCGCCCCACTACTGGCTGCACGACGTGGTCGTGCCCCGGACCCGTCTCGTCGAGGCCGTCGCGGAGGTCTACGCGATCGGCGGCCGGCACCGGCTGACGGTGACGTGCATGCTGCACGCCGGCGACGGCAACCTCCATCCGCACCTGCACTTCGACGCCGGCGAGCCCGGCGTCTTCGAGCGCGTGCTCGCGGCCGGCGAGGAGCTCATCCGGATGGCGGTCGACCTCGGCGGGGCGCTCTCGGGCGAGCACGGCATCGGCCTGGAGAAGCGGGCGTTCATGCCGCTCGTGTTCGGCCCCGACGACCTCTCGGCGCAGGCCTGCGTGCGCGCCGCGTTCGACCCCGACACAAGGATGAACCCGCACAAGGTGCTCCCCGACGGCGCCCGGTGTGGTGACGTCGCGGGTCTCCCGATCGCCGATGCGGCGTCGGCCGCGACCCTCCCGGAGGGAACGTGGATCTGATCCACCCCCACACGAAGGCCGACGTGGTCGAGGCCCTGCGCGAGGCGAACGCTCATCGCCGGCGCCTGCTGATCGTCGGCGGTCGGCACCACATGGACAAGGGCGAGCCGTGCGAGGTCGACGGCGAGCTGTGGACGACGCAGCTCGACCGGCTGGTCGCCTACGAGCCGGCGGAGATGATCGCGGTCGTCGAGGCCGGCATGCGCGTCGGCGAGCTGAACCGCCTCCTCGCCGAGGGCGGCCAGGAGTGGCCGAGCGACGCGCCGGCCGAGGCCACCGTCGGCGGGGCGATCGCCGCCGATGCGCAATCCCCGCGCCGGCTGAAGGTCGGGCGCATCGCGGACTCGGTGCTCGAGGCCGAGATCGTCACCGGCGACGGCCGGTTCGTGCGCAGCGGCGCTCGCACGGTGAAGAACGTGACGGGCTACGACCTGCACAAGCTCGTCGCGGGCTCGCTCGGCACGCTCGGCGTCATCGTGCAGGTCGCGCTGAAGCTCCGGCCCCTGCCGCAGGCGCGGCGGACGCTCCACGCGCCCGGCGGGATCCCGGTCGGCGCGCGGATCCTCGGCGCGGTGCCCGGCGCGGCCGCGGTGCTCGCGACGCCGGGCGAGCTCGAGATCCGCCTCGAGGGCTGGCGCGAGGAGGTCGACGAGCAGACCGCTCCCGTGCGCGCGATCGTCCCCGGCCTGGACCAGGTCGACGACGCGGACTTCCCCTCGCACCGGCCGTGGGAGGACGCGGCCGTGATCGCCGAGGCCGCGGTACCGCCCTCGGCGCTCGAGCCGCTCTCGGCCGTGGCCGGCGAGCGATGGGGCGCGCTCCTCGGCGTCGGGCTGCTGTGGGTCGGTCTCGACGCGGCGGGCGAGGCGCTTGCCGAGCTCCGCGCGGGCGCGGCCGACGTCGGCGGGATCGCGCCGGTCATCCGGGGGCCGGGTGGGCTCGGCGACGTCCCGCTCCCGGCGCCCGAGATCCACCGCCGGCTGAAGGCGGCCTTCGACCGCAACGGCGTGCTCGCGCCGGGCCGGTCCTGGGGAGGGATCTGACGTGCTCGAACCCGAGGAGCGCGACCCGCGGCCGCTCGGCGCCGAGCTGCCCGAGGGCGCGAGGTTCCTCGGCCCGATCCCCGGCCTCGCGCCGGGGTGGGGTCCCGGGGACGCGCCCGAGCACGCCGACCTCGCCCGCTGCGTGGCGTGCGGCCTGTGCCTGCCCCACTGCCCGACGTACCGGCTGACCGGTGAGGAGTCGGCCTCGCCCCGCGGGCGCATCGCCGCGATGCGTGCGGTCGACGACGGCCGTGCCGAGCTCGACGACACGTTCGCGAGGTTCATGGACCTCTGCCTCACGTGTCGCGCGTGCGAGGACGTGTGCCCCTCGCACGTGCCGTTCGGCCGGATGATGGAGGCCGCCCGCGCCCAGATCGAGCCGCGCCGGACGCGGCGCGAGCGCCTGCGCCGGTGGCTCGGCCTCGACGTCCTGCTCTCACGGCGCGGGCTCACGACGCTCGCGGCCCGGCTGCAGCCGGTCGGCCTCGCGTTCGTCTCCAAGCGCACCCGGTCGCTGGTGCCGAGGGCGACGCGCGGTGGCCGGGTGCCCCGCGTCACCGAGCCGGAGGGCGAGCCGCGCGGCACGGTGGCGATCCTCACCGGCTGCGTGCAGGACCGCTGGTACCGGGCGGTGAACCTCGCGACGGTCCGCGTGCTCGCGCGGAACGGGTGGCGGGTGCTCGCGCCGCGTGGCCAGGTGTGCTGCGGGGCGCTCCACGCGCACCACGGGCGGCTCGACACCGCGCGCCAGCTCGCGCGGCGCAACCTGCGCGCGTTCGCCGAGGCCGACGTCGTGATCGCGAACGCGGCCGGGTGCGGTGCGCACCTCGCGGCGATCGGCGACCTGCTCGGGACCGACGACGCCGAGGCCTTCGCCGACAAGACGCGAGACCTCATGGCGTTCCTGCAGGAACACGGCATCCGGCCGCCGACCGCGGGCGCCGGCATCGACAGCGTCGCCTACCACGACGCCTGCCACGCGCTCCGAGCGCTCCACGTCCGCGAGCAGCCCCGGACGCTGCTGCGGCAGATCCCCGGGCTCGAGGTCGTCGACATCCGCGACGGCGAGATGTGCTGCGGCGCCGCGGGCCTGTACATGGTGCTCGAGCCCGAGACCGCGGACGCGCTCATGCGACGCAAGGCCGAGGCCGTCGCCTCGACCGGCGCGCGGGTCGTCGCCTCCGCGAACCCCGGATGCACGATGCAGATCGCGGCCGGCCTCCGCGCGCTCGGCGCCGAGGTCGAGGTCGTGCATCCGGTCGAGCTGCTCGACCGCGCGTACGCGGCCGAGCGCGGCTGACGCGCACGGGCTACCATCCGGGAGTGGAGGTCGCCGAGCGCTGGTTCGAGCATCGCGAGGTCGAGGACGGTGTCTTCCTGCTGTGGGAGCCGCACGTCGACCCCATGATCCGGGGCAACTTCTGGCTCGTGCGCGGGAGCGAGCGCGACCTGCTCGTCGACGGCGGCCTCGGCATCGGACGCGTGCGCGACGAGCTCGCCGACCTGTTCGACAAGCCGACGCTCGCGCTCGCGACGCACCGGCACTACGACCACATCGGCGCGATGCACGAGTTCGAGGAGGTGCTCGTGCACCCCGGCGACGCCGACGTGCTCCGCGAGGGCGGCAAGCTCGCCACGCTGTTCGCGAAGGACTTCGAGCAGACCTTCCTGCAGGAGATGCAGGACGCCGGCTATGAGATCCACGAGCTCCTGGTCGACGCCTTCCCCTACGAGGGCTTCGACCCGGGTGCCTGGACGATCCCGCCGGCGCCGCCGACCCGCCTGGTGAACGAGGGCGACATCGTGGACCTGGGCGACCGTCGGTTCGAGGTCCTCCACCTCCCCGGGCACACGCCGGGCGAGGTCGGCCTGTGGGAGGCAGAGACCGGCACGTTCTTCTCGGGCGACTGCGTCTACGAGAACCCGCCCTTCCTCGACGAGCTGCCCGAATCGAACATCGAGGACTACCTCGAGAGCATGCGCCGCCTGCGCGATCTGCCGGTGCGCATGGTGCACGGCGGTCACGACAACAGCTTCGGCCGCAACCGCCTGATCGAGATGGTCGACTACTACCTCGAGCTCCGCGGCCACGAGGCCGCCGAAGCGGACGACTCCTAGCCGCCCTCACTCGCCGAGGATCCGCCCGAGCTCCTCCAGGCTCTCGAGGTTGTGACCGGCGAGGAACCGGTCGATCGACGGGAGCGCCGCGGCCATGCCACGTGCGAGCGGCTCGTACCGGGGGCTCCCCTTCAGCGGGTTCACCCACACGATGCGATGCACGAGTCGCCGCAGCCGCGCCATCTGCTCCCGGAGGAGGTCGGGCTCGCCGCGCTCGAGGCCGTCGGAACAGATCACCGCGACCGAGCCCCGCAGCGCGCCACGCTGGCTCCAGCCGTCGACGAGCGCCTTCAGCGACTCGCCGATGCGCGTGCCCCCCTCCCAGTCGGCGACCAGGCGGCCGATCTCGTGCATCGCGCGGTTCGGGTCCTTCGTCCGCAGGGTGCGCGTCACGCGCGTGAGACGGGTGCCGAAGACGAAGACCTCCACCGTCCGCCCGGCCGCCATCGCGGCGAACCCGAACTGCACGAGCGCGCGCGCGTACGGCGCCATCGAGCCGGAGACGTCGAGGATCAGCACGAGCGGTCGGGCTCGCGTCCCGCGGTCGCGCCAGGCCCGGTGGAACGGCTCGCCCTGGGTGCGGAGCGAGCGCCGGAGCGTGCGCCGGACGTCGAACCTCGGCCCCGAGGCCGCCGGCCGGTAGCGCCGCGTCGTGCGCACCGGAACCCGCACGGCCAGCCGGCGGATCAGCAGGGCGACACGAGCGCGCTCCTCTTCGGTGAGGTCGGCGAAGGACTTCTGCCGCAGGACCTCGTACGCGCTCGCGACGATCCGGCGCGCGGCGTCGCCCTCGGGCGGATCGCCCTCGCCGAGCTCGTCGGCGCTCGAGCGGTCCCCCGCCTCGAGCGCCGCGATCCCTTCCGTCACGCGACCCCCGGCGGGCTCCCCCGTCGCCGTCAGGCCGAGCTCGAGGCGGACGCCCTCCCGGAACCAGCCGTCGAAGGCGGCGTCGAAGACCTCGACGTCCTCGGGGCGCGAGATCAGGCTCGCGCGCCCAGCCCAGTAGAGGTCCTCGCGGTCGAGCGCCTGGAGCGAGCCCGCGGCGCGGCAGAACGTGACGATGCGCCCCGTGCCGACGTTCAGCCCTCGGCGTCGCAGGTCGCGACCGAAGCCGACGAGGCGTTCGAGCGCCTCCGCCTCAGGCCCCGGCGCCACCGTCGACGACCTCGGCGAGGTGGGCCACAACGAGCTGCTGGTCGTCGTGATCCTTCAGCACGGCGCCGAGCGTCGCGCGCGCGGTCTCCTCGTCCAGGCGCTCGACGCCGAGGAACGCGACCGCGTGCGCCCAGTCGATCGTCTCGGCCACGCCGGGTCGCTTCGCGATGTCGAAGCCGCGGAGCCGGTTCACCGCCGTCGCGACGTCCCGGGCAAGCGCCTCGGGCACCTCGGGCGCGCGAGCACGGACGATCTGCACCTCGCGCTCGAGCGCCGGGTGGTCGATCCAGTGGTACAGGCACCGCCGCTTCAGCGCGTCGTGCAGCTCGCGGGTGCGGTTCGAGGTCACGATGACGACCGGCGGCTCCTCGGCGGCGATCCGGCCGATCTCGGGGATCGTGACGGCGAACTCGGACAGGATCTCGAGCAGGAACGCCTCGAACTCGTCGTCGGCGCGGTCGAGCTCGTCGACCAGGAGCACGGCTCTCGAGCCGGCGCGGATCGCGGCGAGGAGCGGGCGCTCGACCAGGAACTCGGGGCCGAACAGGTCCTCGACATGGGCCTCGGTGGTGACGTTCTGCATCGCGCGGACGGCGATCAGCTGGCGCGAGTAGTTCCACTCGTAGAGCGCCTGGCTCGCGTCGATGCCCTCGTAGCACTGGAGCCGGATCAGGTCGCGGTCCAGGAGCGCCGCGAGCACCTTCGCGACCTCGGTCTTGCCGACGCCCGCCTCGCCCTCGAGCAGCAGCGGCTTGTCGAGCGAGACCGCGAGGTAGATCGCGGTGGCGAGCCCGCGGTCGGCGAGGTAGCGCTCGCCGCGCAGGGCCTCGCCGACCTCCTCGACGCTCGCGAACGGCAGCCGGCTCATGGTCGTTCCAGGGTACCGGCCCGCGGCCGGCTCAGGGCAGGGTCTCGCCCGGACGGGGCGCGCCGGGCGGCAAGGGCACGCGGATGCCCTCGGCGTCCAGGCGCCCGGCGATCCGCTCGCGGAGGGCGCGCTCGGTGTCCCAGCGCTTCGAGGGACGGGTCTCGGCCACGACGCGCACGACGAGCCCGTAGTCCGAGAGGGTCTCGATGCCGAGCACGCTCGGCCCCTCGCGGATCCAATCGCTCAGGGCCTCGTCGATGCGGAGCTGCTCGAACAGGTCCTCGAGGATCCCGCGCACGCGATCGACGTCCTCCCCGTACGCGAGTCGGACATCGACGATCGCGCGGGCCCAGCCGCGGGACTTGTTGCTGACGAGCTGGATGTTGCCGTTCGGCACGAGGTGGAGCGTGCCGTCGAACGCCCGGAGCGAGGTCACGCGCAGCGAGAGCGACTCCACCTTGCCGCCGACCGGGCTCGCGGTCGTCTGGAGCTCGATCACGTCCCCGACGCCGAACTGGTTCTCGAGCAGGATGAAGAAGCCCGAGAGCGTGTCGCGCACGATCGACTGCGCGCCGAACCCGAGCGCGACGCCAGCGACGCCGGCCGAGGCGAGGAGCGGCCCGAGGCTCACGTTCAGGTTCCCGAGGATCACGAGGATCGCGACGGTCCAGATCACGACGACGCTCGCCGTGGACAGCGCCCCGGTGAGCGTCGCGATCCGTTGGATGTTCAGCTCCTGCGTAACGCTCGGGCTGCCTTCCAGGCGTCGACGGAACCGGCGCACGAAGACCTGGACCACAACGGTCACCAAGATCGCGACGACGATGGTCGCGATGAGCATGACCCCGTGGTCGTCGAACCACTTCCCGAAGTCGAAGCGCCTCGCCTTGTCGGCCGCCTGTGCCAGCATGCCTGCCATCTAGGCAGGAAACTCCTCGGTCGTCAAAGGGCGAGCGGAGCTACCTCGACATCGACTCCTGGATCGCGCGGCGCGCGATGACCTTCACGAGCTCCGTGCGGTACTCGAGGCTCGCGAAGGCGTCCGATGGCGGGCTCGTGCCCTCCGCCGCGCGCTCGGCCGCCGAGGCAGGGTCGGCGCCTCCCGCCAGGGCCTCCTCGACGCCGGCCGCACGCATCGGCCGGTCGGCCATGTTCGTGAGCGCGACCGCCGGCCCGTTCCCGTCCGGCGCGAGCGCCGCGACCCCGACGAGCGCCCAGTCCTGCGCTCGGCGATGGAACTTCAGGTAGCTCCAGCCGCGCGAGCCGGTCCTCGGCACCCGGATCTCGGTCAGGAGCTCGTTCGGCGCGAGGTCGGGCTCGAACAGTCCGCGGAAGAAGCCCTCGGCCGGCACGGTCCGCGAGCGGCCACCCGGCCCGCGGACGACGAAGCTCGCACCGAGCGCGAGGAGGACCGTCGGCAGGTCCGAGGCCGGGTCGCCGTGCGCGCACGAGCCACCGATCGTGCCCACGTGGCGGACCTGCGGGTCGCCGACGACGCTCGCGGTGTACGCGACGATCGGGCACGCCCGCTGGAGCAGCTCGCTCGTCGCGAGGTCGTGGTGCCGGGTCAGCGCGCCGATCGCGAGCTCGTCCCCTTCGTCGCGGACGTAGGACAGGTCGGCGATCCGTGCGATGTCCACGAGCATCGAGGGCCGCGCGAGACGGAGCCGCATCAGCGGCAGCAGGGAATGTCCACCGGCGAGGACCTTCGCGTCCGGATGCTCGGTCAGCAGCTCGATCGCGTGGTCGACGGACGCGGCCCGCTCGTATCCGAACGGCGCGGGGATCACGCCGGCCCTCCGCTCGTCCGGCCGGCGGCATCGAGGATCGCGGACACGATGTTCTGGTAGCCGGTGCAGCGACAGAGGTTGCCCTGCAGGGACTCGCGGACCTCCTCCTCGGTGGGGTCCGGGTTCTCCCGCAGGAAGGACGCCGCGGCCATGATCATGCCTGGCGTGCAGTAGCCGCACTGGAGGCCGTGGTTCCGGTGGAAAGCATCCTGGAGCGGGTGCATCACGCCGTCCGAGGCCATGCCCTCGATCGTGGTGACCTCGCGCCCGTCGGCTTGGACGGCGAGCATCGTGCACGACTTCACCGACTCGCCGTCGACGTGCACGGTGCAGGCCCCGCACGAGGACGTGTCGCATCCCACGTTCGTGCCGGTGAGGCCGAGGGCCTCCCGCAGGAAGTACACGAGGAGCGTGCGAGGCTCGACGTCGGCCTCGCACGCTGCGCCGTTGACGGTGACCGTGACCCGCATCGCAGGTGGCTCAGACATCCGGCCAGCCGAGCGCCTCGGCGGCGCTCGCGGTGGCGCCGGTGCAGTCGTTCCCCGGGATGGTGCCCTCGAGCGTCTGTCCGTCGGCCGTGAGGCGGATGAAGTAGCAGGCGCCCGAGTCTGCCCTCGCCGCGCCGTTCCATGCCTCGGCGTTGAGGGCCACGCTCACGACCAGCGGCTCATCGGAGGCCTCGTCCGGGCCCTGGAACCCCAGCTCCTCGGGGGCCGCCTCGTTCAGGCGCTCGGGCGTGGCGGCGTGCAGGCCCCCCTCGGCGTCGCGGACCTCCTCGACGACGCCGGCCACCACGCGCAGCTTCGACTCGACGAGGATCGCCGCGTTGTGCCGAACCGAGGGCCGAAGGACCAGGTACGCGGCGACGAGCGCGATGGCCACGCCGAACATCGGCACGGCGACCAGGAAGAAGCGGCGATTCCCCGTGAGGACGGACACGCCGAAAGGGTAGCCGCCCCGCGGGTTCCCGAACCACGACGGGCCGTCCCGAGCGCGAACCCCGAGAGGTCCGTACCATCGCCGGTATGAGCGAGCTCACCGAGGTGCTCGAGGCCATCGAGTCGCTCACCGCCCGTGGCGAGCGCCTCGCGCTCGCCACGGTCGTCGCCGTGCGCGGCTCGACCTACCGCCGACCCGGCGCCCGCCTGCTCGTGCCCGAGGAGGGCGCGCCCATCGGCAACATCAGCGGTGGGTGCCTCGAGAGCGACATCGCCGACGTCGCCCGGATCGTGATGCGCGAGGGCAGCGCGCGGGTCGTCTCGTTCGACCTCACCGCCGAGGACGAGGCCGTGTGGGGCTGGGGCCTGGGCTGCAACGGCGCGATCGAGCTGTTCGTCGAACCCGCCGGCAAGGCCGCCGAGGTCGCCGGCGCGCTCCGCCTGGCGTTGGAGGAGGACCGCCCGATCTGCGTGATCACGGTCCTGGACTCGAGCGTGGCGGGCGTCGAGCAGGGCAGCCGGATGCTCGTGGAACCGGGCGGCGCCGCGCGGGGCTCGCTCGGCGACGCGACGGTGGATCGGGCCGCCGCCGAGGCCGGCGCCGAGCTCCTCGCCGCCGAGCGCTCAGAGGTGCGCGAGCTCGCCGAGGGCGTCCGCGCGTTCATCGAGGTGCTCGAGCCCCCGCTCCGCCTGGTCATCTGCGGCGCCGGCCACGACGCGGCGCCGCTCGTCGCCGCCGCCGCCGGCCTCGGCTGGAGCCCGGTCGTCGTCGACGACCGCCCCGCGTTCCTCACGCGCGAGCGCTTCCCGCAGGCCGCCGCGTTCGTCGCCCTCGAGCGCCCCGACGAGGTCGCCGCGAAGGCGCCGCTCGACCGGCGCACGTTCGTGGTCGTGATGACGCACAACTTCCTGCGCGACAAGGACTACCTGCGCGAGCTCCTGCGCTCACCCGTGCGGACGATCTCGATGCTCGGCCCGGGCGCGAGGACCCAGCGCCTGCTCCACGAGCTCCGCGACGAGGGCCTGCAGATCGGCGAGGCCGAGGAGGCGCGCCTGCGCAGCCCGGCGGGCCTCGATCTCGGCGCCGAGGGTCCCGAGGAGATCGCGGCCGCAATCGTCGGCGAGATCGTGGCGATCAAGCGCGGCCGCGAGGGCGGGTTCCTGCGCGACCGCCCCGGCCCGATACACGAGCGCCACGCCCCGGCCCGGCCCGAGACCTAGGCCGAGGCGGGCGGCTCTCCTTCGGCCCAGCCCTCGGCCCACGCGGCGAGCAGCAGCGGCATGCCCGAGAAGAAGAACAGACCGAGCCCGACGAGCGGATGGGACTGCAGGACCGCGTTCAGGCTCGCGACGACGGACCCCACCGCGGCCGCGCGCAGGAGCCACCCCGCGAGCACGTGCCTCGACCGCGCGAGCCAGACGCCGAGCATCCCGGCGGCCGCGAGCGCCAGCACGGCGAGGAACGCCGCGGTGTGCAGGGGGCCGTCGATGTCGCCGTTCGTGTACCCCAGGCTCCCCGCCCGGACCATCACGTCCGCGAACAGGAGCGCGGCGGACCCGACCAGGCCGAACCCGACCACCGCCTCGCGCCCGAGCCGCCGCTCCGACGCCGCCTGATCCGACATCCCCCGTCCCCCCTTTCCGATCGACCCACCCTACGCCTGCACACCGGCTTCCGCAGCCCCCGTCCGCGAGCGCACGGAGCGCTCCCCGTCCGTTCGACCCGTCGGGAGGGGGTCGCACGCCCGGCCCCGGGTTCTCGCCACCCGCGCGAGGATGGCGAGGACCCGCGAGAACGCGGAGGAGGCCGCATGGACGCGTTCGATCTCGCCAGGCTGCAGTTCGCCGTCACCACGATCTTCCACTTCTTCTTCGTGCCGCTTTCGATCGGGCTCGCCTTCATCACGGCGATCATGCAGACGGCGTGGTACCGGACGAAGGACCCCGCCTACCTGCGCATGACGAGGTTCTGGGGGAAGCTCTTCCTCATCAACTTCGCGCTCGGCGTCGTGACCGGCATCGTGCTCGAGTTCCAGTTCGGGATGAACTGGTCGGCGTACAGCCGGTTCGTCGGCGACGTGTTCGGCGCCCCGCTCGCGATCGAGGGGCTCGCGGCCTTCTTCCTCGAGTCCACCTTCCTCGGGCTGTGGATCTTCGGTTGGAAGCGGCTGCCCCCCCGCGTGCACCTCGCGAGCATCTGGCTCGTGGCGATCGGCACGTGCATCTCGGCCTTCTTCATCCTGGCGGCGAACGCGTGGATGCAGAACCCGGTCGGCTACGCCGTGAACCCGGAGGCGGGACGGGCCGAGCTGCGAGACATCATGGCGTTGCTCACCAATCCCAGGCTGTGGATCATGTTCCCGCACACGGTCCTCGCGGCCCTCGCGACCGGGGGGATGTTCGCGATCGGGGTCTCGGCGTGGCACCTGCTGCGCGGGGGGGACCGACCCGTCTTCCGTCGCTCGATGACGATCGCCCTCGCGCTCACGCTGTTCGCGGTCATCGGCGTGGCCTTCAGCGGCCACCAGCAGGCCCAGATGGTCGCCAGGCAGCAGCCGATGAAGATCGCTTCGGCCGAGGCGCTCTGGGAGACGGAGCGCGGGGCCGGGTTCTCCCTGTTCGCCGTCGGCGACGTCGAGAACGGGCGGAACCACATCAATATCCAGATCCCGCACCTGACCTCGGTGCTGGCCACGAACACGTGGGACGGCGAGGTGCGAGGCATCAACGACCTCCAGGCCGAGTACGAGCAGAGGTACGGGCCGGGCAGCTACGTCCCGGTGGTCGGCGTTCTGTACTGGACCTGGCGCGCCATGATCGGCGCAGGGATGCTCATGCTCCTGATCGCGGTCGTCGGGCTGTGGCTGGTGCGCAGGCGCAGGATGGGAACGGCGACGTGGTTCCTGCGGGTTGCACCGTTCGGGATCGTTCTCCCGTACGTCGCGAACTCGACCGGCTGGATCTTCACCGAGATGGGCCGGCAGCCGTGGGTCGTCTTCGGCGTGATGAAGACGACCGACGCCGTTTCCCCGGCGGTCGGCATCGGCTTCGTCCTGACCACGCTGATCGGCTTCACCGCGATCTACGGGCTCCTGACCGTCGTCGGCGCGTATCTGCTGGTCAAGTACGCGCGCTCGGAGCCGCCGCAGATCGATACGCCCGCGGCCGAGCCGGCGCTCGTGTACTGAGGGGGTGGCGGGGATGGAACAGGGCTACCTGAACCTCGAGACCCTGTGGTTCGGGCTCATCGCCGTCCTGTGGATCGGCTACTTCTTCCTGGAGGGATTCGACTTCGGCGTCGGGATCCTGCTGCCGTTCCTCGGCAAGGACGACGTCGATCGCCGGATCACGGTCAACACGATCGGCCCGGTGTGGGACGGCAACGAGGTGTGGTTGATCGTGGCCGGCGGGGCGACGTTCGCCGCGTTCCCCGAGTGGTACGCCACGCTGTTCAGCGGCTTCTACCTCGCGCTGTTCCTGATCCTGGTGGCGCTGATCTTCCGCGGCGTCGCGTTCGAGTTCCGGGGCAAGGACACGCACCCCGCGTGGGCGCGGTGGTGGGACCGTGCGATCTTCTGGGGCTCGGCGGTTCCGGCCCTGCTGTGGGGCGTCGCCTGGGCGAACATCCTGCGCGGGGTGCCGATCGACACGAACAAGGAGTTCGCGGGCTCGTTCTTCGACCTGCTGAACCCGTACGCGCTCCTCGGTGGGGTGACCTCGCTGCTGCTGTTCACGCTGCACGGGGGCGTGTTCCTCACCCTGAAGACCGACACGGAGCTGCAGATGCGGGCCCGGCGGGCCGCGAAGGTCCTCGCGCTGCCGGCGACGGCCGCCGTGCTCGCGTTCCTCACGTGGACGTTCTTCAACGCGCGCGACAACGACGGCATCGTGCCGGGCGTGGTGCCGATCGCGGCGCTTGTCGCCGTCGCCACGGTCGAGTGGCTGCTGCGCGAGAAGCTCGACGGCTGGGCGTTCGTGGCCACCGGCCTCGCGATCGTGCTCATCATCGCGACGATCTTCCTCAACCTGTACCCGCGCGTGATGCCCTCGAGCATCGGGGCAGGCAACGACCTCACGATCTGGAACGCGGCCTCGACGCACTACACGCTGACGGTGATGACGATCGTCGCGCTGATCTTCACGCCGATCGTCCTGCTCTACCAGGGGTGGACCTACTGGGTGTTCCGCAAGCGGATCCGCCGCGCGGACGTCGAGCGCTCGGTCGACGGTGGGGTCGCTCGCCCGCCGGAAGGTGAAGCGCGGAGCCCCGCGTAGGGCTCAGTACCAGGCCTCGGAGGGGCCCTTGTACTCCTGGATCGTGTTGCCGCCGTCCACGACGAGGGCGTGCCCGGTCACGTAGCTCGCGTCCTCGGAGACAAGGAACAGGACCGCGGCGGCGATCTCCTCGGGGGTGCCGCTCCGGCCAAGCGGCGTGTTGCGCCCGGCGATCGCCTCCTCGGCGAGCTGCGAGCCGGATGCGATCCACCCCGGCAGGACCGAGTTGCACGTCACGCCGCTGCGGCCTGCCTCGAGGGCGACCGTGCGCATGAGGCCGTCCATGCCCGCCTTGGCGGCCGCGTATCCGGCGTTCTCGGGGTTCGTCGCGATCGGCCCGGTGACGCTCCCGACCATCACGATGCGGCCGTACCCGCGCTCGAGCATGCCGGGGAGCACGGCTCGGGTCACGTTGAACGCGGTCTTGAGGTTCAGCGCGATATCGCGGTCGAAGCGCTCCTCGGTGAGCTCGGCCACGCGTGCTCCTTCGGCGTCGTCGTCGAAGCCGGTCTGGAACATGCCCGCGTTGTTGACCAGGACGTCGATCCGGCCGAAGCGCTCGAGCACGGCGGCGACCATCGCTCGCGCGTCGCTCGCAACCGTGAGGTCGGCGACGAAGCCCGCCGCGTCGACCCCCTCGGCGCCGAGCCCGGACGCGCGCTCGTGGATCCGCTCGGTCGTCGCGGCGACGGCGACCGCTGCGCCCCCGCCCCCGAGCGCCCGCGCGCACGCGAACCCGATCCCGGTCGGGCTGCCCGCGCCGGTGACGAGCGCCACGCGTTCCTCGAACCCCCGCATCGCCGCGAGCATACCGAGGGTGGCGGCCCCCGCGACCCGTGGGTACGCTCCGCGCGATGCGGATCGAGAACGCGTTCACCGTTCCCGTCGCCGCCGACCGCCTGTGGAGCTCGCTCCTGGACGTCGAGCGGGTGGCGCTCTGTCTCCCCGGCGCCGAGCTCACCGAGACCCTCGACGAGCGCACCTGGAAGGGGCGCGCGACGGTGAAGCTCGGCCCGGTCTCGCTGGAGTTCGCCGGCACCGTCGAGATGCAGGAGCGAGACGACGCGGCTCACCGCATGGTCCTTCGCGCGAAGGGGCTAGAGCAACGGGGCAAGGGGGCGGCGAGCGCGCTCGTGACGAGTTGGCTCGAGCCGGGCGAGGGTCTCACGACGGTGCGAACGCAGGCCGAGATCAAGCTCACGGGCTCGGTCGCACAGCTCTCTCGCGGGCTGCTACCCGACGTCACACGGAAGCTCACGAACCAGTTCGCCGAGTGCCTCCGGGCCTCGATGCTCGCGGCCGAGGGAACGCCGGCCGAAGGCGCGCCGGCCGAGGCGGCGCCGGTGGGGGGGCTGCGCCTCGCGCTGTGGGCGATCTGGCGGTGGGTCACCCGCCCGTTCCGGCGGTCACCGACCTCATGATCGCCGCGGTCGTGCTCGCCGCAGGCTCCTCGACGCGCTTGCGGAGCACGAAGCAGCTCCTGCCCCTGCACGGCCGGCCGCTCGTCCTGCACGCGGTGGACGCGGCACGCGATGCCGGCATCGACGAGATCCTGGTCGTCGTGGGTCACGAGGCCGACCGCGTCACCGCCGCCCTGCCCGAGGACGTCCGCGCCGTCGCGAACCCGCAGCACGAGCGCGGGCAGTCGACCTCGGTCCGGGCGGGGCTCGACGCGCTCGGGCCGGACGTCGAGGCGGTCCTCGTGCTGCTCGCCGACCAGCCGGGCGTGCGACCCGAGGACCTTCGGGCGCTCGTCGAGGCCTTCCGGGACGGGGTGGGCCCGGTGGTCCGTCTGCGCTACGCGGACGCCCCCGGCCCGGCGCTCCTCGGCCGCGAGGTCTGGCCCGAGGTCCGAGCGCTCGTCGGCGACACCGGCGCGAGGACGTTGCTGGACGCCCACCCCGAGTGGGTCCACGAGATCGCGGTCGCCTCGCCGGCGCCGGCCGACGTCGACACGCAGGAGGATCTCGACCGGGCTCGGGCGCTCGAGGAGCCCTGAGACGAAGAGGAGCCCCGGCGCAGGCCGGGGCTCCTCGCATCTACAGCTAGGTCGGGAGGGGCTAGCCGTAGAAGATGACCGTCACCCAGAGTGTCCCGTCTGACTTCACGATCCCGATCGCCG
Source organism: uncultured Actinomycetes bacterium (assembly GCA_964447335.1). GTDB lineage: Bacteria > Actinomycetota > UBA4738 > UBA4738 > HRBIN12 > HRBIN12. The sequence continues at coordinate 68,461 of CAYUSA010000002.1, forward strand.
CGTGGTCGTACCGCTTCTGGAGGATGTTGTGCCGGTGCGGCTTCGACGCCATGAAGGCGTCCTGGAGGTCGGTGAGAGACGAGCCGACGCCCACGTTCTCGCCTCCCATCGACCAGTCCAGGCCGTCCAGCTCATCCGCGAGATCCTCCGAGTGGAACAGGTACCCCGCCGCCGCCATGGCACGGCTGTGCTTCGTGGCGTAGCGGGACAGCTTCGCGTTCAGCGCGAGGACCTTCTTGCCGTGCTCCGCACGGTCCTCGTTCGTGAGCGAGAGCATCTGTTCCCGGCGGTCCGAAGATGCGGCTGCTCGGGCGTGGTCGGTCGCGATCCCTGAAGCGAGCAGCGCGAGGACGAGGAGGAAGCCGGCCGCGGTTCTCGCGCACCGGCTGTTCGCCTTCACCATCTCGCGCCTCCACCTCAGGGTCCCGGGGGAGGCCGGGCTCCGGGGGGAGTCCGGTCCTTCGGCAACTCGGCCACCCGCGCTCCTTCGAGCGGTGGGGTCCGGAGCTTTGCGTCCCGCCGTTCCCGACGGTTTGCCTTTCTCGGGACCAACCCTTCGTTAGTTGGTATCGGCAATGGCGAGGCACGAACCCATAGGACTTTCGGCTGAAAGGGGGACGGTCCCTAGCAGGAAAGGCCCAGCCTGCGGTGCCGCAGCGCCGGCAGGGCCTCGCGCACGCGCCGGACCTCGCCGAGGTCGAGGTCGGCGAGGGTCACGCCCACGCCCTCTGGCGCTCGCGCGACCACGCGCCCCCACGGGTCGGCGATCAGGCTGTCGCCGAAGTTGCGGCGCTCACGACCGGGCGGGCCCCAGGTGCCCCACTGGGCGGCCGCGATCACGAAGGCCTGCTCCTCGATCGCGCGGGCCCGCAGCAGCACCTCCCAGTGGTCCACGCCGGTCTCGTATCGGAACGCCGCCGGCACGAACAAGATGGTGGCGCCCGTGCCCGCGAGCGCGCGGTAGAGCTCGGGGAAGCGGACGTCGTAGCAGATCGACAGGCCGGCGCGGCCGAACTCGGTGTCGGCCGTCACGATCTCCTCGCCCGGCGAGTACAGGAAGGACTCGCGGCTCGGCTGGCCGCCCGGCGGGTCGGCGTCGAACAGGTGGATCTTGCGGTAGCGCGCGACGAGCTCCCCCGCGCGGTCGAGCAGCACGCTCGTGTTGAAGACGCGGTCGCCCTCGAGCTCGAGGACGCTCCCCCCGTGGATCCACATCGAGTGCCGGCGAGCGGTCGCGGCCAGGCGCTCGACCCTCGGTCCGGGGACGGGCTCCGCCGCGGCTCGGACCTCCGGCGCCGAGCCCTGGCACGGCCATACCTCCGGCAGGCAGGCGAGGTCGGCGCCCCCGGCCGCGGCCTCCTCGAGCAGCGCCGATGCTTGCGCCTCGTTCGCCTCGACGTCCGAGCCCGAGCTCGTCTGGCAGAGCGCGATCCTGACCGGCCCGTCCGACCCCTCGTCCATCGGGCCATCCTAGGTCACCGGTCGCATCGCGCTCGCGGGGACGCGCGAGGCCCGAGCCCCGGGGATCTCCGATCGCCTGCTCTCCGAGCGCCTGAGATCGCTCGAGGCGGACGGCCTCATCTCGCGCCGGGTCGCGCCGGACACGCCGGTCCGGGTCGAGTACACGCTCACGGACAAGGGCGCCGACCTGGCCGCCGCGATCGAGGCGCTCGCGGCGTGGGCCGAGCGCTGGACCGCCGCTCCGGCCTGAGCCTCCTCAGCGCTCCGAGGTTCGGCGCGTGAGCAGACCCCCCGCCGCGGCCGCGAGCCCACCGAGGGCGGACAGGTAGAGGCCGACGTTCGCGTCACCGCTCGTCGCAAGGCCGGCGCCGCCCACCTGCCCCTGCGCGACGGAGGCCGCCTGCGCGAACGCGAGAGCGACCGCCCCGAGGATGCAGCACCCGCCCGAGAACGACGCGATGGCCGACGCCCGACGGAGCCCTTCCCCGCCGAGGAAGAGCGCACCGAGTGCGAGCACCGCGACGGCCACGCCGAGCGCGAGCGCGAGGGCGCCGGTCCAGTGAGCGGTACCGAGCAGGCTCCGCTCCTGAACGAGCTCGCGGCCGAAGATCTCGCTCTCGCGGGAGGCCGAGGCGGTCCACCAGCCGAGCAGCACGCCGACGCCCGTGGTGAAGCCACCGATCGCGGCGAGGGTGACCGCCAGCGTCGGGATCAGCGTGCGACCGGGCGATTCCTTCACGGGTCTCCAAGGCGGCCGGCACGGCCGGTGTGGCCGCGCGCCGATCGTCCTACAGCGGGGACCACCAGGTCAAAGCGACGAAAGACCTAGACGACCGCTCGGTCTGCGATCTCCAGGGCGCCGTCGATGATCCCGAAGCCCTCCGCGAGCTGCCCCTCGGTGATGATGAGGGGCGGGTTCGTCATGATGTTGTTCCACCGGACGAACGTGAAGAGCCCGTGGTCGTCGAGGTATTTGGCGACCGCCTTCATCTCGTCGCTCGCGCCGTTGAACGGCGCCAGCGGCTCGAGGGTCTCGGCGTTGCGGACCAGCTCGAGGAGCCCGAACAGCCCGATGTTGCGCACGAGCCCGACCGACGGGTGCTTCTCCTGCAGCTCGAGGTGGTGCCGCCGCATCACCTCGCCCATCTTGCGGACGTGCTCGAAGGTGTTGTCCTCCTCGTACGCCTCGATCATCGCGAGCGCGACCGCGAGGCCCAGCGGGTGCGAGTTGTACGTGAGGCCGCCGAAGTACACGCGGTCGGCGAACGCGTCGTAGATCTTCGGCCCCATGCCGACGGCGCCGAGCGGCACGTACGAAGACGTGAGGCCCTTGGCCATCGTGATCATGTCGGGCACGACGCCCCAGTGGTTCACCGCGAACCACTCGCCGGTGCGCCCGAAGCCGGACATGACCTCGTCGGCGATCATGAGGATGCCGTGGCGGTCGCAGATGTCGCGGACGCCCTGGAGGTACCCGTCGGGCGGGATCAGGATGCCGTTCGTGCCGGTCACGGGCTCGAGGATGAAGGCTGCGATCGTGCTCGGGCCCTCGAGCATGATGGTCTCCTCGAGGTACTGGAGCGCGGTCGCCGCGTCATCGACGGGACGCTCCGGCCCGTGGTACGGGTCCAGGACGTGCACGACGCCCGGCATGCCGGGCTCGTTCGCCCAGCGCCGCGGGTCCCCGGTGAGCGTGATCGTGGCGAAGGTCGCGCCGTGGTAGGAGCGGTATCGCGCGAGGATCTTCTGCCGGCCCGTCACCATCCGCGCCAGCCGGATCGCGTTCTCGTTCGCCTCGGCCCCACCGAGCGTGAAGAACACCTTGTCGAGGTCGCCCGGCATGATCTCGGCCATCTTCTTGCCGAGCTTCGCGCGGATCTCGGTGGCCGCGAACGGCGTGATGTAGGCGAGCTGGTCAGCCTGGTCCTTGAGCGCCTGGATGATCCTCGGATCGCCGTGGCCGATGTTCACGCCCATCAGCTGGCTGTTGAAGTCCAGGTAGCGCTTCCCGTCGACGGTGAAGAACTCGCAGCCCTTCGCGGTCTCCACGGGGATCGGCTTGACGGCGTTCTGCGCCTGCCAGTCGTAGAGCGTGTGGCGGATGCAGAGATCGACGATCTCCTGGGCGGACAGATCGCTCATGATGACCTCCTGGTCGCTTCCCCGCAGTCTATCCGGGGCGTCCTGGGCGCGACCTTTCGTCCCTCGTCACGCCCCGTGGGAGGCCCGGTAGCATCTGCGACAAGGAACATCCAGGAACTTCCGAAGGGAGCTGATAACCGTGGAGCGGATCAGTCACTGGATCGGCGGGAAGGTCGTACCCGGGGAGTCCGGGATCACGGGCCCCGTCTTCAACCCCGCCACCGGCGAGCAGACGCACGAGGTCGACTTCGCCACCGTCGAGGAGTTCGACCGCGCCGTCGAGATCGCCAAGGATGCGTTCCCCGAGTGGCGAGCCCTGTCGCTCTCCAAGCGCGCGGCGCTGTTCTTCCGGATCCGCGAGGTCCTCGACGCCCGGAAGACCGACATCGCGAAGATGGTCACGAGTCAGCACGGCAAGTGCCTGTTCGACGCGGCGGGCGAGGTCGAGCGCGGCGTCGAGCTCACCGAGTTCGCGGCCGGACTGCCCCACCTGCTGAAGGGCTCGTTCAGCGAGCAGATCACGACGGGCTTCGACCTGTACTCGGTGCGTCAGCCGCTCGGCGTCGTGGCCGGCATCACCCCGTTCAACTTCCCTGCGATGGTCCCCATGTGGATGTGCGCCGCGGCCATGGCGGCCGGGAACTGCTTCATCCTCAAGCCGTCGGAGAAGGACCCGGGGGCATCGCTCATGCTCGCCGAGGCGTTCCGCGACGCCGGCCTTCCCGAGGGCGTATTCCAGGTCGTCCAGGGCGACAAGGTCGTCGTGGACCGGATCCTCGAGCACCCGGACATCAAGGCGGTGAGCTTCGTCGGCTCGACGCCCATCGCGAAGTACGTGTACGCGACCGGCGCCGCGAACGGGAAGCGCGTCCAGGCGCTCGCCGGGGCGAAGAACCACATGATCGTGCTGCCCGACGCGGACGTCGGCATGGCCGCCGACGCGGCCGTGTCGTCCGTGAACGGCTCGGCCGGCGAGCGCTGCATGGCGATCGCCACGGTCGTGCCGGTCGGCGACATCGCCGAGCCGCTCATGGAGGCGATCCTCGAGCGGACCGCCAAGCTGAAGGTCGGCGACGGGATGGATCCCGAGAACGAGATGGGTCCGCTCGTCACACGCGAGCACCGCGACAAGGTCGTCTCGTACATCGACGGCGCGCGCGAGCAGGGAGCGACGGTCCTCGTCGACGGCCGCGAGCACCCGCTGTGGGGAACCGGCTTCTTCGTGGGGCCCTCGGTCATCGACCACGTGACCGCCGACATGGACTGCTACAAGGACGAGATCTTCGGTCCGGTCGGCACGGTCGTGCGCGTGGACACGTACGAGCAGGGCATCGACCTGATCCGGAGGAGCCGCTGGGGCAACGGCGCGGCCATCTTCACGCGCGACGGCGGCGCCGCCCGCCAGTTCGTGTTCGACGTCGAGGCTGGGATGGTCGGCGTCAACGTGCCGATCCCGGTGCCGCTCGCCTTCTACTCGTTCGGCGGGTGGAAGGAGTCGCTGTTCGGGGACAGCAAGATGTACGGCCCCGAGGGCATCCACTTCTGGACGCGGGAGAAGGCCGTGACGGTCCGCTGGCCGGACCCGGCGACGAGCAAGGTCGACCTCGGCTTCCCCAGCGCGCGGTAGCGCGCTCCGGGGCAAGGCCTCCGAGAGGGGCGGTTCGACCGCGCCGCCCCTCTCGCGGTATGCTGCGCCCGAAGTTGCCCCATGGCCGAACTCCATACCGCGCGTCCCCACGGCGTCTTCCTCCCTTCCCGCCGCAAGGGGTTCCTCGCCTTCTGCGCCCTCGTCACGGCGCTGATCGCGGGCATGCTGGCGAGCCCGTTCGCGAGCGCCGACCGGCGCGCCGAACGGAGCGGCGCCGGCACCCAACGCCGTGCCCAGCCCACCGCCCCGGCCGAGGCGGAGCCATCACCGGCCGCGGACCCGAGCACCGTGGCTGCGGTCGATCCGGCCCCGGCCTCGGTCGTCGGGATCCCGGGGAAGACCTATCAGCGGCTGCTCGAGGCCGATGGCCCGGTGCGCTGCGGCGCGGGGACGCAGCCGCTCGTCGCGCTCACGTTCGACGACGGCCCCGGTGTGCTCACCCAGCAGACGCTCGACCTGCTGCGCGAACGCGAGATGACCGCCACGTTCTTCCTGGTCGGCAAGCTCCTCGGCGAGTCGAGGTTCGACCGGCTGCCGATGCTCGACGGGCGCCTGGGCGCGCTCGGCGACCACACGTGGGACCACGTCTCGATGCTCGGTCGCTCGCAGACCGAGCTCGCGCAGCAGATCGCCCGCACGCGGCGCGCGATCGCCCGGCATGCCGGCGTGCGGGTGGCGCTGTTCCGTCCGCCGCTCGGCCAGCACGACGCGCGCGTGGACACCTACGTGCGCTCGCTCGGCATGCTCACGGTCCTGTGGAGCGTCGAGAGCGGAGACTCGCAGGGCGCGAGCGCCGACCGCATCTTCCGCACCGTCCGCGACTCGCTCTCCCCCGGCGACATCGTGCTGCTGCACGAGAACCGCGGGACGACGCAGCGCGCGCTGCCGAGGATCCTCGACCTCATCGAGGCGCGCGGCTACTCGACGGTGACGGTGCCCGAGCTCCTCGCGCAGGACCCGCCAACGAACGCGCAGCTCCGCATGGACACCTGCCCGGGGTAGCCCGCTTCCGGCCTCCGCATGCGGCACGGCGGCTTCCCGCCTACTCACGGCCCTCTCATCTACCGCCCGGCATCGTGACCCACGAGGCCGGGCCGCGCCGGGCGGTCCGAGACCCGCAGGGAAGGAGGCATGGCGACATGGACCGGAAGACGACATGGATCGCTGGCGGGGCGCTCGCACTCGCCGTCGTCGGCGGGGGTACGGGTATCGCCATCGCGACGGGTTCCGGCGACGACGCCCGAATCACCGGCTCGGCGCTCGACGAGGCCACCGCGGCCGCGCTCGCCGAGACCGGTGGCGGTACCGTCACCGATACCGAGGTCGGCGACGACGGGGCCGCCTACAGCGTCGAGGTCCGCCTCGCCGACGGGAGCCAGGTCGAGGTCAACCTCGACGAGAACTTCGACGTCATCGGCCGGACCGGCGACGACGACGTGGCCGGCGAGGACGCCGGGCCGGACGAGGACTGACGAGACCGATCATCCGAGTAAGGGAGTTGCCATGGATCGCAGACTGGTGGGCCTCGGCATCGCCGTCATGCTCGCCCTCGGGACGTTGCCCAGCGGGATCGCGGCGGCCGTCACGTGCCCCGTGCCGCTCCCCCAGGGCAGCGATCCGGTGACGCTCGACCCGGCGGACTTCGTCGGCCAGATCGACAACCCCTACTGGCCGATGGCCCCCGGCACGACGTGGGTCTACCGGGAGAGCGACACCGAAGGCAACGAACAGCGGGTCGAGGTGACCGTCACCACCCGCACGAAGGTGATCCTCGGCATCGATGCCACGGTGGTGCACGACGTGGTGAGCGAGCACGGCGAGCTGATCGAGAACACGTTCGACTGGTACGCGCAGGACGCGTGCGGCAACGTGTGGTACCTGGGCGAGAAGACCAAGGAGTACAAGGACGGAGTGGTCGTCAGCACGGCCGGATCGTGGGAAGCCGGCGTGGACGGCGCTCAGGCGGGCGTCGTCGTGCCCGCCGATCCCCAGGTCGGCATGACCTACCGGCAGGAGTACTACGCGGGCGAAGCGGAGGACGCCGCCACGGTCCTCAGCCTCGACGAGCAGGCCCAGGTGCCCTACGGGCACGTCCGCCACGTCCTGCTGACCAAGGACTTCACCCCGCTCCATCGCAGGATCCTCGAGTACAAGCTGTACGCGATCGGGATCGGACCGGTGCTGGTCCTCGGCGTGTCCGGAGGCTCCGGCCGCGAGGAGCTCCTGAGCTTCGAGCCGCAGGCCGCGTAGAGGGCGTCACAGACGTTCGGCGAACGCCACTGCCTGCGCCCGAGGGCGCAGGCAGTGGTCCATGTGCATCGACTGGTTGTAGCTGCCGACGCGGAGGATCGCGACGACGTCGCCCTCGGCCACGTCGGGGAACGGCTGGTCCTCGGCCCACAGGTCGTCGCCCTCGTTGATGTTGCCGGCCACGGTCACGACCTGGTGCGGGTGCCCGTTGGCGGCTCGACAGAGCACCACGGGTGTCGGCTCGCCGTAGATGAAGTGCTCGGGCGCGACGTTGTAGCCGGCGTCGAGGCCGACGAAGACGTGTCCGCCCCGGTCGTCGATCGTGACGACCTCGGCGAGCAGGACCCCCATCTCCTTGGTGAGGAAGTCGCCCGGCTCGCACGCGATCGTCACGCCGAGCGGCGCGAGGTGCCGCACGAGCACCGCGGCGTATGCGTCGAGGTCGAGCGGCGCCTCCCCGGCCTCGTGCGGCACGCCGAGGCCACCGCCGGCGTTCACCTCGGTGACCGGGTGCCTGGCGTCCAGGAGTCGGCGCGTCATCGCCGCCACGCGCTCGGCCGCGACCTCGAACGCCGGCAGACCGTCGGTGCGGAACCCGTCTCCGACGTGGAAGTGCACGGTGTCGATCCGCAGGTCGTGTTGCGCGGCGACCTCGAGCGCGGCGTCGAGCTGCGACGCCAGGATCCCGAACTTCGAGGGCCGCCCCGCGCCCGAGTACAGGTGCGCCCGGCCGATCCCCGACGCGGCCCCGGCTCGCGGGTTCACGCGCAGGCCGACGCTCGTCCCCGGCGCCCGACGCCCGTACCGCTCGAGCTGCGTCACGAGGTCCACGTTCACGTGCACCCTAGCCGCGAGGATCTCGCCGAGGTCGCGCTCGGAGACGTTCGTGCCGGTGTAGCTGATGTCGGCGGGCGCCCATCCGAGCTCGAGCGCGTGGGCGACCTCGCCGGGCGAGCAGGCGTCGATGCCGACGGAGCCGAGCGCCCGGACGAACGCCAGCACCCGCGGGTCGCGCTGGGCCTTGATCGCCATCCGGAGCCGGAACGGCACGCCGGCACGCTCGAACGCGCCGAGGAGCGAGCGCGCCTGCTCGGCGATCCGCTCGAGGTCGTAGACGAACAGCGGGGTGCCGTGCTCGCGCGCGAGGAGCTCGGCATCGCGGCCGGCGAGGAGCAGCCGCCCGCCCCGGACCTCGAGCCCCGACCTCGACCACCACGGCGCACCCATGTCGGTCGCCGATGCTACCGTGCCGGCGATGGCCGGGGCCGTGACACGCTGCGAGTGGGCCCCGCTCACCGACGCCGGGTACCTCGCGTATCACGACGAGGAGTGGGGCGTGCCCTCGCACGACGACCGGCACCTGTTCGAGATGCTCGTGCTCGAGGGCGCCCAGGCCGGCCTGTCGTGGAGCACGATCTTGAACAAGCGCGAGGGATACCGGCGGGCGTTCGCTGGATTCGAGGTCGCGAAGGTGGCGCGATGCACGCCCGCGAAGGTCGAGCGGCTGCTGCAGGATCCCGGGATCGTGCGCAATCGGCTGAAGGTCGAGTCCACCGTGAACAACGCGAAGCGGGTGCTCGAGGTTCAGCGCGAGCTCGGGTCCCTCGACGCCTACCTGTGGTCGTTCGTCGGTGACCGCCCGATCGTTGGCCGATGGGCGAGCACGCGGGACATCCCCGCCTCGACCCCCGAGTCGACCGCGATGAGCAAGGGCCTGAAGCACCGTGGGTTCCGCTTCGTCGGGCCGACCGTCTGTTACGCGTTCATGCAGGCGACCGGCATGGCGCAAGACCACCTGACATCGTGCTTCCGGTTCACGGAGTTGGAAAGCGAGAGCTAGGCGCGCGTCCCCCACCCTCCCCGACCACGACCGGGCCGGGCGAATCGGCGAGAAGGGGGTATCCACTTCACTCCTCTACCAACAACATGTTGTGGTCGAGCGGTCGGGCGGAGGCCGGCGAGTCGCAAGATGTGGTGGCCGGAGGAGCTAGCTGGATACCCCCCTTCGGCGAGTTCTACGGGAAGCCAGCCACGCGCACATCCGCCGAGCTCCTGATCGACGCAGAGGAGGACCCCTACCTGCGGGCAGTGCTTGTCGGATGCTACGGAAGGCTCGACCGTCAACCCGCGTGGGCTCAGAATCAGGGTGTGCTCGCATGGGAGGGCGGATGTCCTTCCACCGGGACGAGCGCAGTTTGCCGGTGCTGACGCCGGATACGAAAGAGCGTCCCACGCAACAGGAGGCGGAGATGCGAGCGGGTATCGGTCGTGTCACGTTGACGATCGCGGGAGCGGCTGCGATGGCCGTCGGCTCGTTCCTCAACTGGTCCACGTTCTCCGTCGGCGGCGGTGACGGGGTCCCGGCGATCCTGCTGCCGCTTCGTTCCTTGTACCGACCTGCGATCGTCGATTCGCGCGCCACATGGTCATGGGTCACGTCCCCTGGCGCAGTGATGCTCGTGCTCGCGGCCGTCACCGTGCTCGGTCTCCTCATACGACGTGGCTGGTTGACCTCGGTCGCGGGTGCGCTCGGCTTGATCACAGCCGTGCTGGTCACCGTCCAGATCCAGCGGGCGAACGCCGGATGGTTCCCGGCCATTCCGGAGAAGATCGGCGTCGGACTCTGGGTGTCGGCGGCGGGGAGCGTCGCGACGCTTGTCGCCGGGTTCCTCCCGCAGCAAGCGCAGAGCCGACAACGTCGGCCGGGCTCCTGATCGGTTCCGGCAGCTCGCGCGACGGCGCTGAGGACCCGATAGGCTCCCGCGTCATGGCGACCTACGACGTGGCCGTGGTCGGCGCGGGGGTGCACGGCGCGAGCGCCGCGTTCCACCTGGCCCCGCGCGGGGTGCGCACGGTCGTGCTCGACCCGCGAGGCCCCGCCGGCGGCCCGACCGGCCGCTCGAGCGCGATCTGCCGCGCGTACTACACGAACGCGTTCCTCGCGGACGTCGCGCGCGAGAGCATCGCGATGTTCCGCGACTTCCCGGAGCACACCGGCCGCGAGAGCGGCTTCCGCCCCACCGGCCTGCTCGTGCTCCACCCGCCGCAGGACGAGGCCACGGTGCGCGAGGTCGTCCCTCGCCTGAACGCGCAGGGCATCCCGACCGAGCTCCTCACGCCCGAACAGATCCTGGCCGAGTGGCCGGCGTTCGCCCTCGACGACATCGCGATCGGCGCGCACGAGCTCGACGCGGGATACGCCGACCCGGTGCTCACCACGCAGGGACTGCTCGAGCGCGCTCGCGAGCTCGGCGCCGAGGTCCAGTACGGTGCGGCGGTGACCAAGCTCGAGCCGGACGGCAGCGGGTGGGCGGTCGTGGCCGCGGACGGGACGCGGGCCTCGTGCGCGAGGGTGCTGCTCGCGGCGGGGCCGTGGACGAAGCCGCTCGCCGCCCAGGTCGGCGCCGACCTGCCGCTCACGGTCGAGCGCCACATCGTCGCCACGTTCGCCTGGGGCGGCGCCGCACCGATGCCCGCGCACGGCGACCTGCCGAACGGCTACTACTTCCGCCCCGAGGGCGACGAGCTGTTCCTCATGGGCCCGCTCCACGAGGAGCCCAACGTCGACCCCGACGACTACCCGGAGGCCCTCGCGGACGCCGAAGGCGCCGACCTGGCCGAACGCGTGGTCCGCCGCGTCCCCGCGCTCGAGCGCGCCGAGACCCGCGGCGGCTGGGCGAGCCTGTACGACGTGAGCCCCGACTGGCAGCCGGTGATCGGTGAGATCGCGCCCGGCGTCTTCGTCGACGCCGGCACGAGCGGCCACGGCTTCAAGCTCGCTCCCGCGCTCGGGCGGCACGTCGCCGACCTCGTGCAGGGCGCGCCCGCGGATCCCGGCCTCGAGCAGTTCCATCCCCGCCGGTTCGCCGAGCACCACGAGCTCGGCGCCGGCTACGGGGAGGCCCGGATCCTCGGCTGAGGCGAGCGAGATCCTCGCTCCACCGGCGAGGCCGCACCACCGCCGGGCGCGCGCGCTGGAGTTGCGCCGATATCGCCGGCTGTGGTATGCGCGCCTTGTACGGCATGAGGCGCGGAGGGGGCCGGGCCACACCCGCGCGGGCCGCGAACGGTGTCGGCCCTGTCCGGCCCCAGAGGAGGTGGACCCCGTGCGCTCACCCTGGTTGCGCGCGACGGCGCGGCTGACGACCATCGCCCTGCTCACGAGCATGGTGGTGGTCGGACCACCGGCCTCGGGGCAGGAGAGCCCAGTCGCCCACCTGGACATGGACTACGTCCGGCAGGTGATCGAGGACCTCACGTCGATCGGCTCGACCGACATGGGCTTCCGGGCGTTCGGAACCCCGCAGGACCAACAGACCGCGCAGTACATCGCCGACGAGATGACGGCGATCGGCCTCGAGGACGTAGCGCTCGAGCCCGTTACCGGCGACGGCTGGCTCTTCGAGGGTGCATCGGTCATGGTGGGCGGCAAGACGCTCCCCGCCGGCTCCTTCGCCGGCGTCGAGGGGACCGGGCCCGAGGGTGTCAGCGGCCGGCTCGTGTTCGCCGGCATCGGCTCGTCCCGCGACTACGACCGGCTGGACGTGGACGTCACCGGCAAGATCGTCCTCGCCTGGTGGAACTCGGACTACGACTGGCCGAACCACATGGCCTACGAGGCGAAGGCCCACGGGGCGGACGCGCTGATCATCGCCTCACCGCCCGGCGGCAACTATTACCAGGGGAAGGGCGCGCTCGGCAGCTTCGACGCTACGTGCGACCTGGAGTACTGCGCGCCGTTCGTCACGATCAGCACGCGGGCGGCGGCTCGCCTGGTCGAACGCCTCCAGGCGGGCGAGCGCCTACGCGCGACGGTCGTGCTGAACGCGACGGTCGACCAGGGCGCGACCGGCTACAACACGATCGGCGTGATCCCCGGCTCCGAGGTCCCCGAGAGGGTGATCGTCCTCAGTGCGCACCACGACGCCTGGTGGTACGGAGCGGTGGACGCCACCTCGGGCGTGGCCATGGTCCTCGCGCTCGCCAAGGCCGTGAAGGAAAGCGGCTTCCAGCCGAGGTACACGTGGGTGTTCGCGACCCACACCGGCGAGGAGTACGGGATCGCCGACGCCTACTACGACTGGCTGTACGGGGCCTGGTACCGGATCACGACCGCCCACCCCGAGTGGCAGTCGGACGCGGTCGCGTTCCTGAACTGGGAGGGGCACGCGCCGCCGTACGAGCTGCGGGTGAACGTCACCCAGGAGCTGAGGGGGTTCGTCGACCGACGGCTCCGCGCGGCGGGCACCCTGCTGCCCAACGGCTACGACCTGGTCGAGATCTACTCCTGGAACGAGGCGTGGACCTACGGCGCGGCCGGCGTGCCGTCGCTCACCTTCGCCTCGTTCCCCGAGGAGTACCGGCGCAACCTGTACCACACGCAGCTCGACACGGTCGACGTGATCGACTTCGAGGGTCTCGCGCCCGTGTTCGAGGCGGAGGTCGAGCTGCTGCTCGAGCTCGATCGGCGGGATACTTACCCGCTCTCGTTCGAGCAGAGGATCGGCACGCTGGGGACGAGCCTCGACGAGGACCTGATGGCCCGGTGGGGCTACGACGACACCGCGCTCGAAGGGGCGCTGGCATCGCTCGAGGCGGCATGGGTGGCGGCCGTCGCGGAGGGTCCCGGCGCCGACGTGACCTGCTACAACGACGCGCTGCGGGAGGCGACGCGTTCGTCGCTCACCGGCTTCACCGCGCTGTCGGCGTGGGACTACACGATCTACCCGCACGAGCAGGTGCAGAACGACGCGCTGTTCCTCGGCAAGGCGATCAGTTCGCTCCGGCACGGCGAGTGGAGGCAGGCGATCTGGCGCCTGTGGAGCGTCGCACAGGTGTGGTACGCCTCGCTGCTCTCCCGTGAGACGTTCCAGATCGAGATGTCGCACCACGCGCCCGACTACCCGAAGCTCGCGTGGGGCGGACAGGGCAAGCTCGCGCCCTACCTGGACCTGTGGAACGTCCACGCGGCGATCCGCGACAAGGGCAAGGCCGGCGACGCCGACTTCACCGCCGAGATCGCGGAGCTGCGGGCGGCTCGGGAGGCGGAGCTCACGGAGTTCGCCTCCCGTCTGGACAGCATGCGGGAGGTGATGGGCGCGGTCGCGGTCGAGCTGAACACCGCGGCGGCCTGCTGAGCGACCGGCCGTATCGGGATGCGTGCCGCGGATCCCCCGAGACCCTGAGCCAGAGCCGTGCCATCATCGGTATCGGAGGTCGGGGATGCTCCGTCTCATCGCGACGCTCCTGGGGACGACGATGATGGTGCTCGGCGCCATCGCGTGCTCGGGCCCTGAGCCACGACCGGCCGAGGACGAGGTGACCCTCACCGCGGGATCGCCCGCTGCGTCCGCCGGCCACATCGGCGCGTCCGCCGGGGACATCATCGACCTGCCTGCGCCGCGTACCGACGGCGGCATGTCGCTCGAGGAGGCCCTCGCCGCCCGCCGATCGGCCCGCGAGTTCACCGACGAGCCGCTTACGCTCGAGCAGATATCGCAGCTGCTCTGGTCCGCCCAGGGGATCACCGCCGACTGGGGTGGCCGGACGGCGCCCTCGGCCGGCGCCCTGTACCCCCTGGAGGTGTACGTGGTGACGGCCGACGGCTCGTTCCACTACCTCCCCGACGGTCACCGGCTGTGGGTGATGTCGCGTGGAGACCTGCGAGCGCCGCTCGCGGAGGCGGCCCTCGGCCAAGCGGCGGTCTCCGAGGCCCCGGCCGTGTTCGTGATCACGGCGGTCTACGCGCGCACGGCCGGCAAGTACGGCGACCGGGCCGAACGGTACGTGCGCCTCGAGGCCGGCCATGCCTGCCAGAACCTGCTGCTCCAAGCGGTGGCGCTCGGACTCGGGGCGGTTCCGATCGGCGCGTTCTCCGACACCGAGGTACAGCGCGTGCTCGGGCTGCCCGCCGACCAGGAGCCCCTGTACCTGATCCCGGTGGGCCACCCAGTGCCCGAGTGAGCGCGAAGCCCGCTCTGCCTGCCAGCTCAGAGCCTCCCGACGCCGGTCACGGTGGCGGCGCCAGCTCCGCGCGGACGCCCAGGAGCCTGACCGGTCGGTCCAGATCGAAGCGCTCGAGCGCCGCGAGGGCAGCGCGCTCGATGGCCTTCGGGTCCATCGTGGGGCGTTCGAGGGCCACGCCGTGGGTGCTCGTGACGAACGGCGCGAACCGGACCTTCACGATCACGCGCACGACCGGCCTCCCGTCGGCGCGCAGGTCCCTGGCGAGCTCCCGGGTGAGCTCCTCGACCTCGCGGCGAACGTGGTCGAGCCCGACGAGGTCCTGCTGGAACGTCCGCTCCCGGCCACGCCCCTTGGGCACGTGGGGCTCGGCGGAAACGGGCGTGCGATCCTCGCCGGTCGCCAGTCGCCGTAGCCACGGACCGGTGTTCGGCCCGAAGGTCCCGGCGAGCGTCCGCTCATCGGCGTGGGCCAGGCTCCCCACCGTACGGATGCCCAGTACCTGGAGCTTCCGGGCGGTCTTCTTCCCGATGCCCCACAGGATCTCCGGCGTCAGCCCGCCCATGACCTCGTCCCAGTTCTCGCGGGTCAGCCGGAAGACACCGGCCGGCTTGCCCAAGCCCGAGGCGATCTTGGCTCGGAGTTTGTTGTCGCCGATCCCGATCGTGCACCATAGCCGCGTCCGCTGCAGGACCGCGCGCTGGATCTCGCGGGCGAGCGCTTCGGGGTCGTCGGTATCTGCGTCCATGGATGCCTCGTCCCAGCCGGCGACCTCGACCACGGCGGGGAAGGATCGCAGGGTCGCCATCACCTCACGAGATGCTGCGAGGTACCTCTCGACGTCCACGGGCAGGAAGACCGCCTCGGGGCACCGCTTGTACGCCGTGCGTCGCGGCATCCCCGAGCTGATCCCGAACTCGCGCGCTTCGTAGGACGCGGTGGAGACGACGCCCCGCTCGGTGGGGTCGCCCTGGCCCCCGACGACGACCGGCTTGCCGCGAAGCTCTGGCCTGTGCAGGAGCTCGACGGCGGCGATGAACTGGTCGAGGTCGACGTGGAGCACGAACCGCGTCATGACGCCAGCATGCCTGAACGCACGCCCCAAGGGGGACATCCGGCGGCGTCAGGGCGCGCCGGAGATCGCGACGCCTCGCTCCTCGAGGAGCCGGATCAGCGCGGTGGCGTCTCGGGTGGCCGCTCCCCCCGTGTCGTTGTTGAAGTATGCGAAGAGCTCACCGTCGGCGAGCGCAGCGATCCGGTCCGCGTAGGCGCGGAGCGTCTGCGGCGGGTACCCGGGCCCGGTCGGCCGACCTTGGTGGAAGCGGACGTAGGACCACCCGCCGAGGTTCGGGATGATGGTCGAACGGACACCCGGTCGGTCGGCGTGCACGAGTGCCGCACCCGCCGACCCCAGCGCGGCAGCGACCTCCGGGGCGGACCAGGACGGGTGGCGGAACTCGAACGCCGCACGGAGACCGGCCGGCAGCAGTCGCACGAACGACCGCAGCAGCTCGGCGTCCGCGGGAAGGTCCGGCGGCAGCTGGAACAAGACCGGACCGAGCTTGGGGCCCGCGCTCCGGAGCGCGGCCCACATCCGTGCGAGGGGCTCCGCGCAGTCGCGGAGCCGTCGGACGTGGGTGAGGTACCGGCTCGCCTTGAACGCGAACACGAACCCGTCCGGCACCGTTCGTGCCCATCGGGCCACGGTCTCGGGGCTCGGGAGCCGGTAGAACGAGCTGTTCACCTCGACCGTCGCGAACCTGCCCGCGTAGTGGGCGAGCCACCCCCGCGTCGGGAGCTCGGTCGGGTAGAAGCAACCGCGCCAGTCCTCGTACTGCCAGCCGCTCGTCCCCACGAACGCCCTCGCGCCACTCATCGGACACCCCAGCTTCAGCGTACGGCGGGCGTGCCCGACCGGTCCTCCCCGCCCGGCTGGCGCGCAGGGCCGGCCTCGCGGCAAGATGGTGACCGAGACATGGCGAGCACACGCCCCTCGACGACGGTGGCGGCGACCATCGAGCGGGTCCTCGGACCGGACCTGCCGATCGCGCTCGAGGCCTACGACGGCAGCCGTGTCGGGCCGGATCCGGCCCCGGCGACCCTCGTCGTGCGCTCCCCCGACGCCATCCGCCGCATCGTGTCCGCGCCGGGCGAGCTCGGGCTCGGTCGGGCGTACGTCGCAGGCGAGCTCGACGTCGAGGGCGACGTCTACGCGGCGCTCGGCGCGCTCAGGGAGCGCGTGCCAGAGGCGACGCTCGGCCCCTCCGCCTGGCTCGCGGTCGCAAGGCTCGTCGGCGTCGAGGGGCTCAGGCGGCTCCCGCCGCCACCGGAGGAGGCGCGCCTCACGGGCATCCGACACTCGAGGGCGCGCGACGCACGGGCCATCGCGCACCACTACGACGTCTCGAACCGCTTCTACGAGCTCGTCCTCGGACCGTCGATGACGTACTCGTGCGCGCTCTGGCGGAGTCCCGACGTGACGCTCGAGGAGGCTCAGACGGCCAAGCATGAGCTCGTCTGTCGCAAGGTCGATCTCCGTCAGGGCATGCGGCTGCTCGACGTCGGGTGCGGCTGGGGCGGGATGGTGCTGCACGCCGCCCGTGAGCACCGTGTGACCGCGGTGGGCGTCACGCTCTCACGGCGGCAGAAGGAGTGGGCGCGGGACGCGGTCGTCGAGGCCGGCCTCGGCGACCGCGTCGAGATCCGCCTCCAGGACTACCGGGACGTTCGCGACGGCCCGTTCGACGCCATCAGCTCGATCGGCATGTTCGAGCACGTCGGACTGCGGAACCTCGGCCTGTACTTCCGTCGCCTCCACCGACTGCTCCGCCCGGGCGGGAGGCTGCTGAACCACGGGATCTCCCGGCCGGCGCGGAGGAGCTCGCCGACCCGGTGGCGAACGCCCGTGACACCCGCACGGCTGCGGCGGAACAGCTTCGTCGACCGCTACGTGTTCCCCGATAGCGAGCTCCACGAGGTCGGCGCGGTGGTCTCGACGATGCAGGCCGCCGGGTTCGAGGTGCGGCACGTCGAGGGCCTCCGCGAGCACTACGCCCTCACGCTCCGCGCGTGGGTGACGAACCTGGAGCGGCACTGGGAGGAGGCCGTCGCCGAGGTTGGCCCCGGCCGCGCGAGGATCTGGCGCCTGTACATGGCGGCGTCGGCGCTGAACTTCGAGGCCGGGCGGACCCAGGTGCATCAGGTGCTCGCCGTCCGCGCCGACCGGGGGCGGAGCGGGGTGCCTCTGCGCCCGACGTTCGAGCCGTAGGCACGCACTGGAGGGTCGAGTGGACCAGAGTAGACACTATTCGAACTCCAAGCACGCTCCACCAAGGCTCCTGGACCTCGCGTTGCAACACCGCCACCGACTAGACGACCTCAAGCGGCTATTGGAGGACGCAAGGAAGGCCACGACAAGCGGGCGTCCCTCACCCTAGGAGTTGCTCGCGGACGAAAGCGACGAACCGAGTCATCTCAGAGTCGGAAGTGGCGGGACCTTTCCGTTCTTCTCGCCAGGCCAATGCGCCTTGGATCAAGTTCGACCACTCGGGGAACTCCTTCTGCGCCCAGAGCGCACCTTCCTTCTTGGACACGTGCGTGCCTCTTCTGAGTACATGGAGCGACCTGCACAGCGTCAGGACTACGTATGCCTGGCTCTTCGGGCTCCGCGTGTGCCGTACGTCCTGGGTCAACTCCATTGCGTAGTTCCGGACGGCCCGCACGAACTCCTCCTGGGTAATCGGCGGAATGATCTCCTTCGGCGACGGACCGAACAACGTCACGCCGCCCTCGCGTACGAGATACCAGTTCTGCAGCCAATCCTTCAGCGCTTCGTCACCTCGCGTGTGGAATGGCTCACCCGGACTTACGACTACCATGGGAATCCTGGCGGACCGGAACGTTCTCAGCGCCTTCGCTGGTACGTAAGCGACTTCGACGCGATCTTCCCAATCGCGGTTATCGCGCACAAGGTCCCGGTGCATGGCGAGCAGATCCTCGAACTCCGCTTCGCTGAGGGCCGCCGAGATGACCGCCAGCAGATCGATGTCGCTGCTCTGAGAATCGAAATCGCCCGACGTGAGCGATCCGTACAGGTACAAACCAACCAACTTGTCCTGAAGAATGCGCTGCAACTCGGCGAGCAAGCTCCCCAGTAGAGCGTTCACATCTGGGTACGGCGTTTCCTGCATTGCCTTCTGAGCGAGGACCACCAAGTGTTCTTCCCCGCCGGAGGTATCGATCTCCTCGGAAAGCACCGTGAACCCGGCCTCTCGGATGAGCTGGAGGTTCCTCTCTCGTCCGTAGTGGCTCCAGAACATCTTGGTGCCGTGGAAATCCTCCTCGGTCCCTTCCCACTCGCCCGATCCCATCGTCACGAGCAGATACCCGCCCGGGCGTAGAAGCGTCCAAGCCTTCCGGAGCAGCCCTGCGTGCTCCTCCCGTGGGATGTGGAAGATGGCGTAGAAGGAAACGATGGCGTCGAAGGTCCCGGATGGGAGCGCCACGTCGCCCATGTCGCCTTGGATGAACGTCCCGTTTGGGAGAGCCTCCCTCGCGAGTCGGATCTGTTCCTCGGAGACGTGTATACCGGTAACGTCAAATCCTCTCTTGAGCAGGAAGGCGTCGACCGGCTTGCCGGATCCGCAGCCTAGGTCGAGGACGCGGGCTCCGTTCGCGAGACGTCCTGAGAGATCCTCGAGGAACCTCTCGTTCTGAAACTGATCCCGGCTCGCCGCGTAGTCTCTGGCGCAGCTCCCGTAGCCGCGCTTGACGATGCCTCGCTTATCATCCATGCGTCCACGGTAAGACGACGCGGGGTCGCCGTACAGAGTGGCAGCGCCCGGACGGCGCACAGGATCTAACAAACGGTCGTTGGTTCAAATGACACTCACCTAAGAGGAGCGGGTGCTCTTCGAACCCTCTTACGGGACAACGGTCTTACGGACGACCCGAACGACGGCCTGCTCCAAGTCCGCGATTGCATCGTCGAACCAGCGATCACTTCGGGTGTGCACCCCGTTCTCGAAGGCCCAGACGCCGTCGCGCTGCTTCTCTCGCGCTCGCGACGACGACCTCCCTGCGGAGTGGATCGGCCCGCCTCGCCCTTCGCGCAGCTCCAGGCCTCTGCGCGACCTGAAGCTTCTGGTCGGGGCGGTCCTCCAACCACCGCTCGATCAAGATCCATCACCGATATGGTCGCCGAACCCCTGGAGGGCCCAGGTCGCATCCGCCCATCGCCGTCTCCAAGAGCGAGCGCGCAATCGGCAGTTCCGTTTCCCATCACCCCGCTGACCAGCAGGTTCTCCTGGTGGAGGTGAGCGGACTCGAACCGCCGACCTCTGCCGTGCGAAGGCAGCGCTCTACCGGACTGAGCTACACCCCCCAGGATGCCGGCTAGCGTAGCAAAGGCCTCGCGCCGGGAAGTGCCGATCGATCCGCTCGGTCAGCGCCGACGGAGCCGTCGCCGAGACCTGGGGTCGCCGCTACTGCGGAGGCGTCGGGGGAAGCGGAGGAGGCGGCGGCGACCCGGGCAGCGTGGCCACGACACCCCTCACCTCCTGCTCGCCGGGCTCGAGGACCGCCGGCATCGACGGACTCCTGCTTGATCGTCTCCCTGCGGACCGCCATCGCTACTCCTTCCCGAGGACCTCGCGCGCGTGACGCTCGAGCGCGTCGTGCAGGTCCTGGCTCACCCGCGCGACCGACAGGTCTCCTCGGGTCTTCTCGATGAGGCTCCGCGCGACGTCCGTCGAGCGGCGCAGGTTGCCGGTGATGGCGTCCGGGTAGTCCATCGTGACGAGCACCGCGTACAGGTCTTCCATCGCGGACAGGAGCGACTCGCCGTCGGCGACCTCGCCGTGCCGGAGCAGGTCGAGGATGTGACGCCTGCCCTCGCCGATCGCCTCGGCGATCCCGTTGAGGTAGGGGGCGTCCTCGACGCCGAGGTTCTCGGGCGTCGGGATCTCGGCTCCCGCGATGACGGCCTCGGTGACGCGGGCCTCCGCGTACTCCTTCTGCGCGTCCTGGAGGTAGCCGGCGAAGCGGATCTCGGGGTGCTCGCGCACGGCCTCGAGCCCGTCGTCGATCGCGGCCTTCGCCTCGTCCATCAGCCGGTGCGCGGTCTCGAGCTCGCCGCGGTGGATCGCGCGGATCGCGTTCGCGCACGCCCGGATCGCGCGGCGCGAGGCCGGCAGGGCGCGCTCGCGGGCCTCCATCGTGGCGTCGAAACGCCGGCGCAGGCCGTCGGAGACGTCGTCGAGGTCCACGGGCGAACCGTACGTCAGGCCCGGGCGGCCTGCACCTGGCTCGCGGGGCGGACGACGATGTTCCCGAGGTCGTCGTCGCCGTCGACGGTGAGGCCCTGGTACGCGGCCCGGGGGGTCCGGCTCCCAGCGTCGGCCACGTACTTCCGAGGTGTGGGTACGGTGGCGGACTCCGGGATGCGCACGAGGCGGTTCTGCTCGAGCGCGTGGGTACCGGGGTGCTGCTGCTTCATCCACAGCAGGAGCCATACGTAGACGCCGAGGAGCCCGAGCAGCACGGCCGTCGCGTACCACATGGCGCGGAGCGGAGGGAAGGCGCCGATCAGCAGCGTCAAGCCGATGCTCTCGAGCAGGACCGTGAAGACGCGGCGGCGACGCTCACGAGCTCGCTGCTCGGACCGGGCCCGGGTGCCGATGAACGCCATGCCCTTCTGGGGAGTCACGATCCATCGCCCGCGGTCGCGACCACCGGTCTCTGCGAGGAGCTCCATGTTCCGCTCGAAATCCTCCACGGTTCGCTTGGCGGCCCTCCCGCGTTCATGCGGGAGGAGGAAGGCGGCCCATATCATGCCCAAGGCCACGAGCATCAGCCAACTCACGCGCCCAGCCCCCAGTCCGCGGTATCCGCGGTCCGCCACAACATGTTGGGCTGGAACCGCAAGCTAGCACCGTATGGAGGGTCCCTCAATCACATCCTTGTGATTCGGTGCACTTGTTCACAAGCTCCCCGCGGGGCCCCGCCAAGACGCGCTCGCCGGGATCGCCGGGCGGACGCCCGGCGTCCCGGCGACACCCGGACCTTCGGCCGGGAGGTGAAGTTCGAGGGCTCGGTAGCGTCCGGTCGACGCACCCGAGCGAAAGGAACCGCCCATGCCCGCGTATCGGTACGCCGTCCTCGGGGCAGGCCGTCAGGGGACGGCACCCGCCTACGACCTCATCGCCCGCGGCGAGGCCGCGTCGGTAGTCATCGCCGACCTCGACGGCGGCAGGGCGGCGGCATCCGCCGAGCGCGTGAACACCCTCGCGGGCTCCGACGCCGCCCGGCCGGCGCTGATCGACGGGAGCGACGGCCGCGCGGTCCGCGCGATGCTCGAGCCGCTCGACGCGCTCGTGAGCTGCCCTCCCCTACACGCTCAGCCTCGGGATCGCCGAGGCGGCCGTCGAGACCCGCACGCCCCACTGCGACCTCGGCGGGAACACGCCGCTCGTGCTGCGGGAGCTCGAGCTCGACGAGCGCGCGAGGGCCGCGGGCGTCTGCATCGTCCCGGACTGCGGCGAGGCGCCGGGCATGGCCAACAACCTCATCGCGTACGCGATGGAACTGCTCGACGAGCCCGAGGACGTCCTCATGCTCGACGGCGGGATCCCGAGCGAGCCGACCCCGCCGTGGAACTACGAGGTCACCTTCATGATGGAGGGCCTCATCAACGAGTACGGCGGCACGTGCACGTTCATCGTGGACGGGGAACCGGTGGAGATCCCCACGCTCGACCCGGCACAGGACGAGCTCATCGACTTCGGGCCGCCGCTCGGGGTGCTCGAGGCGGTCATCGCGAACACGGGCTCGACCACGCCGCGCACGCTCGGCAAGGACCTGCGGTCGCTGCGGTTCAAGATCCTGCGGTGGCCAGGCCACGCGGTCCAGTTCCGCGCCTTCCGCGACCTCGGGCTGTTCTCGCGAGAACCGGTGCCGGTGGACGGTCTCACGATCGTGCCGCGCGAGTGCTCGCGATGCTCGAGCCGCGGATCGGCACGCGCCCCGGAACGCGGGACCTCGTGATCTGCCGCATCGTGGCGAAGGGGCGCAAGGACGGGAAGTCGGCGACGGCCACGGTGGACGTGGTCGTCGAGCCGAACGACGAGCTCGGCTTCAACGCGATGGAGCAGTCGACCGGCTGGCACGCCGCGATCGTGTGCCACTGGATGGCGAGCGGCCGCATCGCGCCCGGGGCGACGCCGAACGAGCTCGCGGTCGACGCGAAGGGCCTCATCCCCGAGCTGATCGAGCGCGGGTTCCGCTTCAGCGAGCGGATCGAGTAGCTACCCGGCGACGTAGCGGCCGGACTTGCCGCCCCGCTTCTCGAGGACGCGGAGCCCATCGATGCGCGCCGCGCGGTCGAACTCCTTCGCGGTGTCGTAGAGGCTGAGCGCCGCCACGGCCGCGGCGGTGAGCGCCTCCATCTCGACGCCCGTGCGGTCCTTCGCGCGAACGGTCGTCTGCACGCGGAGGCGGCCGGCAGCTTCGTCGGGCTCGACGAGGACCTCGGCGCCGGTCACCGCGATCGGATGGCAGAACGGCAGGAGGTCGGGCGTGCGTTTCACGCCCATCACGCCCGCGATGCGCGCGGCCTCGATCGGGTTCCCCTTGCGCGTGCCGGCCACCAGGTGCGCGACGGCCTCGGGGGTCATCGTCACGATGCACTCGGCGACGGCCTCGCGCTCGGTGACCTCCTTGCCGCCGACCTCGACGATGCGCGCCGCGTCGTCCGGCACGTCAGTCCTCGGTGGCCCGGAAGACCATGACCTTGACCAGGGAGCCCGCCTCGGCGGTCTGGGTGCCGGCCGGCACGATCGCGAGCCCGTTCGCACGCGAGACGGTCGCGATGAGGTTCGAGCCGCGAGGACCCGTCGGGGTCGCGACCCAGCCCTCCTTCGTTCGCTTCACGCGTACCCGCGCGAACTGCGTCTTGCCCTCGGGTCCGGAGATGTCCGTGTCCAGGCGTGCGGTGATCTCGGGGCGGTAGAGCTGGCGGCGGCCCATCATCTTGCGGAGCGCGGGGCGGATGAAGACCTCGAAGCTCACGAACACGCTCACCGGGTTGCCCGGCAGGCCGAAGAACGGCTTGCCCTCGACGTGGCCGAAGCCCTGCGGCATCCCCGGCTGCATCGCGACCTTGTAGAAGGCCAGCTCCCCGCGCTTGAAGAACGCGGCCTTCACGACGTCGCGCTCGCCGACCGAGACCCCGCCCGAGGAGATGAAGGCGTCGGCCTGCACGAGGTGCGACAGGACGCGGTCCTTCAGGTCGTCGACCTCATCGTGGACGATGCCGGCCATCATCGGCACGGCGCCGACCTCGCGGAGCGCCCCGAACAGCAGGTACGAGTTCGAGTCGTGGACCTGCCCGTACTCGGGGGCCTGTCCCGGCGGGACGAGCTCGTCGCCGGTCGAGAGCACCACGACGCGCGGACGCGGATGCACCAGCGGATGGGAGCACCCGGCGGTCGCGAGCAGGCCGAGCTCGGGCGCGCCGAGGCGCTGGCCCGCCTGCAGGAGGACCTCGCCGCCCCTCACGTCCTCGCCGGTCGGGCGCACGTGCTTGCCCTCGGGCGAGTCGGCGAGCACGCGCACGGTGTCGGCGACGACCTCGCAGCTCTCGATCGGCACGATCGCGTCGGCGCCGGCCGGGATCGGCGCGCCGGTCGCGATGCGCACGGCCTCCTCGCCGCCGACGGTGGTCTCGGGGCGCCGGCCGATGAGCGCGCGGCCGACGATCCGCAGCTCGACCGGCGAGGCCGGCGCGGCGCCGGCGACGTCGTTGGACCGCACCGCGAAACCGTCCATCGCCGAGGAGGCGAAGTCCGGGATGTCGACAGGCGCGACGACGTCCTGCGCGAGCACGCAGCCCTCGGCCTCCTGGAGCGGGAGCTCGAGGGGCTGGAGCGGCTTGATCTGCTGAAGGACGCGTTCTCGGGCCTCCTCGACCGGGACGAGCCCCTCGCCGCTGTCGTGGTCGTGCGCGTGGGCGTTGGAGGTCGACATCGGAAGGTCAGTCTAGCCGCGGCCTCGCGGAGGGGACCGGCTACAGCAGCTTCTTGCGCTGCACGACCTCGATGAGGTACGCGCGGAGGCCCTCGCCGATGTCCTCGCGGTCGATGGCGAGCTCGATCGTCGCCTTCAGGTAGTCGAGCTTGTTCCCCACGTCGAAGCGACCGCCCTCGAACACCCACGCGTACACGGCTTGCTGCCGCGCGAGCAGCGTGATGCCGTCGGTGAGCTGGATCTCGCCGCCAACGCCGGGCGGGGTCTCACGCAGGCAGTCGAAGATCTCCGGCGTGAAGACGTACCTCCCGATCGCCGCGAGGTTCGACGGGGCCTCCTCGGCCGTGGGCTTCTCGATCACCGAGAGCACGCGCGCGAGGCGCTCCTCCATGAACTCGGGCTCGATGATGCCGTAGAGCGGGACCTCGTCGCGCGAGACCTCGGTCACCGCGAGGACGCTGCGGCCGTAGCGCTCGTGGACCTCGAGCATCTCGGACAGCAGCGGGTTGTGGTCGGCCATGATGTCGTCGCCGAGGAGCACCGCGAACGGCTCGCCCCCGACGAATGCCTCGGCGACCGAGACCGCGTGCCCCAGCCCGAGCGCGTCCTTCTGGCGGATGTAGTGGATCTCGGCCATGTCCGAGATCTCGCGCACCTGCTTCAGCTCGTCGAACTTGCCCTTGGACTCCAGGAAGTGCTCGAGCTCGAGCGAGCGGTCGAAGTGGTCCTCGATCGAGCGCTTGCCGCGGCCCGTGACGATGAGGATCTCGGTCAGGTCGGCCCGCACGGCCTCCTCGACGACGTACTGGATCGCCGGTTTGTCGATGAGGGGCAGCATCTCCTTCGGCTGCGCCTTCGTCGCCGGCAGGAACCGCGTGCCGAGCCCCGCCGCCGGGATGACCGCTTTCCTCAGCTTCATCGGGGCCACCTTACCCTTGAGGGTCTCGGAGCATACCCCTGGTCCGTGCGCCGGTCCCCCGGCGGGGGGACGGCGATGCTCGGATACACTTTGTCCATGCCCACGTACGAGTACGAGTGCACGTCGTGCGGGCAGCACGTCGAGGTCTTCCAGCGGATCACGGAAGACGCGCTCACGACGTGCGGGGTGTGCGGCGGACCGCTGCGGAAGGTGTTCCATCCCGCGGGCATCGTGTTCAAGGGCTCGGGCTTCTACGCGACCGACAACCGCTCCAAGCCGAAGACCTCGACGACGGGGTCCTCCTCGTCGCCGGGCTCGGAGTCGCCGTCGTCGAGCTCCTCGAAGAGCGGCTCGGAGGGCGGCTCCAC
This sequence comes from uncultured Actinomycetes bacterium, assembly GCA_964447335.1. Taxonomy (GTDB): domain Bacteria; phylum Actinomycetota; class UBA4738; order UBA4738; family HRBIN12; genus HRBIN12. The sequence continues at coordinate 94,235 of CAYUSA010000002.1, forward strand.
GGGCTCGGGGTCATCGAAGGAGGGCTCGGGGTCGTCGAAGGAGGGCTCGGGGTCCAAACCGTCCTCGAAGGAGCAGGGCACGTGAGCCGCGCCGAGATCGGGGTCTTCGGGGGCTCGGGCTTCTACTCGTTCCTCGACTCGACCGAGACCGTCACGGTGGACACGCCGTACGGGGAGCCCTCGGCGCCACCGGTGATCGGCGAGGTCGGCGGACGCCGGGTCGCGTTCATCCCTCGGCACGGCGCGAAGCACGAGCTCCCGCCGCACAGGATCAACTACCGCGCGAACGTGTGGGCGATGAAGGAGCTCGGCGTCGAGCGGATCGTCGGGCCGTGCGCCGCCGGGTCCCTGCGCAAGGGCGTCGCGCTCGGCGACTTCGTCGTGTGCGACCAGATCGTCGACCGCACGCGCTCGAGGGCGCACACCTTCTACGACGGCCCCGTCACGACGCACATCTCGTTCGCCGACCCGTACTGCGAGACGATGCGGGGCATCGCGGTGAGCACTGGCCGTGAGCTCGGCATCACGATGCACACCCATGGCACGATGGTCGTGATCGAGGGGCCGCGCTTCTCGACTCGCGCCGAGTCGAAGTGGTTCGCCTCGCAGGGATGGGACACGCTCAACATGACGGGCTACCCCGAGGCGCTCCTCGCGCGCGAGCTCGAGATCTGCTACGCGAACGTCTCGCTCATCACCGACTACGACGTCGGCGTCGAGGACGCCCCGCCCGTCACGCACGAGGACGTCATCCGCGTGTTCGCCGAGAACAACGAGAAGCTCCGAGGCCTGCTCTTCGCTCTCATCCCGGCGCTTCCCGCCGAGCGAACGTGCGAGTGCGCGACCGCCCTGCACGGCGCCCGCTTCGAGCCGTAGCCCTCGACACCGCCTCGCGCCGGGTACGCTGCCCGCCATGTCCGACCCCGTGCTCGTCACGATCGAGCTCCGCTTCCGCACCGAGGACGACCCCGCGCAGCTCGGCGACCGGGTCCGCGAGTCCGTCGCGATGGTCGTCGGGCGCGACAACCTCGAGGACTTCCGCCTGCGGGTCCTGCCCCTCGCGCCGCCGAAGGAACCGCGCGAAGTGTGACATCCGTCACGGCGCGAGCGACGGTCGCACGGTAGCGTCCTCGCGTCCCTCCTCCTCGCGATCCCGGCACGGGTTGGAGGCGGCATGCGTCGGTACTCCCTGCGGCGATGGTCGCCGCGCTCGAAGCTCTACCTCGTCCTCGCGCTCGCGTGCGGCGTCGGAGCGTTCGCGCTCGTGCGCGGATACGCCGCGCGCCTGGAGGCGCTCCGGCCGGTGGTCGGCGCCCCGGTGCCGGTCGTCGTCGCGGCCGAGCCGCTCGAGCGCGGCGCGGTCCTCACCGAGGAGATGCTCGGGATCGAGCAGGTGCCCTCCTCGTTCGCGCCGCCGGGCGCCCTGCGCTCGGTCCAGGCCGCCGTCGGGCGAACCCTCGTGTCGGATCTCGGCGAGGGCGAGGCCGTGACGCCCACACGGGTGGGGACCGCGGGAGGCCCGGTCGCGGCGCAGGTGCCGTCGGGGCTGCGAGCGTTCACCGTGCCCTCCGGCATGCCCGAGGGCAGCGTTCGCCCAGGCGACCGTGTCGACGTGCTCGCGACGTTCGGCGGCCAACGCCCGTACACCGACACGGTGGCGACCGGGCTCGAGATCCTCTCGGTCCTGGGCGCCGGGGACACCACGTTCGGCGCGTCCGGGCAGGAGGGCGGGCCGACGCTCGTGCTCCTCGTCACGCCCGACGCCGCCGAGCGCCTCGCCTACGCGAAGGCGTTCGCCGACCTCACCGTCACCATCGCCGGCCCCGAGCCGTGAGCGCGACGCGCCCGGGAGTCTGGCGCCGCCTCGCGTAGGATGGGCCGGTTCCCGGACCCGCGGAGGAGCGACCCTGAGCATCCTGCAGGCGATCGTGCTCGGCATCACGCAGGGCGTCACCGAGTTCGCGCCGATCTCGAGCTCGGGGCACCTGATCCTCGTGCCATGGATCTTCGACTGGCCGATCCTGAGCGACCCGAACTTCAACAAGACCTTCGACGTCGCGCTGCACATGGGCACGCTGATCGGCGCCGTCGTGTTCTTCCGGCGGGACATCGCACGGTACCTCGGCGCGTGGGTGCGCTCGATCCGGGCCCGGGGGGTCGCGACGACCGACGAGCGCCTGGCGTGGGCCCTCGTCGTCGGGACGATCCCGGGCGTGATCGCCGGTGCCCTGCTCGAGGGCGTGATCCAGGACCACCTGAGCCAGCCCGTCGTGATCGCGGTGATGCTCGCGGTGTTCGGCCTCGTGCTGTACGCCGTGGACCGCGTCGCGAGCGTGCGCCGCGGGATCACGGATCTCGGGGTGCGCGACGGGCTCGTGCTCGGGGTCGCGCAGGCGCTCGCGCTGCAGCCCGGCGTGTCGCGCTCGGGCATCACGATCACCGCCGGACGCGCGATGGGTCTCGACCGCGCGAGCGCGGCTCGGTTCTCGTTCCTGCTCTCGCTGCCGATCATCGCGGGCGCCTGGGTGTTCAAGGGGATCGACCTCGCGCGGGACGGGATGCCACCCGGCATGGGCGGGCCGTTCGTGTGGGGCGTCGTCTCCTCGGCGCTGAGCGGGTTCCTCGTGATCGCGTTCCTGCTGTCGTACCTGCGCAAGCACGACTTCGGCGTGTTCCTTTGGTACCGGCTCGCGGTCGCCGGGCTCACGATCGGCGTCGTCGTCGCGGGCGTGCGTCCCGGGACGATCTGACCCGCTCCTCGGGCGGCGGGCTCGAGCGGTGCCACCGCGAACCCGACGCCGAACCGGCGACACCAGATGACCGACGGTCCGCAACGACGAGAGATCCGCCTTCGGGCCAATCTCGCGGCTGCCCGTCGCCCCTACGCGACCACGGGATCCCGCAGGGGTGCGAGAGCGAACTCGCGCATGCCCTCCTCGAACGGAACTTGGGCGCGGAAACCGAGCTCCCGCTCCGCGCGTCGCGGCGAGGCGACGATGTGCCGCACGTCACCCAGGCGGAACTCCCCCGTGATGACGGGGCCGGGAGCCCCCGGACCGAACGCGTCCGCCAGCGCGTGCGCCATCTCGCCCACCGAGCGCGGCTGCCCGCTGGCGACGTTGAAGGCACCCGGTACCGGGATCTCGGAAAGCAGCGCGCCCACGTTGGCCCTCGCCACGTCGCGAACGTGGACGAAATCCCGGAGCTGGGCACCGTCCTCGAAGACCCGGGGCGCCCGACCCGCTTCGAGCGCGCTGCGGAAGATGCTCGCGACGCCGGCGTACGACGTCTCCCGCGGCATCCTCGGCCCGTACACGTTGTGGTAGCGGAGCGCGGTGACGGGCGTGCCGGTCTCGCGTCCGAAGACGGCACACAGGTGTTCCTGGTGGAGCTTCGTGGCCGCGTAGACGTTCCGCGGATCGGGCGGCGCGTCCTCGACGATCGGCTCGGGCACGAGGTCGCGCCCGCACGCGGGGCACGGGGGCTCGAACGCGCCCGAGGACAGCCGCGCTTCCCCGCGGGGACCCGGTCGGACGACCCCGTGCCCGGCGCAGCGGTACCGGCCCTCGCCGTAGACCACCATGCTGCTCGCGAGCACCAGGCGACCGCGGAAGCCCTGCCAGTGCAGGGCCGCGAGGAGGGATGCGGTCCCCAGGTCGTTGTGCGAGACGTAGTCGGTCACGTCGCCCAGGTCCGTGCCGAGGCCCACCATCGCCGCCTGGTGGCACACGGCGTCGACCCCGCGCAGGCACCGCTCGACGACCTCGGCGTCGCGAACGTCGCCGATCACGTGCTCGGCATCGGGGTGCAGATAGGACGGACGGGCGGCGTGGGCGCCCGGGTGCAGGACGTCGAGCACGACCACCTCGACCCCGCGCTCGAGGAGCGCGTCCACGATGTGGGATCCGATGAACCCGGCTCCCCCGGTCACGAGCGCCCGCCTCACCACGGCTGCATCACCGCCAGCTCGAGAACGAGGCCGGTCGCCACCTGCACGCCGAGCCACGCGCGGCGGTGAACCGCCGGCAGCGCGCTCGTCGCCACGAGCACCCACGGGACGAACGGCACCCAGATGCGCTCGACCTCGGCCTTCGACATGCCGGACAGGTCCGCGAGGGCGACCGCGACGAGCGCCCCGCCGACGAGCATCCACGTCCCGCGGTGGCGCAGGCGCGCCAGGGCCGCAGCGATCGCGGGTCCGAGGACGATCGCGAACGCCGCGAGGTTCGCGACGACGAAGTAGCCGTACGGGCGGAGCCGCGCGACGCTCTCGGCGTACTCGACCCGCGTGGCCGCGAAGCCTTCGTGCCATTGGAAGCCCGTGAGCCAGGAGACCGCGAAGACCGGGAGGGCGCCGAACGCGACCAGGGCCACTGGTCGGACCCGCCGCCGCGCGGCGGCGACCGCGAGGGGGATCGCGCCGAGCAGGACGAGGCCGTAGGACAGGAACGCCGTGGCTCCGAACAGCAGCCCGCCCCCCAACGCGAGCGCGTCGCCGCGCCGGTCGCGCCGACCCGTGGCGAGTACGACGAGCGCTACGGCCCAGGCCCCGACCCCGGCGAAGAAGGCGTCGCCCGAAGCGGCGATCGTGATGGCGGCCGGCGCGAGGGCGAGGAACGGCGCCGCCACACGGGCGCGCGCCTCGCCGGCGATCTCGCGGAGCGCGATGAGCGCCGCCGCCACCGCGGTGGCGGCCGAGACGATCTCGAGCAGGGCGAGCCAGGCAGGTCCGCCGCCCGCGCGCGCCAGCCCCCAGGCGACCAGCACCATCCCCGGCGGGTGCGCGCGGACGTGGACGGTGTAGCGGTCGATAGCGCCCACGTACGTGCGCAGGAAGTCGACCGGCGAGTCGATCAGCGGCACGTCGTGCAGGTAGTCGCGCGGGCTCGAGGGCGAACGCAGCAGCCCGCCGACCCCTTCGGTGAGCGCGAGCGTGAGCGCCCACATCGCGGCCCCGGCGAACGCGACCCACAGGAGTCGCCGCCACGTGAGGCGCTCGGCCAGGCGGGGGCCGAACACGACCGCGGCCGGCGCGAGCGCGATCGCGAGGACGCCCTGCCACGCGAGCCGGACGTCCAGGTGCCCGACGAGCGGCGGCAGGTTCACGTACAGGCGGTGCCCTCGGGCCTGGAGCCACCGGCCCCACACGTGGACGACCACGATGAGCACGGCCCACACCGCGATGGCGACGACCTCGGGCGCCGGGCGGCGCGGAGAGCGCCGAACGAGCGGTGGCGACGTGCGCTCGCGGAGGTCGGCGACGCTCATCACGGGTCTCCGCTGGACGCCCGGCGGCGCGCCACGACGGCGACCGCGGCGACTCCGGACCATGCGAGCGCCAGGCCGATGAGCAGCCCGGTCCCGTAGTCGCGCGGGAGCAGGCTCGGGTTGTCGGCGGCCCGCTCGCCGAGGAGCGGCGGCAGCGACACCAGCACGAGGGCTCCGCTCACGATGAGCCCAGCGATGACCGCGCCTCGCATCCGTGAGGGGATCCTCGGGCCGAGGACGACCGCGAGCCCCGCGACGATCGGCGCGAACACCAGGTCGTGGACGAGCGCGAGCCCGACGAACCAGGTCGTGAAGTTCAGCGGCCGGGTCGCCCCCGAGCGCTGCAGCAGCGTCCACACCCCGAAGGCGATCACGGCCCACCCCGCCGCCGTCGCGACCCAGAACAGACGCCCGTGCTCTCGCTCCCGCTCGTTCATCGCACCACCACCGCCGTGACCCACTTCGTCTGCATCACGCCCGGACGGTTCGGCGCGATGAGCCGTACCGGGAAACCGTGGTCGAGGTCGAGTGGCTCTCCGTTCAGCTCGAGCGCGAGGAGCGTGTCCGCGTCGGCGGCGTGTGATGCGTTCAGCTCGGAGCTCGCGTACGCGGAGCCCGGCTCCTGGAGCGAGACGACCTCGGCCTCGGCACGCTCGGGGGCACCGGCCACCACCAGAAGATCCCGGACCGGCACGCCGCGCCAGGTCGCCGTGGCGCTCCAGCCATCGACGCACGTGATCGGCAGGGCGGCCTCGCGCAGCGGCATCGCCCGGAGGTCCTCGAGGGAGAGCTCGAGCGGCGTCACGACGTTGCCCTCGACGCGGAGCCGGTAGGCCGGATCCGTGGCTCGCTCGAGCACACCGGCGGAGCGCACCGTCCGGTTGACCGGCACGCCCTGCGGGCCGACGCGGGGGTCGCGAGGCGCGAGCACCGAGACCGCGGCGAGCGGTCGCACCGTCTGCCCCACGGTCGCGACCGTGACCGCACCGGCCGCGGCGGCCGCGGCGCCGAGGAACCCGCGCCGCG
>CAYUSA010000003.1:0-87850 GCA_964447335.1 uncultured Actinomycetes bacterium
GTCCCTGTTGTGGGAGGTTCCGATGTCCGGCTTCAACGTGGGCACTACGCTCTAGTCCAGGACCGCGCCGAGTTGAACCTCTACGCCGGCCCGGGGGTCGCCGTCCGCGAGTTCACGATGGCCGAGGGCCACGGGCGAGCCGACTACCTCCTCTTCGTAGACCGGCAGGCGGTCGGGACCATCGAGGCCAAGCCGAAGGGCACTACCCTCACCGAGGTCGAGGTCCAGTCGAGCAAGTACGCGACCGGCGTCCCCGGGCAGGTGCAGAGCGGGTTCGACCGGCTGCCGTTCGCCTACGAGTCCACCGGCGTCGAGACCCGGTTCACGAACGGCCTCGACCCGGATCCTCGGTCTCGGTCCGTCTTCACCTTCCACCGCCCCGCGACCGTGGCCGGCTGGATCGACGAGCACGACGCCGATCCCGACCGCCCCACCCTTCGTCACCGGCTCCGGCACATGCCGCCGCTCGAGGCAACCGGGCTGTGGCAGCCGCAGTTCGAAGCGATCGAGAACCTCGAGGCCTCGTTGGCGAACGACCGGCCCTGCGCGCTCATCCAGATGGCGACGGGATCGGGCAAGACCTTCACGGCGGCCAACGTGAGCTACCGGCTCATCAAGCACGCGGGCGCGAGGCGCGTCCTGTTCCTCGTCGACCGCTCGAACCTCGGGCGCCAGACCCTCAAGGAGTTTCAGCAGTTCTCTACCCCCGACGACAAGCGCAAGTTCACCGAGCTACATGGGGCAGCGCGGGGCGACGCCGCGCCGGCGCAAGGACCAACTCGACATCCAGGTGAGAGACATCGGAAGTGCTGGCCTACTCTGCTGCGCGTTCGTGTCTGCCGAAACCCAGTGTGCCCGGTCTCAGGGGTTGGGGAGGATGTCCCACTCATCGTAGAACTTCGGGCGGTCGAGCCGACTGAACTCACGCGACCTGACGCCTCCTTTCTACCATCTCGGCGTGACACTCGAGCGCTCGGGCGAGGACATGCATGTCGTGGTGACCGTTCACCTTGCGGAACTGCTTCTCCGCTTCCAGCATGCCCGCGGCGATCCAGCGCATCGCCATCTCACCCGACCGCCAACGCTTGACGTTGCGCGTGGCGTCGCGCGCGATCGAGATCATCGACTCGATCGGGTTGGTGGACTTGAACGTGCGCGCAAGCGATGGGGGAAGCCCGAGGCGCGTGATGGTCAGCGTCTCTTCCAGCCCTTCGCGCAGCGACGCCGCCGCGCCCGGGTGGGCGAGCTCCAGGCGCTTGGCGAGCGAGCGCAGCTCACGCTCGGCGGCGCCGACATCGGGTGTGGCCCACGCCGCTCTCAACTTGCGCGCGAAGAACGTGCGCTCGCCCTTGGGCAGATGGTCGGTGACGTTGCGCTCCTTGTGCTGCCGGCACCGCTGCACCACCGCGAGCTCGCCCCAGACCGCGTCGATCGCCGACCGGATCCCTTTGCCGCCGTCGATGACGAACAGCAGCGCGCGGTCCTCGGGCAGCCCCCTGTCGGTCAGGTTTGTGATCAGCGAGGAGCACACGGCCTTGTTCTCGGTCGAGCCTTCCCACAGACCCAGCGGGTGCTTCACGCCCTGGGAATCGACCCCGAGCGCGACCACGATCAGATGCTCACCGACATGCATCCCGTCGATGAACACCGCCAACAGATCGAGCTTGGACAAGTCGCGGCTGAACAGCTCGGCAAGCTTCGCCTCGGTTGCGCGGCGGAAGCGGCGGGAGACCGCCGAGCGAGTAGCGCCTCGCAGATCGAGGTTGCCCACCGGTTCGGCGCCGGCGCGGTAGCGGCGCGTGGACAGGCCCGCGAGCATGCGGCCGAGCGCGATCTCGTCCAGCAGATCACGCCCGGCGAACACCTCGAAGGAGGGCAGCGCCACCTCGGTGCCGAGGACCGAGCGCATCCGTGGCTTGTCGACGCCAACGAGCGCTCCGCCCAGGGGGATCAGGCGCGGCTCGGCCCCGTGACGGTAGACGGCGCGATCGGAGTCGTGCTTCCCCTTTGTTCCGCAGATGCGGGTGACGTCGGCCGACATGATCTCCCGCACGACCTCCAGTCCGCATGCGACCGAGAGGGCGAGAACGCCCTCGCGAGCGGTCGCCGCGATCTCGGCGAGACTCACCTGGACCTGCTCGGGCAGGCCGGCGGTGCTCAGCGCGTCCTTGGTCACGACGCGCGGACGGGTTACCTTTCTCACAGCGGTCCTCCTCTCGTTACAGCCACCCCGTCTCTACCACCTGGTGGTGGGGACGGGGCGGAGGACCGCCCTCAAGTTCTACGAACTACGGGACAACCTCGGGTTGGGCGCCGACTCCTCGTCGCCAACTACCTCTTGGCTGTAGTCGACGACGATTGAGACGACAGCTTTGACGCCCTTGTTACAGCCCTTGAAGACGAGATGATCGAGAGCCGCAAGGGATTCATCCCGGATGAGAGCGCTAACCATCGCATGCACAAACGACTGAGTGGCGAGATCCACGTCGCTGAAATCGAGGACGACGTCCTCTCCACGCTTCAAGGCGGGCAGGAGGGTCTTCTCTCGGAGACGCCGTGCAGCTTCCTTGTTCTCCGCGAACTCGCCAGCAACGGCTGCGACATCGACGGTCGTCATCTCACGAATCGCGCCTTCCTGTAGGACGCTCGTTTCTGGATGCGAACATCCAAGTCGTAGGCCTTCCGGATGTCGACCAGCAACTCCTGGAACGTTTCATGCGCTGCAACACTCACGTCGATTCCCATCGCCGTACCCGGCCATTCGGACAACCCATGAAGTCGCCGCGCTCGATCCATCGCGGGGTCGGCGGTAATCCGAGGCGTGGCCTTGGCAGGCGTCTTCAGCAGTTTGAAGACCGCGTCCTCCGAGTAGGCAACAAAGAAGTTGCGCGACGCTTGTGCGATGGACTTCACGAGAAACAGTCCGGCGCCCGCGTTATATTCGTTCCCGCCGAACCGGCTCGTCGTGCCGGTGATGCCAGGGCGAAGAGCGAGCTGAATCGCGCCGAGTGCAGACTTCGAGGGATGAGACCGACTGATCGACGCCCTAATGCCTATCCCTCTGTCCGCAACACCCACGGAAAGCCTCGCCGTCTTCTTGTAGTACTGGGCGCACACGAGGGCTCCAACGGGCGACGACGCATGCTCCAGTACATTCCTAACGAGTTCGCTGATCACGAACTTGATGGGCCCTGCTTCCTCCGGAGCAGCGTGAAGAAGCGGCACCATCTCGACGATGAAGCCTTCAAGCTCCTCGGAACTCTGTATCTGCGTCAAGGGAATGAAGCGACCGGCGGCCTCGTGTGCCGCGACGGAGACCGGCGGAGTCAAGTCCACGAAGTTGAACAGGCCCATTCGAACGAGATAGCGGAGGGAACTCGTGTCGTGGAGCGTGCCAGTCGTGGTCCCGCCGGCAGCCTTTACGTACGCGCCAGCTGCCGCAGTCAAAGCCAAAGCGAAGGGGTGCACCGAGAGGTACTGGTCGTACATCGAGAAAGAGAGGTTGCCTTCGTCCTCCGCGTCGATCTTGCCGATGAAGCCTCCGACGTTCTGGAGGTGTGCGCTGTTTGGGAGATGGATTCTCACCGGTCCATTCTATGGAGTGCCTGTCTCATCCCATGGCCAGCCACACGCGCTTCAATCGCCGAGGGAACGTACAGGTCGCCCAGGCGAAGGAGCCACGCGTTCAGCCCTCGGCCCCACAGGTGCGGGCGCACGAACGCGAGCATGTCGATCTGGAGCGGCTCGGCCACTTCTCGAACTGCAGGAAGCCGACCACCTCCCCGTCCTGGCCGAGGAGCAGGGCGTCGGCGAGCGCGGAGTCTCGACCGGGCGAGGTCGGCTCGTCGCGGGTCTCCTCGGCCGTGGTCCACGACATCCCGATCTCGGCGAGCGTGACCTCGTTGATGAGCTCGGCGATTGCTTGGGCGTCATCGGCGGTCGCCGCTCGGAACTCGAACCCCTCGGGGACCTCGTCGTCCAACCTCATCACCATCGACCCTGCGCATGAGCGCGGGCGCGTGCTCACGCTCCGCGCGATCGGCGCTACAGTCCTCTGCCATGGCAGAGACCGCCGCCGACCTGCGGTTCGCGCCGGACGACCTGGCGTTCATCGCCGACCCCTACCCCGTCTACGCGCACCTGCGGGAGCACGCGCCGGTGCTGTACGACGAGGCGACGGACCACTACCTGATCGCGCGGTACGAGGACGTGAACGCGCTCCTGCGGGACCGCCGGTTCGGGCGCACGTACCTGCACGAGGCGACCCACGCCGAGATGGGACATCCCGATCCCCCCGACTGGCACGATCCGTTCTGGAACCTCATCAACGCCGGGATCCTGGATCAGGAGCCGCCGGATCACACGCGGGTGCGACGGCTGGTCTCGAAGGCCTTCACGCCCCGCTACGTCGAGGGCCTGCGGCCACGGGTGCAGGCGCTCATGGACGGGCTCGTCGACCGGGTCGTCGGGGCGGGCGAGTTCGACCTGCTCGCCGAGGTCGCCGAGCCGCTCCCCGTGACCGTGATCGCCGAGATGCTCGGCGTGCCGGACGCCGACCGCCACCTGCTCCGCCCGTGGTCGGCCGACATCTGCAAGATGTACGAGCTGAACCCGCCGGCGGAGATGCAGCAGGACGCCGTCCGCGCGAGCACCGAGTTCTCCGACTACCTGCGGACGCTCGCACGCGAACGCCGCGTCGCGCCCGGCGAGGACCTCATCTCCCAGCTCGCGCTCGTGCTCGACGAGGGCGAGCGCCTCACCGAGGACGAGCGCGTCGGCACGTGCGTCCTGCTGCTGAACGCCGGCCACGAGGCCACCGTCAACGCGACGGGCATCGGCTGGTGGACGCTGTTCCGGACCCCGGGCGCGCTCGAGCGCCTGCGCGAGGACCGCTCGCTGCTGCCGACCGCCGTCGACGAGATCCTGCGGTTCGACACGCCGGCGCAGATGTTCGAGCGGTGGGTGCTCGAGGACGTCGAGCTCCACGGCGTCAAGATCCCGCGTGGTGCCGAGCTCGGGCTGCTGTTCGGTTCGGCGAACCGCGACCCCGAGGCGTTCGATCGGCCGGACGTGCTCGACCTGGCGCGCGAGCCGAACCCGCACCTCACGTTCGGCGCCGGGATCCACTTCTGCCTGGGCGCGCCGCTCGGCCGCCAGGAGCTCCAGATCTCCTTCGGCACGGTGCTCGAGCGCTTCCCGAACCTCGAGCTCGTGCAGGAGCCCGCCTGGAAGCCCGGGTACGTGATCCGGGGCCTCACGGAGCTCCGCGTCCGGGCCTGAGACCCGCCCTTGACTTAGTCCAGGACTTAGTCCACCCTCGGGCCATGTCTGTCAACGTCCACGAGGCGAAGACCCACTTCTCCAAGCTGCTCGAGCGGGTGGCGCTCGGGGAGGAGGTCGTCATCGCGCGCGCCGGACATCCGGTCGCCAAGCTCGTCCCGATCCAGCCGGACGTGGCCGAGCGCCATCCGGGAAGCGCCCGCGGAGACGTGTTCGTCCGCGACGACTTCGACGCGCCGCTTCCGGACGAGGTCATGAGCGGCTTCGAGTGAGGCTCCTGCTCGACACCCACGCGTTCCTGTGGTGGATCGCCGACGACGAGCGCCTGTCCCCTCGAGCCGCGGCGCTCATCGCCGACGGGTCCAACGAGGTCCTGGTGAGCGCCGCGAGCGCGTGGGAGCTCGTCGTGAAGAGCGCGCTCGGCCGGGTCGAGGTCCCGACCCCGGTCGATCGGTTCCTCACCGCGCAGATGCAGACCAACGCGTTCGTCCCACTCCCGATCCACATGCGGCACGCCCTCGGTCTGGCGGCGCTCCCGGACATCCATCGCGATCCGTTCGACCGCATCCTCATCGCCCAGGCGGTTGCCGAGGACCTGACCCTCGTGAGCCGCGATCGCGTCCTCCGCAGCTATCCGGTCACCGTGGAGTGGTGAGATCTTCCCCTCGCGTGGCCCGTGAGAGCCTCGTCACGTCGTCGGTCGACCGCGAGCCCCGATGGTCGCGTCGAACTCGTCGAGCAGCTCGAACACCTCCGTCGCGGCCCACGCCCGGTTGCGACGGCCGACGGTAACGAGGCGGAGCACGTCCGCGCCCTCGAGTCGGTTCAAGGCGGTCCTCGCCGCCTCGTCCGAGACGGCCAGGAGTCTCGAGGCCGACTCCACCGAGACGATCGGGTGGCCGGGCAGTCCCTCGATGATGCGGCGAGCCGCCGAGCCTCGGTTCGGCAGGCCGGCCCGCTCGAGCCACGACTCGCGGAGCGCGCTCATCTCCCGACCCAGGTCGACGGCACGTTCACCCGCCACGGTCAGCGCATCGGCGAACGCGCCGCACCACCCCTCGAGATCGCCCGCCCGGTACGACGTGAGCCCATCGACGTAGTGGCGGGCGTCGGCCGCAAGGACCACGCTCACGGGTGGAACGACGCGCTCGGACACCGCGCGCCGGCGCAGGATGAGGTGGATCAGACACCGCCCCGTCCTTCCGTTCCCGTCCTCGAACGGGTGGATGGTCTCGAACTGCGCGTGGGCGATCGCCGCCTGAACGACCGCGGACAGGTCGTCGCGGTTGCAGAAGCGGATCAGATCCTCGAGGAGCGCGGGGACCCGCTCCGCCGGGGGTGGGACGAACTCGGCCCTGCGGGGCGTGTTGCCACCGCCGATCCAGTTCTGCCGGGCCCGTATCCTGCCGGCGATGTCGCGATCCTCGGGCGTGTGCATGAGGACGGTGTGGATCGACAGGAGGTCGTCCACCGAGAGTGCGTCGGGTCCCATCCCGAGCTCGATCGCCCGAGCCATCGCGTCGATGTTGCGGACGATCGAGAGCGCGGTTCCCCGCGCGCCTTCCTGCGCGAACCGTGCCTCCTCGATGCGCCGGTGCGACAGCCGAAGCCCCTCGATCCGGCTGCTCGCGACGCTCTCGGCCCGAAGCAGCAGGCGCGCCACCGGCTCCAGATCGCGGATGTCCGGCGAGGAGTCCAGTCGCGAACACGCGCGCACCGCGCGCTCCACGGCTGCGGCGACACCAGCCGAGAGCGACGGTTCGACGACCGAGACGGGATCGGGGACGAATGCGGTGTACCGGAACGGGCCTCGATCTCGGCTCGAGACCATCTCGTGATGCCCGGACGCCTCCCACACAAGCTCGACAAGTTCCGGCAACAGAACGCTCCTTGGGTAACGATCCGCCAAGAACAAGCCTAGGCCAAGAACCTTGGGTATACAACCCCATACCCAAGTCTCTACCGCCACCGGGGCCGCGGCCCCGTCGCGCGACCCTGTCAGCTCGAGATCGTGACCGCGAACTTGCCGCGCGAGCGCCTCTCGCGCGCGAGCCCGAGCGCCTCGGGGAGGTCGTCGAACCCGAACGTCCGCGTGATCGGCACCTCGAGCGCCCCCTCGGCGGCCAGGCGCAGCACCGTTCGGAACGCCTCGGGGTCGGACTGGCCATACACGTCCGTGCCGGTGACGCCTCGGGCGGGGAGCGACTCGGCGTCCGCGCCGCCGACGATGCTCGCGAGCCGGCCGCCGTCCTTCACGAGCCCTGCGGTCGGGCCGAACGCCTCGCCGAGATGCACCGCGACGATCAGCGCGTCGATGCCGTCGGGGAACCGCTCACGGACGGCCGGGACGATGTCGCTCGAGTAGTCGACGACCTCGCTCGCTCCCAGACCGCGGATCCACGCGTCGTCCCCGGGGAGCGCGCTGGCGACGACCGTGGCGCCTCGACGGGCCGCGAGCTGCACGGCGTACACCCCGACCCCGCCGGTCGCCCCGACGACGAGCACGACGTCGCCCTCGGACGCCTGGACCGCATCGACGGAGACCTGCGCCGTCAGGGCCGCGAGCCCCACCGACGCCGCTTGCTCGAACTCCAGGTTGGCGGGCTTGGGCTCGATGAACCCGTCGGCCGGCACGACGACGTGCTCCGCGTACGCACCGACCGAGGACACGACCATCTCGGCCGGCGTGATCCCGGCGACCTCGTCGCCGACGGCGAAGCGCGTGACGCCCTCGCCGACCCGATCCACCACGCCGGCGTAGTCCTTCCCGCCGACGACGGGGTACCGGTGCTCCATCATGCCGCGCGCGAACCCCTTCGCCACGAAGACATCGAACCCGTTCACCGAGGACGCGAGGACCTTCACGCGCACCTCGCCGGGCCCGGGCTCGGGGGTCGGAACGTCGATCACACCTGCCGTTGCCTGCTCGTCCGCCAGTCCGAACGCCTTCATGCGGTCCTCCTTCTTCGATCTCGGTGGCTCTTCGTTCGCCAGGGGCTACGGAATCCGTAGTCCCCCCACCGCGCTGAAGGGACAGCCCGGCAGGGAGATCGGCATCTCGGGCAGCATCACGCTGATCGGTTCGCTCCTGAAGATGGGCCTGCTCGACGAGCTCAGGCTGCTCGTGTTCCCGGTCGCGGTCGGTTCGGGCAAGCGGCTGTTCGAGGCCGACGAACAGGTTCCGCTCCGCCTCGTCAACTCCAAGGCCTTCCAGACCGGCGTTCTCTCACTGACATACGGGCCGGCTCAAGCGTAGGAAGGAGCACACCCATGCAGAAGATCACCCCGTTCCTCTGGTACGACCACCAGGCCGAACAGGCCGCCGAGCTGCATGTCTCGGTGTTCTCAGATCGGCCGGGAGCCGATCCCGATGTCTCCAAGATCCTCAACGTCTCCCGCTACGGCGAAGCGGGGCCCGGGCCCGCGGGAACGGCGATGACCGTCACGTTCCGCGTCGAGGGACAGGAGCTCACCGCGCTGAACGGCGGGCCGAACTTCAAGTTCACCGAGGCCATCTCTCTCGTCGTGGACTGCGCGACACAGGAGGAGGTCGACTATCTGTGGGAGAAGCTCTCCGAAGGCGGGGAGCAAGGCCAGTGCGGCTGGCTCAAGGACAGGTTCGGCCTTTCCTGGCAGATCGTCCCCAGCGCGTTGGGAGAGCTGATGAGCGGTCCCGATCCGGAACGGTCTCAGCGTGTCATGACGGCGATGCTCCAGATGGGCAAGCTCGACATCGCGGGACTGCAGCGAGCCCACGAGGAAGGTTAGCTCACGGCGGAGCCGCTATGGATCTGGGACGACTCAGCTGGCGTTCTCCCAGAGACCGAGCGTATTGCCCTCGGTATCCTTGAAGTAGGCGAACGCGCCCATGCCCGGGATCTCCTGCCTGGGCTGGACGATGCTGCCGCCGCTCGCCCCCACCCGCTTCAGGGCGTCGTCGACGGAATCGACGTTGACCGTGAGCACCGGAGACGACGTGGCGGGGGATCGCAGCATCATGCCGCCGTTGATCGCTCCCGGCTCCGTCGGCATCTGCTGCTCGTCGACGGGCACGGTCCGCACCATCGTGTAGTCCATGCCCTGCATGTCCTCCAGCTCCCATCCGAAGATGGAACCGTAGAACTCCTTGGCTCTGGCGAGATCCTCCGCCGGGATCTCGAAGTGCACGACCTTGTCCATGTCTCCCACCCCTCCCCTGCTCGTTCCAGGATCTCCAGGCTCACACGACGGGCGCTTTCCGACAACCTCACCACCTGCGGGTCAGCTCCAAGCGCGCGCTGCGCCCATGGTCGCTCTGGCCGTCGTCGGCATCAGGAGAAGAAGGCGTCCATGGCGTGGAGGTCTCCGGGGTGCTCCCAGACCTCCGCGACGCGGCCATCCCGGACGTGAAGCACGATCGCCTCGCGGTCCTCGAGAGGGCCATGCCCACCCCGCTCACCGCGCGTGGTCTGAAGCACGACGACGTGCTCGTCGCTCGCGAGCACGTCGTGGAGCTCGCCGCGGAGCGTGCCGCCCGTGAGCTCTGCAAGCCGCCCCATCGCGGTGAACAGCTCCTGCTTCCCGCGACGCCGTCCCGAGTTCACGCCTCGTCCCGGCGCGTTCCAGACGACATCGTCCGCGAACAGCGCGTTGATCGTCGCCATGTCGTTCGCGTCGAACGCCGAGAACAGCCTGCGAACGATCTCCTCGTTCGGATGCATCCGATCCCTCCTTACGCTCGTCCTGTATGGATAGACCGATCGCACGTCGCAGATCCATCGGTCGTTCGCATCCTCGACGGGTACGCTGCCGCGATGCTTCCTCACGCGGACATCGTCGATGGATCGGAGGCGAGGCTGCTCGAGCGGGCGCGACGCGGAGACGCGGAAGCCTTCGAGCGCCTCACGGCGCGCCATCTCCGCGAGCTTCACCTCCACTGCTACCGGATGCTCGGCTCGCTCCACGACGCCGAGGACCTGGTCCAGGAGACCCTCCTGCGAGCCTGGCGCGCCCTCGGACGGTTCGAGTCGCGTTCGAGCGTTCGGACCTGGCTGTATCGGATCGCGACGAACGCCTGCCTGAACGCGCTCGAGGAACGCCCGCGCCGAGCGCTGCCGAGTGGGCTCGTGCCCGCCTCCGACCCGCTCGATCCGCCGCGAGCGCCGATCCTCGAACCCGTTTGGCTCGAGCCCTACCCCGACCGCCTGCTCCAGGAGCTCGAGGATCCCGCCGCGCGATACGCGCGCCGCGAGACGATCGAGCTCGCCTTCCTCGCCGCGATCCAGCTGCTCCCGCCCAGGCAGCGCGCAGTACTGCTCCTGCGCGATGTCCTCCAGTGGAGCACGGCGGAGGTGGAGGAGCTCTTCGACACCTCCGCCGCCTCGGTGGCGAGCGCGCTGCAGCGCGCACGCGCAACCCTCCACCGCCCGATCCCGCAAGACCGCCCACCGACCGCCCCGACCGCGGAGGAACGCTCGATCCTCGAACGGTACGTGCGCGCCTTCGAGCGCGCCGACGTGCAGGCCCTGGCGCGACTCCTCGCCGAGGAGGTCGAGATGACGATGCCGCCCGACCCGATGTGGTTCCGGGGTCGTGACCACGTCATCGCGTTCCTCGAGCATCGGGTCTTCGCGGTGCGAGGCCCGATGGTGCTCGAACCCACGGCCGCCAACCGCCAGCCGGCGGCGGCGCTTTACGAACGTGGCGCGGACGGAGAGACGGGTCTCGCGATCCAGGTCCTCACCGTCGCCGACGGGCTCATCACCGACATCACCGGCTTCGTCGGACAGGGGCTGTTCCTGGCGTTCGGTCTGCCGACCGCTCAGCGCATGCTGAGGCGCTAGCTGCCACGACATCGGTCGCGCGCTTCCCTGCGGTGCCTGGGGGATGCCGTTCGTTCCTTCCTCTCGTGCTCTTGACAGATACGTCAAGCCTGGTCGGCCCGTCGAACATGCACTCGCCCCGCCGGGACCATCGCCGCGAGCCCGAATCTCCCGAGCAGCGCGGGGTCGGGGAACGCGTCGAGCTCCGCGATCGCCCGCCCACGAATGGAGACGAGCATCGGGCCGAGCCCGACCTCCTCGGCGTCTCGCGCTACGGCGAGGCGGGCCCCGGCACGCCGGGCACCGCGATGACCGTCTCGTTCCAGCTCGACGGGCAGGGGTTCATCGCGCTGAACGGTGGGCCACGATTCCCGTTCACCGAGGCGATCTCGCTCTCGGTCGCCTGCGAGACGCAGGCCGAGGTCGACCAGCTGTGGGACGCCCTCACCGCGGACGGCGAGGAGGTCATGTGCGGCTGGCTGAAGGACCGCTTCGGCCTGTCGTGGCAGATCAACCCAACGAGGCTCGGCGAGCTGCTGAGCGACCCCGACCCCGAGCGCGCGAAGCGGGCCACGCAGGCGATGCTCCAGATGAAGAAGATCGACATCGCTGCGCTCGAGCGGGCCGCTGAGGGCTCCTGAGCCGCGGCTCCTGACGTAGCCCGGCAGGAACCCGAGCGGAGACCCCGCACACGCGAGGCCTCCGCCGGTGCCAAGCGTCCCTAGGATCAGCCCTGGTTGAGGCCGTCGTGCGGGTCCATCGACGCGCCGGTCTCGAGCAGCGTCTTGAGGTCGCTGAGCATCCAGCTCCAGCCGCCGCCGGCGCCCATCTCTTCCATCCCGCCGGAGACGAGCAGGGCGAGCTGCGGCGCACCCTCGAGCTCGTGGGTGAGCGTGAGCTTCGAGACGCCACCCTTGCCCTCCGCGATCTCGTACGTGAGGCGCGTGAAGCCCTCGGCGGTCGTCTTCTCGTCCATCAGCATCCGCCACGTCTGGACGAGCTTGTTCGGCGGATCGGCCTCGATCACCTCGCCGTCGATCATCACGTCCGGGGTCGGGAACCCCATCTCCGCTCCCGCCTTCTTCATGGCCTCGGTCGTGGGCACCCGGTACGAACCGCCGGGGCGCAGCTCGTACTCTACGCGTCCGCCGAAGCCGTACCGCTCGGTCCACTCGGGCTTGGTGATCGCGTCCCAGATCGCCTGCGGGGTCGCCTTGATGTAGATCCGGTACACCTGCGCGGTCGTCATCGTTCCGCTGCTCATCGTCACGCCTCCTCCTCCAGCTCGGACTTGAGGTCCACGAGCGCCTTCACGTGGCCCTCCGTGTACTTGTCGATCCACCGGTCGTGCAGCAGCCGGATCGGCACCGGGTTCAGGAAGTGCAGCTTCTCCCGGCCCTGCCGGCGCGTGACCACGAGCCCCGCGCCCTCGAGGACCCGCAGGTGCTTCATGACGCCGAAGCGGGTCATCTCCAGCTCGGACTCGAGCTCGGTGAGCGTGCGGCCGTCACGCTCGAAGAGCCGGTCGAGCAGGAAGCGCCTCGTCGGGTCCGCGAGGGTCTTGAAGACCAGGTCGTCTTCGTCGGTCACGATCGGGGGAGGATACGTGACCTTCAGGTCACATGTCAAGACCGTCTCGTTCGAGCGGTAGGTTGAGCGGATATTGAGGACGATCGGGGTCGAGGAGCGCCGGGCGAGGCTCGGAGCACGCCATCTGCTGGCGCGAGATGCGGCGTCCGTCGATGCGACCGCGGCCGCGCTCGTCGGCCTGCACTCGAGCGATCCCGCGTCGGTCTACCTCTCGGCGTGGGCGAGGGTGGAGGGGTTCGTCCCCGCCGCTCTCGAGGACGCGCTCTACGAGCGGCGCTCGCTCGTGCGCATGCTCGGGATGCGTCGCACGCTGTTCGTCGTGCCGCGCGACGTCGCGGCGGTCATGGACGAGGCGTGTACCAAGGCGCTCGCGCCGCCCGAGCGCCGACGCCTGATCGGCTTGCTCGAGGACCAGGGCATCGCCCGGAAGGGCCGCGGCCCGCGGTGGCTCGAGCGGGTCGCCGACGAGACGCTCGTCGCGCTCGGTCGTCGCGGGGAGGCCACCGCGCGCGAGCTCACGAAGGACGTCCCAGAGCTCGGCGCGAAGCTCGCGTTCGGCGAGGGCAAGACCTGGGCCGGGACGATGGGCGTCTCGACCCGCGTGCTGTTCCTGCTCGCCACCGAGCGCAAGGTCGTGCGGGCTCGGCCGCTCGGGTCGTGGATGTCCGGCCAGTACCGGTGGGCGCGGACCGAGACGTGGCTCGGCGGCCCGCTGCCGGAGCTCGGCCACGCCGAGGCCTGTGCCGACCTGCTCGGCCGCTACCTGCGCGCCTTCGGCCCCGCCACGATGACCGACGTCCGCTGGTGGACCGGCTGGACCGCGAGGCTCGTGACGATCACGCTCGAGGCCGTCGGGGCGGTCGAGGTCGCGCTCGACGAGGGCGTCGGCTACGTGCTGCCCGACGACCTCGACCCCGTGACCGAGGCCGCCCCGTGGGTCGCGCTGCTGCCCGGTCTCGACCCGGCGGTCATGGGCTGGAAGGAACGAACGTGGTACCTGGGGGACCACGCCCCCATGCTGTTCGACCGCAACGGCAACGCCGGCCCCACCGTCTGGGCGAACGGCCGGGTGGTGGGCGGGTGGACCCAGGTCGAGGAGGGCGAGGTGGTCGTCGAGCTCCTCGAGCGCGTCGACGCGAGGATCAGGAAGGCGATCGACGCCGAGCGCGAGCGGCTCCGTGCGTGGCTCGGCGACGCACGCCTCAAGCCCAGGTTCCGGACCCCGCTCGAGAAGGCGCTGGCCGCCGGCTAGGAAGCGGGCACCTCGCGAACCCACCGCGCGGTGCCCGCTTCCTCGACCTCACACGAACTCGAGCTCCGGCTCGAGCGCGACGAGCTCGCTCACGTCCTCGGTCCCGGTCCGGAGCGCCCGATGGATCACGGCTGCCGACGCCAGGAGCAGCCCCGCGCCCGCGAGCATCGCCACGCCGAAGCCGTCAACGAACCCGGATGTCGCCGCCTCGCGGAGGGCGCTTCCCACGGGCTCGCCGATCTGGCCCGCGACCGCGAGCGCACCGCCGAGCGACTCGCGGGCGACCTCGGTGGCCGCGGGAGGCAGTCCGGGAAGCCCGGTGACGGTGTCGGCGAACGTGCTGCTCATCAGCGAGCCGAGGACGGCGATCCCGAGCGCCGCGCCGAGCTGACGGCCCAGGTCGTTCACCGCCGAGCCGATCCCCGCCTGCTCATCGGGCATCTCGGTCATGACGAGGTCCGTCGAGGGGATCAGCACCACCGCGAGGGCGGCGCCGGCCAGGGCGAGGGCGACGCCGATCATCCAGTACGCCGTCGCGACCCCCACCGTCGAGAACCACGTCAGCACCCCGCTCACCGCGACCAGCCCGGCGACGATCGTCGGACGAGCGCCGAACCGAGCCCGAGCTCGCTGGGCGAGCTGACCCCCCATCCCGAAGCCGAGCGCGAGGGCGATCGTGCGCAGCCCGGCCTGGAACGGGCTGTACCCGCGGACGAGCTGGAGGTACTGCGTCAGGTTGAACACCAGCCCTGCGAGCGCCAGCATGCCGAGTGCGATCGCCCCGGTCGCCGCCGCGAACGACGGCCGGCGGAACAGCCGGACGTCGAGCATCGGGTGGTCGCTCCGGAGCTCGTACCCCACGAACACGGTGAGGAGCAGCGCGGCCACCC
Source organism: uncultured Actinomycetes bacterium (assembly GCA_964447335.1). Taxonomy (GTDB): domain Bacteria; phylum Actinomycetota; class UBA4738; order UBA4738; family HRBIN12; genus HRBIN12. Next base: position 14,814 of record CAYUSA010000003.1, read on the forward strand.
CGAAGTAGACGAGCACCATCGGGTCCGTCCATCCCCGGTCCGGCCCCTCGATGATGCCGGCGAGCAGCGCGCCGAGGCCCGCCGTCGAGAGCGCCGCCCCGACCCAGTCGGTCCTCGGGGGCGCCGGGTCCCGGCTCTCGGGGACCAGGAACCACCCGAGCGCGAGCACCAGGACGACGATCGGCAGGTTCACCAGGAACGCCGAGCCCCACCAGAACCGCTCGAGCAGCCACCCGCCGACGAGCGGCCCGAGCGGGATGCCCAGGCTCGCGACCCCGGTCCAGATCGCGATGGCTCGCACGCGCTCCTGCTTCGGGAACACGTCCACGAGCACCGCGAGCGTCGACGGCATGATCAGCGCCCCACCGACCCCCATGAAGGCTCGCGCGACGATCAGCTCGGTCGTCGAGCCGGCGGTCGCCGCCCACACGCTCGCCGCCGCGAACGCGAGCAGGCCGACCTGCAGCGCGCGCTTGCGCCCGAACCGATCCCCGAGCGTCCCCATCGTGAGCAGCAACCCGGCGAACACGAGGATGTACGCATCGACGATCCACTGGAGAGCGGACGTCGACGCGCCGAGCTCCCGCTGGAGCGACGGCATCGCGACGTTGATGATCGTGTCGTCGATGATCACGACGAGCAGCGACAGCGACAGCGTGACGAGCGTCCACCACCGCAGCCGACGCTTCCGCTCCCCGGTCCACCCCTTCCCCTGCACGTTCATCGCGTCCTCCCTTCCCGCACGCTCTGTGCGATATCCAACGATATGTGCCATACTGGCCGCAGAGTACGGAAGCGTCAACGGTCGGTTCGGCCGGAACGTCCGGTACCGAACATCCGGGCGAGATCGGCCGGGAACGGGGGGCGGCGACGGAGCACCCGACGGAGGATCGGCGGGTCCGCAGGACCCGTCAGCTGCTGTTCGAGGCCCTGATCGAGCTGATCTTGGAGAAGGGCTACGACAAGACCACGATCCAGGACATCATCGACCGGGCCGACGTCGGCAGGTCGACCTTCTACGCGCACTACCGCGACAAGGACGACCTGTTGCTCGCCCGGATGGAGGAGATCCGCCCGGCCTTCGAAGCCGCGGACGAGGGTGGCGATCCGAGCGAGGCGATCTTCCGCCACGTCGGCGAGTGGACGCACGTGTACCGGGCGATCGCCGGTCGGCGCGGCGGGCAGGTCATCCTGGGCCAGTTCCGTCGCGTGCTCACCGAGCAGTACACGGCGAGACTCCGTGCGCGCGTCGATCCGTCACGGCAGCCGGCCGTGCCCCTCGATGCGGTGGTCGAGTTCCTCGTGAGCGCCGTGATCGCTCTCGTGCAGTGGGGCGTCGACCGCGACGACCCCGTCGCGCCGGAGCGGCTCCACGCGTGCTTCCAGACGCTCGTGGTCCCCGGTGTGCGGAAGGCCCTCGGCGTGACGCCGTGAGGGTCATCTGACGGCGCGAGGACCCCAGGTCCTCGCTCTCAGTCGCCCTCCTCGGCGTCGGACCGTCGCGGCCGCGAGCCGCTCGACGCGCTCGATCTCCTGGGAGAGGGCGGCCTTCGGGACCCGCTGCCACAGGTCCGTGCGGACCTCGCCCTTCTCGAGCGACCACGCGCCGACCACGCGGCTGTCGAGCACGACCGTCGCGGCGATCCAGCCGTTGATCGTGCGGAAGACGCCCTTGCGGTGCGCGGCCGGGACCAGGTGCTCGATGTCGCGCGCGGCCGCGAGCACGTACTGGTCGAAAGCTGGGAGCAGGCGCACCTCGGCGCTCGGGCGCTGACGACGGAGCAAGGGGCGTCCTCCGTGAGCAGCAGGTGCGGGCGGCCCTCGACGTCGACCTCGGCGAGCTCGCCCTGCAGGCGCTCGAACCACGGGCGAACCTTGCCGACAGGCTGGCGCCAGGTTCGACAAGCCCCGCGCCATCACCGGGTCCGCGGTGAAGGGCATCGCGAAACGCCTCGAGCGCCACGGCCACCGCCTGGTCGCGGAGCCGGAGAGCTTCTTCGTGACGGGAGACCACCGCCTGCAGACTGGCAGACCGACCACGCCACGGGAGTGGGGTGCCGCGCTCGCCGAACACGCGAGCACGGGCGCCGCCCATCGAGGAGCGTGAGACATCGACCTCCGGGCGGGCGCCGGCTTGCGCCCGAGGATCAGATCCTTAGCCTGCCCTTAACCCGCCGTTGGCGATGCACTTGCCCCGGTCGCGGTACAAGAGGAGGCAGGACCGGCGGCGAAGAGCCGCCGAGAAGGAAGGGGTGACCATGGAGCGACGCAACGAGGCCTCCCGCCCCGGGGTCAGGGTCGCGCGTGCCCTCGCGCTCGACGAGAACCGGTCCCGCGGCCGTTCGTCGTGGCTGATCCTGGCGTTGGCGGTGCTCTCGATCCTCACCATCGGGCTCCTGCGCCTCGCCCCGGCCTGGGCGGCCGTGGACGACGGTGCTGGGAGATCCGACGACCAGGCGGTGACGCGCTACGACGCCGAGGACGAGGACGACGACGGCGACGACGGCGATCACCAGGGTGACGACGGCACGACCGGCGACGCGACCGGCGCGACCGGCACCACGGGTGTGAGCGACCCCGGCTCGCTGACCGACGGGACCGGCCACACCGGCCCCACCGGCAACACCGGGACCTACACCGACGGGAACGGCGACACCGGTCGAACCGGCAACACGGGACCCGACGACGGGACCCTGACCGACGGGAACGACCACACCGGCCCCACCGGCAACACGAACACCGCGACCGACGGTCGAGGCTGACCCCCCGATCCCCCACGGCCACGAAGGGCGGCCCCCGACGGGGGCCGCCCTTCCGTTCATCGCAACTTCGGGCGCGAGCGTCCGAGGATCCGGCGGGGGCGGATGGCCTCGATGAGCGGCTCGAGCAGGTCGCCGACCTCGCCGGCGGTCGGTCGCTCCGCGGGCTCGAACGACAGGCACGCGGACACGATCTCGGCCAGAGCGGCGGGGTGATCCGAGAGCGGCGCGGGGACGTCGCCCGCGAGCTGCGGGAAGCGCTGGAGCGGGTCCTCCCGGTCGAAGCCCTTGGGGCGCGGGAACGGCACGCCGCCGGACACGGCCTCGTACAGCGTCGCCCCGAGCCCCCACACGTCCGCGGCCGGACCGATCTCGGCGAGCGTCGGGTCGCACTGCTCCGGAGCCATGTAGGGATCCGTCCCGATGGGCGCCTGCACGCGTGAGGCGGCCTCGACGGATCGAGCCACGCTCAGGTCGACGAGACGTGGCGGCGCGCCGAGGATCACGTTGCCCGGCTTCACGTCGAGGTGCACGACCCGCTCGTTCGCGAGGTACTGCAGGGCGCTGGCGAGCTGGAAGGCCAGGGGGACGAGCTGCTCGAGCGCGAGCGAGCCCGTCCGCCGGATGGTCCGCGCGAGCGTCGGTCCCTCCAGGTGCTCGAGCAGCAGGTGGGGGCGATCCCCCTCGAGCACCGAGCCGAACCCGCGAACGATGACCGGATGCGCGAGCCGCTCCACGAGCTCCGCCTCGCGCGCCAGGGATCGGAGCGTGTGCTCGTCGCGCACGAGGTGCGGACGGACGAGCTTCGCGACGACGAGCGAGTGGAGGTGCTCGTCCCACGCGAGGAAGACCTCGTAGTCCCATCCGCCGCCGATCGCACTCAGCGCGAACCGCCCGGGGACGATCTGGTCGCCCTCGGCGAGCCCCCAGCTCTCACGCCCCGCGCGCTTCGGCTCATCCGCCCTGTCGTGCGGCACAGCCGCAACTTACCCTCGGCCTCGGGGGACGTCGATCCGGACGTAGCGGACGCCGTGCTGGTTCACGACGGCCAGGTTCCGCTCCGGGCTAGCTCGGGCTCAGCCACGGCGCTCCATCCTCGCCTCCCCGCGTGAGCATCCGGGCCCGCACATCGCGAACCCAGGGCCTGATGCCCCGGCGCGCTCGGGAAGCTCAGCCCACGCGCCGAGCCCGGCTGAGCGTCCAACGGCGGCCCGGCCCGCGCCGGGACCAGGTGCTGGAGCGGATGGCGCTCGAGCAGCACACGTCGAAGGCCGCGCTCATCCGCCGCTTCGTGCGCGAGCGCGTGCAACCCCTGCCACCCATCGAGCACGACCCTATCTTCTCGATGCTCGGCGTCGACGATTTCGAACCCGAGACCGTGGACGACGTGGTCTATCGGTGATCTTCGTCGACACGTCGTTCTGGGTCGCCCTGCGGAACCGGCGCGACGCCCATCACGCGGAGGCGGGCAGGATCCTCTCCGGCCTCGGCGGCGAGACGTTCGTTACGTCGAACCACGTCTGTGGGGAGACGTGGACGTACCTGCGCCGGAAGGCCGGACACCGATCCACGGTCGGGTTCCTGGACGACCTCCGCCGCTCCCGTCGCGCCGAGGTCGTGCACGTCGACACCGAGCTCGAGAAACGGGCCGTGGCATGGCTGAGGACCCACGACGAACGGCAGTACTCGTTCGTCGACGCGACCAGCTTCAGCCTCATGCGCGCGATGAAGATCCGAGAGGCGCTCACCTTCGATGGCGACTTCACGGCCGCAGGCTTCCGCCAGCGGAGAGCGTGACCCTCAGGTCACTGCGGCCGCTCGGCGGGCGACCTCCTGGCGAACGACCGGCGCGACCTCGGTCCCGAACAGCTCGATGGACCGCATGATCTTGTCGTGGGGCATCGGGCCGACGCTGAACTGCACGAGGAACCGGTCGTGGTGGAAGATCTCGTGCTGGAACAGGATCTTCTCGATCACCTGCTGCGGGCTCCCGACGAAGTTCGCACCGCGCAGCGTGGCCGCGTCGTCGTGGTCGGCGCGGCTCATCGGGCTCCATCCACGCTCGCGCCCGATCCGGTTCATCACCTCGGACACAGCCGGGAACGACTCGTCGAGCGCCTCCTGCGGCGGCGGGGCGCTGGGGCCGGGTGAGTGGATCCGGGGCGGCGGCGGTGGGTCGGACCCGGGGCGCGGCGCCGCCTCTCGGGGGAGCTCCGCGAACGCCGCGAAGTGCTCGGGCATGCCGCCGATGCTCGCGATCGCCACCGGCAGGCCGAGCGTGCCCGCGCGGATCGCGGACTCGGGGTTGCCGCCGACGGCGATCCAGATGGGGATCCGGCGCTGCAGCGGCCGCGGGTAGACGCCGAGGTCCTCGATCGGCGCCCGGTGCTTGCCCGACCAGGTGACGCGCTCGTGCTCGCGGACCTTGAGCAGGAGCAGCAGCTTCTCGGCGAACAGCTCGTCGTAGTGCTCGAGGTCGTAGCCGAACAGCGGGAACGACTCCACGAACGAGCCTCGGCCGGCCATGATCTCGGCGCGCCCGCCCGAGAGCAGGTCGAGCGTCGCGAAGTCCTGGAACACCCGGACCGGGTCGTCGGAGCTGATGACCGAGACGGCGCTCGTCAGCCGGATCGTCGAGGTGCGCTCAGCAGCGGCGGCGAGCACGACGGCAGGTGCCGACACGGCGAAGTCGGGGCGGTGGTGCTCGCCGACCCCGAACACGTCGAGGCCGACCTGGTCCGCGAGCTCGATCTCCTCGATCAGATCGCGGAGACGTTGCGCCGGACCCTCGGGCTCGTCGGCGCCCCGACCGGGGGTGACCTCCGCGAACGTGTAGATGCCGAACTCCATGGTCCACCGATGGTCTCACGCGGTTCCGCGAGTGATCGACCGGCCCCGCTCGTCCTCACGCGCCGAGCAGCACATCGTCGAGGAACGAGATCACGCGCCGCTCGTACTCGGCCGGTTCCCTCGGACACGACGGCGGCGATGCGCTCGTCGCGCAGCGCTGAGCGCTCAGCCCTTCGCGACCAGTCGGTACACCGCCCCCGAGAGCGAGAGCGCGTACAGCTCCCCGTCGGCATCTTCGCCGAAGGACGCGAGGCTCTCGACGACGGGGCCGAGCTCGCGGTGCTGCCCCGCGACGCCGTCGTGCAGGACGAACCCCTCGAGCCGCCCGCTGCAGAAGTCGGCGAACACGTAGGCGCCGGCGAGGTCGGGGATGGCCTCGCCTCGGTACACGTACCCACCCGTCACGGCGCACACGCTGCCGTCGTGCGGGTACTCGAACACCGGGACCACCATCGCAGGGTCGGTGGACCCGCTCTCGAACGGGTGCGTCCCCTCGCGGGCGTCCCAGCCGAAGTTGAGCCCGCCCGCCGAGCCCGCCTGTTCGACGTCGATCTCCTCCCACGAGTCCTGACCGACGTCGCCGATCCACAGGTCGCCGGTGCCGCGATCGAACGAGAAGCGCCACGGGTTGCGCAGGCCGTACGCCCAGATCTCGGGGCGCACCTCGTCCCGGCCGACGAACGGGTTGTCGGGCGGGATGGCGTACGGCTCGCCGTCCGATGGACGAGGCGAGATCCGCAGCAGTTTGCCGAGCAGCGTCGAGAGCGACTGCGCGCGCCCTTCCGGATCGCCAGCGCTCCCGCCGTCGCCGAGTGCGACGTACAGGTAGCCGTCGGGGCCGAACGCGAGGTTCCCGCCATTGTGGTTCGAGTACGGCTGCTCCACGCGCAGGACCTCGCGCTCGCTCGCCGGGTCGATGCCGCCGTCGCCGGCGCGGAACTCGAGGAGGCGCGTGTCGCCGTTCACGTCGGTGAGGTCCACGTACAGGAACCCGCCGTCCGGTGAGAACGCCAGGCCAAGCAACCCCTGCTCGGAGCCGAGCGACACCCGGTCCGAGATGTCCAGGACGACCTCCGGCTCCCGGCCGTCAACGAGCGCCACGACGCGCCCAACCTTCTCCGCGACGTAGAGCGCCGGGTCGTCCGCTCGCACCGCGAGCGCGATCGGCTGGTCGAGCACCGCCACCTGCTCCAGCCCGACGTTCGCGTCGCCGAGCGATGCGTTCTCGGTCGGACTCGGCTCGGGCGTGGTCGACGTCGCACCGGCGCTCGGCTCCGTCGGCGTCGGCCGGTCGGCGCCGTCGCCGGACGTGCACGCTCCGACGAGCAGGCCGATCGAAAGGAGGGACGCCGTGAGCCGCCACCCGCTGGGACGGTGTGACGGCTCACGACTCGTGCGACGCTTCACGCGTTCAGGCTACCGGCCTCCGCCGGCGACGCTCGAGGACGAGCGCACCCGAGACCAGGAGCAGCAGCCCGAACGTCGCGAGGGCGATGAACGGCCACGCGCCCGCGTTGATCTGGACACGGGTCGAGCTCGCGACCGGCGCGGCCTGCAGCGCCGACGCGGTTCCCGGCGTGACCGGTCCGGCGGCGGTCGTCGTGCTGATCGCGCCGCCCGCGCCGTCGCCGACGACGACCGTGCCGACCATCCCCACGTGGTAGGTGCACACGTACGGGTACACGCCGGCCTTCGCGAACGCGTACGTCGCCTCGCGCCCGCTCTTCAGCACGTCGTAGCTTCCCCACGCGCCGTTCGCGCCGAGGACCGTGTGCGGCACGGGATCCGTGTTCGCGAACGTCACCTCGTCGCCCGGCTCGACCCGCAGGATCGTCGGCGTGAAGCAGTACGAAGCGATGTCGACCCGCGTGCCGGCCTCGTCGGTGACCGGTCCGCCGCACCCGCCGCCGCCGCTCGCCGAGGCGACGCCGGGCACGAACGAGAACGCCGCGACCATCACGAGCGTCGCGGCGAGGAACGCACCTCGATGCATGCTCCTGCCTGCCATGGGGTGTCGAGGAGCCCGACGAGGTCCTCCGAGGCCTCCACACGTACCTCCGGCGGTTCCCGGCAGCCGCGCGGGCGGTGGGCGTGAAACCCGATGCCAACGAGGACACGCTCCGCGCGGCGGCAGAGCGCTGCGTCCTCGTGCGGATCCAGACCGAACGAGGGGAGGCGCCACCACCGATGTGACGGCGTCGGTTCCGGCGCTGGCGGGGCCCTCGGACGGCTACGGTGGGACCCGACACGACCGGGAGCTGCGGACCCCGTTGCCTCCTGGATGACCGCACCCCGCCGATCCGGGAGGGACCATGAGGGTGACGCTGCTCGGGACTGGCGTTCGGACCCCGTTCATCCTGCACGGGCTCGCCGACCGCCAGGGGGAGCTCGGCCTCACCGAGGTCGTCCTGCATGACCAAGACCTCGAGCGCCTGCGCATCATGAGCGCGCTCGGCGCGCACCTGTGCCGGGAGTGGGGCGCGGGCTTCACGGTCCGCGGCGAGGAGGACCCGCGCGCGGCGATCGCCGGCTCGAGGTTCGTGTTCACGGCGATCCGCGTCGGCCAGGAAGCGGCGCGCGCGAACGACGAGCGGATCGCGCTCGCGCACGGCGTGCTCGGGCAGGAGACGACGGGGCCGGGTGGGTTCGCGATGGCGCTGCGGACGATCCCGGCGATGCTCCGGTACGCCGAGCTGATCGCCGAGGTCGAGCCCGAGACCCTCGTCGTCAACTTCACGAACCCGGTCGGCATCATCGTGCAGGCGCTCTGCGATCACTCCTCGGTGCGCGTGATCGGCGTGTGCGACGGGCCGATCGAGATGAAGCGCAGCGTCGCCGAACTCCTCGGGATCCCCGGCGACCAGGTGCATGCCGACTACGCGGGCCTCAACCACGCCGGCTGGATCCATCGCGTCCTCGTCGAGGGCCGAGATCGCCTGCCCGAGATCCTCGAGCGGTACGAGGAGCTCCAGCAGCTCGAGGACTCCTGGCGTCTGTTCGATCCCGAGCTCGTGCGCTCCATCGGCATGCTGCCGATGGAGTACCTGTACTTCTTCTACTCGCGCGAGCAGGCCGTGGAGAACATCCTGCGCTCGGGGAGCTCGCGCGGCGAGCAGATCGCCCGGCTCAACGCGCCGCTGTGGCCCGAGCTCGCCGAGCGGCTCGCCGCGGAGGACCTCGAGGGCGCCCGGGCGGCGTGGGAGCGCACGATCGAGACGCGCCACGAGACGTACTTCGCCCGCGAGCGTGGCGAGGAGGTGGCGGACGGCGTCCGCGCCGAGCCCCCCGCGCACGAGGAGATGTTCGAGGGCGACGGCTACGAGGGTCTCGCGACGGCCGTCATGGTCTCGGCGGTGCAGCGCCGCAAGATGCCGCTGATCGTCAACGCGCCGAACCGCGGCGCGATGCCCGATCTGCGCGACACCGACGTCGTCGAGGTGACGTGCATGGTGGACGAGCACGGGGCGCACCCGCTCGCGCAGGGCCATCTGCCGCGCGCCGCGCTCGACCTCATCGAGCCGATCAAGGCGTACGAGCGGCTCACGGTCGAAGCAGTGGTCGAGGGCTCGTACGCCAAGGCCCTCGAGGCGCTCACCGTGCACCCGCTCGTCGGCTCGGAGCCGCTCGCGAGGGCGATCTTGGACGACTACCTGAGCGCGCACGCCGAGCTCCTCTCGCACGTGCGACGCTGAGCACGAGGAGGTGTCCATGGAGCGCCGACGGCTCGGACGGATCGGGCACATGAGCAGCGTCCTCATCTACGGAGGGGCGGCGCTGATGGAGGCCACGCAGGAGGTCGCCGACCGGTCGATCGAGCTCGCGCTCCAGGCCGGCATCAACCACTTCGACACCGCGGCAGACCACGGCGACTCCGAGCTGCGGCTCGGCGCGTGGATGCCGCGGGTCCGCGACCAGATCTTCCTCGCGACGAAGACGGGCGAACGGACCTCGGCCGGTGCCTACGACGAGATCCGGCGCTCGCTCGAGCGGCTGCAGGTCGAGCGCGTCGACCTGATCCAGCTCCACGCCGTCGGCGACCTCGAGGACCTCGGTCGAGCGACCGGGCCAGGCGGTGCGCTCGAGGGGGCCCTCCGCGCTCGGGAGGAAGGCCTCGTCGGCGCGATCGGCATCACGGGCCACGGCATGAAGGCGCCGGCCACCCACCTGGAGGCATTGCGCCGCTTCGCGTTCGACACCGTGCTCACGCCGTTCAACTACCGGCTCTCGCTCGAGCCGGCGTACCTCCGCGACTTCGAGGCGCTCGTCGAGGAGATCCGAGCGCAGGACGCCGCGCTCATGCTCATCAAGGCGCTCGCTAGGAACCTGTGGCGCCTGGGTGAGGCTCCGCGCTATGACACGTGGTACGAGCCGCTCGACGAGCAGGGTCCGATCGACGCGGCCGTCGCGTTCGCCCTCGCCCGGCGGGAGGTCACCGGCATCGCGACCGCCGGCGACGTCCGGCTGCTCCCGATGCTGATCCAGGCCGAGCGCCGAGCGGCCCGGGTCTCGGTCCAGGACGCCGCGGCCGAGCTCGCCCGCGTGCCCGAGCTCGAGCCGCCGTTCGTCCGCGTCCCGGGCCGCGAGGTTCCCGACTGGCTGCAGCCGCTCCTGCAGGACCCCTGAGACGGCTCGCAGGAAGAAGAGTGACAAGAACGGCGGTTCCGGCTTGACCGCGCTCGAGGGCACCACCTAAAGTGCGTGATGAGAAACCGCTGGAGCCCTCGGGCCCCGGCGGTTTCTCACTTCCGGGGCCTGGTCGCCGCGCGTGGACACGGACCACCGTGCCCCGCGGGTCACACGGCTGCCGCCTCGGCCGTCTCACCCCGCGCCGAGGCGGTCAGGGGACGACGGTGTCGTCTTCTTGGTCGGCCTTCGCGAGCTCCTCGCGGGTCGGGAGGAACTCGCTCTGCTCGGCCGGACCGATGGGCGGGCCCGCCTCGATCAGGCCGGCCTCCCGGTCCTTGCGTCGCGCGGCGCGTGCGACCCGGCGCTCCTCACGGACAACGGCCTTCTTGGCGTTCGCATCGCGGCGCTGCCGCTTCCCGACGCTATCCGGCATGGGGAACCTCCTGATCGTGCGGTCTCGTTCGTCCTCGTCGTTCGGCTCCCGAGATCATCAGTCCCGCTGGAGCGGGTGACGGTACTCGGGCGCGGTGTGCAGGTAGCACGTCGCAGATCGGTTGTACGTCGACAGGACCGTATGGCAACTCGGTTCGGCGCACTGCCGACCTCGCGCCGGGCGGGACGTCGGCTCTTTCCCGCGCTCCGGCGTGCCGAACCGCACCTCGCCGCCGCTCGGTCTCACCATCGGTCGCCCTCCATCGCGTCGTGCTGTCGATCCGTGGGCGAGAGGCGAGTCGGGCCGGTCACAGCCCATCCGTCGGTCGCTCGTCGCGAACCCTCGGGCAGGGCCCGAGACCCAATCAGCGTACTAGGGCGCGGGGTAGCCTGGACGGCCGATGGACCTCGAGCTGCTCGGTCGGATCGACGCCTACCTCGACGCGGTGCCGAGATCGTCTGCGTCGGCACGCTGCCCACCTTCCGCCGCCGTAGCTCTCGGAGCCGCGGCCTACGCCAGCTCGGCGAGGAGCTCGCCCTCGCGCTCGGGCGTCGGGCCCGCGCGCATCGGCTCGGGGAGGCCGCGGGCGCGGTCCCACTCGAGCGTCGCGCGGACGGTCTCTTCGACCGGGCGGTTGCGCAGACCCGCGGCACGAGCCTTCGCGGCCTCCATCACGACCGAGCCCGACAGGTCCGCCTCCCAGACGGGGAACAGCTCGGCGAGATCGCGCTCGAGCACGGCGGCGGTCGGGACCCACACGACCTCGGTCCCGGACCCGGCGACGTCGACGCACGTCCGCAGGAACTCGCCGGTCGCGATCGGGACGCCGTCGCCGTTGAACGCACCCGTCGCCTCGAGCTCGAGGAGGCGGACGACGAACGCGCCGAGATCGCGCGCATCCACGAACTGCAGGGTGCCCTCGGGCTCTCCGGGCGCGAGCATCCGGCCACCGCGAGAGGCCCGGCGCACCCACGACGTGAACCGGTCCGTCGTGTCGTGCGGTCCCACGACGTATCCGGGGCGCACGAGGAGCGACCGCTCGCCGTACGCGTCCTGCACCTCCTGCTCGCACAGGACCTTGAGCGCGCCGTAGTTCTCGTCCGTGACCTCCTCGGCCGCGGGGTCCCCGGTCGTCGCGAGCGGAGCGTCCTCCGTGACGACGGGCGCGTGCGGCTCCGCGTACACCGACTCGGTGGAGATGAAGCAGTAGCGGCCGACGGCACCGGCGAGCGCATCGGCGGAGGCCCGCACGATCCGCGGGACGTAGCCGCAGACGTCCACGACCGCGTCCCACGTCCGGCCCGCCAGCGCGCCGAGGTCGCCGTCGCGGTCGCCGTGAACGTGCTCGACGGCCGCGAGCTCGACGGGCTCGCTCCGCCCGCGGTGGAAGACCGTCACGTCGTGCCCCGCAGGCAGGGCCTGCTCGACGATGTGCCGACCCACGAACTCGGTCCCACCGATCAGGAGGAGGCGCATGGCGCGAACCCTATCGCGGTCCTCGCGATGGCGACCCGGCGAGGAGCCGCGACGGCCCTCCGCCAGACCGGCACTATCCTTTCGGCATGGCCTTGCTCCACATCACCGAGCCGTCCGAGCCGCTCGTCGCGCCGGTGATCGTCGCCGCGTTCGACGGGTGGGTCGATGCCGCCGGCGCCTCGACCGCCGCCGCCGAGCGGATCGCCGGTGACGGCGACACCCTCGCGACGTTCGACCCGGACCTGCTGTTCGACTACCGCTCGCGCCGCCCCGTGCTCGACATCGTGGACGGGACGCCGACGACCCTCGCGTGGCCCAAGCTCGAGATCACGCGCACCCGCGCCGGAGGTCGGGACCTCCTCGTGTTCACCGGCCCCGAGCCCGACTTCCGCTGGCGCGAGATCGGCCAGGAGATGCTCGAACTCGCGCTGCGGCTCGGCGTCGTCGAGTGGGTGAGCCTGGGCTCGATCCCTGCGCCGGTGCCGCACACGCGCCCGGTCGGGATCCTCGCGACGGCCTCGAAGGCAGGCCTCCTGCGCGAGGACGAGCACCAGGGCCCCGACGGGCTCCTGCGCGTGCCCTCGGCCGCGCTGAGCTCGATCGAGATGAGCGTGACCGCGAGCGGCATCGCCGCGGTCGGCTTCTACGCGCAGGTGCCTCACTACGTCGGCGGCTCGTTCCCGGCCGGCACGATCGCGCTCCTCGAGCACGCGGGCCGGCACCTCGGGGTCACGTTCGCGCTCGGGAACCTCCCCGAGGAGGCCACCGCGACGAAGGCTCGGATCGATGCCGCGGTCGAGGGCGACGAGGAATCCCGCGCGTACGTCGCGCGGCTCGAGTCCATCGCCGGCGAAGAGGGCCTGCCCTCCGGCGACGAGCTCGCCTCGGAGATCGAACGGTTCCTGCGCGGCCAGGCGGGCGAGCCCGGCCCTCGCTGAGCGCGCGGCGCTCGAGGCGGGTGCCGAGCGGGCCCGGGACCTTCGGCCCTGCCCCACGACCTTCCCCGGACCCACCGTGGAGCCGGAGGTGAGGGGCATGAAACGTGAGTACCTGCTGTACGGCGGCGCGATCGTGCTGTTCGGCGGCGTGGTGCTGTGGGCGACCGACGCACCCTGGGAGGCGACGGCGATCGCGGCCGTGACGGCGGGACTCCTGCTGTTCTCGGCGGCGGTGCTCGTGAGGCCGGCTCCCGACGTGCTCCTCGTGGGCGAGGGCGCGGCGAGTCTCGAGATCCTCGACCGGGCGCTCCGGCGCGACGGCTTCGAGGTGGAGACGTGTCCCGGCCCGGGGAACAGCGCGTGCCCCGTGCTCGCGGGCCGGCCGTGCCCCGCCCACGGCGACCCGGTGGCGGTGGTCGTGATCCGGCGCCTCGACGACACGAGCGGGCTCGCGCCCTGCGGAGCAGCGTTCCACATCCCCGAGCTCGCGGTCGAGGAGGACTCGAACCGAGCGCCCGAGCTCGTCGGGCGGTACGGGCGGGTCGGCATCGAGCGGGGGGCCGACGCGGTGACCGAGGCCCTCGACCGGCTCCTCGGCGGCGCAACCGCCGCAGCCTCGTAGGAACGCGGTCCCGCCCGCCGAGGCCCCGTAGGATTGGGGGCCATGTCCGAGGCCGCCACCCCGCCCAGCGATCGCACCCGCGTCCGCCGCCTGCCCGAGCGCGGTGTCTATGAGCGCGACGCGATCGACGCGATCTTGGACGAGGCGCTCATCTGCCACCTCGCCTGGGTGACGGAGGACGGCTGGCCACGCGTGATCCCGACGATCCACGCGCGCGTCGGCGACACGCTGTACGTCCACGGCTCGACCGCGAGCCGAACCCTCCGCGGTATCCGCGACGGTCGCGAGATCTGCATCGAGGTCACGCTCCTCGACGGCCTCGTGCTCGCCAGGAGCGCCTTCCACCACTCGATGAACTACCGGTCGGTCATCGTGTACGGCCGCGCGAGGGAGATCACCGACCCCGCCGAGAACTTCGCCGCGCAGCGCGCGCTCGTCGAGCACGTGGCGCGCGGGCGCGCCGGGGACGCGCGGATGCCGAACCAGCGCGAGCTCGACCAGACGACCCTCCTCGCGATCGAGATCGTGGAGGCCTCGGCCAAGGTCCGAACCGGCCCTCCCCACGACGACGAGGAGGACCTCGAGCTGCCCGTGTGGGCCGGGGTGCTCCCGCTCCACACGGTGCCCGGCGAGCCGGAGCCGGCTCCCGACCTGCGTCCCGGCCTCGAGCCGCCGGGCTACGTCACCGACTACCGCCGCTAGCGGCCGCGTCGCACGGTCACGGCCGCGAGGGAGGCGGCGGGGGCGCGGCGGGCATCCGCGGCGCCGGCATGGGAGGGATCGGCGGCACGGCGGGGCCGGCCGGGGCGATCGGGGCGACCGCCGCCGCTCGGGTCTCCTCGGCCGAAGGGGCCGTCACCCACGCGCGGATCCCGAGACCGACCAGCATGAGCAGGACCCCGGCGACGAGGGTGGGGGCGGACGCCGCCCCGCCCCGGTTTGACACCGAGCGGAGGCATCGAGTAGATATATCGGAGCGATATATGCGCTCGATATATCGGAGCGCAACACAACCCAGGGGAAGGACCCGCCACCGGATGCTCGAACTCGCGATCCTCGGCCTGCTGAAAGAGCGCACGATGCACGGGTACCAGCTCTCGAAGCGGCTGACCGATGCCCTCGGCGGCCTGTGGCGCGTCTCGTACGGGTCGCTCTACCCCACGCTGAAGCGCCTCGAGCGCGAGGGCGCCGTCGAGCAGGTCTTCGACGAGGTCACCGTCGGCCGCCGCAAGAACGTGTACCGCATCACGGACAAGGGCGAGGTGCTGTTCCTCGAGCTGCTCGAGGAAGCGGGGCACGACACCTCGACCGAGGAGAACCGCTTCCGCGTCCGCCTCGCGTTCTTCAAGTACCTCGCGCCAGAGGCGCGGATCCGCTTGCTGGAGCGCCGCCGCTCGCACCTGGAGGATCGCCTGTCCACCATCACGACCTCGCTCGCCGGCACGCGCGAGCGGTTCGACACGTACACGCTGTCGCTGATGCAGCACGGCCGGGAGACCACCGAGCAGGACATCGCGTGGCTGAACGGCCTCATCGCCGCCGAGCGACGCCAGCCGACCACCTCGACCACGGGGGGCTCGAAGCGCCGGGAGTCACGCGCGCTTCGCAGAAAGGAGCGCACCACATGAGCAAGGTTCGTCTCGCGATCGTCGGCGTCGGCAACTGCGCGTCGTCGCTCGTGCAGGGTCTGGAGTACTACAAGGACGCCGCCCCCGAGGACCCGGTCCCGGGCCTGATGCACGTGGACCTGGGCGGCTACCACATCAGCGACGTCGAGCTCGTCGCCGCCTTCGACGTGGACGCCGACAAGGTCGGCAAGGACGTCGCCGAGGCGATCTTCACGGAGCCGAACAACACGATCCGGTTCTCCGACGTGCCGGCCACCGGCGTGAGCGTCCAGCGCGGACCGACCCTCGACGGGCTCGGCAAGTACTACCGCGAGGTCATCGAGGAGTCCGACCGACCCGAGGTCGACGTGGCGCAGGCGCTCCGAGACGCGCAGGCCGACGTGGTCGTGTCCTACCTCCCTGTCGGCTCCGAGCAGGCCGCGCGGCACTACGCGCAGGCCGCGATCGACGCCGGCGTCGGGTTCGTGAACTGCCTGCCGGTGTTCATCGCCAGCAACCAGGAGTGGGCACGCAAGTTCGTCGACGCCGGGCTGCCGATCGTCGGCGACGACATCAAGAGCCAGGTCGGCGCGACGATCACCCACCGCATCCTCACGAGGCTCTTCGAGGACCGGGGCGTGAAGCTCAACCGGACCTACCAGCTGAACTTCGGCGGGAACATGGACTTCATGAACATGCTCGAGCGCGAACGCCTCGTCTCGAAGAAGGTCTCGAAGACGCAGTCGGTGCAGAGCCAGCTCCGCAAGGAGCTCGACAAGCACGACATCCACATCGGGCCGTCGGACCACGTGCCGTGGCTCGACGACCGCAAGTGGGCGCAGATCCGGCTCGAGGGTCAGGCGTTCGGCGACGTGCCGCTCACGATCGAGCTCAAGCTCGAGGTGTGGGACAGCCCGAACTCGGCCGGCATCGTGATCGACGCGATCCGGTGCGCGAAGCTCGCGCTCGACCGCGGCGTCGCCGGCCCGCTCATCGGCCCGTCCGCGTACTTCATGAAGTCGCCGCCGGTGCAGTTCAGCGACGAGGCGGCCCACGAGATGGTCGAGGGGTTCATCCTCGGCAACGGCGCCTCGAAGGCCTCGGACTGGACGGCCTTCTTCGACGTGCAGCCCGCGTAGCTCACGGGCCTTCCCGCGACGGCCGGGCCGGGTGCCCGGTCGTCGCGATTCTGGGACCATTCCGTCCGTATGAGCCTTCCGAAGCCACCGACGTTCGCGGACGACGAGGCATACGAGCGGTCCCTGCAGGACGCGGCCTTCTGGGCTCCGTACGCCAAGGCAGCGCTCCGCTTGTCGGGCCTGCCCGACGAGGGCGAGGTGCGGACCCACTACCCCACGACGCACGTCGCCGCGCTCGTGAACGACGCGTACCTCGTGAAGCTCCACTACGAGGACTGGTTCGGCGAGGACAGCTTCCAGACCGAGCGCGAGGCCTACACGCTCCTCGCCCGCCAGGAGCTCCCGATCCCCGAGCTCCTCGCCGAGGGCGCGCTCTACGAGGACGGCTGGCGCTGGCCGTTCCTCGCGATGACCGCGATGCACGGACGCTCGCTCCGCGACCTCGACGGCGATGCGGGCCCCCAGGACCTGCTCCGCGTCGCCACGTGGCTCGGGAGGACGCTGAAGGACCTCCACCACGTGCCGACCCACGACGGCGAGCGCATCTCGCTCGAGATCTACGCGGACATGATCCAGGTCCGCGAGCAGCGGTGCCACCGCGACCACGAGCAGTGGGGCTCGCTCCCGGCGCACCTCGTCGAGCACGTCCGCGACTACGTGTGGGAGGCGCGCAAGCTCATCGACCCCGAGCGCGAGACGCCGGCCTTCCTGCACGGCGACCTGCATGCCGGCAACGTCTTCATGGACGGCGAGCCCGGCGCCATGGAGCCGACGGGCATCGTCGACTTCAACGACGCGTACGAGGGCGACCCGCACTACGACCTCGTCGCGATCCACACGAAGGCCTTCGGTGCCGACAAGCGGCTGCTCCGAGCGCTCCTCGACGGCTACGGCTGGGGCGAGCTCGGCAAGCAGTGGCCGCGCCGGATGATGGCGCTCACCCTCGCGCACGACTACGACATGATCCAGCCGGTCGCCGACCGGTACCCCGAGGCCCTCGCGGCCGTCGGCTCGCTCGACGAGCTGGCCAGCCTGCTCTGGGACCTCGACGCGCCGGGCCTCGCCTGAGCGGCCTACCATCGCGGTCGTGAAGGGAACCCTCGAGCGCGCGCGCGACGCCCTGTGGAGCCGGGACTTCCGACGCCTGTTCGCGATCCGGCTCGTGTCGCAGTCGGCGGACGGCCTGTTCCAGGCCGCGCTCGTCGCCTCGGTGGTGTTCAGTCCCGACCGGCAGAGCACGGTCGCCGGGTTCGCGATCGCCACCGCGGTGATCTCGCTGCCGTTCTCGATCATCGGGCCGTTCACCGGCGTGTTCATCGACCGCTGGTCGCGCCGGCGGATCCTCGTGGTGGCACCGTGGCTGCGGGCTGCGGTCGTCGCGCTCGCGTTGTTCCACCCGACGCGGCAGGCCGTCCTGTTCTACGCCGGGGTCCTGTGGGTGCTCTCGGTGAACCGCTTCTACCTCGCGACGGCGGTCGCCGTCGTTCCGCGGCTCGTCCCCACCGAGGACCTGCTGATGGCCAACTCGATGTCGATCGTCGGCGGCACGGTCGCGCTGCTCGCGGGCGTGTTCGTCGGCGGGTGGATCTCGGACCTGTTCGGCAACGTGCCGATCGTCGTTGCGGCGGGCGCGATGTGGCTGGTCGCATCGTGGATCGCCTCGCGCATCACGAGCCCCCTCGTCCCACACACGCTCCCCGAGGCGCCGATGCGCGACGAGCTCCAGCGCGTCCTGCGCGAGTTCGGCGACGGCATCCGGCGGCTCGCGCGCACACCCCGCGCGCTGGGCCCGATCGCCTCGATCACGCTCGATCAGATGGGCCAGGGCATCGTGCTCGTGCTCTCGCTGTTCTTCTTCCGCGACCGCGTCGAGGAGGGCGTCGGCTCGTTCGCGAACCTCATCGGCGCGGGTGGGATCGGCGTGCTGCTCGGCATCCTCACCGTCGGCAAGCTCGAGGAGCGGTGGCCGAAGGAGCGCATCGTGTCCCGGGCCTTCCTGGCGGGGGGGGTCGCGCTCATCGCGGTCTCGACGTACGTGACCGGCTGGAGCGTGCTGCTCGCGAGCTTCTTCGTCGGCCTCACGTTCGCATGGAAGAAGGTGCCGGTGGACACCCTCGTCCAGGAGTCGATGCCCGACGGCTACCGCGGTCGCGTGTTCGCCGTCTACGACGTGGCGTACAACCTGTCACGGGTGGCAGCGTCCTTCCTCGCGATCCCGCTCCTGCCGGCGATCGGCGAGTCGTGGACCGTCGCGCTCATCGGCGTCGTGTTCCTGCTGTGGGGCCCCATACTCCCCCGCTGGATCGGCCGGGCCCCCGAGATCGTCCTGCGGTTCGCCGAGGGCGGCCGCGCCGAGGAGTGGCCACGCGCCGTCGTGTGGGGCGGGGTCGAGGAGCGCGTGCAGGTCGAGCGCTCGTGGCTCGAGGAGCGCGACGGCGAGCGGCTCCGGTGCTTCCGGCTCACGCTCGAGGACGGCACCGTGCTCCAGGTCTCACGGCTCGAGCCCGACGGTGCGTGGCGCATGGAGCGCGAGCTCGCGTAGCTCGGCTCAGGCAGCCGCGGCCACGGGCACGAGCTCGGGCCGTCCGATCGCCGCGGCCTCCCGGCGCACCGCGCGGAGCCCGACGAGGCCGACGACCACCGCGATGAGCCCGCCGATCGCGAGGCCCCACCGGGGTCCGAGCACCTCGGCCGTCCACCCCGCGAAGGGCGCGCCGATCGGCGTGCCGCCGAGGAACACCACCGCGTACAGCGCCATCACACGCCCTCGCATGTCGGGCCGCGCCGTGAGCTGGAGCGTCGTGTTGCCCGTGATCATGAACACGATGCTCACGAAGCCGAGCATGACGAGCACCGCGAGCTCGGCGCCGAGCGTCGGCATCGCGGCGGCCACCATCGACATCGCGCCGAGGCCCACCGCCCCGAGCACGAGTCGCCGGCGGTCGGGCCGAGCCCCGCGGGCCATGCCGAGCGCCCCGACGAGCGAGCCGGCGCCCATGACCGACAGCAGCAGGCCGAGCGTGCCGGCGTCGCCGCGGAACACGTCCACGGCGAGGAGCGGCATGAGCACCGAGAAGTTGAACGAGAACGTGAACACGACCGCCATGACGACGAGCGGGGTGCGCAGCTCGGGCGTGTGCCAGACGTAGCGGATGCCCTCGCGCAGGCCCGAGCCGTGGCGGGGCGCCTCGGTCCGATGCAGGTCCTCCGGTCGCATCGCGATCAGGCTCGCGATGACCGCGAGGTACGACAGCCCGTTCACCAGGAAGCAGGTCGCGAGCCCGGCCCCGGCGATCAGCAGGCCGGCGAGCGCGGGGCCGACGATCCGCGTGCCCGTCATCACGGCGCTGTTCAGGCTCACGGCGTTCGTGAGGTGCTCCGTGCCGACCATCTCGGCGAAGAAGCTCTGCCGCGTGGGCGTGTCGACCGCGGTGACGACCCCCTGCAGGAACGACAGCGTGTAGACCATCCACAGCTCGACCACCCCGGCCGCCACGAGCGCCCAGAGCGCGAGGGCGAGCACGCCGAACGCGCTCTGCGTCCACAGGAGGATCCGCCGCTTGTCGTGCCGATCGGCCAGCACTCCCGCCCACGCGCCGAACAGCAGGATCGGCGAGAAGCTGAGCGCGGTCACGACGCCGAGCGCGATCCCGCTGCCGGTCAGCCGCAGCACGAGCCACGAGGCCGCGACGTACTGGACCCACGTCCCGGTGACCGAGACCGCCTGGCCGGCGAAGAACAGGCGGAAGTTCCTCGAGTGCCGGACCGCGTGGAACGTCCGGTGGACCGCGAGGCCGACGCGCGTCATCGGCCGCCCCCGACGAGCCGGTCCAAGATGGCGGCTGCCTCGTCGAGGACCTCGAGCTCGTGCGGCTCGAGGTCGCGAAGCCGCTTCGCCAGGTAGGCGTCCTTGCGCTTACGGCTGCGGTGCAGGAGCTTCGCACCCTCGGGCGTCACGCGCACCCAGGCCACGCGCCGGTCGGCGGGGTCCGGCTCGCGCGCGACGAGCCCGGCCTCGACGAGGGCGGCCACGATCCGGGTCATCGTGGGGGGCTGGACCTGCTCGGCGGCGCAGAGCTCGCCGATCGTCATCGCGCTCGCACGGTCGATCGAGGACAGGGCCACCAGGAGCGAGGGCGTGATGCCCGGCTCGGCCTCCTGCCGGAGCTTCCGCGCGAGCCGGGTCACGCCGAGCCGCAGGCGCGAGGCCAGCTCGGTGGTGTCGACGGTCGCGAGAGGAGCGGTCACGCACCGAGGATACTACGCGATGCTAATTAGCGTCACGAAGCTTCGGGTGCCCCGCGCCGGCCCCGGGGCTGGCGCGCTCGAGCGGGGGGCGGTACCCTCGCCGGTGATGACGGCCCGCACCCGCGTCGCGCTGCTCCTTCCGGCCCTGGTGGTGCTCGCGGCCGCCTGCGCGAAGGACGCCGAGCCGGGCACGTCGCCGTCGGAAGGTTCGACGACGGGCCCGACCGGCTCGCAGACTTCCCCCGCCCCGGTCACCGGGGCGACCGGGGCGACCGGCTCCGTATCGCCATCGGAGACCCGGTCCCCGAGCGAAGCGCCGAGCCCCGAGCTCGAGGACGGCCGGCACTTCGGCTCGATCGAGTCCATCGACGTCGAGAACCAGACGCTCGTGTTCGACCTCGCGTACTTCCTCACGGGGGACGAGGCGAACCAGGCGGCCGCCGAGCACGGCGACGAGGCCCCGGTGCCGAACGACTACTACATCGTGAACGACAACCCGAGGCTGCGAACGCTCGATGTCGCGCCGAACGTCGAGGTCCGGGTCATCGACTGGACCAACTGCTGCGAGCTCGTGCAGGGCGAGGTCCAGCCCTTCATGGACGCGTTCGCGACGAACCACCACGCGTGGGACGCGCTGTACCAGGGCAGCGAGGCGCCGTACTGGCTCACGGTCGAGGGCGGCGTCGTCGTGAAGATCGAGGTGCAGTTCCTCCCGTGACCTTCCGCGCGGGCGCCGTCCTCGCGCTCGCTCTTCTCCTCGCAGCGTGCACATCGGCCCCGGGGAACCCGCGCTCGACCGCCACCGAAGGTACCGCCGGGACGTCGGGTTCCCCCTCGGCAGCGCCGACGCCGGCACCGGGCGCTCCGGTCGAGGGCGAGGACGCCGGCGACACCGACCCCTTCGAGCCGACCGCCGTGCGAGCGCGGTTCGCGGGACGGATCCTCTCGCCGCTCCCCGCTCACCTGCTGCGCGAGATGCGGGGCGAGACATGGCACGCGGGCTGCCCGGTGCCGCTCAACGATCTCGCGCTGCTCCGCTTCAACTACCGGGGCTTCGACGGCGAGGTGAAGCGTGGGCCGATGGTCGTGAACGCGTCGGTCGCGCGCGACGTCCTCGGCGTGTTCCGCACGCTCTTCCACGCGGACTTCCCGATCCGGCACGTCACGCTCGCGAAGCGGTTCCGCCCGAACGCCGACCCGGACTCGCGCGGCAGCGTGACGGCCTCGTTCAACTGCCGTCCCATCGTCACGCCGGCCGGGCCCGGCGACCGGTTCTCGATGCACGCCTACGGCCTCGCCGTCGACATCAACTCGCTCCAGAACCCGTACGTGGCCTCGGACGGCTACACCCGGAACCGGTTCGCGCGGCCGTACCGTGACCGCTCCCTGGACCTGCCGGGCATGATCCATCCCGGCGACGTCGTCGTGCGCGCGTTCACCGCGATCGGGTGGGAGTGGGGCGGGGACTGGAACAGCGGCAAGGACTACATGCACTTCTCGTCGAACGACCGCTGAGCGCCCCTGCCGCAGGGACTCGGCGCGTCGCGAGTCTCTATGCTCCGACCGAGGGGATCCGCGTGGGCACGCCGTCATCTCGGTCGAGCACCTCCGCAAGCGGTACGGGGAGGCCGTCGCGGTGGACGACGTGTCGTTCGAGGTCGCCCCCGGCGAGATCTTCGGGCTCCTCGGACCGAACGGCGCCGGCAAGACGACCACCGTCGAGTGCCTCCAGGGACTTCGGCGGCACGACCAGGGGCGGGTGCGGGTCCTCGGGCTCGACCCGCAGGAGAACGGCGACGAGCTGCGGCGCCGGATCGGGTCGCAGCTCCAGGACTCCGGGCTGCCGAGCCACCTCCGCGTCTGGGAGGCGCTCGACCTGTTCGCCTCGATCGCCGACCACGCGACCGACACGGCAACGCTCCTCGAGCGATGGGGGCTCGGGGACAAGCGCGATGCTCGCTTCGCCAGCCTCTCGGGCGGCCAGCAGCAGCGGTTGCTCGTCGCGCTCGCGCTCGTGAACGATCTCGAGGTCGTCTTCCTCGACGAGATGACGACGGGACTGGACCCCGCCGCGCGGCGCGTGGCGTGGGACCTGATCCGCGAGATCCGCGAGCGCGGCGCGACGATCGTGCTCGTGACGCACTTCATGGACGAGGCCGAGCGCTTGTGCGACCGCGCCGCGATCGTCGTCAACGGCCGGATCGTGGCCCTCGACACACCGGTTGACCTCGTCGCGCATCACGCTCCCGAGATCCGCATCACGTTCATGAGCGACGCCCCGGACCTGTCGTGGCTCTCCGACGTCCCCTGCGTCCGGCGGGTGGATCGATGGGGTCGCCGCGTCGAGGTCGAGGGTGTCGACCCGGTCATCGCGATCGCGTCCGCGGCGCTGATCGAGCACGGCGTCACCCCCGAGGGCCTGCGGGTCGAGCAGCCGACGCTCGAGGACGTGTTCCTGCGCCTGACGGGCGGAACGCCGGAGGCCTGAGCATGCGGACGCTGCGGAAGATGACCTGGGTCGAGACCAAGCTCCTGCTGCGCGAGCCGCTCACCGTGGTGTTCACGTTCGGGTTCCCCTTCCTCGTGCTCGTGGTGCTCGGCCAGCTCTTCGGGAACACGCCGGACCCCGAGCAGCCCGAGATCTTCCGCGGTGTCGGGCCCATGGACTACTACGTGCCCGGCTACGTGGGGCTGACGATCGCAGCGATCGGGCTCATCGCGCTGCCGGTGCACCTCGCGAGCTACGGCGAGCGCGGCGTTCTCCGCCGGTTCCGCGCCTCGGGACTACCGCCCTGGGCGGTCATCGCATCGCAGGCGATCGTGGGGGCGCTCGCGTCGGTCGCCGGGAGCGCGTTCCTCGTCGTCCTCGGCTTCGTCGGGTACGACGTGCATGCCCCCGAGCAGCCCGGTGCCGTGCTGCTCACATTCGCGCTGTCCGTGTGCTGCTTCGCGTCGATCGGCATCCTCCTCGGCGCCGTGATGCCAAGCGCCCGAGCGGCTCAAGGCATCGGGCTCATGCTCTTCTTCGCGATGATGTTCCTGTCCGGCACGGACGGACCGCGCGAGCTCCTCGGCGAGGTCCTGCGCCGGGTCGGCGACGTCCTACCCCTCACGCACGTGGTCGTCGCGATGCAGGATCCGTGGATCGGCTTCGGCCTGAACGGGGCGCGCCTCGTCCTCGTCGCCGCGGTCACCGTCGCCGCCGCCGTCGGCGCCGTCCGGGCGTTCCGCTGGGAGTGAGGCACGGCGGTCCTGCCGGCGAGGGGTCCGAGGACCCTGGACGGCGCCCGGCGCGGCGCGACGATGCGGCCGAGCACGGTTCCCGACCGGTGCGGGAGGTGATGCGGCGCGTCGGCCGGGTCGGTTGGCGAACCGTCGAAGGGGGGCCTGCGGATGGAGATCGGGCTGCTCGTCCGCTACGGCAGGCTCGTCCCGGGCCGCGAGATCCAGGCCATCGAGCTCTTCGGGGAGGCGCGAGCCTACTTCCAGGACAAGCTCGAGGTCGGAGAGCTGACGCACTTCGAGCCGTACTTCTTCATGACGAGCGACCTCGAGGAGGAGCTCGGCTTCTTCGTCATGAAGGGTCCGGCGCCGGCGATCTTCGCGCTCATGGAGGACGAGCGGTACCGAACGCTCATGCAGAAGGCGATGGCGCTCGTCGAGCACCTGCACACCGACTTCCTGACCGTCGGCGAAGGCATCGCCGCACAGGTCGAGCGGTCGATGAAGGTGAACGCCGAGCTCGGCATCTGACCTTCGAGGCACGTCCCACGGGGACGCCGTGCACGGCCGGGGACGCGCGCGGCGCCTCGCGCGGATGTCGGATCTGCTAGATGAACAGCGAGACGGCGGCGTCCTTCATCTCGAGGATGGCCGTCGCGGCGCCGATCGGCTCCTCGAGGCCGTCGATGAGATCGACACGCTCCAGGCCGAGCAGGTCCATCGTCATCTGGCACGGGATGAGCCGCGCGCCCAGCTCCTGCGCGAGCGCGAGGAGCTCCTCGGGCTTGGCGACCTTGTGGTCGGCGGCGAGCTTCTTGAACATGGCGGGGCCGGCCCCGGCGAAGTGGTAGCGGCTGAGCTTCGCCTTCTCGGCCGAGCCGGGGTTCATCACCGACATCATCTTCTGCATCCAGTTCTCGCCGGTGATCCGCACGCCGGGCTTCACGATCGCGAACAGGCCCCAGAACGTGAAGAAGACCGAGGCCTCCATGCCGCTCGCCACGGCGGTGCTCGCGAGGATGGTCGTCGGCCAGATGCGGTCGAGGTCCCCGCCCCACGCGATGATCGTCAGCTTGTTCTTCTTCTCGATCCGCTTCTCGTCGGCCGCCTCGAGGGCCTCAACCCGTCGGAGGAGGTCGACGAGCTGCAGCGAGCTCTCGACGGCGGTTTCGGTGATCGCCACTCGCGCTCCCTTCAGACCTTGCGGACGACGTATCGGAAGGACCCGTCCTGCTCGCCCGCCTCGACCAGCTCGTTGCCGGTGAGCGTGGCCCACGAGGGCACGTCCGATCTCGAGCCGGGATCGGTCGCGAGGAGCTCGAGCAGGTCGCCCCGCTCGGCGTCCTTCAGGGCCCTCGCGAGACCCACGAGCGGCCCGGGGCAGGACTGCCCGCGAGCATCGATGGTGGTGGTGATGACCTTGGACATGGTGTGTACCTCCAGAGAGCGAAGACGAGGGAGCGAAGATGCGCAGGTGAGGGGCGGGATCAGGTGCCGGAGCGGCGGCTATCGGCCGTCGCCGGGCACCCCGGGACAGCAACACCGGCAGGGGATCATGATCCCGACGAGCCCGCGGCACCGTGTCCTGATCATTTGCAGGTGCAAATGCTATCGCAGCGGTGGAGTTCGCGGCAAGGGGCCGTACGGCCCTTCCGTCGGCGGGTCCGATGACCGATGAAAGACCCGTGCGAGGTCCGGCCTTGCTGTTCCGGCGCGGTGTCGGCGTGTATCGTCGCGGCATGCGTGCCCGTGCGTCGATCCTGAGGGCAGGAGCGACCTCGCTCGGCCTCGCGCTCGCTCTTCTCGGTCTCGCCGCGCCCGTCGCGAACGCGCAGGCGACGTGCCTGTTCGACGAGGCGACCGGGATCCTCCAGGTGAGCCTCGTCGGCAGCGCCCCCGCGGTGCTCGCGCGGGAGGTCGATGCCATCACCCTCGACGGCGTGGCGTGCGGCACCGCCACGGTAACGACCACCGAGACCATCACCGTCGCGGGCACCGGCCAGGGTCAGCCCGACGACCTCACGCTGGATCTCGGCGGCGGACCGTTCGCGCCGGGCCTGCAGGCCGAGACCGACGGCGGAGAGCCCGAGATCGAGATCGCGATCGACCTGCCGGGCGGCGGCGGCGTGCGCATCGACGGCAGCGGGAGCGACGACCGCATCACGGTCGGCACCGGCGGCACGAACCTCAACCCGGACGAGGCGGTCGGCGACGCCGACGTGACGATCATGGGCGGATCCGTGGACCTGACGCTCGACGGGCACGAGGGCTCCGACACGATCTCACTGTCCGGAGGCGCTGGCACGGGCTCGGCTGTCGCCGGCGTCGCGGTCGAGGGCGGGGTCGGCAACGACACGGTGTTCGGCGCGCTCGGTGGCTCGACGATCGACGGGGGCGAGGGCGTCGACGCCATCGACTACTCGGCCGCCTCTCGGGTGGACGTGAACCTCGCGACCAGCGTCGCACTGCCGCAGGGTGGGACGCAGGACTCCCTGGCAGGCATCGAGTGGCTCGTCGGCACGGCCGGCGACGACAAGCTCGTGGGCGACGGCAACGCGAACACGATCTCGGGCGGTTCCGGCAACGACCTCATCGACCCGTACAAGGGCGACGACGTCGTGAACGGCGGGCAGGGCAACGACACCGTCGACTACAGCCGCGCTGCGAAGGGCGTGGAGGTCGACCTCAAGGCGGGGACCGCAACGGGGCTCGGCGCCGACACGCTGAACGGCATCGAGAACGTGACGGGCTCCGGCGGCGCCGACGTGCTCCTCGGCACCACCGACGGGAACGTCCTCAAGGGCGGCGAGGGCAGGGACGAGATCCGCGGCAACGCCGGCAACGACAAGGTCATGGGCGGCCTCGGCAACGACCTGCTGTTCGGCGGCGAGGGCAAGGACACGCTCGACGGCGGCCAAGGCAGGGACCAGCTCGACGGCGGCGAGGGCAGGGACACGTGCATCCCGGGCGCGGACCCCGACTCGTGGACCGGCTGCGAGACCGTCAAGCTCTAGGCCGCGAGCCCGCCCGCACGACGCCTCGCCGCGGGGCCGGCCAGTAGACGAGCCGGACGCTCGCCTTCACGTTCCCCCGACCGACCGAGCCGAAGTGGCGGCTGTCGGTCGAGCGCGCGAGGTAATCGCCCTCGACCCAGAGCTCGTCGGGCCCCAGGAACCTGCCATCGGGCGCGAGGTCGCCCGGGACGCCGGTCACGCGCTTCACCATCTCGAGGCCCGGTCGCTTCGGATGCTCCACGACGACGACCTCGCCGCGCCGAACCTCGCGGCGCCGGACGGCGAGCGCCCAGTCCCCGGGAAGGAGCGTCGGCGCCATGCTGTCGCCCTGGATCTCGACGCGGGATGGGCGCCACCGCAGGATCGTCCAGACGGCCGCGAGCCCGACGGCCGCCGCGGCCAGGCCGGCTCGAACCCGTTTCCGACCTCGGTGGTAGGTTTCTGCCGTCGACCCATCCGAAGGAGGGGGTACGTCCATGTTCGAAGCTTCGCTCAAGCCACGCCGCGTCGTCCACGCGCACTGCGACCTGCCGTGCGGCGTCTACGATCCCGCCCAGGCGCGCATCGAGGCCGAATCCGTGAAGGCGGTCCAGGAGAAGTACCAGGGCAACGAGGACGCGGCCTTCCGTGCTCGGGCGCTCACGATCAAGGAGGAGCGCGCCGACCTCGTCAAGCACCACTTGTGGGTGCTGTGGACCGACTACTTCAAGCCCGAGCACCTCGAGAAGTACCCGCAGCTCCACGAGCTGTTCTGGGCGGCCACGAAGGAGGCCGGCGCCTCGAAGAAGTCCGAGGACCCGGCCCAGGGCCAGAAGCTCCTCGACGCGATCGACGAGATCGCGAAGGTCTTCTGGGAGACCAAGGCCGCCTAGCACCGACGGCCGGACGTGCCGAGGGCGGGGCCGATCCGGGCCCCGCCCTCGTCTTCGGGCTGGTGTCCCTACTCGTCCTCGCCCTGGTCGTCCTCGCAGGAGACCGCCGGCACGAGCTCGACGCTCTGCAGATCCGTCGTGTCGTCCGCGAACTCGAGCTCGTCCACTCCGGTCCCTGCCACCAGGTCGGCGGTCGTCGGCACCGTGTCTTCGCAGTCGGACCACTCGAGCTCGGTGGCATCGGTCACCGTACCGGTCACCTGGGTGCCGAGGGTCGAGTCGACCGTGAGGAGCCCCGTCGCCGGGTCGAAGGACGCGATGGTTCCGGCGAGGTCCTCGTCGTCATCCCCGTCCTCCTGCCCGTCGGCGACCCCATCCTCGTCGGCGTCATCGTCCCCGTCCTCGACACCGTCGTCGTCGGTGTCCGCATCCAGCGGATCGGTCTCGACGTCGTTCAGCTCGGTGCCGTCGGTGAGGCCGTCGTCGTCGGTATCGGCGTCCTGGGGGTCGGTGCCGTTCACGAACTCCCGCAGGTTCCGGAGCCCGTCCGCATCGGGATTGCCTCTCGCGTTCGCCCGGAACGGATCGAGCCCATGGGCTCGCTCCCACCGGTTCGGCATCCCGTCCCCGTCGCTGTCCCTCGCCGCCGCGACCGCGGGCACGAGGCCCGCGAGGCAGACGAGAACGACGAGGGCGGCCGTCGCCATGATGCGCACGCGCGGTGCGGTCTCAGGCTTCGCCATCCCCTCCTCCTTCCTCCTCGGGCCCGATCGCGGTGCGCGGGCGCGCGATCCGGTGCCTCGGTGATAGGTGGGGTATCGGCACGTGACTACCCGGAGGTGCATAGGTCCAAGGTCGTCCCCCATCCGGCCGGATCACGGGCGCTGGTAGCCTCGCGGGCGTGAAGGACATCGGGCTCGTCGGCGTGCCGTTCAGCGGGAAGTCGACGCTGTTCACGGCCCTCACGCGGGCCGGCGGCCACGGCGGCCAGGCGAACCACGCGGTCGTCCCCGTCCCCGATCCTCGACTCGCCGTCCTCACCGAGATGGAGCACTCGCGCAAGACCGTCCACGCGCAGGTCGGCTTCGTCGACGTGCCGGGCGGCACCTCGAGCGCGCAGGGCGTCGCGAAGCTCCGCGAGGCCGACGCGCTCGCGATCGTGGTGCGCTGCTTCGGTCCCGGGGCCGACCCAGCGAAGGAGCTCGAGGAGGTCGGCGCCGACCTGCTCCTCGCCGACACCGCCGTCGTCGAGTCGGCGCTCGAGAAGGCGGAGAAGCGCGCGAAGGGCAAGACGACCGAGGAGGTTGCCGCGCTCCGACGGGCGAACCAGGCCCTCGTCGCCGAGACGTGGCTCCGCGACGCCGGGTTCTCGGTACAGGAGCAGAAGGAGCTGCGCGGACTCGCGCCCCTCACGCTGAAGCCGACCGTCGTCGTCGCGAACCTGGAGGAGGGCACCCAGGTCCCGGCGGACCTGCCCGAGGGCACGGTCGGGGTGTACGCGTCGATCGAAGCCGAGACCGCCGAGATGGACCCGGAGGAGGCTCGCGCGCTGCTCGAGGAGTTCGGCGTGACCGAGCCCGGACTCGAGACCGTGATCGCCGCGTGCTACCGGGCGCTCGATCTCATCACGTTCCTCACGACCGGCGAGGACGAGACCCGCGCGTGGGAGGTCCGCCGAGGCGCGAGGGCGCCCGAGGCCGCCGGCGTGATCCACACGGACCTCGAGCGCGGGTTCATCCGCGCCGAGGTCATCGGCTACGACGAACTCGTCGAGCTTGGCTCGATGGAGAGCGCGAAGCACCGCGGCAAGCTCCGCGTCGAGGGCAAGGAGTACGTGGTCCGCGAGGGCGACATCCTCCACGTCCGCTTCGCCGTCTAGCTTCCGCAGGCTGCGCTACCAGGGAAACCTGGGTATCATCGCGCCCATGTCGCAAGTCAGCTACCGGATCGGGGAGGCGGCCGAGGCGCTCGGCGTCCGGGTCGAGACGCTCCGCCGGTGGGAGCGCGAGGGCAAGCTCCGTACGACGCGCACGGCCGGAGGCCAGCGCCGGGTCCCGGCGGCCGAGGTCGCCCGCCTGCTCACCGAGCGGCGTCCGGAGCGCTCGATCGGCGCCGTGAGCCGCCGCAACGCGTTCCCCGGCGTCATCACGAAGGTCGTGAAGGACAAAGTCTCGGCGACGGTCGAGATCCAGGCCGGGCCGCACCGTGTGCTCGCGCTCATCACCCGCGAGGCGGCGGACGAGCTCGCCCTGAAGCCCGGCATGCAGGCCACCGCGACCGTGAAGGCGACGAGCGTGATGGTCGAGCTCCCGCGATGAGCACGCTCGTCGAGGCCGGGCCGCGGCTCGGTGGCTTCCACGTCGGCGTCCGCGAGGTCGCCGGTGCCGTCGCCGACCTCGGCGTCCTGGTGCCTCTCGCGGCGGCGCTGATCCTGGTGAACGGACTCGACGGAGGATCGGTCCTGGTGTGCGCGGGGCTGCTCGTGATCGCGTCGGGAACCCTGTTCCGCATCCCGTTCCCCGTCCAGCCGCTCAAGGCCCTCACCGCGGTGGCCGTCGCGCAGGAGCTCGCGCCGGGCGTGATCCACGCGGCGGGTATCGAGCTCGCGGCGTTCCTGCTCCTGCTCTCGATCGGCCACGTCGCGGACGCGGTCACGAAGGTCTTCGTGAAGCCCGTCGTGCGAGCGCTCCAGCTCGGCGTCGGCGTGCTCCTCGTCATCACGTCGGTGAAGCTCGTCGCCGACCCGCCCGAGGTCTTCGTCGGCACCCCGGGGACGCCGTGGCCGTTCCTGCTCGCGATCGGTGCGTTTGCCGGCGTCGCGGTCGCCGCGCACCTGCGGCACTACTGGGGGGCGCTAGCGCTCCTCGGCGCGGGGCTCGCCGCAACGCTGCTGGCCGCACGGCCGGACCTCGGCGGGCCGGGGTTCACCCTCCCGGCGCTCCAACTTCCTCCCGTGTCGGCGTTCGGGACGGCGTTCGTGCTCCTGGTGGTGCCGCAGCTGCCGCTCACGTTCGGCAACGCGGTCGTCGCGGTCAACGACCTGTCGCACGAGTACTTCGGCGAGGCCGCCCGGCGAGTCACGCCCTCACGCATCTGCCTGTCGGCGGGGATCGGCAACGTCGGCTCGGCGCTCCTCGGCGGGATGCCGATGTGCCACGGTGCCGGAGGGCTGACCGCGCATGTGAAGCTCGGCGCTCGGACCGCGGGGATGAACCTACTGCTCGGGAGCGTGTTCCTCGCGCTCGGCCTCTTCTTCGCGACCCAGGTGCCGGTGCTGCTCGGGCTGCTGCCGATCTGGGTGCTCGCGGCGTTCCTCGCGTACGCGGGACTGCGGCACGCGTGGCTGGTCTCGGACCTGCGGGGGGGCTCGCTCCTCGTGGCCGTCGTGGCCGGGCTACTCGGCGCGTGGCTCGGGAACCTCGCGGTGACCGCGGGGGTCGCGCTCCTCGCCGAGCACGGACGGCGCGTCATCGGCCGTTCCGGCGTGCGACGGGTACCCTGAGGCGCATGGCCGAGCACGACGAGCGATCCCTGCCCGAGCTTCCCGAGTCCGCGCCCGCGGTCGAGGTCATGGACCCCGTGCCCGACGGCGACGTCGGATCGGAGCCGCAAGGCGCCACGGCCGGCGCGCCGGCGCGGCCGCGCTGGCGCTTCGTCGGCTCGCTCCCGTTCCTCGTGATCGTCGCCCTCGTGGTGGCGATCTTGATCAAGAGCTTCCTCGTGCAGGCGTTCTACATCCCCTCGCCCTCGATGGAGCCGACGCTCGCGATGGGCGACCGCGTGCTGGTGCTCAAGCTCGCGTACCCGTCCGGCGACGTCGGGCGCCACGACGTCGTCGTGTTCGTGAGCCCGGACTCGGTACGGTCGACGGACGGGGGGGCGATCGGCGGGTTCCTGCACTGGCTCGGCGAGGGCATCGGGGTGGCGCAGCCGCAGAGCGAGGACTACATCAAGCGCGTCATCGGCCTGCCGGGCGAGACGCTCGAGATCCGCGACGAGACGGTGTTCATCGACGACCGCCCGCTGCAGGAGCCGTACCTCACCGCGGAGGCCATGACGTGCAACCGCGAGTTCGGCCCGGTCACGGTGCCCGAGGACTCGCTGTTCGTGATGGGCGACAACCGCTGCAACTCCGCGGACTCGCGCTACGGTCTCGGGTTCGTGCCGCAGGGCAAGGTCGTCGGCCGCGCCTTCGTCATCATCTGGCCGCCCTCGGAGGTCGGCGGGCTGTAGCCGAGGTCAGGTCGAGCCGGGGCCGACCGGGCGCTCCGGCGGCAGGAACAGCCGCGCGAGCGACCACACGAGCGCCGCGATCCCGAACGCCGCGAGCCACACGATGAGCGGTGGCGGCACGAGCGCGAAGAACGTCTTGGTCACCGGCAGCAGGAGCGCCGCGACGAACGCGGCCGCCATCCCCCACACGAGCGCGAGCCGAGCCCGCGTCAGCGGCGCCGCGATGATCGACAGGATGAGGAACCCGATCCAGCAGAGCACCATCGTCGCGGCGGTGCGCGCCTGCGCGAGGGTGACGCCCGGCTCCTCGATCGCGAGGGAGTACCCGAGGAACGTCGCGATCGCCGCGAGCGCACCGGCCGGCACCGTGAATCGCAGCACCCGACCCAGGAAGCCGGGTCGCGCGCGCTCGGCGTTCGGCGCGAGCGCGAGGAAGAACGACGGGATCCCGATCGTCACGGCGCCGATCAAGGTGAGGTGCCGCGGCAGGAACGGGAAGGGCAGCCCGAAGACACCGACGCCGATCGCGAGGAGCATCGCGTACACGGTCTTCGTGACATAGAGGTTCGAGGTGCGCTCGATGTTGCCGAGCACGCGTCGGCCCTCGGCGACGACGGTCGGGAGCGCATCGAACGTCGAGTCGAGCAGCACGAGCTGCGCGACCGCGCGCGTTGCCGAGCTCCCCGAGCCCATCGCGATCCCGAGGTCGGCGTCCTTCAGCGCGAGGACGTCGTTCACGCCGTCGCCGGTCATCGCGACGACATGGCCCTTGGCCTGCAGCGCCTGGACCATCGACCGTTTCTGCTGCGGGGTCACGCGGCCGAAGATGGTGTGCGACTCGAGGGCGCCGCCGAGCGCCACGGGGTCCTCCGGGAGCTCACGCGCGTCCATCGCGCTCTCGGCACCGGCGAGCCCGAGGTGCTCCGCGATCGCGGCGACGGTCCGCGGATGGTCGCCCGAGATGACCTTCACGTTCACGCCCTGCTCGGCGAAGTACCGGAGGGTCTCGGCCGCCGACTCGCGGATCGGGTCTCCGAGCACGACGATCGCGACCGACTCGAGCCCGCCGGGCAACCCCTCCCCGCCGAGCCCCACGTCCGTGCGCGAGAGCAGCACCACGCGTCGTCCGGCCTCGGCGATCGCCGCCGCCCGCCGCGCGACCGGGCCCTCCCCGTCGAGCAGGACGTCGGGCGCGCCCAGCACCCACGTCCCGCGCCCGTCGAACGCGGCGGCGCTCCACTTGCGCGCGCTCGAGAACGGCACGGTGGCGGTCGCGCGCCAGTCCTCGGGCGCCTCGGGGAACGCCTCGGCGATCGCGGCGAGCGTCGCGTTCGGGTGCGGGTCCGAGGAGGCGATCGCGGCGAGGGCCTCGCCGTGGGGCCCTCCCGCCTGCAGCACCTCGACCTCGTCCACGGCGAGACGGCCCTCGGTGAGCGTTCCCGTCTTGTCCACGCACACCACGTCCACCCGCGCGAGCACCTCCACCGCCGGGAGCTCCTGCACGAGCACCCGCCGGCGCGCGAGGCGCACGACGCCGACCGCGAACGCGACGCTCGTCAGCAGGACGAGGCCCTCGGGCACCATCGCGACCGTCCCGGCGACCGAGCCCCGCATGGCATCGCGGACCGAGGCGTCCGAGCGCAACTGGCTGATCACCAGCAGGACCGCCGTCGGCACGATGAGCCACGTGACGATCCGCAGGATCCGGTTGATCCCGGCGAGGAGCTCCGAGCGGGTGAGCGTGAACCGCCGTGCCTCCTCGGCCAGGCGGACCGCGTACGCCTCTTTCCCGACGCGCGTCGCGCGGTAGCGTCCGCTCCCTGCCGCGACGAACGAGCCGGAAAGCGCCTCGTCGCCCAGACGCTTCTCGACGGGCTCCGACTCGCCGGACAGGAGCGACTCGTCGAGCTCGAGTCCCTGCGCCTCGAGCACCTCCCCGTCGACGACGACCTGATCGCCGGGCCTCAGCTCGAGCACGTCGTCCAGCACGACGGCGGACACCGGGTGCTCGGAGACCTTGCCGTCGCGCACGACCGTCGCTCTCGGCGCCGTGAGCACCGCGAGCCGGTCGAGGGTCCGCTTCGCGCGGAGCTCCTGCACGATGCCGATGACCGCGTTCACGAACAGCACGCCGCCGAACAACGCATCCTGGATCGGCCCGACGACCACGATCACGACGAGCAGGCCGCCGAGGAGCGCGTTGAACCGCGTGAAGACGTTCGCGCGGACGATCTCGGCCACGGTTCGGCTGGGGGCGGCGGGGACGTCGTTCACCTGCCCGGCGGCGACGCGCTCGGCGACCTCGGCCTGTGAGAGCCCTGGCTCGACGGATCCGGGCATCACGATCAGCTCTGCCCCGCTACCGTCTGATGTCCTGCTCGGCGGCCCAGGCGTCGAGGAGCGCGTAGGCCTCCTCTTCCTCGATGGGTCCGCGATCGAGGCGGAGCTGCATGAGGTGCTCGAGCGCGCGGCCGACGACCGGCCCGGGCTCGACGCCCAGGTGCTCCATCACCTGCTTGCCGTCGAGCGGTGGCCGCATCGCGTCGAGGTTCTCCTCCTCGGCCAGGCGCGCGATCCGCTCCTCGAGGTCGTCCTGCAGCGCGGCGAGCTGCTTGGCCTTGAACGGGTTCTGGGTCGTGCAGTCGGCGCGCGTGAGCTGGTTCAACCGGTCGAGGAGCGGGCCGGCGTCGCGGACGTAGCGGCGAACCGCGCTGTCGGACCACTCCGAGTAGCCGTGGAAGCGCAGGTGCATCTCGACGAGATCGACCACGGCATCGACGACGGCGGATGGATACCGCAGCGCCGCGAGGCGCTCTCGCGCCATCCGCGCGCCGACGACCTCGTGGTGGTGGAACTGAGCGCCCTCCGGCGTGATCTCGCGCGTCCGTGGCTTGCCGACATCGTGCAGCATCGCCGCGAGGCGCAGCTCGAGGTCCGGCTCGCACCGCTCGATGACCGCGAGCGTGTGCCTGAACACGTCCTTGTGCCGGTGCACCGGGTCCTGCTCAAGCTCAAGCGCGGGGAGCTCGGGCACGAACAGCTCCGCGAGGCCAGTGGCGACCACGATCCTCAAGCCGTTGCCGGCTCGTGTGCCGAGGAGCAGCTTCGACAGCTCGTCGCGGATGCGCTCGGCGGAGACGATCGACAGGCGCTCGCGCATCTCGCGGATCGCGGTGAGCACGCGCGGCGCCGGCGTCACGTCGATCTGGGCGGCGAACCTGGCGGCGCGCAGCATCCGCAGCGGGTCGTCGCTGAACGCGAGCTCGGGCTCGAGCGGTGTGTCGAGGCGTCTCGCCGCGAGGTCGCGCACGCCGCCGTGCGGGTCGACGAACGCCCCCTCCGGCAGCCGGACGGCCATCGCGTTGATCGTGAAGTCGCGGCGGGACAGGTCGGTGAGCACGTCCTTCGCGAAGGTCACCGAGGGCTTGCGGTGCTCCTCGTGGTAGACCTCGTTGCGGAACGTCGTGATCTCGAACAGCGTGTCGCCCTTGCGCGCTCCGACGGTTCCGAACCGCACACCGACGAGGTACTGCCGGTCGGCCCACCCGCGCAGGATCCTCGTGGTCTCTCGCGGCAGTGCGTCGGTCGCGAGGTCGAGCTCGGCGTCCGGGCGCACCTGACCGAGGAGCAGGTCGCGCACGACGCCACCCACCAGATACAGCTCACGCCCGGCCAGGCGGAACCGTTCGCCGAGCTCGATGGCGATGGGGGGGACCTCGAGGACCGCGCCGGGGTCCGGGCGCGTGGGCTCGGTCATGACGCCCTGCAGGATACCCCCGCGGCCCTTCCGGCCTGCGGTACACCACATCCGCCGGTCGATGGCGCGGGGCCCGTTGTTCGTGCCCGTCTACCTCGAGCTGCTGCCTTAGGTGAGGGTCGGCTCGCCGCGGGTGAGCACGCCGCGGAGCGCGAGGTTGAAGTCGTGCGGGTTCGTCGCGGTCCTCCGCGCGTCGTCCTCGGTGATCAGTCCGCCCTTCACGAGCTTGACGAGCGCCTGGTCGAACGTCTGCATGCCGTAGAAGTCGCCCTCGGCGATGACGTCCAGGATCTCCTCGGTCGCGCTCGGATCGGCGATGCGGTCGAACACGCGCCCCGTCGCGACGAGCACCTCGACGGCCGGGACCCGGCCCTTGCCGTCGGCGCGCGGCACGAGCCGCTGCGACACGATGCCCCGCAGCGCGCCCGCGAACGACGTGCGGACCTCGCGCTGCTGCTGTGGGGGGAACAGGTCCAGGATGCGGTTGATCGTCTCGGTGCAGTCGATCGTATGGAGCGTCGAGATGACGAGGTGCCCGGTCTCGGCCGCCTGGATCGCCGAGAGCGCGGACTCCGGGTCGCGGATCTCGCCGACGAAGATCACGTCGGGGTCCTGCCGCACGACGTGCTTCAGCGCGGCGGCGTAGCTCTCGGTGTCGAATCCGACCTCGCGCTGCTGGATGATCGAAAGGTCGTCGTCGTGCACGACCTCGATCGGGTCCTCGATCGTCACGATGTGCGCGCGCCGGGTCCGGTTGATGTGGCCGATCATCGAGGCGATCGTCGTCGTCTTGCCCGTCCCCGTCGGCCCCGTGACGAGCACGAGCCCGCGGGGCGACCCGGCGAGCGTGCCGATCACGGGCGGCAGCAGGAGCTCCTCGATCGTCGGGATCTCAGATCGCACCCTGCGGATCGCGAGACCGACCATCGTGCGCTGGCGGAACACGTTGACGCGGAACCGGCCGACGCCCGGCAGCGTGTAGCCGAAGTCGGCCTCGTGCGAGGTCTCGAACTCGCGGCGCTTGTGGTCGGGCATCAGGGCGGCCGCGAACGCCTCCGACTCCGCGGCTGAGAGCGCGGGGTACGGGCTCGGCTGGAGCTCCCCGTCCACACGGATGAACGGGACATTGCCGGCCTTGAGATGGAGGTCGCTCGCCCCCATCTCGACCGTGTAGCGCAGCAGATCGGCGACATCCATCGGCTATCCCTGGTCCTCGCTCGGCTCCCGGTCGTGCTCGAGCTCGTGCTCGAGCTCGAGGTGTTCACGGATCTCCTCGACATCCTCCTTGAGTTCTCGGCGCGCGGCGAGCAACTTTGAGCCTCCGATGAGGACCAGCAGGACCACGAGCAGTCCGAGGCCGATCGGCGTGAGGTACTTCTCCCAGCGCTCGTAGCTCGCGCCGAGCGCGTAGCCGAGGAGCGTGTGGCCGACCCCCCAGATGGCGGCGCCGGCCACGTCGTAGACGATGAAGCGCCGCCACTCCATGTGCGCGACGCCCGCGACGATGAACCCGACGCTCCGCACGACCGGGATGAACCGGCCGAGGAACACCGTCTTGCCACCGTGCTCCTCGTAGTAGCGCTCGGCCGTCTCGAGGCGCTTGGGCGTGACGAGGACCTTGCGGCCGTGACGCTCGAGGAAGCCTCGACCGAACCGGCGGCCGATCCAGAAGCCGACGTTGTCCCCCGCGATCGCGCCCACGACGACCACGACCATCAGGAGCGGGAGCCAGAGGTCACCGACGCGCGCATAGAATCCGCCGATGATGACCAGAGTCTCCCCGGGCACGACGACACCCGCGCCCACGGAGTTCTCCAGGAACGTGGCCGCCCCCACGATCATGTAGCCCCAGGGCGCTTCGAGGTACGGACGGAGGAAATCGATGATCCGGTCGAGCACGGCGCCCCAGTATAGGGAAGGGCACCCCGGGGCCTGATGGAGACCAAGCGCGAGGTCTCGGCGGGCGGGGTCGTCTACCGGCGCAAGCGCGGGCGGATCCAGGTGGCGCTCGCGGCCCGGCGCACCCGGCGCGGAGACCTCGTCTGGGGGCTGCCGAAGGGCGGGATCGAGCCCGGCGAGGATCTCGAGGCCGCTGCCCTGCGCGAGGTGCTCGAGGAGACCGGCCTGCGGGCCGTGATCGAGGACGGTCTGGGCGACATCCGCTACTTCTACGTGTGGGAGGGCGTGCGGATCCGCAAGCTGGTGCACTTCTTCCTCATGCGCGCGACCGGCGGCGACGTCGCCGACCACGACGAGGAGATGGAAGACGTGCGTTGGTTCGCCCTCGACCGCGGCGTCGAGGAGGCAGCGTACAAGGGCGAGCGTCAGGTCCTCGAGCGCGCCGTCGAGCGACTCACGTGAGCGGTCTCCAGGCGGTACTCGGCGTCGTCGCCGGGTTCGTGGCCGGGGTGCTCTCGGGCGTGTTCGGCGTGGGCGGCGGCATCGTCACGACACCGACGGTGAACGTGCTCCTCGGGGGCACGGCGATCCAGGCCATCGCGACGCCCTTGCCGGTCATCTTCCCGACCTCGCTCGTCGGCGCGTACGCCTACGCGAGGGCAGGCGAGGTCAGCTTCCGCGCCGCCCGCTGGGCGATCGGTCCCGGGATCCTCGGGGCGATCCTCGGCGCGTTCCTCACCGAGAAGGTGAACGCCCACGTCCTGCTCCTGATCACGGCTCTGCTCATCGGCTCGACCGCTATCCAGGTCGTCCGCGGGCGCGCGCCGAAGGCGCCGTGGGTGAAGGGCGAGACACCCGGCTGGAAGTACGGGGCGATCGGCTTGGTCGCCGGAGGTGTCTCGGGGCTGCTCGGCGTCGGGGGCGGGATCGTGATGGTGCCCGCGTTCACCGTCCTGCTCGGGATGCCGCTGAAGCGGGCCCTCGGCACGTCGCTCGTGGTCATCGCGGCCCTCGTCGTGCCCGGGACCTTTGTGCACTGGGCGCTCGGCCACATCGACTGGACGATCTTCCTCGTGCTCACGCTCGGTGTGATCCCCGGCGCGAGGCTCGGCGCCCGGCTCGCCCTCGGCGCGCGAGAGCACGTGCTCCGCATGGCCGTCGGCTCGTTCCTGCTGGTCGTCGCCGCCGCCTACGGCGCGTCCGAGCTCTCCCAGGTGCTCTCGGGCCGAGGGTAGGATGGCCACGCCGATGCGCCGGCTCGCCGCCCTGCTTCCCGCCGTCGTCCTGCTCGTCCTGGCGGCGACCCCCGCGGCTGCCCAGTCCACGAGCCCCTCGCCCTCGCTCGCGACCGTGCGGCTCGAGCTCCTGGAGCAGACGCCGTGGAGCACACCCGAGACCCCGATGGTCGCGCTCTCCTTCCGCGCCACCAACCTGACCGACCGGACCCTGCGCACGCTCACGATCGGCGTCACCCTGTTCGGCCCGGTGCTGTCCCGGACCTCGTACGAGGAGTCGTTGCTCGCCGACCCCGATCCAGCCGTCGTCGTCGAGGCGGAGACGCTCGCGCGGGAGGGGTCCATCGAGCCGGGCGGGAGCCGCGTGTTCGAGCTCGAGCTCACCCTCGATGCGACGGGGATCGACCAGACGAGCTCGGGCATCTACCCGCTCAAGGTGGACCTGCGGAGCGACGGCGTGTCGCTCGCCGCCATCCGAACCCCCGTGATCAACCTGGTCCGCACGCCCGAGCAACCACTCACGCTCTCGTGGACGCTCGTGCTGCACCAGCCGATCGCGTTCCGTCCCGACGGCGTCTTCACGACCACGGCGCTCGAGGACGAGCTCGCGCCCGGGGGCAGGCTCGCCGGGCAGACGCGCGCGCTCGCCGAGCTCGCCACGACCGGCTCGGCTGCGGTGGACGTCGCAGTCTCCCCGGTCCTGCTCACCCAGCTCGCCCGCATGCGCGACGGGTACACGGTCACCGAGCCCGACGGCCTGCGCGAGGTCGAGCAGGGCAAGGGTGGCGCGGCGCTGGCAGGCGCGGCGCTGGCATCCCTCCGCGCGGCGATGACGTCGTCGCGGATCGAGCTCTCGGCGCTGCCGTTCGCCGCGCCGCAGATCCCCTCGCTGATCTCGGGCGGGCTCGCTCGCGACCTCGACGACCAGCTCGTCCGCGGGCGCGACGTGGTCGGCGCGTTCCTCCAGGCGACGCCGGATCCCACGGTCCTGCGCCCGCCCGGCGGAGCGCTGGACGAGGCCACCCTGGACGCGCTCGACGAGCGCGGGGTGAGCGTGCTCCTGCTCGACGCCGGAACCGTCGAGACGCCGCTGCAGCCCCTCGGCTTCGCGGCGCCGCCCGTCACCAGCCTCCGCGAGGACGGCGGGATCGTGGGCGTCCTCCCGGACCCGGCCGTGGCCGCACTGCTCGCGTCGCCGCTCGTCGCGCAGGATCCGGTCCTCGGCGCGCAGGCGGTGCTCGGTGAGCTCGCGGCGATCTGGCAGGAGCAGCCGGGACAGGCGCGAGGGCTCGCGATGGTCCTTCCCGAGAGCCTCGACCTGCCCGGCGGGTTCTACGCGCTCCTCGCCCGCGGCGTCGCCGCCGCCCCGTGGCTCCACCCGGTCACGGCGCGCGACCTCGTGGCCGCCTTCCCGCCGGGGAACCCGGACGCGCTCGCCGTGTCGGCCCCGGCCTCGTTCGGCTCGACGTACGTGGACGAGCTGAAGCAGACCCGCCGCCGGATCGACGTCTACCGCTCGATGCTCGTCGACGAGAGCCTCGAGCCCGACCGGCTCGATACCGAGCTCCTGCTCGCCGAGTCAGGCGATTTCCTCCAGGATCCGACCGCCGGCTTCACGTTCGTCTCGGCGGCAAGCAGCCGACTCGACGGGGTCTTCGGCGCCGTCCGGGCCGACGCCGGCGACATCGTCACGCTCACCTCGCGCTCCGGCGCCAACATCCCGGTTCGCGTGACGAGCGATGCCGAGGAGCGCCTGCGCGTCGAGGTGACGCTCGTCTCGCAGCACCTGATCGGGTCGCCGCGACAGGAGCTCGTGCTCGACGCCGGCGACACCCGCACGCTCACTTTCGACGTCGACCTGAAGACGACGGGCCGGTTCCCCGTGCTCGTGCAGGTCGTCGCGCCGAACGGGCGGGTCATCAACGGGACGTCGGTGGTCGTCCGCTCGACGGCGTACAGCCGCATCGCCCTCA
The DNA here is from genome assembly GCA_964447335.1 of uncultured Actinomycetes bacterium. Classification (GTDB taxonomy): domain Bacteria; phylum Actinomycetota; class UBA4738; order UBA4738; family HRBIN12; genus HRBIN12. Next base: position 55,717 of record CAYUSA010000003.1, read on the forward strand.
TCATCACGATCGCGGCCGCGCTCGCGCTCGTGCTCGCGTGGGTGAGGAGGTTCCTGCCACGGCGGACGACCTGACGCCGCGCGAGAACCTCACCCCCGGCTCGCCGGAGACGGCCGAGCTGCGGCCGGAGGACTCCACCTCGGCCTTCGTGCGGAACACCGCCGTGATGGCCGTCGGGACGAGCCTGTCCCGCCTGACCGGGTTCCTGCGCGTCGCCGCGATGGCGTTCGCGCTCGGCATCACCGAGACCCGACTCGCGGACGCCTACAACATCGCGAACACGACCCCGAACATCGTCTACGAGCTCGCGCTCGGCGGGGTGCTGTCCTCGGTCCTCGTGCCGGTGTTCGTCGAGTGGATGCAGACCCGCGGTCGAGCGGCCGCCTGGGAGGTCGCTCGCAAGCTGTTCACGCTCGCGCTCGTCGCGCTGACGGCGATCGCGGTCGTCGCCATCTTGCTGGCGCCCTGGATCGTCCGGCTCTACACGATCCGGATCGGGGCCGGCCAGGAGGCGACGCGCGAGCTCGCGACCTTCTTCCTGCGCTGGTTCATGCCCCAGATCGTCTTCTATGGGCTCGGTGCGGTCGGGGGCGCGCTCCTCAACGCCGACCGGCGGTTCGCCGCACCGATGTTCGCGCCGATCGCCAACAACCTCATCGCGATAGCGACGTTCCTCGTCTTCGCCGCGATGCCCGGGCCGGCCGCGGGCTCGGGCGAGCTTGCGACGGGCGCGCAGCAGCTCGTGCTCGCGATCGGCACGACGCTCGGCGTCGCCGGGATGACCGTCGCGCTGTGGCCGGTGCTCCGCGCGACCGGGTTCCGTTTCGCCTGGCGGCTCCCGCGGCACGATGAGGCGGTCTCGAGGATCGTGCGGCTCGCGGGCTGGGTGGTCGTCTACGTGGCCGCGAACCAGGCAGGGTACCTGCTCGTGCTCGTGCTCGCGATCGGCACGACGCGGGGTGGGTACGCGGTGTACGGGGCGGCGTTCATCATCTTCCAGCTCCCGCACGCGATCTTCACCGTGTCGGTCGTCACCGCGCTCGTGCCCGCGATGTCCTCGCGATGGTCCGACGGCGACGTCGACGGCTTCCGTGCGCTCCTCGCGAGGGGGATCCGCGCGACGGCCGCGATCGTGATCCCGGCGGCGCTCGGGTACCTGGTCATCGGGCGGGACATCGTGCGCCTGCTGCTCGAGCACGGTGCAACCGAAGCGCGCAGCGGCGATCTCGTCGCCCAGGTGCTCGCGTTCTTCGCGATCGGCCTGTTCGCGTTCTCGACGTTCCAGCTCCTGCTCCGCGCCTTCTACTCGATGCAGGACACGCGCACGCCGGCGCTCATCAACATCGCGGCCTTCGCGGTGAACGCCGGCGCGAACCTCCTGTACGTGTTCGTGTTCGATCTCGGCGTGCGAGGGCTCGCGCTCGGCCACGCCACCTCGTACATCTTCGCCTCGGTCGTTGCCCTCGCCGTGCTGCGGCGTAGGCTCGATGGACTCGAGGGTGCGAGCATCGGCGCGAGCATCGCCCGCACGCTCCTGGCCGGAGGCGTCACGGCGCTCGCGGCGTGGGGGACGGCGAAGCTCGTCGGCGGGTGGCTCGGCACGGCGGGGCTCGCGGCGCGGTCGGTGCAGGTGCTCGCGGCCGTCGGTGCGGGGCTCGCGGTGTTCCTGGTCGCAGCGCTCATCTTCCGGATCGAGGAGGTCGATACGGTGAGGAAGCAACTCACGGCGAGGTGGCGACGGTGAACCGGCTCCGCGCGATGGCGGCCGACGAGCGAGGTCTCCTCGGCAAGATCCTTGTCCTGTGGATCGTCCTCGCGGTCCTGTTCGCGCTCGTGGCCATCGACGCGGCGCAGATCCTCTACGCCCGTTACAAGGTCTCCGACGCCGCACAGACCGCGGCGTTCGAGGCCGCCTCGAAGCTCCGCGACACCCATGACCGCGAGGTCGCCTACCAGGCCGCGCTCGACGTCGTCGCGGAAGCGGGCGGCGGCGCCCGCATCCCCGCGGACGGGTTCGTGATCGATGCGACGACGGGACAGGTCACCGTGACGGTCACGAGGAAGGTCTCCACGCTCCTCGTCGGTCGGTTCGGGCTCCTGAAGGACCTGAAGAAGGCCAGGGCGGTCGAGACGTCCGAACCTCCCGCGCCCTGACGTCCTGGCCGGAGGCACGCCCGGCCGGGCATACACTGCCCGCGTGCAGACCGAGCGGCCGACGGAGATGCTCGCGGGGCGCTACGCCCTGGAGGAGGAGCTCGGCCGCTCCGGCACCGGGATGGTGTGGCGCGCGGTCGACACCGTGCTCGAGCGCTCGGTCGCGATCAAGGTAGTGCAGCCCGTGCTCGCCGACGATCCCGCGTTCGCCGCCCGCCTGGCCGAGGACGTGCGCAAGACCGCGGCCGCCTCGGGACCCGGGCTCGTCCGACTCCTCGACAGCGGCGCCGAGCGCGGCGCGTCCTTCCTCGTCCGCGAGCACGTCCCCGGTGAGAGCCTCCGCGCGCGCCTGGAGCGCAACGGTGCGCTCACGCCCGCGGAGGCCGCGGAGCTCGGGGCAACGATCGCCGACGCGCTCGCCGCGGCGCACCGCGGGGGCGTCCTGCACCTCGCGGTGAAGCCGGAGAACGTCCTGCTCGGCCGCGACGGGCGAGCGCACCTCGCCGATCTCGGTCTCGGGGCCGCGATCCGGGCGTCCCGCCCGTCGGCGGAGGCGACCCTCCTGCTCTCGCCGACCCCCGAGCCGCCCGAGCTCGCCACGGGCAACGAGCCCGACCAGCGAACCGACGGGTTCCTCGCGGGAGCCCTGCTGTTCGAGGCGCTCACCGGGCGAGTACCGTCGCCCGGTGAGCGCTCGCCGCGCGCGGTGCGTCCGGAGGTGCCCCGGGCGCTCGACGCAGCCGTCGTCCGGGCGCTCGCGCCGGACCCCGCCGAGCGCCACACGGACCTCGCGGCCCTCGCCACCGCCCTCCGCGAGGTCCAAGGCGAGCCGGCCACGACCGCCGCTCCCCGGACCGTCGGTCACACGCTGAGGAGCTGGCTGCTCGTGCCGGCGCTCGTGGTGCTCGCGGCGGCGGTCGCGATCGCCGTCGGCGTGTGGCTCGGGCGTCTCGAGCTCGGAGGTCCACTCGGCGTCCGCCCGAAGGGCGAGCCCGCGAGCCCCCCGGCGCCCCTCGCCGAGATGGTGCTGCCATTCGTCGCGGTCTCGGCGTTCGATCCGCTCGGCGACGGCGTCGAGAACGGCTCGGGCGCGCCGCTCGCGATCGACGGCGACGGCTCGACGGCCTGGCGCTCCGAGAACTACTTCGATGCCGAGCTCAACAAGCCCGGCGTCGGCCTGCTGTTCGATCTCGGGCGGAGCCGAAGCGTGACCGGGTTCCGGCTGCAGGTCCCGCACGCCGGCTACACGTTCGGGGTCGCCGTCGCTGACGATCCCGACGCGCTCGTCGAGGCCGCGACGGCCGCGTACACGGCCGCCTCCACCATGCGAGAGGCGATCGACCCGGTGACGGGACGCTACGTGCTGCTGTGGATCACCTCGGTCGTGGACGCCGGCGATGGCAACCGGGCCGAGGTCGCCGAGTTCGAGGTGGTCGGCCCCGATGCCTGACACCGCGGAGCGCGACGACGAGCTCGTCCGCCGGTACCTCGCCGGCGACGTCGAGGCGTTCGGCACCCTCGTCGAGCGGCACGAGCGCCGCGTCTACAACCTCGCGCTGCGGATGACCGGACGCGAGGAGGACGCCCGCGACGCTACGCAAGAGGCGTTCCTGTCCGCGCTCCGGAAGCTCGGCTCGTTCCGGGGCGAGGCCGCCTTCACGACGTGGATGCATCGGGTGACCGTGAACGCGTGCTACGACCTCCTGCGCAAGCGCCAGCGTGCGCCGCTCCTGCACGAGCGCGACGACGACGGCCCGCGCCGGCCCGAGCCCGCCGCGCCGGACCATGCGGATGCGGTGGACCTGTCGATCGACGTACGCAGGGCGCTGCTCGAGGTGCCCCCGGACTTCCGCGCCGTGCTGATCCTGTGCGACGTCCAGGACCTGCCCTACGACGAGGCGGCGGCGGCGCTCGGCGTGCCGGTCGGCACCGTGAAATCCCGACTGCACCGCGGGCGCGTCGCGCTCGCTCGAGCGCTCGGCGTCGGCCCCGGCCTGCGGGAACGCCCGGAGACCGCCGGGCCGTCTGAAGGGACGATGTCACCATGACCCACCCTGAGGACCTCCTCGCCGACCACGTGGACGGCACGCTCTCGCAGACCGAGCGTGCCGTCCTCGACGCACACCTGGCGGGGTGCGAGACCTGCCGCCAGGAGATCGCGCTCGCGGCCGGAGCGGTCACCGCGCTCGCCGCGCTGGATGAGGAGCCGGTCCCCTTCGGCGTCACGGGTCCCGTCCTCGCCGAGGCCCGGCGCACGGCCAGGCGCCCGGCGCCGGCGCGCGAGCGGTTCCAGTGGGCGATCGGGCTCGCGGCGGCTGCCTGCCTGGTGCTCGTGGCCGTCGTCCTGCTCCCGCAGCTCACGGGCGACTCGGCCGAGGATCGTGGGACGCTCTCCGCCGACGCCGGCGACGCGGAGCGGTCGGAGGACGCCACGATGGGGGCCGAGGCCCTCGCCCCGCTGCAGCTCGAGGTCTCGGACCAGGACTTCGCCGATCCGGACCTGGCGAGGCTGGCGAAGTCGACCGCGAAGGTCGCCACCGCGCTCCCGGTGACGCCGACGGCGAACGCGGTCGCCGCACCCGACGAGGCCATCACCTGTCTCCTCGCGAGCGGGGCGACGATCGACGAGGGCCACGTGCTCGTCCGGGTGATCCAGGCCCGATACCTCGGCACGCCGGCGTACATCGGCGTGTTCCATGAGGGCGCCGGAGGTGGCACGCCGCCGCAACGCGTCGTGGTCTGGGTCGTCTCGAGCGCGGACTGCGCGATCCTCACGGCCCTGTCGCAGAACGTCTGACACGGGCCCGGCGACCCGCCGTGGATGCTGTGAGCGAACACTCGTAGAGTTACCGGTCGTGAGGTACCGGGTCGAGCAGCTCGCCGCCGCGTGCGACGTTTCCGTGGACACGGTCCGCTACTACCAGTCCCGAGGGCTCCTGCCGCCGCCCGAACGCGAGGGCCGGGTCGCCTGGTACGGCCCCGAGCACGTCGAGCGCATCCACGACGTCCGGACGCTCCAGCGCAAGGGCCTCACGCTCGCCGCGATCGCGCGCGCGCTCGAGGGCGACCTCGACCCCGCCGACGCAGACCTCGCGGCCGCCGTGGCCGCCGCCCGCGGCGAGGGTCCCGAGGAGGAGCTCCTCACGCTCGAGGGGTTCTCGAGCCGCGCCGGCGTGCCCGCCTCGCTCATCCAGGCGGTCGAGCGCGAGGGCATCCGCCTCGGCGTCGCCGAGGGCGGCGAGGCACGCTACACGAGCGCCGACATCCAGACCGTGCGCGCGGCACTCCGCCTGCTCGAGTTCGGCCTGCCGCTCGGCGAGCTGCTCTCGCTCGCGCGCGACGCGAACGCCGCGATGGTCGCGCTCGCCGATCGCGCGGTCGAGCTGTTCGACGAGCACGTCCGCAAGCCCATCCGCGACACCGCGGCCACCGAGGACGAGGCGGCCGCGCAGCTCGTGGAGGCCTTCGACACGCTCCTCCCGGCCGTCACGAACCTCGTCGCCACCCACTTCCGGCGCGTGCTGCTCGCGACCGCCGAGGAGAAGCTCGAGTGAGCCGGCGGCTCCCGCAGGGCGAGGAGAAGGCGCGCGCGGTCCGAGGGCTCTTCGACACGATCGCCGGGCGCTACGACCTCGTGAACCGCGTGATGACGTTCGGCATGGACGTCGGATGGCGCCGGCGCGCGATCCGCGAGCTCCATCTCCCGGGGGGGGCGCTCGTCGCCGACCTCGCGTGCGGCACCGGGGACTTCTGCCGAGAGCTGCGCGGCAAGGGCTACCGGGCCGTGGGCTTCGACTTCTCGTTCGGGATGCTCGCGAGCGCTCGCACCGACGCACCCCTCGTGCAGGCCGACGTCCTCCACCTTCCGCTCGCCGACGGCGCGGCCGACGGCGCGACATGCGGGTTCGCGCTCCGCAACGTCGTCGATCTCGGCGCGCTGTTCGAGGAGTGCGCGCGCGTGGTCCGCCCCGAAGGACGGATCGCGCTCCTCGAGGCGAGTGAGCCCGACCACCCCCTGATGCGCGCCGGCCACCGCGTCTACTTCCACCGCGTCGTGCCCCTCATCGGCGGCGCGCTCTCGGATCGCGAGGCCTATCGGTACCTCCCGCGCTCGATGGCCTACCTGCCGGCGACCGAGGAGCTGCTCGTGATGCTCCGACGCGCGGGCTTCGCGGACGCGCGGAGGATCCCGCTCGCGGGCGGCATCGCGCAACTCTTCATGGGGACGAGGACCTAGCCGGTGCCACCGCTCGTCGCCCGCTCGAGCGCGCTCGGACCCGCCTTCGACCTGCTCGCGAACTACCACCCGGGGGGGTTCTTCTTCGAGCGGGCGGGCCTCGGGGTCTCGGCCGTCGGGGTCGCCGACCGCATCGGCGTCGAGGGAGGACCGGACCGCCTGTGGCTGCTCGCCCGCGAGGTCGAGGCCAGCCTCCGCGAGATCCACCGCGACGGCCACGGCCCGGCCCCGATCGCCGTCGGGGCGATCCCCTTCGACGCCGGCTGGCCCGCTCACCTCGTCGTCCCCGAACGCACCGTGCTCCGCCTCCGCGAGGGCGAGACCCGGCGGCTAGACGTGTACCTCCAGGGCCTCTCGCCCCTCGACCCCGAGCGCGAGCGCTGGACCGGCCGCGCCCTGCCCCACGATGCCTTCGAGGACATCCACCTGCGGCCCGACCCCGAGCCCCAGGAGTACGCGGAGGCCGTCCGCGAGGCGACGCGGCGGATCCGCGCGGGCAAGCTCCGCAAGGTCGTGCTCGCGCGGTCGATCGTCGTCGCCGCCGATCGCGAGCTCGACGCCAAGCAGCTGCTCTGGCGCCTGCGCGCCGTCGACCCCGACTGCTACACCTTCGCCTCGCCCGAGCTCGCGCTCGATGCGGGGGACCTCGTGCCGACCGGCACGCTCGTGGGCGCGACGCCCGAGCTCCTCGTCCGCAAGGAGGACGACCTCGTCACAGCCACGCCGCTCGCGGGCTCGGCCCCGCGCTACGGCGACCCGGGGAAGGACCGCGGCTCCGCCGCTCACCTGTTCGCCTCGGCGAAGGACCGTGAGGAGCACGGACTCGTCGTCGAGGACGTCGCGGCCGTGCTCGCACCGCTCTGCGAGAAGCTCGCCTACCCGCACGAGCCCGAGCTGCTCGGCACCGCGAACGTCTGGCACCTCGCGACGCCGTTCCGCGGCATCCTGAAGGCCTCGGTGCGGAGTGCGCTCGATCTCGTGGCGGCGCTCCACCCGACCCCGGCCGTGTGTGGGACGCCGCGCGACGCCGCGCGCACCGTGCTCGCCGAGCTCGAACCGCTCGATCGTGGGTGCTATGCCGGACCGATCGGCTGGGTGGATGCGGGAGGTGACGGCGAGTGGGCGATCGCGCTGCGCTGCGCCGAGATCACCGGCACGACCGCCCGCGTGTTCGCCGGCGCGGGGATCGTCGCGGACTCGGACCCCGAGCAGGAGCTCGATGAGACCGAGCGCAAGTTCCGGGCGCTCCTGGACTCGCTCCGCTGGGGCTAGGCCGCCGGCACAGGGCGGCGCTGCTCACGCCTCGAGAGCACCACGCGCACCGCCACGCCGACGACCACAGCCACCGTCAGCGCAACGAGGACGGCGGGCAACAGGGGCGCCTGGTAAGCACCGCCGCCCGAGTAGTCGACCGAGGACGTTCGTGCAGCTCGCGTGCCCGACGGTGCTCGGGCCGGCAGGCACCGCCGTCCACGTCGAGGTGCATCCGAGCGGAGCGACCAGGACGTACGCGAGCGCGAAGGACCACGCCGCCACGAGCGCCGGCCACAGCACGTCGCGCCGGCGGCGCCACGGCCCGACCGCCACCATCGCGAGCCCGGTGAGCAGCAGCGGCCCCCCGATGCTGAACAGGCTGAGGAAGCCGAAACCGATCAGCACGAGCGCGAGGATCCAGTAGCCGATCGATCGTGCGCACATCGTCGGGCAGCGTATCCGTCAGGCGCCGAGCGCACGCGCGATGATCGCGGCCAGCTCGGCGTGGTGGGCACGGTTGCGCTCGGCGTCGACCACGACCTCGACGACGCGCACGCCACGAGCGGACATCGCGCGTCGCACGGCGGGGACCAGGTCGGCCGAGCGCTCGACGCGCTCGTGCCCGGCGCCCGCCGCCGCGCAGACCACGCCGAGGTCGAGCCCGTGCGGCGTGGTGAACAGCTCGTCGAGCTCGGGCAGGTCCTTCTGCCCGAGGAAGGAGAAGATCGTGCCGCCGCCGTTGTTCAGCACGACGAACGTCGCCTCGTGCCCTCGGCGGGCGCTCCACAGGAGGGAGCCGGCGTCGTACAGGAACGACAGGTCGCCGCAGAGCGCGACGGTCGGTCGGCCCGCATCCGCGACCCCGAGCACGGTCGACACGAAGCCGTCGATGCCGCTCGCCCCGCGGTTCGCGACGACCCCGAGCCCCTCGCGGGGCGCCATCGAGGCGTCGAGATCGCGCACCGGCATGCTCGATGACACGACGAGCACCGAGCCGTCGGGGAGCGCCGCCGAGAGGTCCCGGGCCACACGGCCCTCGGACGGCTCCTCCCACCCGTCCATCGCCGCGTCGAGGGCCGTCCTCGCGCGGGCGTCGGCCTCGAGCCAGTCGTGGAGCCACGGCGTCTCGGCCCGCGCCTCCAGTCTCTCGAGAGTCTCCTCGGCCACCGAGGCGAGATCCGCACGCACCGTCCACGCGGCACGGCGATGCGGGTCGGCCACGAGATGGTCGGGGTCGACGATCACGAGCCGACGGGCATGCGCGACGAGGCCGAGGCCGGCGCGCGAGGTCGGCGCGGCGCCCAGCTGCAGCACCACGTCGGGCGCGTGCGCCGACGCGAACCGCTCGTCCGCGAGGAGGAGCTGCCCGGCGGCGAGCGCACCGGGAACACGCAGGCCGGACGTCGGCTCGGCGACGAGCGGCCAGGCGGCCCGTCGCGCGAGCTCGATCACGGCGCGCGAGGGCTCGCGGAGCGAGCCCGCGAGCATCACGCCGCGGGCGGTCGAAGCGAGCTCGAGACGGAGCTGCTCGACCTCTTCGGGCTCAGGCGAGGCGACGAGTTCGGGGGCCGAGCCGGACGGCGTCGACGCGGGCAACTCGACGGGGCCGGGCACGAGCGGCTCGCGGAACGGCAGGTTCACGTGCACCGGTCCGAGCGGAGGTCCGAGCGTGCTGCGGATCGCGTCCCCGGCGATCTGCCGCCAGAACGACTCGTCGGGGCGGTCACCCGGGACCTCGGCATCGATCGAAGCCGAAACGTAGGTGCCGTAGAGGCCGACCTGGTCGATGGTCTGGTTCGCGCCCACGCCGCGGAGCTCTGGAGGCCGGTCGGCCGTGAGCAGGACGAGTGGAACGCGCGACATCGAGGCCTCGACGACGGCCGGCAGGAGCTCGGCGGCGGCGGTGCCGCTCGTGCACGCGACGGCGACCGGACGACCGGTGGCCTTCGCGGCGCCGAGGGCGAAGAAGGCCGAGGCGCGCTCGTCGAGGTGGACGTGGACCCGGACGCTCGGATGGCGCCAGAGCGCGAGCGCGATCGGCGTCGAGCGCGAGCCCGGCGAGACGCACGCGACCGTGAGGCCGCAGCGGACGAGCTCGTCGACGATCCACCAGCACGCGGCGAAGGAGCGCTCGGCCTCGCTCACGACGCGCTCGCCCCCGCCACCCACAGGCCGAGCGCCAGCAGGACCCCGAACGTGGCCTGCAGCAACGCCGTTCCGACGAGCACCGGGATCAGCGCCCGGCCCTCGGCCGTGCCCACCTGCTCCATCGGCCGGATCGCGAGCACCCACGACGCGAGCGCGAGCAGCGCCCACTGCGACATGCCCGAGCCTTCGCTCGCGATCTCGACGAGCACGGCCGCCGGCACCGACGCGAGCGCGAGCACCACGAGCGCGCGGTAGAGACGCCTCGCGCCGTGCTCGCCGAGCCGGACCGCGAGCGTGCGCTTGCCGGCGGACCGGTCGGTCGGGATGTCGCGGAGGTTGTTCGCCTCCAAGATCGCGACGGCGAGCAGGCCCATCGGCACGCTCGCCCACCACGCGGCCGCCGTGACGGTCTCGGCGTTCACGTACGCGGTCCCCGCCGTCGCCATCACGCCGAAGAACACGAAGACCATGACCTCGCCGAGGCCGAGCCCCGCGTAGGGTCTCGGGCCGCCGCTGTAGAGCCAGAGCGCGAGCATCGCCGCGGCGCCGATCGGGATCAGCCACAGCGTGGTCGCGAGCGCCAGCGCGAGCCCCACCACCGCGGCCACCCCGACGCACGCGGCCGCCACCGCGAGCACCGACCTCGGTGTGGCCATGCCCGAGGACGTGAGCCTCGGCGGGCCGAGCCGCTCGTGCGTGTCCACCCCTCGGACGCCGTCGTGGTAGTCGTTCGCGAGGTTCACCCCGACCTGCAGCGCGATCCCGACGACGAGCGCCGCGGCCGAGCGCCACATGACCGTCCGCCCCGCGGCCGCGATCCCGACGGCCACGGGCGTCACGCTCGCGCCGAGGGTCCGCGGGCGGGCGCCGTGCCACCACACGGAGGGCCGGCTCGAGCGCTCGACCCCGGACATGCGGTGTCAGGGTCGCTTCGGGAAGCGCGAGAAGTCGGGGTCGCGCTTCTGCACGTACGCGTCCCGCCCCTCCTGCGCCTCGTCGGTCATGTAGTACAAGAGGGTCGCGTCGCCGGCGAGGTGCTGCACGCCCGCCAGGCCGTCGACCCCCGCGTTGTACCCCGCCTTCAGGAGCCGGAGCGCCAGCGGGCTCATCCGCACCATCTCGCGGCACCAGGCCACGGTCTCGGCCTCGAGGCGCTCGAGCGGCACGACGGCGTTCACCAGGCCCCACGCGAGCGCGGTCTCGGCGTCGTATTGCCGGCACAGGAACCAGACCTCCTTCGCGCGCTTCTCGCCGATCTGCCGCGCGAGCAGGTGGATGCCGTAGCCGCCGTCGAACGAGCCGACCTTCGGCCCGGTCTGCCCGAACTTCGCGTTGTCGGCCGCGATCGTGAGATCGCAGCACAGGTGGAGCACGTGCCCGCCGCCGATCGCGTAGCCGGCGACCATCGCGACGACGGGCTTCGGGAGGCGGCGGATCTGGATCTGCAGGTCGAGCACGTTCAGGCGCGCGATGCCCGTGTCGTCCTCGACGTAGCCGTCATCGCCGCGGATCCTCTGGTCCCCTCCCGAGCAGAACGCGAGTGGGCCCTCGCCGGTGAGGACCACGACGCCGACGTCGGGGTCGTCCCTCGCGGCCTCGAACGCCCGGGACATCTCGCGCACCGTGAGCGGACGGAAGGCGTTGCGGACCTCGGGCCGGTCGATCGTGATCTTCGCGATGCCCTCGGCGGTCTCGTACCGGATGTCCGTGTACTCGCCGGCCGGCTGCCACTGCGGGATCAGTTCCATGAGCGCGTACTCCTAGAGCGGACACTCGAAGGGTGTCAGCTAGCCTATCGCACGTGGGGAGACTGGAGAACGCGGGGCTGGCGGCCGAGGACGTCGTGGCCGTGGCGCTCCCGCCCGCGCGTGGGTGGCTCGAGCTCGTCCGCGAGATCTGGGACGCCGGCGCCGCCCTGTTCCCCGTCGACCTGCGCTTCCCCCCCTCGGAGGTGCTGGCCCTCGTGCGCTCGGCTCGACCGACCGTGGTCCTGCACGCCGAGGGGTGGGAGCGCCGCGAGGACGGCGTGCCCGCCGACCCCGGTGTCGCGCTCATCGTGCACACCTCGGGGACCGCTGGCGCGCCCAAGCTCGTGCAGTTCGACCGCGCGGCGATCGACGCCGCGGTGGCTGCGTCGGCGCTCGCGCTCGAGGCGACCGCGCGCGACCCGTGGCTCTGCTGCCTGCCGCTCGCGCACGTCGGGGGGCTGCTCGTGCTGCTCCGCGGGGTGCTCCTCGGCGCGCCGGTCACGGTGCATCCCCGCTTCGACCCCGCGGCCATCGCCGCGGAGCCCGACCTTGCGTTCACCTCCGTGGTTCCGACGATGCTCCTACGGCTCCTCGGCGCCGGGATCGATCTCGCGCGGTTCCGCCGCATCCTCGTCGGGGGCGCGCACCTCCCCGCCGACCTCCGCGAGCGCGCGGAGGCGACCGGCGCCACGCTCGTCGAGACCTACGGCCTCACCGAGACCTGTGGCGGCGTCGTCTACGACGGCCGGCCACTGCCCGGCGTGGAGATGCGGATCGACGCGAACGGCGGCATCGAGCTCCGGGGGCCGATGCTCACGCTCGGCTACCGCCTCGATCCGGTGGCCACGCAGCGAGCCTTCACGTCCGATGGGTGGCTCCGGCCCGGCGACGCCGGCTCGATCGACACCGAGGGTCGGTTGCACGTCGTCGGTCGCGCGGACGACCTCATCAACTCCGGCGGCGAGAAGATCTGGCCGCAGGAGGTCGAGGCCGCCCTGCACCCCCACCCGAAGGTGGCCGAGATCGCCGTCGGCGCCCGTCCCGATCCCGAGTGGGGGCAGCGGGTCGTCGCCTTCGTCGTCCCCGCCGATCCCGCCGATCCCCCCACGCTCGCCGAGCTCCGCCAAGCCGCCTCGCAGCGACTGCCGCGGCACAAGGCGCCCCGAGAGCTCGTGCTCCTGCCGGAGCTGCCGAGGACCGGCCCCGGCAAGCTGCGACGCTCGGCCCTCCGAGACACGGAATAGGCGCCGGTTATCCTCCATGGGGAGCAGATCCTCCGAACCACACGAGGCAGAAGGCACGTGATGACTGAGGAACGCGATGTCGTGATCCTGGGCTCGGGGCCGGCCGGGTACACGGCCGCCCTGTACGCGGCCAGGGCGAACCTGCGACCGCTCGTCCTGAAGGGATTCGAGGCGGGCGGCCAGCTGATGCTCACGACCGAGGTCGAGAACTACCCCGGCTTCCCGGACGGGATCTTGGGCCCCGAGCTCATGGATGCGATGGAGAAGCAGGTGGCGCGGTTCGACGCCGAGATCGTGGCGCAGTCGGCGACCCGCGTGGACCTGTCGAGCCGCCCGTTCGGCGTGTGGGCGGGCGACCAGGAGTGGCGGGCAAGGACGTTGATCGTCTCGACGGGCGCGAGCGCCCGTTGGATCGGCGCCCCCGGCGAGGAGCGGCTCCGCGGGCGCGGCGTCTCGGCATGCGCGACGTGTGACGGCTTCTTCTTCCGCGATCGCGAGCTCGTGGTCGTCGGCGGCGGCGACACGGCGATGGAGGAGGCCACGTTCCTCACGCGCTTCGCGAGCAAGGTGACCATCGTGCACCGGCGCGACGAGTTCCGCGCCTCGGCGATCATGCGGGATCGCGCCCTCGCGAACGACAAGATCTCGGTCGTGTGGGACAGCGTCGTCGAAGAGATCCTCGGGGACGATGCCGTGAGCGGCGTCCGATTGCGCAACGTGAGGACGGGCGAGGCCTCCGATCTTGCGGCCGGCGGGGTGTTCGTCGCGATCGGCCACACACCGAACACGAGCCTGTTCCACGGACAGCTGGACCTCGACGAGACCGGCTACCTCTTGGTGAACGAGCCGAGGACCGCGACGAGCGCGCCGGGCGTGTTCGCCGCCGGTGATGTCACCGACCGCATCTATCGTCAGGCGGTGACCGCGGCGGGGCAGGGCTGCAAGGCCGCGATCGACGCGGAGCGCTTCCTCGAGGAGCACCACCACACCGGCTGAGGGGGATCGGGGCCCGCGCCCCGTGGTTGCATCGAACGGGCCGCCCGCGGGGCGGCTCTCGAACGGATGGAAGGAACGAACGATGACGATGATCGGCGACGTGACGGATCAGGACTTCGAATCGCGCGTGCTCGGGTCGCAGACGCCCGTGCTCGTGGACTTCTGGGCGGAGTGGTGCGTTCCCTGCCACATGGTGTCTCCGGTGGTCGAGGAGATCGGCAAGGAGAAGGCCGAGGCCCTGCAGGTCGCGAAGCTGAACATCGACGACAACCCCGATGTCACGCGCAAGTACGGGGTCATGAGCATCCCGACCCTCATGCTCTTCGTGGGCGGGCAGGAGAAGGCTCGGCTCGTCGGGGCTCGGGGCAAGGACGCCCTCCTCCGCGAGATCGACCCGCACCTGCCCTAGCCCGCTCCTCGCGGCGCCGGGACCACCCGGGTTGCCGCCGACGGCCACCCGCTGCCAACCTCGGTGGGTGCAGACCATCCGCATGGGCGACCAGGGCGACGCCGTTCGCGACGTGCAGCACCGCCTGACCGAGCTCGGCCACCGCATCGACGGCGCCGAGTTCGAGGGCGTCTTCGGGCCCTCCACGCAAGAGGCCGTCCGCGCCTTCCAGCTCGCGCGGCGCCTGCCGGCGGACGGCATGATCGGGCCGGACACGTGGGGCCAGCTCGTCGAGGCCGGCTACCGGCTCGGGGACCGGACCCTGTACCTGCGCTCCCCGGCGTTCCGCGGTGACGACGTCCGCGAGCTCCAACGCATGTTGAATGCTCTCGGCTTCGACGCGGGCAAGGAAGACGGGATCCACGGCGGCGCCACCGCCGAGGCCGTCATGGAGTTCCAGCGCAACGTCGCCGACCGGGTCGACGGCATCGTGGGGCTCGACACGGTCCGCACGCTCGAGCGCATGCGTCCGTCACTCGGCGGTCCGAGCCTCGCCATGGTCCGCGAGGAGGAGGCTGTCCGCTCGATGGTCGCCTCGCTCGCCGGATCCACCGTCGCCGTCGACGCCGGGCACGGGCCGCGCGAGCCCGGCGAGCTCGGCGGCTCGGGAACACGCGAGGCCGACGTCGCCCTCGCGCTCGCGGCCGAGCTCACGGGCGCCCTCACGCGCCGGGGGGCGATCCCCATGCTCCTGCGCCCACCGGGCGAGGAGCCGACACCATCCGAGCGCGCCCAGGCGGCCAACGCCCTCGGCGCGGCCCTGTGCATCTCGATCCATCTCGCGGCGGGGGACCCCGCCGAGCGAGGCGCCACGTGCGCCTACTGGGGCACCGCCACGACGCACTCCCCCGCCGGCCGTCGCCTCGCCGAGCTCATCCAGGCCGAGCTCGCGGGCGCGGGCCTCGCCGACCGCGGGATCCACCCGCTCACGATCTCGCTCCTGCGCGAGACGCGGATGCCGGCGGTCCAGGTCGAGCCCGCGCACCTCTCGAACCCGGAGGAGGAACGCCTGCTCGCGGAGCCCGCCTTCCGCCGCCGCGTGGCCGAGGCGATCGCCGAGGGCGTGGCCCGGTTCCTCGGCGGCGCTCCGGACGCGTAGCGCGGGCGTCGATCCGGCCCGGCCTCGCGGCGGCGGCCTCAGGCCTGCCGGCGGGAAAGGAGCGCGATCACGGTCCCGAGCAGCGCGCCGAGCGCGAGCGCCTTCGCGACACGCTCGAGCTCAGCGGGGGACGGTCGCTCCATGCCACGATGCTAGCCGACCTGGCGAAGAGGAGATCTCGATGCGCTTCTGCCTGATGCTCGAGGGACAGGAGGGGTTGACCTGGGCACAGTGGCTCGCGGTCGCCGAGACCGCGGAGCGACTCGGCTTCGAAGCCCTGTTCACCTCGGACCACTACTACTCGGTGCAGGGCGCCCCCGGGCGCGGCTCGAACGACGCTTGGACCATCCTCGCGGGCCTCGCGGCCCGCACCGAGCGCATCCGGCTCGGCACGATGGTCTCACCGGTCACCTTCCGCCATCCGACGGTGCTCGCGAAGGTGGCCACGACCGTCGACCACATCTCCGGCGGGCGCGTCGAGATCGGCATGGGCGCGGGCTGGTGGGAGGAGGAGCACCGCACCCACGGCTTCCCGTTCCCACCGACGGAGGAGCGGTTCGAGATCTTCGAGGAGCAGGTCGAGATCGTGCACGGCCTCCTCACGCAGGAGCGCTTCTCCTTCGAGAGCCCGCACTACGCGATCGAGGAGTGCGAGTTCCTCCACAGGTCCGTCCAGCGCCCGCATCCGCCGATCGTCCTCGGCGGCCGCACGGCCGGACCTCGGATGCAGCGACTCGTCGCGCGCTTCGCGGACGAGTTCAACACCGTCGGCGGCACACCCGAGCAGGTCCGAGAGCGCTTCGGCCGGATCCGTGACGGGCTCGACGCCGCCGGTCGTGATCAGGCGAGCGTGACCACCTCGCTCATGACATGGGTGCTCGTCGGGCAGGACGAGGCGGCCTGGCACGCGCGCGTCGAGCGCGCCCGCCGCAACGACCCGAGCGCCGGCACGTTCGAGGCCTATCTCGAAGATGTCTCGCGCGACTGCATCGTCGGCACGCCGGACCGGGCCGCCGAGCGCCTCGCCGAGTACGCGGCCGCCGGCGTGCAGCGCATCGTCCTGAACCACGAGCTCGTCGACGACCCGGCGATGCTCGAGCTCCTTGCAGCGCAGGTCTTACCGCAGGTTGCGGCCGGCTAGCTCCCGGCGCCGGGGTCTCGAGCCGCCGCCTCGACGCCGTCCTCGAGGAAGCCGGGGATCTGCAGCGCGAAGCCGACGCCTCCCGAACGCCCCCGCTGCTCCTCGAAGCGGCCGCGGACCTCGTCGCCGAGAGCCGCGCCCTCGAGCCCGCACTCGAGCCCGAGCGCGGTCGCCTCGAGGAGCCACCGGCCGAAGCGCTCCACGGGGTCGTCGTCACCGATGACGCCGACGGGGCCGTGCCCGGGAAGGTAGGCACGGGCCCGACAGGTCCGGAGCTCGGCGACCGCGGCAACCGCGCCGGCCACCGAGCCGCTGCCGAAGTACGGTTCGCAGTCGACGAACCACAGGTCGCCACAGAGCACGACGTCGTCCGGCTCCACGTGGGCCCACAGGTCCCCCCTCGTGTGCGCGGGTGACGCGAGCGGGAACAGCCGGACGCGCACGCCGCCGAGGTCGATCGCGGTCTCCCGCTCGACGTCCTCGTCCGGCAGCACGAACCGGAGGGCGCGGATCTCGTCCGGCGCGTCGGGGTCGTAGACGTCGTCCTCGTAGGAGCCGGCGAGTTCCTGGCGATCCATCGCGGCATAGCGCTCGAGACGCGTTCGCACGTAGGCGCGCCCGAGGACGCGGGCCGGCGGTGCGAAGTGCATCGCGCCGAACGTGTGGTCGTCGTGGTGATGCGAGAGCACCAGGTGCGTGATCGGCGGCCCGTCCTCAGCCGTGAGCTCTCGGAGCCGTCGCGCGAACCGAAGGATGTTCGCGTCGAACACGAGCGTGGCGTCGCGGCCGCGCACGATCGCCGAGTTCGCGATGGGGAACGCGTCGCCGTGGTAGGCCGTCACGTGCGGCCCGAGCCGCACGACCCCCCCGCGCGGATACTGGCCGAACGGCCAGGTCCGGTCCGTCATGGGCGGCACCCTATCGTGTCGACCCCGTGCGTTGCGATCGGCGGCAACGGGAAGATGGGATGCGCTCTCCCCTTCTGACCTGCGACGTTGCTACCATTGGCCACCCATGGCCGAGCTCAACGTCGATCCCTACGTCGACCTGTACGCGCGTCGCACCGCCGGCATGTCCGCCTCGGAGGTCCGTGCGTTGTTCGCGGTCGCCTCGCGCCCCGAGGTCGTCTCGCTCGCGGGCGGCATGCCCTACGTCCAAGCGCTGCCCGCCGAGCAGGTCCTCGAGGTCGTGGAAGCGGTGCTGATGCAGGAGCCCGACGTCGCGCTCCAGTACGGCGGCGGGCAGGGCTCGCCGCACCTGCGCGAGCGTCTCGCGATGCTGATGGCCGAGGAGGCCACGATCGCCGATCCCGAGGACATGGTGGTCACGACGGGTGCGCAGCAGGCGCTCGACCTCGTGGGCAAGGTGCTCATCGATCCAGGCGACCTCATCGCGATCGAGGCGCCCGCCTACGTCGGCGCGCTCTCCGCGTTCAGCGCCTACGAGCCTCGGTACCTGCAGGTCGACCTCGACGACGAGGGCATGGTCGTCGAGCGGCTCGAGGAGGCTCTCGTGAAGGGCGCCCGCCCGAAGTTCGTCTACACGGTCCCGAACTTCTCCAACCCGGCAGGTGTGACGATGTCACACACACGCCGCGAGCACCTCGTCGCCCTCTGCCGTGAGGCCCACATCCCGATCGTCGAGGACAACCCCTACGGCCTGCTACGCTTCGAGGGCGAGCCCGAGCCCACGCTCCGCTCGATGGATCCCCAGAACGTCATCTACCTCGGGACCGTCTCGAAGGTGTTCGCCCCCGGGGTGCGGGTCGGGTGGGCTCTGGCCGAACCCGGTGTACTGCAACGGTTGATCCTCGCGAAGGAGGCGGCCGACCTGTGCGGCAGCAACCTCAATATGCTGATCACCGAGCGGTATCTCTCCGGTGAGACGTGGCGGACGAACCTCACACGACTGGTGGACACCTACCGGAGGCGGCGAGACGTGATGCTCGCCGCGCTCGCCGAGCGCTTCCCCGCCGACGCCACGTGGACGACCCCGGCCGGGGGGTTCTACGTCTGGGTCACCCTTCCGCCGTACCTCGACGCGCGCGCGCTCCTCGCCGCCGCCGTCGAGCGTCGAGTCGCCTACGTGCCCGGTACCGCGTTCTATCCTGACGGCCGAGGCACCGACCAGATGCGGCTCGCGTTCTGCTACCCGACCGAGGACCGGATCCAGGAGGGGGTGAAGCGGCTCGGCGAGCTCCTCGCGGACGAGGAGGAGCTGTACCGGTCGCTGTCCGGATGAGTGGAGAGCGTGTCGCGGTCCTGGCCGGCGGGCGCTCGCCCGAGCGCGAGGTGTCCCTGCGCTCCGGCCATCGGGTGATGACCGCGCTCCGCTCACACGGCTACGACGCGTTCGTCGTCGATCCCGCCGAGGTGCAACTGGTCCAAACCCTCTTGGCTGCAACGGTGTCGGCGTGCTACGTCGCACTCCACGGCAAGGAGGGCGAGGACGGTACCGTCCAGCGGCTCCTCGAGCTCCTGCGGATCCCGTACACGGGTACGGCGCCCCTGGCCTGCGAGACCACGTTCGACAAGGTCCTCGCGAAGGAGATCCTCGACGCGGCCGGCGTGCCGACACCGCCCTGGGCGGCCATCGAGGCGACCGCGCTGCGAGACCTCGGCGCAGGCGCGATCCTGCACCGACTGGCCGAGCGCGTCGAGCTCCCCGCCGTCGTGAAACCCTCGCGCGCCGGCTCGGCCATGGGCCTCAGCTTCGTCGAACGCGAGGCCGACCTGCCCCAGGCCGTGATGAACGCGCTGTCCTTCGCGGATGCCGCGGTCGTCGAGCGCAAGATCGACGGCGTGGAGGTCGCCGCCTCCATGGTCGGCGCGCCCGACGAGCCACTCCCGCTCGTCGAGGTCACGCCGAAGTCCGGGATCTACGACTACGCCGCTCGTTACACGGCCGGCGCCACCGAGTACCACGCCCCGGCGCGCCTCGAGCCTGAGATCGCCGCCACCTGCCAAAGCGTTGCAACACAAGCGTTTCGGACGCTCGGCCAGCGCGACGTCAGCCGCGCCGACATCCTCGTCGACCGCGAGGGCCGGCCGTGGGTCGTGGACGTCAACGTCTCGCCGGGCATGACCGACACGAGCCTCTTGCCGATGGCCGCGCAGGCGGCCGGCCTGGGCCTCGCGGACCTGTGCGAGCGGATCCTGCAGCTCGCACTCGCGCGTGGCGCCGGCACTCCCGACTAGGGGGGCGCGAGCCCCGGTCCGGAGCCCACGATCTCCGAGACGATCCGCTCGAGGTCGTCCGCCGATCCGAACTCGATCACGACGCGGCCCCGCTTCTTGCCCATCTGGATCGAGACCCGGGTCGCGAGCTGCTCCGACAAGATCTCCTCGACCTCGGCGAGCGAGGCGACGTGCCCCTCGGCGGCCGCCTTCGGCGCCCGCTCCGCGGGCTTGCCCACCGGATGCTCGAGGTAGTTGCGCACGAGCTCCTCGACCTCGCGGACCGAGAGGTCCTCGGCTGCCGAACGCAGCGCAAGGGTCTTCTGTGCCTCGCCGTCAGCGAGGGAAAGGAGCGCACGGCCGTGGCCGGCCTGGATCTTGCCCTCGGCGAGCAGGGTCTGGACCTCGGCCGGCAGGGCGAGGAGCCGGATCGTATTCGCGACGTGCGAGCGCGAGACGCCGAGGCGCTCGGCCAGGGTCTCCTGCTTCAGCCCGAGCTCCTCGAGCAGCTCCCGGAACGCCTCCGCGAGCTCGATCGGGTTGAGGTTCTCCCGGTGGATGTTCTCGATCAGCGCTTCTCGGAGCGAATCCGCGTCGTCGCTCTCTCGCAGGATGACCGGGACGGTGGCGAGCCCGGCGAGCTTCGCCGCCCGAAGCCGGCGCTCCCCCGCGATGACCTCGAACGCCGAGCCCACGCGCCGAACGACGATCGGCTGCAGGATCCCGACCTCCTGGATCGACAGCGCCAGCGCCTGCAGCGCCTCGTCGTCGAACATCGAGCGCGGCTGGCGCCGGTTCGGCCCGATGGCGCCGACCGGCACCTCGAGTAGCCCAGCAGCCATCTCCTCCGGCGCGCCCGGGATGAGCGCCGACAGCCCCCGACCGAGTCCCCCACGCTTCGTCATCGATTCCCTCCTCTGCGGAACAGGCTCCAGCGTCGCTTGCCGGCTCCGTCCTCGTCTTCCTGAGGTGCATCTCCACCTGCGGGTTCGTGGTCCCCAGCCGCGTCGCGGTCGGTGATCCGGACCACGTTCTCGGGTTCGACCACCGGGCCGGGTTCAGGTTCAGGCTCGAGCACGATCTCGCGCATCGGCAGGGACTCGACCGGTGGAGCGACAACCTCGGCCTCGGCTCGCGCTTCAGCCTCGAGCGCCTGGATCCACTCCTCCGCGCCGTCCGCGTCCGGCGCCGAGGCCGGACCCTCCGAGCCAGGTGGAGGCTGGGTCTCGAGGGTCGCAGCCGCCTCCGGGGGCTCGTCGGCCTCCACCGGAGGCTGCTCGGCGCTCCACGCCTCCTCGACGTCGACGGTAGGGACCGGGGCCGTCGCCGCCGCGAGCTCGGGCGGGGCCGTCGCCGCAGCCTCGACCTCGGGCTCCGGTGCGGGCTCGAGCCACTCCGCGATCTCGAGGACCTCAGCCTCGGCCAGCGTCGCAGCCTCGACCTCGGGCTCGGGTGCGAACTCTGGCGCCTCGGCTGGCTCGGGCTCGACTTCCAGGTGCTCGGTATCCAGATCACCCGGATGGCGGAGGGGGCGGGGCGCGGTCATCGGCTCGGCCTCGGCGGGTGGCAAAGGACTCATCGTCGGAAGGCCGTCGAACACCGGGAGCGGCTCGTCCACAGGGAGCTTGGCGGCGACCTCCTTCGCCAGCTCGCGGTAGCACTCGGCGCCTCGGGACTTCGGGTCGTACACGGTGATGGGCTGGCCGTAGCCGGGCGCCTCGGACAGCCGGACGGTCCGCGGGATGACCGTCCTGTAGACCCGGTCGCCGAAGTACCGGCGAACCTCCTGCACGACCTGCTCCGAGAGCCTGGTCCGGGGGTCGTACATCGTCATCACGATGCCGGTGAGTCGCAGGTCCGGGTTCACGTTCTGCTGCACAAGGCCAACGTTCCGCAGCAGCTGGCCGAGGCCTTCGAGCGCGTAGTACTCGCACTGGATCGGCACGATGAGCTCCTGAGCGGCCGCGAGCGCGTTCACCGTCAGCAGGCCGAGCGACGGGGGGCAGTCCAAGAAGACGAAGTCGAAGCTCCCCTGCTTGAGCGGCTCGAGGGCCTTGCGCAGGCGGAGCTCGCGCGAGAACTGGCTGACGAGCTCGATCTCCGCCCCGGCGAGGTCGATCGTCGAGGGGATCGCGTAGAGACCGGGGACCGGGCTCTCGACGATGGCTCCGTCGATCGGCGCCTCGGCGGCAAGCACGTCGTACACCGTGACGTCCCTCGCCTCGTGGCGGATCCCGAGGCCGGTGGAGGCGTTCCCCTGCGGGTCGAGGTCCACGACGAGCACGCGGTATCCCAGCTCCGCCAGGGACGCCCCGAGGCTCACCGCCGTCGTGCTCTTGCCGACCCCGCCCTTCTGGTTCGCGACGGCGATGACGCGAACCCCGGCCGAAGCGCGGGCCTTGACCGTCGATGCCCTCGAGCGTGCCCTCGGCCGCGGCTTCTTCGCGGCGGTCGTCTTGGCAGCGCGATCCGTGGCCTTGGAGGAGCGGGTCGTGCCCGCCTCGGCGTTGGCGGGCGTGCGTGAGGTGGCCTTCGACGAGCCGGGGGTCGCCCGCGGGGAGGTGCGCCTGGTCACTACCGCGCCATGATAACGAGCGGCCCGGCGCTTTCAAGCACAGGCGTCGTCCGGACCTCCGCACGGGCCCACGGAGCTTCCGAGGGCGCCCGATCCGTCCGGCCCGCGAAGTACACGAGCCGTCCCCGATCCACTAGCAACGGCTCCGCCAGCCGCCAAGCCTGCGGGAGTGGCGCGAGCGCGCGTGCGAAGCAGATATCGACGGGCGCGGTGAGCTCCTGGATCCGGACCGCCTGGACCTCGGCGTTGCCGATGCCGAGTCGCTCGAGCACGAGCTCGAGGAACGCCACCCGGTGTCGCCTGACCTCGACGAGGCCGACATGCAGCTCGGGGCGGGCGATCGCCACGATGACCCCGGGGAGCCCGGCGCCCGAGCCCAGATCCAGGGCGCGCTCGTCGCTCGGAAGGACTTCCGGCACCGCCCGGAGGCAATCCAGGACGTGCCGCTCCCGGAGCCGGGGCTCGTCGGCGGCCGAGACCATCCCCGCCGGCACGGCACGCTCGCGGAGCATGGTCTCGAAGCCGAGCAGCAGGTCCGCCCTGTCGGGGGAAAGGCTCACGCCGAGGCTCTCGGCCTGTGAGTGGAGCACGGAGGAGTCGTCGCGATGTTTCACGTGAAACAGGATGTTCAGGGTCGGCGGGCCTACACAGCCTAGCCCGCCTGGGTCGCCTCGGCGAGTAGGGACGGGCTTCCGGAGCTAGCTGGCCGGGCGGATCACGACGCGGCGCTCCGGGTCCTCGCCGCGGCTGGAGCTCTCGGCGCCTCCGACCTCGGCGACCGCATCGTGCACCACCTTGCGCTCGAACGGATTCATCGGCTCGAGCTCCTCTTCGCGACCCGTCCGCACCACCCGCTTGGCGGCCTCCCTCGCCTTGGAGACGAGGCGGTCACGCTGGCGCTTCCGGTAGTCCTCGACGTCCACGACCACGCGGCACCGCATGCCCGTCCGGTGAAGCACGGCATGGCGGGTCAGCTCGTGGAGCGCCTCCAGCGTCTGGCCGTGCCGGCCGATCAGGAGCGCCATGTCGTCGTCCTCCGGCCCGCTACCCAGGATGTCGACGTACATGGTGCCGTCCTCGAGGTTCGGCTCGACACTCGCCTCGATGCCCATCCGGGACAGGAGCTCCTCGAGGAAGTCGGCTGCGGCGTCGGCCTGATCGTCGAGCTCGTCTTCGGTGGGCTGGTCGGCGCGCCGCTTCAGCTTGACGAGAACCACGGCCTCCTGGCCGCCCATCCCGAGGAATCCCGAGCGAGGCTCCTGGACGACCTCGACCTCCACCTCCTGCTCGCTCACGCCGAGACGCACGAGGGCGACCTCCAGGGCCTCCTCGACGCTAGGACCGCTCGCCTGGATCTGATCCATCGCCCTCTCCCGTGTCGCTCTCTCCCGCGCCGGGCTTCGGCTTCGGGGCGGGCGGCTTCCCCTTGCCCGGAGTCCCCTTGCCCGGAGCCGGCTTGCCGCTCGAGCCCTTCCTGGGCGTGCCAGGCCGCCCGGGGGCGGGCTTGCCTGGGGCAGCGGGCCGGCGTCCGGCCGCCTGCTCACGACGCTTCCGCTCGGTGTCGGCACGCTCCGCCATCGAGGTCATGAAGCCCTTCCTCTTCGTCTTGTCGCCCTTGTCGTTCTCGGCCGCTCGCGCGGCAAGCATCTCCGCGGTCGGGCGGCTCTTCAACATGAAGTACTGCTGGCCGATCTGCCAAGCGTTGGAGGTCGTCCAGTACACGACCAGGCCCGAGGGGAAGAAGATGCCGAACACACCGAACATGAGCGGCATGATCTTGAGCAGCATCTGCTGTTGCTGGCTCGCGGCACCCGGAGGGCTCGCCTTCTGCATCTGTCGCTGCTGGTAGTAGGTCGTCCCGAACATGAGCGCCGCGAAGATGTAGTACGGGATCCGGTCCACGCTGCTATCGCCGCAGTTCACGGGATAGACGATCTCCTTGCCGTCGATGGGTTTGTCCCCGAGCTCGGCCCTCGGGTTCCCGGCCTGCGTCGCCGCGCAGAGCAGGTTCATCCCGAGGAAGGAGGTCCCGCCTGGGGGGCCAGGCTTCGTCGGGACGTCCGCGGACGACTCGAGCTGAGGGATCTGCTGCTCGATGACCTGCTGGAGCTCGCTGCGTTCGGGGATGTGCACGGGGTGCTGGGGGTGCCGCAGGACCGAGTACATCGAGATCAGGATCGGGAACTGCAACAGCACCGGCCAGCACCCGGAGAACGGGTTGACCCCGTACTCCTTGTACAGCTTCATGATCTCTTCCTGCTGCTTGGTCTTGTTCTGCTTGTACTTATGCTGGATCTGCTTGACCTTCGGCTGGATCAGCTGCATGTGCTGCATCGACCGGATCTGCTTGATGCCGAGTGGGAGCAGGATCAGCCGGATCAGCACCGTGAGCAGGATGATCGTGACGCCGTAGTTCGGCACGAGGTCGTAGATCTTCGCGATGATCCACCCGACCCCGTCGAGCAGCGCCTGCCAGGGGGCGAGAGCGATCACGACGTCATGCCTCGTATGACGGGGTCGTACTCAGCGTGCCTCGTCCTGCGCGGGGGCACGTGGTCGACGCCCCCACCGGTGAACGGTCCGCACCGAGCGATCCTCCATGTGGCCATCGCGCTGCCCTTGAGCGCTCCGTGCACGCGGACGGCCTCCTCGGCATAGTGGGAGCAGGTCGGGTAGAAGCGGCACTGGCCGCCGAGCCAACCCGACAGGGTGACGCCATAGACCCAGATCAGCACGAGGAGCACCCATCGCGCAGGGGCGCCGAGGGCCCACAGCAACGAACGGGCACGGCTCACGGAGCGATCACCTGTGTGCGCGTCAGCAGCTCGTCCATCTCCGCCACCAGATCCTGCGTCTTGGCCCCGCGGACGGCCCCCCGGGCCACCCATGCGAGGTCGAACCCATCTCGCACCCGGGGCGCGAGCTCCCGCCACGCCGCCCGCATGATCCGCCGAGCTCGGTTGCGCGCCACGGCACCTCCAACTCGGCGACCTGCGACGAACGCGACCTGCCCCCGCCCGGGCGCGAGAAAGGCTACCACCAGGGTTCCGTGCAGGGTTCTACCCTCGTCGAGGATCCGCCCGACGTTCGTCGTGGCTAGGCAGACAGGCGCGAGCGGCCCTTGGACCGGCGGCGCGCGAGGATGGCGCGACCGGCCCGGGTCCGCATCCGGAGCCGGAATCCGTGGGTCTTCTTGCGCCGACGGTTGTTGGGCTGGAACGTGCGCTTGGTCATCGAGGCCTCTTCGGTAGGAAAGCCGGCTCCTCGGCCGGCGCGGCAGAGTATACGAGAGCGCATCGACGCGGGACAAAGCCCGCGCCCGGAGAAAGACCGTCAAAAGGGGCTCTCGACCAGGGCTTGTCGAAAACGCCGGTGCTATGCTCCGGCCCGCCTTCCCCCAGGGCGCGCCCGCCCCCTCCCTACGGGACGCTCGGTTCAGCCTTCCCGGATGTTTCCACACGTGTGGAAAGGCGTTGTGGATATGGTTGTCGCATCGTTCGAGGAAGCCGCCGATCGTACCTGGTCCCACGTGGTCGATCGCGCTCGGCGCGAGCTCCCGGAGAGCTCCTTCGCCATGTGGTTCACGGGCGTTCGGGCCACGAGCTTGCACGACGGCGTGCTCGAGGTTCAAGCGCCCTCGGACTACGTCCGGGACTGGCTCGCGAAGCACTACGTGGAGCTCATCCAGCGCGCGGCAGCAGAGGTCGCCGGCGACTCGGTGCGGATCCACCTCGGCGCCGATCCGGCGGGAACCGTTCCGCCGCAACCTGAGCCGGTCATCGAGGTATCCCCCGGCCTCGAGCGCCCGGTGCCCGCGTCTCCCCTAGGAGCACCGGGCCTGCCGTTCCCGAACTACACGTTCGACACCTTCGTGCCCGGCCCCTCGAACCGGTTCGCCCACGCCGCCGGGATGGCTGTTGCCGAGACACCCCCGTCGAAGGCGTACAACCCGCTCTTCATCTACGGAGGGGTCGGCCTTGGCAAGACGCACCTGCTCGTGGCGATCGGCCACCAGATGCACCGGCTCGCGCCGCGCCTGCGCGTGAAGTACGTCACCTCGGAGAGCTTCATGGCCGAGTTCGTGAAGGCTGTGCGTGAGCGCCAGGGCTACCAGTTCGCCGCACGGTACCGGGACGTGGATGTGCTGCTGATCGACGACATCCAGTTCCTGGCCAAGCGCGAGGAGACCCAGACCGAGTTCTTCCACACCTTCAACGCCCTGCACGAGAAGGAGCGCCAGATCGCGATCGCCTCGGACCGGCCACCCCAGGAGCTTGGGATGGAGGAGCGGCTGCAGAGCCGGTTCCGCCTCGGCTTGTGCGTCGACGTCCAGCCGCCGGACCTCGAGACGCGGATCGCGATCTTGCAGCTCAAGGCCCAGCGCGAGGCCGTGCACGTTCCCGACGACGTGATCGAGTTCATCGCCTCGCGCTTCGACCAGAACATCCGCGAGCTCGAGGGGGCGCTAGTGCGCGTGGTGGCGTGGAGCGATCTGACCGCGCACCCGCTCACGACCGAGCTCGCCGAACAGGCCCTCGAGGACCTCCTGCCGCAGACCGTGGCCGAGATCCCGCCGGGGCTCATCTTGGAGGAGACCGCGCGCTACTTCAGCCTGTCGATCGACGACCTCGTGTCGCCGAGTCGCTCACGGCCGCTCACCACCGCTCGTCATGTGGCGATGTACCTGCTTCGAGAGTGCACGGCGATGTCCTACGTCCGGATCGGTGAGCTCTTCGGCGGCCGCGACCACACCACGGTCCTGCACGGGGTAACGAAGATCGACAAGAACATGCGTGACCGCGAGCCCGTCTACCGCCAGGTTCAAGATCTCTCGCGGATCATCCGCGACCGCTCGAGGAGCTCCTGAGCCATGGTGCATGGGATGGTGGGAAACCGGGGAACGGCGGTGGACGCTTCCCCCGCCAGCCCCAGGTTCCCGCGGTTCTCCCCACGGCGTCCACATGTCGGTGGGTGCCCGTACGCTCGGATGATGGGGGGTTTGTCCCGTTTTCCACAGCCCCTACCACTACTGACTGAAGTTAGAGACCATCACGAGAAGCAGTGAGGAGGTGGACACGTGAGGTTCCGGTGTGACCGAGACGCCCTGTCCGAGGCGCTCCAGACCGTTCAGCGCGGGGTGTCCTCGCGTCCCGGCATCCCGGCACTCACGGGTGTCTTGATGGAGGCGCGCCCCGCCGGCGGGCTGACGCTCACCACGACCGATCTCGAGGTCTCCGCACGGCTCACGGTCGACGTCCAAGTGACCGAGGACGGGGTGGCGCTGGTCCCCGCTCGCCTGCTCGGCGAGACGGTGAAGAGCCTGTCCGACGCCCCGGTCGAGTTCGAGGCGGACCAGGCTCAGGCGCGGATCCGGTGCGCGGCGTACGAAGGCGCGCTCCGGCTGCTTCCCGCCGAGGACTTCCCGTCGCTCCAGCCGCCGAGCGGCACCCGGATTGTGGTCGGCGGCGGCGCGTTCGCTGAGGCCGTGGGCCAGGTGGCGCGGGCCGCCTCGCGTGACGAGGCCCGCCCGGTGCTCACGGGCGTGCTCCTCGAGATCAGCCGCGAGGGTGTCACGCTCGTGTCCACGGACTCGTACCGCCTCGCGGTGCGGGACCTGGTGGCGACCTCGGCCGGTGAGGCGAAGGCGATCGTGCCCGAGCGCGCGCTGTCCGAGGCCGGGCGCGCGGCCCAGGCCCTCGACGAAACGGAGATGGACATCTTCGTCGACGAGAGCCAGGTCTCGTTCCAGGTCGGCACGTTCACGCTGACGTCACGCCTCATCGAGGGTGAGTTCCCGAACTACCGCCAGCTCCTGCCCGAGGCGTACGAGAGCCGGCTCACGGTCTCGCGCCAGCAGCTCATGGATGCCGTTCACCGGGTCGGCCTCCTCGCCCGCGACACCTCACCGGTTCGGATGGAGTTCAACGCGCTCGGCGTGAAGCTGAGCTCGTCCTCGCCGGATCTCGGCCAGGCGGTCGAGGCGGTCGAGGCTCGATACGAGGGCGAGGAGATCACGGCGGCCTTCAACCCGCACTACCTGGCCGACGGGCTCGCGGCGGCGACGGGGGAGACCGTACACCTCGAGGTTCGCGACGGGCTGAAGCCGGGAATCGTGCGTGGGGAGAGCGACGAGTTCACGTACCTCGTCATGCCCATTCGCCTGCCGACCCCGGTCGGCTAGGCGCGCAGGACCGTTGCGCCTCGCCTGGGCCGAGCTCCGGGACTTCCGCAACCACGCCGCGACGAGGGTCGAGGACGTCCCCGGGGGGCTTATCGCCGTGGTCGGCCCGAACGGCGAGGGCAAGACGAACCTGCTCGAGGGCATCGCGTTCCTGTTCTTCCTCGCGTCGCCGAGGACCTCCTCGACCGAGCCGATCGTTCGCCGCGGCGCCGAGGCCGCCTACTCACGCGGGGAGGTCGAGACCGAGCTCGGGCGCGTGCTCGTGGAGGTCGAGATCCCCGGCCGTGGTGCGAACCGGGCGCAGGTGAACCGCTCGCCCGTGCGGCGCAAGCGGGACCTGCGTCGGCAGGTCCGGGCCGTGTTCTTCGGGCCGGACGACCTCATGGTGGTGATCGGCGACCCATCGAAGCGGCGTGAGTTCCTCGATGAGGCGATCCGAGCCCTGTGGCCGCTGAAGGAGTCGGCGATCACGGCGTTCGACCGGGTGCTCCGCCAGCGGAACCGGTTGCTGAAGGACTGGGAGGGGCGGGGGGCGCCGCCGGGCCTCGAGACCTGGGACGCGGAGCTGATAGCAGCGGGCTGCGCCCTGATGCGCCTCCGGGCCGAGGCGGTCTCGCGGCTCACGCCGACGGCCGAGGACGAGTACCGGCACGTCGCGGGATACGGGCTCGACTGTGCGTACCAGCCGTCGGTCCCGGGTGAGGCGCTCGAGGAAACCTTCGCGCGGCGTCTGGCCGAGCGTCGCGCGGACGAGCTGATCCGCCGCACCACGCTCGTCGGGCCGCACCGGGACGAGCTGGGGCTCGCCGTCCGGGACCTCGGCGCGCGGAGCTTCGCGTCGCACGGCGAAGCGTGGGCGGCGGCGCTCTGCCTGCGGCTCGGGCTCGCGTCGGCGATCGCGGTCGAGGTCGGGGAGCGGCCGGTCGTGCTCCTGGACGACCCGTTCTCGGCGCTCGACCCCGCGAGGCAGCGCCGGGTAGCGGAGCGTCTGGAGGCCCGAGGCCAAGTATTCGTCTCGGTCGCGGACGAGGCGCACGTGCCGGCGCAGGCCGTGCGGATCCTGGACGTCCGGGCCGGCCGCGTGGAAGTGCGGATCTGATGCCGCACAGCAAGGGGTGGCGAGGCCGCCGCGACGAACGGACGCTGGAGGAGGCCAAGCTCGGCGACGTGCTCGACGGGCTCCTGCGCGAGCGCCTGTTCGCCCGCGGTCTGCCGATCGGCCGTCTCACGGCGGCGTGGGAGGGCGTGGTCGGACCGCGGCTCGCGTCGGAGACGGCGCCGGTCACGCTCGAGCAGGGGGTGCTCGTCGTCGCGGCGAGCTCGGGACCGTGGGGCGCGCAGGCGCGGTTCCTCGGCGGCGAGATCCGCAAGCGAGCCAACGCGGCGCTCGGCGGAGAGGAGGTCAAGCGGGTCCAGGTCGTGGTCCGCGGGGAGCCTCGCAAAGCGTTGTAGCGCAACGGCTCCGAGGATGCATGGGGGGCCCGCGGAACCGGGTCGGAGGGGCTTCCCGATGATAGGATGATGGGGCGTGTTCGGCGCGTTTCGCGAGGCCCCCAGAACGGCGCACGGGACCCCCGGCGTGCCCGTGCGAGTGGAGGGCGATTGGCAAGCACAGCAGCCACGAAGGCCAAGAAGCCGGGTCACTACGAGGCGCAGGACATCCAGGTCCTGGAGGGCATCGAGCACGTCCGGCTGCGGCCGGGCATGTACATCGGGACCACCAGCGTCCGAGGACTGCACCACCTGGTGTACGAGGTGGTCGACAACTCGATCGACGAGGCGATGGCCGGGTTCTGCGACCGGCTCGTCGTGCGGTTGGTGAAGGACGGCTCCTGCCAGGTCGAGGACAACGGCCGGGGCATCCCCGTCAAGCCGATCCCCAAGGCGAAGGACCCGCGGCCGGCCGTCGAGGTCGTGCTCACCACGTTGAATGCGGGCGGCAAGTTCGGCGGCGAGGGCTACCACATCTCCGGAGGCCTGCACGGCGTGGGCGTGTCGGTCGTGAATGCGCTCTCGGAGAAGATGATCGCCCAGGTCATGCGGGACGGCACCACGTGGAGCCAGTCGTACTCGAGGGGCAAGGCGACGACGAAGCTCACGAAGGGCAAGGCGAGCACGAAGACGGGCACGGTCATCACGTTCTGGCCCGACACCGAGATCTTCACGGAGACGACCGAGTTCGACCGCCGTCTCCTCGCCGAGCGGCTGCAGGAGCAGGCGTTCCTCACCAAGGGCATCGAGATCCAGCTCGTCGACGAGCGCGAGACCCCCGCCGCGAAGCAGGTCTTCAAGGCGACCGGCGGCATCGCCGACTTCGTGAAGCACCTGTCCTCGGGCAAGGAGGCGATCCACAACCGCATCATCTCGATGGAGGTGAAGGAGCGCGACGCCGAGGCCGAGATCGCTCTGCAGTGGAACACCGGCTACGCGGAGTCGATCCACTCGTTCGCGAACACGATCAACACGCACGAGGGCGGGATGCACGAGGAGGGTCTGAAGAAGGCCCTCACGAACGTGGTGAACCGCTACGCGCGCGCGAAGGGCCTGCTGAAGGAGAAGGAGGACAACCTCACCGGCGAGGACGTGCGCGAGGGCCTCACGGCGATCGTGTCGGTGAAGCTGCGCGACCCGCAGTTCGAGGGCCAGACGAAGACCAAGCTCGGCAACACCACGATGCGCTCGCTCGTCGAGACGACCGTGAACGAGCACCTCATGACGTGGCTCGAGGAGCACCCCGGCGACGCGAAGCGGATCGTCACGAAGGGCTCGTCGGCGGCGAAGGCGCGGATGGCGGCCAAGCAGGCGCGCGACATCGCACGCCGCAAGTCGTTCCTGGAGGGCGGCGGCCTGCCGGGCAAGCTCGCGGACTGCCAGCTCACCGACCCCGCTGCCTGCGAGATCTACATCGTCGAGGGTGACAGCGCCGGCGGCTCGGCGAAGCAGGCGCGGGACCGCGCGAGCCAGGCGATCCTGCCGATCCGCGGCAAGATCTTGAACGTCGAGAAGGCACGACTGCACAAGGTCCTCGAGAACCAGGAGATCCAGGCGCTCATCACCGCGATCGGCACCGGGATCGGCGAGGAGTTCGACCTCGCGAAGGCGCGGTACCACCGGATCGTGCTCATGGCGGACGCCGACGTGGACGGCGCCCACATCCGTACGCTGCTGCTCACCTTCTTCTTCCGGAACATGCGCGAGCTGATCGACGCGGGGTTCATCTACCTCGCGCAGCCGCCGCTGTACAAGGTGATGGTCGAGCGCAAGGCGAACTACTTCTACACGGAGAAGCAGTGGTCGGACTTCCGTAAGCAGAACGGCGACAAGAAGTTCGACACGCCGCAGCGGTTCAAGGGTCTCGGCGAGATGAACCCCGACCAGCTGTGGGAGACGACGATGGACCCGGAGAGGCGCACCCTCCTGCAGGTCAACCTCGAGGACGCCGCGCTCGCCGACCGCCTGTTCACCATCCTCATGGGCGAGGACGTCGCGGCGCGCAAGGAGTTCATCGAGCAGAACGCCAAGGACGTACGGAACCTCGATGTCTAGGCGTCGCGCGGGTGGGGGAGGCGGCGGCGACGTCACGCTGTTCCGCGGCCGGGTCGAGCCCCTCGGGAGCGAGGAGGAGATCCAGCGGTCCTATCTCGCCTACGCCTGGTCGGTCATCGTCGGCCGCGCGCCCCCCGACGTCCGCGACGGTCTGAAGCCGGTCCACCGCAGGATCCTCTACGCGATG
>CAYUSA010000004.1:0-85476 GCA_964447335.1 uncultured Actinomycetes bacterium
CATCTCGCCGTGCGTGAGCGTCGGGCCGTCCTCGACGACGAGCACGCGCTTGCCGATGATCGCCGTCGGGTCGTCCACCGTCACGCGGCTGTTCGCCTTCACGAGCGTCGCCCCGGGGTTCAGCTCGTGGATCGTCTTCATGAGCGCGTTCACCTGCTCGATCGAGGCCGAGTCCATCTTGTTGATGACGATGACGTCGGCCATCCGCAGGTTCGCCTCACCGGGGTGGTAGCTGGTCTCGTGGCCGGCACGGAGCGGGTCCGCGACGACGACATGCACGGTCGGCCGGTAGAAGGGCAGGTCGTTGTTCCCGCCGTCCCAGATGAGGACGTCGCACTCCGCCTGCGCCTGCGCGAGGATGTCGCCGTAGTCCACTCCCGCGTAGATCACGGTTCCGGTCGTGATGTGCGGCTCGTACTCCTCGCGCTCCTCGATCGTGGTGTCGTACTTCTCGAGGTCCTCGAGGGTCGCGTACCGTTGCACGCGCTGCGCCTCGAGGTCGCCGTACGGCATGGGGTGGCGCACCGCGACGACGCGCTTGCCGGCTGCTCTCAGGGTCTCGGCGATCGCACGTGTCGTCTGGCTCTTGCCCGAGCCCGTCCGCACCGCGCACACCGAGACGACCGGGACCGTCGCGTCGAGCATCGTCTCGTTCGGCCCGAGCAGCACGAAGCTCGCGCCGGCGGCGAGAGCCTCGCTCCCCTTGTGCATCACGTACTCGTGACTCACGTCCGAGTAGCTGAAGACGACGTCCTCGACCTCGAGCTCCTTGATGAGACGTGTGAGCTCGCTCTCGTCGTGGATCTGGATGCCGTTCGGATACCGCTCGCCGGCAAGCGATGCCGGGTAGGTGCGGTCGTTGATGAACGGGATCTGCGTGGCGGTGAAGGCCACGACCTCGTAGCGCTGATCGCCCCGATACGCGACGTTGAAGTTGTGGAAGTCGCGACCCGCGGCTCCCATGATGAGGACACGACGCGGCATGACTGGTCCTTTCGCGGAAGGGTGTGATGCGCGGGAAGGCCGGGCGGCCCCGCTCTTCGTCTCGGAATCTACCCCGAAACCGCTGCTGGTGGCACCCATCGAGCTATCGCTCGGCCGCGCGTTGACTCGCTCGCCGGCACCGGCTACGGTCGGCGGCGACCTCGCTCAGGGAGCCGGGCTCCAGCCCGGAGGAACGGGAAGGAGAGGCATGACTCGCATCGGTCGGTCCAAGGTCCTGCTCGCGACGCTCGCCGTCCTCACGCTCACGGTGAACGCATGCGCCGGCGGGGACGGCGGCGGCGGAGCGTCCGTCCCGCTCGAGGATCAGACGCTCACGATCTCGAACTGGGACGCGTACACGCCGGAAGGTCTGATCGAAGCCTTCGAGGAGGAGACAGGCGTCGACGTGACGCTCACCGTTCAAACGACGAACGAGGACGTCGTCGGGAAGATACAGGCCGCCGACGGGGGCGGTTTCGATCTCGTCTTCGTGTCGGGCAACTACCTGCAGACGCTCGTCGGCCAGGGGTGGGCGGCCGAGATCGACCACGACCTGATCCCGAACCTGTCGAACCTGTACCCCGAGGCGAACGAGCTCGGGTACGACCCCGGCAATGCGCACTCGGTCCCCTACACGTGGGGAACCACCGGGATCTGCTACCGCACCGACCTGGTCGAGACCGCGCCGACGAGCTGGACCGTGTTCAACGACCCGCCGGCGGACCTCGAGGGCAAGATGACGATGCTCGGCACGAATCCGTGGCTGCTGGAGCCGGCGCTCCTGTCGCTCGGCTACTCGATGAACACGACCGACGCCGCCGAGATCGACGAGGCGGCGCGGTGGACGATCGAGGCGAAGGCGAACCTGAAGGGGTTCGACGACACGACGTTCTACTCGGAGCTCGTGGCCGGCAACGCCTCCCTCGTCCAGGCGTGGGACGGGTGGTGCAACTACGGGATCGCCGAGGATCCGAACATCGAGTTCGTCGTCCCCGAGGAAGGCAGCGACCTCTGGACGGACACGATGGTCATCCTCGAGTCCTCGGAGAACAAGGAGGCGGCGCACGCGTTCATCGACTACGTGCTCCGGCCCGAGAACGGCGTGGCGGTGGCCGAGCTCGTCTACTACAAGGTGCCGAACCAGGCGGCGATGGAACAGCTCGACCCCGCGCTCATCGAGCAGTTCCCGAACCTAGGGATGTCTCCGGTCGAGCTCCTCGGCTACGAATCGCTCCGGGACCCAGGGGAGGCCGTCTCCCTGTGGACCGACGCGGCGGCTCAGATCAAGGCGAGCTGACGGCGGCGCGGTGAGCGGCGCCTCGAGCGCACGACCTCACGCAGGGGGGGCCGCCGGACCCGGCGGTCGGTGGCTCCCCCGCGCGCTGTTCCTCGGTCCCGGGCTCGTGTCGTGGCTGGTGCTGTTCGCGCTCCCGGTCGGCCTGATCCTGCTCTACGCCTTCTTCACGCGTGGCCCGTTCGGGGGCGTCGAGTATCGCTTCACGCTGCGCAACTTCGAGCGCGCGCTCGACCCGCTGTTCCTGCGCGTCCTGTGGACGTCGCTGCGGATCGCGCTGCTCACGACGGCGCTCGCGCTGCTGATCGGGTATCCGGCGGCGTACTTCATCGCGACCCGTCCGGCCCGCTGGCGCCTCCCGCTGCTGATCCTCATCCTGCTGCCGTTCTGGACGAACCTGCTCATCCGAACCTACGCGTGGATGGTCCTGCTCAACCGGCAGGGCTTGATCAACCGGACGCTGATCGCCGCCGGCCTGGTGGATGAGCCGCTGACGTTGATGGGCACGCGTTCGGCGATCGTCCTTGGGCTCCTGTACGCCTACCTGCCGCTGATGGTCCTGCCGCTGTTCTCGGCGATCGAGCGGCTGGGCTCCGCGCCGCGCGAGGCGGCAGGGGACCTGGGCGCCGGGCCGGCGCGCTCCTTCCTCCGCGTGACGCTGCCCCTCACCCTGCCGGGCGTGATGGCGGGCTGCATCTTCGTGTTCGTTCCCACGCTCGGGAACTTCATCGTTCCGGACCTGCTCGGCGGCGGGAAGACGATCATGGTCGGGAACCTGATCCAGGCGCAGTTCTTCCAGGCGCGCGACTGGCCGTTCGGTGCGGCCCTGTCGATCTCGGTGCTCGTGGTGACGACCGTGCTCCTGCTCGTGCAGGCGCGCGTCCTGACGCGGGAGCGCAGGGCGGTGGCGCGTGGCGCGTGAACCCGGACGTCGGCGCGATGTCCTGCTCGGCACGCAGCTGGGACTGGTCTACGTGTTCCTGTACGCGCCGATCCTCGTGCTCGTGGCGCTGTCGTTCAACGCCTCGGGCCTGCCGACCTCGTGGGGCGGCTTCTCCGCGAAGTGGTACGGGGAGCTGCTCCGCAGCGACGACCTCCTCGCCGCGCTGAGGACCAGCGCGACCGTCGCGCTCGGCGTGACCGGGATCTCGACCGTGATCGGCACGTTGCTCGCGCTCGGCCTCGAGCGCACGGTCCGGAGCACCCTGCTCGACACGGTGATGTTCCTGCCGGCCGTGGTCCCCGACATCGTGCTCGCGATCGGGCTCCTTTCGTTCTTCACCCTCGCGGGGATCACGCTCGGCGTGCAGACCGTGGTCATGGCCCATGTGGTGTTCGACATGGTGTTCGTGGCGGCGATCGTGCGCACGCGCCTCGGGTACTTCGACCGGTCGATCGAGGAGGCGGCGCAGGACCTAGGCGCCGGCCGCCTCGGCACGTTCTTCCGCGTCACGCTCCCCGTCATCCTGCCCGGGGTCGTGGCCGGCGCCCTGATCGCATTCACGCTCTCGTTCGACGAGTTCATCATCGCGTTCTTCACGGCGGGTCCGACGGTCATCACGTTCCCGATCCGCATCTACTCGATGATCCGGTTCGGCGTCACCCCGGTCGTCAACGCGGTCGCGGCGCTGATCCTCGCGCTGAGCTTCACCCTGATCCTGATCGCGCTGCGGCTCACGCGGCGCGAGGCACGGCGGGCCGTCGAGGGCTGACCCGGGCTCGGCGCCCCGGGCGGAGATCGGGCACCGTCGAGCGGCTCGGCGGCGTATGCTCCGCGGATGCTGGTGTGCGAGGCCTGATCGTCGTCCATGGGAGCCTGCCCGAGCTGCGGCCACGACAACCCCGAGGGTGGCAGGTTCTGTTCGGAGTGCGGGACGCGACTCGACACGCCCTCGGCGCCGGCGCGCGAGATCCGCAAGGTCGTCACGGTGCTGTTCTGCGACGTGACGGGCTCGACCGCGCTCGGCGAGCGCCTGGATCCCGAGTCGCTGCGCCGCGTGATGACCCGCTACTTCGAGCGCATGCAGCAGGTGCTCGAGTCCCACGGCGGCACGGTCGAGAAGTTCATCGGCGACGCCGTCATGGCCGTGTTCGGCATCCCCGTCCTGCACGAGGACGATGCGGTCAGGGCCGTCCGTGCCGCGCACGACATGCAGGTCGCGCTCGAGAAGCTGAATGCCGACCTCGAGGCCGAGTGGGGGGTCTCGATCGCCACGCGGATCGGCGTGAACACGGGCGAGGTCGTCGCTGGCGATCCCTCGGCCCGACAGAACCTGGTGACGGGTGACACGGTGAACACCGCAGCCCGCTTGGAGCAGGCGGCAGGTCCGGGCGAGATCCTGCTCGGCGAGGCCACCTACGAGCTCGCGCGGGATGCGGTCTCGGTCGAGCCGGTGGACCCACTCGCGCTGAAGGGCAAGGCGGAGCTCGTGGGCGCGTACCGGCTTCTCGACGTGAGGCGCGGAGCGGCCGGGCACGAGCGGCGCATGGACTCGCCGATGGTCGGACGCGACCGTCCGCTGCGGATGCTCCACGACGCCTTCGAGGGCGCCGTCGCCGACCGCGCCTGCCACCTGTTCACGATCCTCGGTCCCGCGGGCATAGGGAAGTCGCGCCTCGCGCGCGAGCTCCTGAGCACGCTCGATGGCTCGGCCCTGGTGCTCACGGGTCGATGCCTGTCCTACGGCGAGGGCATCACGTTCTGGCCGGTGACCGAGATCGTCACGCGAGCCGCCAACATCGAGGACGGCGACCCACCCGACCGCGTGCACGAGCGGATCCGGACGCTCCTCGGCGCAGCGCCGGACGGGAGCGTCGTCGCACGTCACCTCGCGGCGCTCCTCGGCCTGGACACGTCGGTCCAGGCCGAGCCCGGATGGGCGGTCCGCCGGTTCCTAGAGACGCTCGCCGTCGATCGCCCAGTCGTCGCCGTGTTCGACGACATCCATTGGGCTGAGCCGGCGCTCCTGGACGCGATCGACCACGTCGCCGACTGGAGCCGCGACGCCCCCATCCTGCTGCTGTGCATGGCGAGGCCGGAGTTCCTCGATGCGCGTCCAGGCTGGGGCGGAGGAAAGCTCCGAGCCTCACAGGTGCTGCTCGAGCCGCTCGGCGAGGCCGAGTCCGACGCGCTGCTCGCGAACCTGCTGGGGCTGCCGGCCCTCACACCAGACATCCGCGAGCGGATCCGCGCCGCCGCCCAGGGCAACCCGCTGTTCGTCGAGGAGATGCTCTCCATGCTGATCGACGACGGCGTCCTCGTGGAGAAGGAGGGCGAGTGGGTCGCGACCGTCGACCTCGCCACCGTGCACGTACCGCCGGCCATCTCCGCGCTCGTGGCCGCGCGGCTCGACCGACTGACGGCGCCGGAGCGCGCCGTGCTCGAGTGCGCCGCGATCGAGGGCGAGGTCTTCCAGCGCTCGACCGTCGAGCACCTGGCCGCCGAGGGCGTCCGCGAGCGCGTCGCGGACCACCTCGGCTCGCTGCTGCGGAAGGATCTTGTCCACCCCAGCGCGTCCGACATGGGCGGCGGTGCGGCGTATCGGTTCCGCCACCTCCTGATCCGTGAGGCAGCCTACGAGGCGATGCCCAAGCAGGAGCGCGCGGACCTGCACGAGCGGTTCGCGGACCTGCTCGAGCGCACGGCAGGCGAGCGCTCGGCCGAGTACGAGGAGTTCGTTGGCTACCACTGCGAGCAGGCGTTCCGGTACCGCTCCGAGCTCGGGCTGCTGGACGACCGGACGCGAGCGCTCGCCGAGCGAGCCGGGCACCATCTCGGAGCTGCCGGACGGCGGGCGCGCGCCCGGAGCGACGTCCCCGGCGGCGTGAACCTGCTCGGGCGCGCCTACGAGCTGCTCGTGCCGACCGATCCCGAGCGCGTGATGGCGGCATGCGAGCTCGTGTCCGTGCTCGCGGAGGCGGGCGAGCTGGTCCGCGCCACCGAGATCGCCGAGGAAGCGCACCGGGCAGCGGTCACGCTCGGTGACGAGGCTCTCGCCGCTCACGCTCGGGTGGTGCACTGGATGCTGCGGCACCTCGCCGACCCGACGTTCGATATCGACGAGGCCGAAGCGGCTGCGACCGAGCTCATCGACCTCTTCGGGTCTCGTGGCGACGACCTCGGTGCCGCACGGGCATGGTTCTTGCACTCGTTGAACCGCTGGTACCTCCTGGACTCGGCGGGCACCGCGGAGGCAGGCGAGCGCGCGGCCGAGGCCGCCCGACGGGCTGGCAGCCCGTCGGAGGAGACCCTCGCGCTCCAGCAGGTCGTGAGCGGCACCTGGATGGGCGCGCTCCCGGTCCCGGTGGCAAGAGCCCGGGTCGAGGCGATCCTCGAGCAGGCTCGCGCGGACGGGAACCGGCTGCTCATGACGACCTCGCTCGGATCCCTCGCGATGGCCGAGGCGTGGGCCGGAGACCTGGACGAGGCGCGTCGCCGGGGAAACGAGGCTCGCGCGTTGATGCAAGAGCTCGGGCAGACGCTCTGGTACTGGGGCACGACCCAGGGCGGGGGGATCATGTCGGAGCTCGGTGGCGACCGCGAGGAGGCCGCCCGCTGGTACCGGCAGGGCTACGACGAGCTCGTCGCCCTCGGGGAGAAGGGATACGCCTCGACGAACGCGGCGATGCTCGCGCGCGTCCTCGCGCTGCTTCACCAGGACGACGAGGCGCTCCGGTTCGCGGACATCGCGGAGGAGACGGGGGCGACCGACGACATCGCGACCCAGCAGGCGCTCCGGATCGCCCGGGCCTACGTCGCCGCGCGCCGGGGTGAGGCGACCAGAGCGGTCGAGCTGGCGCAGGAAGCGATCGCGCTCGCAGATACGACCGACAGCCTGGTGTCGCAGGCGTGGTACCGCACCGAGCTCGCACGGATCCTCGCGTCGGTGGGCCGGACCGACGAGGCGCTCGAGACCTGCCGAGAAGCCATCGAGATCTTCGAGCGCAAGCAGGCGTCGAACGGAGTCACGGTGGCGCGCCGGGTCCTCGCCGAGATCGCAGGAGCCTGACCCGCCCTCAGGCCGAGCCCCAGCGCTGGCCGTCGCCGCCGGGTAGGACGCCGCCGAACGGCCGCGAGAAGTGGCTCACCGCCACGCCCCACCGCTCGTTGCGAGCGCGCGACAGCAGCGCGACCCGGGACGCCGAGCCCTCCTCAGGGTCCTCGTCGTGGTTCGACTCCCACTCCGGGTGCGCGATCTGGATCGGAAGGTGGAGCAGGTCGCCCGTGAACAGCATCGAGAAGGGTCCATCGAACAGGAGCGCGCTGCGGTGGCCGGGGGTATGGCCCGGAGCGTGGAGCAGGCGGAGCCCAGGGACGACCTCGCGGTCCTCGGGCGAGAGGTCGAGCATCCCGGCGTCCTCGAGGATCAGCATCGAGTCCCATCCGTTGAAGTCCTCGGGATCGTCGGCGTGCGCGAAGAACGCCCAGTCCGCCGGGTGCACGTGGTGCACCGCGTTCGGGAACCTCGCCTCCCCATCTGGCCGACATGCGCCGCCGGCGTGGTCGGCATGCAGGTGCGTGTGCACGACGTGGCGAACGTCCTCGGCATCGGCGCCGACCTCGGCGAGCTCGTGCTCCACACGCCCGGCCACGTCGAACGGCGGCCGACCGAGATGCCCGATACCCGTGTCGATCAGCACCGGTCCGTCCGCCGTCCGGAGCAGGAACGCGTGCACGTGCCAGCGCCACGCGTCCTTGCCCTCGAACGCCCAGGGGTAGGCCTCGCGCTGGACCTCCCAGTCGACGTCGTGCCCGGGCGCCTCGTCGGCGAGCGGGAGCGGCGCCCAACCGTCGCAGAGCGGCACGACCTCGACGTCCCCGACGCGGATCAGCGGGTGCGGCACGGTCCGAGCCTACCGCGGCGCGCTCGCACGGGCTCGGGGCGGTCCGGTCTCTCCGAACGCCGAGGAACCCGGCGTACCCGCCGGGTCCCAGGGCCTTGCCGTGCTCGCCGAAGGCTACGAGGAGGGCGCGGTACCGCCCCCACCGTCGTCGTCAGGACACGTCGAGCCGTCGCAGTCGTCGCTGCCCGAGCCACCGTGCTCCTCGTCGACGCCCGCACCGCCGTCCATGCTGTCGTCGCCGGAACCCCCGTAGAGGGAGTCGGCGCCACCGTCGCCCGAGAGCGTGTCGCTGTCCGTGCCGCCGTACAGAGCGTCGTCGCCAGCGTTGCCCTCCAGGGCGTCGTCGCCGGAGCCACCGTAGAGGTCGTCCTGCCCGCCGCCGCCGGAGATGGAGTCGGCGCCGCTCCCGCCGCAGATCGCATCGTTGCCCCCGTGCCCATCGATCACGTCATCGCCGCCGAGGCCGACGATCACGTCATGGCCGGACGTCCCGTCCAGCACGTCGTTCGCCGACGTGCCGACGATGGTGGCCGCTTCACCGTGGCACGTTGGCGTGCCGGCCGAGGCGATCGGCGCGTTCGTCACGGAGAGCATGAAGAGCGCCAGCAGGCCCGTCGCGACGAGCGCCGCAGCCCGAACCCCGTTCCGTGGAGAAGATCTCCGTCCCATGTCGCACCTCCTTCAGGTCTTGCGCCGACCCTAGAGAGGAGCTCCACAACGGGTTCCCAAGCTCGGGTTAGGCGGACGCTAAGGATCCGAGTGCTGCGAGGAGCGGAGGTCGCCCGGCTCGTCCACGTCGAACAGCGTCCTTCGCCCTGGGTCGAGCGCCGTCCACGTCGACTCGTCGACCACGGCGACCCGGAGCGCGTCGAGCAGGTCCCGGAGCCGCCGGCCGCCACCGTGGAGCAGGACGTGCGCGGCGTCGAGCGCGGGCGCCGCACGGACGACGCTCGGGATCGGGCGGAACCGGTCCCCGTCCTGCAGCGCGACGGCGCCGACGGGCGCCTCGCGCGCGACCCGGAGCATCTCCAGCATCACCGGCGCGACGAGCTCGGGCATGTCGCCCGCGACGAGCAGCACCAGCTCGGTCCCGACGGCCAGGAGCCCCGCGTACGCGCCGGCCAGCGGACCTTCTCCCTCGGCGGCGTCGCGCACGAACCGCACCGGCACGCCGGGGGGCATCGACGGCTCGGGCGCATCCGGCGCGAGCACCACGACGACCGAGCTCGCGACCTCGGCCGCACGCAGGACCGCGTGGTGGAGCATCGGGAGCTCGCGCACACGCTCGGCGAGCTTGTCGCGGCCGAAGCGCGAGGACCGGCCGCCCGCCAGGACGATCGCCGTGACGTCGCCGGTCGCGCGCGTGGTCAGCGCTCCGGCACGGGCGCGCGCGCCTGCGCGAACTCGAACCCGAACCGTCCCTTGATGCACAGGTGCCCCGCCGTGACGTCGTGATCGGCCGGCGAGGTGACCTTCACGATCGAGTTGTCCTGCACGTGGAGCTCCAGGTTGCAGCCGACACCGCAGTATGGGCAGATCGTCGTCGTCACGATCTGGCGGGACTCGTCCCATCCCCCCGCCTGCCACAGGTCGTGCTCGGACTTGAACATGAGCGCGCCCGTGGGGCACACGCCGATGCAGTTGCCGCAGTAGACACAGGCCGAGTCGGGCAGCGGGACCGCGTACTCGGTCGAGATCCGCGCGTCGAACACGCGGCCGGCCACAGCGATCGCGAACGTGCCCTGGGCGTCCTCGCCGCACGCCTCGACGCACTTGTAGCAGAGCACGCAGCGCGCGTAGTCGCGCACGTAGAGCTCGTTGTCGACCTTCACCGGCTGGTGCACTGTCTCGACCGCGGACGGATCGGGCTCGTGGTGATGACCGAGAGCACGGGCGTCGCGCTCGCCGGCCGCGAGAGGCTCCATCACGGCCCCGAAGCGCTCGGGGTGCGCCGCGTACTCGTCCTGCCAGCGATGGATGTCGCCGCTCGCGAGGCTGAGGTCGACGCTCGACGCGAGGAGCTCGAGCACGAGCCTGCGCGAGTGCCGCACGCGCTCGGTATCGGTCGTGACCTTCATCCCCGACTCGGCCTTGCGCGAACACGCGGGCACGAGCACGCGCGAGCCCTCGACCTCGACGACGCAGACCCGGCACGCGTTCACCGGCGTGAGGTTCTCGGCGTAGCACAGCGTCGGCGTGTCGATGCCCTCGGCGCGGCAGGCGTCGAGGATGGTCGAGCCCTCGGGCACGCGCACGACCTTGCCGTCCACCTCCAGGTCGACGAGTCGCTTCGGCGGCGCGAGAGGGATGGCCTGGCTCACGTGAACACCCCCAGCCGCGAGATCGCCGACTGCACCGCGCTCGCGGCGGTCTGCCCGAGGCCGCAGATCGACGCGTCCCGCATCACCTGCGCGATCTCCCCGAGCAGCGCGAGCTCGTCGGCCGCCGAGCCGATCGTCCTGCCCGAGACGAGCCGATGGAGCGCCTCCTCCTGCCGCACGGTGCCGACGCGGCACGGCACGCACTGGCCACAGGACTCGTCGCGGAAGAACGCCGCGATCCGCAGCACGATGTCGACCAGATCGGTGTCCTCGTCGAAGACCATCACGACGCCCGAGCCGAGGCTCACCCCGGCCTCGCGCGCCCCCTCGAACGAGAGCGGCAGGTCGAGGTCCTCGGGTCCGACGAACCCGCCGGCCGCGCCGCCGAGCAAGATCGCCTTCAGCGCCTTGCCGTCGTGCACGCCGCCCGCGAGCTCGAGCAGCTCCCGCAGCGTGGTTCCGCACGAGACCTCGTAGACACCGGGGCGCTCGACGTTCCCCGAGAGGCAGAACAGGCGCGTGCCGGTCGAGTCCGGTGTGCCGAGCTTGGCATACGCCGGCCCGCCGATGCGGAGCACCTCGAGCACGTTCACGAGCGTCTCGACGTTGTTGATCCCGGTCGGCCTTCCGAACAGGCCGCGCTCGACGGGGAACGGCGGCTTGTTCCGGGGCTCGCCGCGCTTGCCCTCGATCGAGTTGAACAGCGCGGTCTCCTCGCCGCAGATGTACGCACCGGCGCCGCGGCGGATCTCGACGTCGAAGGCGAACCCCTCGCCCATCACGTCCGGACCGAGGAAGCCGCGCGTGCGGGCGGCCTCGACCGCGTTCGACAGCGCCTCGAACGCGTGCGGGTACTCGCCGCGCAGGTACAGGTAGCCCGTGTCGGAGCCGGTGGCGTAGCCCGCGATCGTGAGCGCCTCGATCACCGCGAACGGGTCGGCCTCCATCACGACGCGGTCCTTGAACGTGCCGGGCTCGGACTCGTCGGCGTTGCAGACGAAGACGTGCGGCCGGACCGTCTGCTTCGCGACGAGCTCCCACTTCAGACCGGTCGGGAACGCGGCGCCGCCGCGACCGAGCAGCTTCGAGTCCTTCAGCTCGCGGACCACACCCTCGGGCCCGAGGTCGACCGCGCGGCGGAGCGCCTCGTACCCGCCGTGCGCCCGGTAATCGTCGAGCGAGGAGGGATCGACCACACCGATGCGTCGGAGCAGCCGGAGCGACGCGCGCGCGTCGGGATCCGTCGTCTGGGGCGCCGAGGCGCCCGGCGCCGGCATGTAGGCCCATACGCCCCCCGCGAGGAACCCCGCGACATGCGCCTGCCCGAGGGGTGCCAACGCGAGGTCGCGAGCGTCCTCGCCCGCCGCCTGGAGCAGCGCCGCGGGGGCACGATCGCACAGGCCGAGGCAGGGGCTCCGCACCCACGTCCGTCCACCCTGATCCTGCCCGGCGGGGCCGATCGAGCGCTCGAGCTCGGCGCAGATCTGGCTCGCACCCTGCGTGCGGCACGCGATGTCGTGGCAGACGTGGAGGACGCTCTTCGGTCTCGGCGTCGTCGAGAACATCGCGTAGAACGTCGCGACGCCGTAGGCCTCCGCAGGTGGGACCGTGAGCCGTTGCGCCACATAGCCGAGCCCGCCCTCGCTGATCCACCCGGCTTGCGCCTGGAGCGCGTGGAGAGCGGGGAGCAGCAGGTGCCGGCGCTCGCGCGCCTCGCGGCCGCCGCGCGCGACGTGCCCCTCAAGCTCGATCGCGCGCTCGCCGCCCGTCCACCCGGTCTCG
Organism: uncultured Actinomycetes bacterium; assembly: GCA_964447335.1. Lineage (GTDB taxonomy): Bacteria > Actinomycetota > UBA4738 > UBA4738 > HRBIN12 > HRBIN12. The sequence continues at coordinate 12,226 of CAYUSA010000004.1, forward strand.
GGCGGACCAAGCACGCGATCGACCGCGGCACGTTCCTCGTCGGTCGGAGCGGCGGACGTCAGGCGGAGGTCCACGGGGCTCCCGTCACTCGCTCCCGCCGGCGATCGCCGGCTGGCTCAGCTTGTCGATCCGCACCGCGCTCGCCTTGAACTCGGCGGTGCCGGACCTCGGGTCGGTCGCGTCGATCGTGAGGACGTTCGTCTCGACCTGCTCGGGGAAGTGCAGCGTCATGAACACGAGGCCGGGCCGAAGGCCGTCGTCGACATGGACCGGTGCCTCGACCGAGCCACGGCGCGAGGACACGAGCACGATCTCGCCCTCGGCGACGCCGAGGCGCGCAGCGTCCTCCGGCGAGCAGTCGATCGTCTCGCCTCGGCGGAGCGGCGACGCGTACAGCCCCGTCTGCACGCCGGTGTTGTACGAGTCCAGGCGCCGGCCGGTCGTGAGGCGGAGCGGGAACCCCTCGGTGAGCTCGTCCACCGGCGGCTCGAACGACACCACGCTGAGCGGCGCCTTCGCGCCCTGCTCGACCGGGTCCTCCGCCCACAGGCGCGCGTGGAGGAACGTCGTGCCCGGATGGTCGTCGCTCGGGCAGGGCCACTGGATCCCGCCGAGCGCCTCGAGCCGCTCGTAGCTCATCCCGGCGTGCATCGGCGACAGGGTGCGCAGCTCCTCCCATGCCGATACCGGCGTGACCTCGCCCCAGTCGACCCCGAGCCGTCGCGCGAGCTCGGCGAGGATCCAGATGTCGTCCCGGGCGCCCCCCGGCGGCTCGCGCGCCTCCCGCACACCCGGCACCCGCCGCTCCGAGTTCGTGACCGTGCCCTCGGACTCGATCGCGGCGACCGAGGCGGGCAGGAGCACGTCGGCCATCTGCGCCGTCTTCGTCATGAAGATGTCCTGCACGATCAGGCAGTCGCGCGTCGACAGCAGGTGCTTCGCGCGTGTGCCGTCGGCCTCGGACGACGCCGGGTTCTCGCCGATCACGTAGAGCGCGGTGAGCTCGCCACGCTCCATCGCATCGAACATCTGCGTGAGGTTCCACCCGTACTTCGGCGTGATGGGCACGCCCCAGGCGGCCTCGAACCGCGCTCGCGCCTCGGCGTCCTTCTCGATGTCCTGGAAGCCCGGAAGCTTGTTCGGGATCGCGCCCATGTCGCCGCCGCCCTGCACGTTGTTCTGCCCGCGGAGCGGGTTCAGGCCGCTGCCGTAGCGGCCGACGTGCCCACACAGCAGCGCGAGGTTGATGAGGGAGAGCACGTTGTCCACGGCGTTGTGGTGCTCGGTGATGCCGAGGGTCCAGCACAGGATCGCGCGGTCGGCCTTCGCGTAGGCGTGAGCGACCTCGCGGATGACCTCGGCCGGAACGCCGGTCACCTGCTCGCCGCGCTCGAGCGTCCACTCCTGCACCGACGCGCGGTACTCCTCGAGGCCGGTCGTCGCATGCTCGATGAACGCGGTGTTCGCGAGGCCGGCCGCCAGGATCTCGCGCGCGATCGCGTTCGAGAGCGCGATGTCCGAGCCCACGTCGATCCCGAGCCACAGGTCCGCCCACCGCGCCGAGGTCGTCCTGCGCGGGTCCACCACGATGAGGCGCGCGCCGTTCCGGATGCCCTTCAGGACATGGTGGAAGAAGATCGGATGCGTCTCTCGCGCATTCGACCCCCACAGCACGATGAGGTCGGTGTTCTCGACCTCCTCGTACGAACCGGTCCCGCCTCCTGCTCCGAACACCGTCGCCAGACCGACGACGCTGGGAGCGTGTCAGGTGCGGTTGCAGCTATCGACGTTGTTGCTGCGAAGGACCTGACGCATGAACTTCTGCGAGACGAAGTTCATCTCGTTCGTGGCCTTCGAGCAGCTGAACAAGCCAACCCCGTTGCCGCCGTTCCGCTCGGTCGCGGCGCGGAGCCCCCCGGCGGCCCGGTCGAGGGCCTCCTCCCAGGTGGCGACGCGCAGCGCGCCGTTCTCGCGGACCATCGGCTCGGTGAGTCGGGTGAGCCCGTTCCCCATGCCGTGCCCCTTTCCTCGGACGTGCCGTGGGAGCGATTCTACGGCCCGCTCCGTGGGGGACGAGGCAAGGCCACCGGTCCCGGGTCAGGCTCCCGCGACGCCCGCATGGGGGCGTCGTGCGCTCAGTCGGCGTGCGCGCGCTCGTGGAGCAGGCGCATCTGGATCGTCGAGCCGCCGGCCTCGAGATCCGGGTGCTCCGAGCGCATGTGCGTCACGAGGTCGCTGTGACTCACGACGGGCACCGCGTGCGTGTGACCGGTGCCGGCGGGTGGCTCCTCGGCCTCGGGCCCCTCGGGCGGAGCTGCCTCTTCGGTCGCCGGCTCGAGCTCGGGTGCGGCTTCGGTCGCCGTCTCGGGTTCGGGCGCCCGACCGACCGATGCCACGGCGGCGAAGACCCGGCCCGCGTCCGCGCGGGTCGAGGGCTCAGGCGATGCGGCCGGCTCCTCTTGCACCGCGACGGCTTCGCCGGTAAGCTCGGCGCGGAGCGTCGCGAGCCGCGCCTCCGCCGCGGATGCACGATCGGCCGCGGTCGGGAGCACCGCTTCGGGTCTCACGACCGGCTCGGCCTCGGCGACCTCGGCACGCTCGGGTTCAGGCTCGGGTTCAGCACGCTCGGGACCAGGCTCGGGTTGTGGCTCGGGTTCAGGCTCGGGTTCGACCGACGCCGCCTCAACCTCGGCCTCGACGGGCTCCTGCACATCGGCGGACGTCGCCGCGCCCTCGAGCTCCGCGTCGGCCTCGCGCTCATCGGGGATCACGGGCTCGTCGCCCCGGGTCGCCGATGGAGCGGGCCGGCGATCCATGACGACCGGCGCCACGAGGGAACCGGCGCCGATGATGAACAAGATGACACCGATGGCTATGCTCATGCCCGTTGATACCCGTCGCCGGCGGGCGGCGTCAATCGAGCGGAGGTCTCAGACCGCGATCCGCTCGGGGTTGGCGTAGACGTTGAAACGGCCGTCCCGCGCGAACCCGACGAGCGTCATGCCGAGATGCTGTGCCGCCTCGACGGCGAGGCTGGAGGGCGCGCTCACCGCGCTCACGATCGGGATGCCCGCGCGCGCGGCCTTCTGGACGATCTCGAAGGACACGCGGCCCGAGACCTGGAGCAGGCGCTCGGCGAGCGGGAGGTCGCCCGCGAGCACGGCCTCTCCGACGACCTTGTCGACCGCGTTGTGCCGCCCGACGTCCTCACGGAGCGAGAGCAGCGTGCCGTCCGGTGCGAAGAGACCCGCCGCGTGCAGCCCGCCGGTGCGATCGAACACGGGCTGCGCCTCGCGGAGCGCGCGAGGCAACCCGGCGACGACCTCGGCCTTCACCACCGGTTCCGGCGCGATCGGCTCGCAGCGGACCTCGACCTGGTCGAGCGAGGACTTGCCACAGATCCCGCACGAGGAGCTGACGGCGAAGCGCCGAGCCGCGCCGAGGTCGAACGCCCGTGTCAGGCTCACGGTGACGACGTTGTAGTGCTGCTCGTCGGCCGGGAGGTCCTCGCAGTAGCTCACCCGGCGCACGTCGTCCCGCCCGTCGATCAGGCCCTCGGTGAACAAGAATCCGACCGCGAGCTCGAAGTCGCCGCCCGGCGTGCGCATCGTGACGGCGACCGGGATGGCGTCGCGGCCGACACCCTCGGCCCGGATCTCCATCGGCTCCTCGGTGGCGAGTGAATCCGGTCGCTCGGAGCGCACGCCGCCCTCCACCGTGACGATGCGCCGTCGGGTGACACTGCGCCGGAGCCGGTCGGGCATGGAGGCCATAGGCCCGAGGGTACGAGGTGACCGCCTTCGGGTAAAGCGACGCTGACGCTACGACCTGCCTGGGCCCGCCTGCGGTGACCTGGGGTCAACGATCCGCCGTGCTGGCGGCAGTATCCTTCGGGCACGTATGTGAACCGCGGGTCGATTGGAGGTCAGACGTGAAGAGCGGACTCGAGATCGCACAGGAAGCTCAGCTCCTTCCCATCACCGAGATCGCCGCGAGAGCCGGCTTCACGCCGGACGAGGTCGAGCCGTACGGCAGGCATCGCGCCAAGATCGCGCTCTCGGCCTACGACCGGCTGAAGGACCGACCCGACGGCAAGCTCATCATCACGACGGCCATCACGCCGACGAAGGCCGGCGAGGGCAAGACGACCACCTCCGTCTCGCTCACCCAGGGACTGGGCAAGCTCGGGAAGAACGTGATCCTCGCGCTGCGCGAGCCCTCGATGGGTCCGGTCTTCGGCATCAAGGGCGGCGGCACCGGCGGTGGCTACGTGCAGGTCGTCCCGATGGAAGACATCAACCTGCACTTCAACGGCGACTTCCACGCCGTGACCGAGGCCCACAACATGCTCGCCTCGGCCCTGGACGCCTCGCTGTACTTCGGCAACCCGCTCGGGGTCGATCCTGCCACGATCACGTGGCCGCGAACGATGGACGTGAACGCGCGCGAGCTCCGGTACACGGTCATCGGGCTCGGGGGCAAGGCCCACGGGATCCCGCGCGAGAACGGTTTCGTCATCACCGCGGCCTCCGAGATCATGGCGATCCTCGCGCTCTGCGAGGACGTGCAGGACCTGCGGCGGCGGCTCGGCCGGGTGGTGGTCGGCAGCACCTTCGACGGCGAACCCGTCACGGCCGAGCAGCTCAAGGTGGCCGGTGCGATGGCGGTGATCATGAAGGACGCGATCAAGCCGAACCTCGTGCAGACGCTCGAGGGCCAGCCGGTGTTGATCCACGCCGGTCCCTTCGGCAACGTCGCGCACGCGAACAGCTCGATCATCCAGGATCGGATCGCCCTCAAGCTCGGCGACTACGTGGTCACCGAGGGCGGCTTCGCGTCCGACCTCGGATTCCAGAAGTTCTGCGACATCGTATGCCGCACCGGTGGGTTCACCCCGAGCGCCGCCGTGCTGGTGACGTCGGTGCGCGCGATGAAGTTCCACGGCGGCGTCGCGTTCGAGCGGCTGAACGAGCACAACCTGGACGCCGTGCGCCTGGGCTCGGAGAACCTCGCCGCGCACATCGAGATCGTGAAGGCCTACGGCCTCCCCTGCGTCGTCGCGATCAACCGGTTCCCCTCGGACACCGACGAGGAGATCGCGCTCGTGGACGAGCTCGCGGCGGAGGTCGGCGCCGAGCAGACCGTCGTGAACGACGGGTTCTCCAAGGGCAGCGACGGTGCGATCGAGCTCGCCGAGGTCGTCGTCGCTGCGGCCGAGAAGCCGAACGCGTTCCAGCTCCTCACCCCGCCCGGCACGCCCATCAAGGAGCAGGTCGAGGCGATCGCGACGCGGATCTACGGCGCCAACGGTGTGGACTTCCTCCCGCAGGCGGAGAAGGACATCGCGCGGATGGAGCAGCTCGGCTTCGGAACCTACCCCGTGTGTCTGGCGAAGACCCACCTGTCGCTCACCCACGACCCGCTGCTGCTGAACCGGCCGAAGGGTTGGCGGCTGCCCGTCCGTGGTGTCGTGCCGAGCGCCGGTGCCGGCTTCGTGGTGGTGCTGTGCGGCGACATGCAGCGGATGCCGGGGCTGGGGCGCACGCCGGCGTTCATGAACGTGGACATCGACGACCAGGGGCGTACGGTCGGCCTGTTCTGAGACCGGCCGCGAGGCTCAACCGGCGAGGAGCGCGGGACCCTCGACGAGGATCCAGACCGCGCGCGTGACGACCTCGTCACGCTCGAAGTCGAAGATGCCCGGGCCCTCCGGCGCCGCCTCCCACACCGCGCCGCATGCGGCGCAGACCCACAGCGATTGCGGCTTCGTCGCCTCGCCCCTGGGCGGCGCGCACGTGTGCACGTACTCCACGTTCCCTCCCCCGAATCACACGCATGTGATTCTGAGGCCGGAGCATAGCACCCGGGCTACGCGCGAGGGCGCTCCTTCCGGGGGTCGTAGACCGAGAGCTCGGCCACCGTTGCCGGCACCGTGCTCCCGCCGAGGGCGACCTCGACCCGGGTGCCGTCCGCGGCGTGGGGGGTCTCGAGCATCGCGATGCCGATCACGCCGAAGCGCGCGCTGTCCGTCGGGCTCGTGAGCGTCCTGACCGGCTCGCCATCCTTCGTCACCGCCGCGCCGTACTCGGGCACCTCGGCGCCGTCGAGCCGAAGCGTCTTCAGGCGCTTCGGCGGATCGGCCGCGACCGGCCGGAGCGCGTCCGCACCGAGGAACCCGGCGTCGAGCTTCACCACACGGTCGAAGGAGGCGTCGTAGGGCGTGCCCTCCCCCGCCTGGTAGTCGAAGCCGGCGACGATCATCCCGGACTCGATCCTCGCCACCTCGACGGCGTGGGTGCCGAACACGTCGATCCCCGCCGCCTGCAGGGCCTGCCAGAGCTCGACGGCGTGGACGGGATCCACGACCATCTCGTTCCCGAGCTCGCCCGAGAAGCCGGTGCGGAGCACGTGCGCCTCGATGCCGGCCACCCGCACCTCGTCCGGCCAGAAGTGGAAGTAGCCGAGCTCGGACAGGTCGCGCTCGGCGAGCGGGGCGAGCGCCTCACGCGAGCGGGGACCCTGGACCGAGACGAGCGGCATCTCGCGGGTGCGATCCACGTACGAGACGTTCAGCCCGTCGAACGCGCTCGCGAACCAGTCGTCGTACCCGCCCTGATTCGTCATGACCCAGCAACGATCGGGAGCGAGCACGTACACCATCCCGTCGTCGAGCATCCGCCCGGCCTCGTCGACGAATGCGCCGTACCGCGCCCGTCCCGGCGCGAGTGACCGGACATCGTTCGTGAAGATGCGTTGGGCGGCCCGATCGCCCAGCGTCGCCGTCCAGAGCCAGCCGTCGAAGTCCTCGAACATCGCGCCCTGCTCGGCCTGCACGTCGTACAAGACCGACCTGATCGGCTCGGCCACCACGACCCCCCTTCCTCGGTTCGGCGCTCGGGCTCAGCTCCGCGGGCGTGTCTTCTGCGTGTCGTACAGCGGCAGTGCGTCAACGGTCGCGACCACCGTGCCCTCGCCGAGCGCGACGTCGACCGTGGTCCCCACCTGCGCGATGTCCGCTCGCACGACCGCCATCCCGATCTTGCCGAAGCGCGGGCTGTCGGTCGGGCTCGTGAGGATCCCCACCTCCTCGCCGCCCTTCGTCACGGTCACCCCGTACTCGGGGAGGGCGTCCGCCTCGTAGCGGAGCGTCACGAAGCGGTTGGGAGGGCGCTTCGCGACGTCAGCCAGCCTGGCCTTGCCCACGAACTCGATCGGCGTGTCGAGCGCAACCAGCCCGTCCAGGTTGAAGTCCTACGGCGTCCGCGAGTGCGCCTCGTAGTCGTAGTCGGTGACGATGAGGCCGGCCTCGATCCGCAGGATCTCGATGGCCTCCACGCCGAACGGCGTGACGCCGGCCCCGGTCACCGCGTTCCACAGCTCGGCCGCATCGGCCGGGTCGGTGAGGAAGAGCTCGAAACCGAGCTCGCCGCCGTAGGCCGTCCTCGACAGGTACACGGGCACGCCGTCGACCCGGACCGGGTCGGGGATGAATCGGAAGTACTTGAGCGCCTCTCGGCTGATGTCCGCATCGGTCAGCGACTGCACGACCTCGCGCGAGCGCGGGCCGATGACGCCGAGGTGCGGCATCTTCGGCGCGATCCACTCGAACTCGAACTCGAGGCCGCCGAGCATCTGCGTGAAGTAGTCCTCGTGATCCTTGCCGTTCGTCATCACCCAGCAGTGGTCGGGTCGGCCGGTGTTGTAGATCGTGCCGTCGTCCACCATGAGAACGTCCTCGTCCAGGAACGCGCCGTACCGTGCCTGCCCGACCGCGAGGTTCGTCGCGTCGTTCGAGAAGACGTGCTGCGCGGCGCGCCGCGCGTCCGGGCCGCGGAAGTCCCACCTGTTGAGCGGCGAGACGTCCCACACCGCGACGTCCTCGCGCACGGCGTCGTACTCCTTGCGGACGTCGCCGAACCCCTCGAGCCACAGCCAGCCGCCGTCGACATGTGGCTGCCGCCGCTCGCCTCGGTGACCTCGTGGAACGCCGTCCTCATGGCCTCGTCCTCGGACATCGTCCTCCCCCGCGCTCGTGGCCCCGCGACCCGTCGATGAGGGCGCTATCCAAGCACGCCTTTGACTCGCCGTTCAACTCGGGGAAAGAGGCTCGCCACCTCGGTGCGCGGTCAACCCCCTGACGCGGCCGCCTCCGCGCTCCCGGCGGGCTCCGTCACGCCGGGCGGTACCGGATGACCTCGCGCTCGGTCACGATCGCCTGGACGGGCAGGTCGGCGTGACCCTGCGGCACGTTCTCGACGACCTGGAGCGCGAACGCGACCGCGACGCGGAACACCTCGGGCCGTGCTCTGCGGAAGAAGCGGTCGTAGAAGCCGCCGCCGTAGCCGATCCGGCGACCCTGGCGGTCGAACGCGACACCCGGGGTGACGACGACGTCGACCTCGGCGTCGGCCAGCACCTCACCCGCGGCCGGCTCCCGCGCACCGAACGCGGTGGCGGTCACGGGGTCCCCCACCCGGTACGCAACGGCGACGATGTCCCGCTCCTCGATCCGCGGCAGCGCGCCGAGCACGCCGCGGTCCTCCAGGCGCTCCAACATCGGCGCCGTGTCGACCTCGGAGCCGAACGAGGAGAACAGCATCACCACGCGGGCGGCTCGGAGCTCGGGCAGGGCGAGGAGCCGCTCCGCGATCGCGAGGCTCGCGGCCGCCCTGGCCTCGGGCGGCATCGCGTCGCGCCGCGCGAGGACCTCACGCCGGAGGTCGCGTTTCAGCCTCTTCAAACGGTGCGAGGGGATCACGGGCGCCCGCGCATGTGGGGGAAGACCTCCTCGGCGATCATCTCGACACGGTCGGACGGGCCGGCCGGCACGAGCACGGCCCATGTCGCCCCCGCCGTCCCGAGCCCCTCGAGCCACCAGATGAGCGAGTGCGCGCTCCCCGCCCACACGTTGGTCTCGAGCATGTTGCGGTGGAAGCGCCGGTTGAGCATCTCGCCCGCCTCGTCCTCGTCGCGGCCGACGACCACGATGCCCGCCCAGGTGGCCTCGACCTCCCGCCCGGCCTCGGCCGCCGCGCGCCGCAGGACGTCGGCCTTCGTGGCGAACTCCGGGATCGACATCCCCCAGCCGTTCCAGGCGTCGGCCTCGGTGGCGGCCAGGCGCACGACCGCATCGGCGAACCCGCCGATCCACACGGGCGGGCCGCCGGGCGTGCGGGGCGCCGGCAGGAGCGGGCCCCGGACCTCGGGCACCCACTCGCCGCCCGCCCACGCCTGTCCGCGCAGGAGCGCCTTCACGCCTCGGACCGTCTCGACGAGATGCGGCCGCCGCTCGGCCTTCTCGTAGTAGGTGAGGCCGTAGGCGTCGTGCTCCGGCCGGTCGATCGGATCCCCCGTGCCGATGCCGAGCACCATCCGCCCGCCGCTCAGGTCGTCGAGCGAGGCGGCGAGCTTCGCGAGCAACCCAGCCGGGCGCAGCGAGGCCCTCGTCACGAGGGTACCGACGGTGATCCGCATCGTCGCGGCCGCCACCGCCGCGAGCATCGAGAACGCCTCGAGCGAGGGGCGGTCCGAGGTGGCGCCCGGCGGGAAGAAGTGGTCGAACGCGAACACGCCGTCGTAGCCGAGCTCCTCGGCGTGCCGGGCGAACGCGACCACCTTGGCCGGGTCGCCGGAGAACAGTGGCAGCACGAGGCCGACCCTCACGGAAGCCGGCCGAGCTCTTCGAGGGCGAGCGCCGCCGCGCCGACGGCCCCGGCGTCGGTGCCGAGCTGCGCGACCACGATCGGCACGCTCGGTCGCCGGTCGGGCGCCTCGACGGCGTCCAGGAACGCGGCGCGAGCGGGCTCGAGCAGCAGGTCGCCCGCGACCGCCGCCCCGCCGCCCACGACGACGACCTGCGGGTCCAGCACGTTCACGAGCCCTGCGAGCCCGATGCCGAGGCGGCGGCCGACCTCGGACAGGATGCGCGTGGCGACCGGGTCGCCCCGCTGTGCGGCCTGCGTGACGAGCTTGCCCGTCACGGCCTGCGGATCTCCCCCGGCGAGCCGCGCGAGGACCGAGCTCGGGTGCTCCGCCACCTCCTCGCGACCGAGCCGCCCGATCGCGTTGCCCGAGGCGACCTGCTCCCAGCACCCTCGGTTGCCGCAGCCGCACGGGGGGCCGTCGGGCTCGACCACGATGTGGCCGATCTCCGCCGCGTAGCCGTTCGAGCCGCGGAACAGCCTCCCGTCGATGATGATGCCGCCTCCGATGCCAGTGCCCACCGTGACGAGCAGGACGTGCCGGTACCCACGGCCGGAGCCGAACCGGAACTCCCCGTACGCGGCGACGTTCGCGTCGTTGTCGAGCTGGACCGGGATGCCGAGCGCCGCGCGCATCCGATCCGCGATCGCGAGATCCCGCCAAGCGAGGTTGGGCGCGAACCGCAGGACGCCGTTCGCGACGTCCACCATCCCGGCCGCCCCGACCCCGACGGCGAGCACCTCGGGCGTGCGGAGCGCCTCGGCCGCGGCGATCATCGCCGCGAGGGTGGCCTCCTGATCCTCGGCGGGCGTGGGCGACTCGGACCGCGCGAGGATCGCCCCGTCGCGCGCAACGCGGACGGCCAGGATCTTCGTCCCGCCGACGTCGATGCCGACCGCCTCGCCCTGATCCGTCATCGGCCCGCCGCTCAGAACCGGAGCCTCGCCCCGATGCCGCCGAAGGCGTCCAGGCCCTCGTCCTCAACGACCGTCTCGACGCGGCATCCGCTCCGGTACGCGAGCGCGACGGCAAGCTCGATGACATCGGCGACCTGCACGAGGCGGGCGCCGCACGCCGGACAGGCCCCGGTCTCGGCGGAGAGCCGACCGCAGGCATCGCACCGGCCACCGATCCCCCGGAGCTCGAGCCGGACGAGCAGGTCCGCGACCCGACCCTCGGCGAGGGCGGCCAGGGTGCCCTCGAGGCCGGTGACCCCGGTCCCGGTCGCGCTCGCGTCGAGGAGGCCGGTCACCGCGGCCCGCTCGGCCTCGCGCTCGAGCGCCTCCTCGAGCTCGAGCGTGCGCGAGCGCACCTCCTCGGTCGTCGCGGTAACCGCCAGCGCGACCTTGCGCCGCACCCGCTGGCGGAGGTACTCGTGCAGCTCCCGCTCGAGCTCACGATGGGCGTCGCCGGGTCCGGCGAGGATCAGGTGCTCGAACCCGCGGTCCTTCCACAGCCGGAACAGCGCATCGGCGACGTGCTTGAGGTGCTGCTGCCGATGGTCGTCCACATGCCGCTGTCGCCGCAGCTGTGCTCGGCCGCCCTGGTCGTGCCGGTTCGGCACCTCGTCCCAGAGATCATGGACCTCGTCGATACGGCCGAGCTGCAGCACGAACAGGCGGGCCTTCTCGTAGTCCACGAGCGCCGTGCACGTCGCGCCATAGGTCTCGAGCAGGGCCTCGAGCATCCGGAGCTCGGCGCGGGGCGCGACGAACGCGCGATCGCGGACCGGCCGTGGCACGCGGATCTCCTCCCAGAGCCCCGCCTCGTGCGCCGAGAACAGGGCGAGGCCGCGGGTGTCGCCGCGCTCGAACTCCTCGCGGACGAACGTGGACATCCGGGCGAGGTCGAGGTCGACCGAGCGAGCGGCATCCTCGGGCAGGCCGTCCACCTGCGCCTTCGCGCTGCGGAGCAGCTCGTCGAGGCGGACCTCGTAGTCGGCCCGGCGCGGGTGGCGGCGGCCGTCCACGGTGAGGTAGAGCGATGTGACGGGGACGTCGGCGGGGCTCCAGTCCGCCAGCTTGCGCAGGAGCGCGTGGTCGAGCTCGGTCACGAGATCTCGATCCTCTCCAGCCCGGCACCCCGCGTGGACCCGTCGAAGTCCTTCGCGCGGTTGTCGATCACGGCGCGGGCGGCGAGCAGGAACTCCTGCGCCGCCTTCAGCAGATGCTCGAGCACGTCGGGCGCGGCCCCCTGCACCGTGGACAGCGCGAGCCCGATCGGGCAGAACGCCACGTTGCAGACGTGAGCGCTCGCCGCTTCGGTCTCGGCCGTCGCCGCCGTCTCGGCTGTCGCCGCGACGGGCTCCCCCTGGGTCTTCGCCTTGGGCTTCCTCGCGCCGCTCTTGCGCGCGGTTCCGGTCTTGCTGTCGGCCATCACGCCCTCCCGGACTGCACGGAGCCGGGTTCCGGCTCCTTCGCGAACAGGACCTCGAGGTGATCGCCCACGAAGTTCGCTCCTCGGACCTCGAGGCGCTGCAGCGTCGCGGGCAAGATGAGGTTCCGCTTGTACGAGCCGACGCGGACGAGCAGCTCGTCGCCGCGCCGGTGGATGTCCATGTCGTCGCGCGAGACGAACGGCAGCCGCATCGAGAGCACGTACCCGCCCGCGCGCCGGCTCACACGGATCGGGTCGTCGCGGTAGAGCACGTCCGTAACGTTGGTGGTGCCGTAGACCTCGACGCCCATGTCCCCGAGGAGGTCGAGGCCCACCATCTCCCGGTCGAACAGGCGCGCGGTGAGGATGGGCACGGGCTCGAAGGACTCCCGGACCGTACGCAGGTGCTCGGCCTGGATGTCCTTCCACTTGCCGAAGTACGGATCGGTGACGTCGTCGGGGATGATCCGGTTCACGACGATGGCATCGACGCGGTATCCGAACAGGCCGAGGTACGTGTACGTGCGGCGCGCCTCGGCGATGACCATCTTCTCCGGGTTCACGACGAGCCGGACCGTGGACGCCTTCTCGTCGGTCAGGATCTTGCGCACCGCGTCGAGGTTGCGGTGCAACCGCTCCACGGCTCCGAAGAACCGGTCGCCCGCGATCGGAAGCGTGGTCATCCGCGCGACCACCGGACGCACGCCCTTCACGACGCGCCGCTGGATCGGGAAGATCCGCTCGATGTACCAACTCATGATCTCCGGGAGTGAGAGCAGGCGCAGCGTCTCGGCCGTCGGGGCGCAGTCCACGACGAGCAGGTCCCACCGGTCCTCATCGACGTGGGTCTTCACGTCGATGAGAGAGAAGATCTCGTCGAGGCCTGGGATGACCGACAGCTCCTCGGCCTGGATCGTCTCGACCCCGGCCCAGTTCATCAGCTGGATCATGTACTCCTGGATCTCGCGCCAGTTGGCCTCGAGCCGCGACTGCGCGTTGATCTGCTCGGCCCACAGGTTCTCGGCGATCGGCGTCGGATGGTCGCCGACCGGCACGTCGAAGGAGTCCGCCAGTGAGTGCGCCGGGTCGGTGCTCATCACCAGGGTCCGGTGACCGGCCTGCGCGGCCCTCACGGCGGTCGCGGCGGCGACGGTCGTCTTGCCGACGCCGCCCTTCCCGGTGAACAGCAGCACCCGCATCTACGACTAGCCTAGACGAGTCGGCCGGACCCTGAGGTCCGGCCGACTCGTCTGGTCGTGTTCTCCGTCGTTCAGCTCACGATGGGCGATGACTTCGCCTTCTGGCACACGTCGTCGTTGGACAAGATCATCTTGGTCGCCATGGACCGGTACTTCCCGTCCTCGTCCGGCACCCGGATCTTGTACGTGCCGGACGTCGTCGTGAAGCCGGTCCCGACGGTCTTCCACACGCCACTCACGCGGCGCTGGATCTTAACCGGGACCACCTGGACGCACGCGAGCGTCCCGTCGGTCGACACGACCTGTCCCGAGGCGATCAGGTGCTTCGCCAGCGCGAGCGAGATCATCCTCGGGTGCCGGATCGTGAACGGATCGGCGCTCTCCCCGGTGCCGTTCGGAGTGGTCACCGAGATCGGACCCGTGGTCGCTCCGTTCGGGACCGTCGCCGTGATCTGCGTCCCCGAGTTCGCCGCGAAGGTGGCGGTGGTGCCGTTGAACTTCACGGACGTTGCACCCGTGAGGTTCCCGCCGGTGATGATCACCTGCGTGCCCCAGGGTCCCTTCATCGGATCGAACGAGGAGATGAACGGGCTGGTCACCGTGAAATCGGTCTTGCTGGTCCCCGTGCCGCCGGGCCCGGCCACTTCGATCTTCCCGGTGGTCGCGGTGGCGGGAACCGTCGCGGTGATCTGCGTGTCCGAGACCACCTTGAAGGTCGGGTCGGCGACGCCGTTGAAGGTGACCGAGGTCGCCCCGGTGAAGCCCGTGCCGTCGATGGTCACCTTCGTGCCTACGGGCCCGCTGGTCGGGGTGAACGACGCGATCTGCGGGATCGGCGCGGAGCCGACGGTGAAGTCGGTGGTGCTCGTCGCCGTCCCGTTCGGCGTGGTCACGCTGACGGGACCGGTCTTCGCCCCGGGTTGAACCGTCGCCGTGATCTTGGAGTCGCTATCAACCAAGAAGCCGGGGTCCGCCTTGGTGCCGACCATGACCGTGGTCGCCCCGGTGAAGTTCGATCCGGTGATCGTGACCTTCGTGCCTGCCAGCCCGAAGGTCGGCGAGAACGACGTGATCTTCGGGACCAGCGCGCTCGTGACGGTGAAGTCGGTCGAGCTGGTCGCCGTGTTGATCGGGGTCGTCACGCTGATCTTGCCCGTGGTCGCCCCTGTCGGCACCTTGGCCGTCACCTGCGTGTTCGAGTCGATCGTGAACTCGGTGGCGGCCGTCGTGTTGAACTTCACCGCGGAGGTCCCACACAGGTTCGACCCGGTGATGGTGACCGACGTCCCCACCGGCCCGGTCGTCGGGTTGAACGAGCCGATCGATGCGGCCAGGTTGCCCGTCACCGAGAAGTCGCCGGAGCTGTTCACCGTGACGGCGTCCGCGCCGGTGACCGAGATCTTGCCGGTCGTCGCGCCCGGGGGGACCGTCGCCGTGATCTTCAGCGACGAGTTCACGGCGTACGAAGCGGTGGTCCCGTTGAACTTCACCGAGGTCGCGCCAGTGAAGTTGGTCCCGTTGATCGTGACCGAGGTCCCCACGGGGCCGCAGGTCGGCGAGAACGACGAGATCGTGGCGCTCGCACCCGACGTGACGACGAAGTCATCGGTGCTCACGGCCGTGGTGTCGTCGGCGGCCTTGACCGAGACCTTGCCGGTCGTGGCCCCCACGGGAACCGTCGCCGTGATCTTCACGTTGGAGTTCACCGTGAAGCCGCCCGCACCGACGGACTTGTTGTTGAAGAACACGTCCTTCGCGCCCTGGAACCCATGACCGCTGATGGTCACCGAGGTGCCCGCCGGGCCGCTCTGAGGCGAGAACGATGTCACCGTGGCGGCCGAGGCCGGCACCGCCGGTGCGATGAGCAGGACCGCAACCAGCGCGGCCACGAGCAGGGTCGCGGATCGGCCGGTGCCTGGTCGGGCGAGGAAAGTCCTTTGCATGGGTCCTCCCTTCGGAACAGCCGCGAACGCGCAGAGGCCCGGGGGCCCTCCGCCTCGACCCTACGCCCTCGGACCCAAGCGACACAACGCGGCCGGCCAGCCCTCCCGAGGAAGGGCGCCCGAGCCGGGCCGCGGGTTCCGCCCGGCCCGATCAGCCGAGCTCGACACGGCGCTTCAGGCCCTCGAGCGCGCTGTCGATGACGCGCTTCGCGCCCTGGGTGCGCACGAACCCCGGCAGGAGCACGCCGAGCTCGACCGCGAGCCGGTACGTGACCTTCGTCTCGCCCTCGAGCTCGTCGAGCAGGTACTCCCCGATGATGTTCGAGACCGAGCCGCGCGCCTCGGTCGAGACCCACGACATGCCGGCGTCACCGGGCGCGTACCGGTACGCGAGCGTGTACTCGGCGCGACCGAGGGCCGGGACCTCGACCTCGAACGCGACCTTCGTGGCGACACCGCCCTCGCCGCGCTCGACGATCGTGGCCGACTTCACGTCGGCCCACGCCGGGTAGGCCTCGTAGTCGGTGAGCACGTCCATGACCTCGGCGGCGGGCGCCTCGATGAGGATCGAACCTTCGGTCTGCTCAGCCATCGCTACCCCGGATGCTACCGGCCCCGGGCCGCCGACAGGGCGAGCATCGTCGCCAGCAGCACCGAGACGACGACCAGCACGACGGCTGCCCACAGCAGGACGCGCGAGCTGACGACCGGCCCCTCGCCGCCGCCGATCCGGCACGCGTCCATGGCCGAGACCACGTACAACCCGAGCGCCGCGGCAAGGAACACGAGGAACAGCGGCGCCACCCGCCCGAACCCCTGCCCGCCCGAGCGGGTCGAAAGGAGCACGATCACCGTGCCGAGGATCCACGCGAACAGCACGCTCCGCGCCACCCCGTCGAGCCTGCGTCCTGCCTTCCAGTGCCCGAGACCCGGAAGGAGCAGCGACCAGGCGAGCGCGCGCGAGGGCGCGATCTCGACCGCGGGCTCCGGCTCCGCGAACAGGCGGGAGAACGGCGTCCCGCAGACCTCGCACCGGTCGAGCTCGATCGCGTTCACGTGCTCGCAGGCCGGACAGGTCCAGGATGGACCCTCGGGGGCTCCGAGCGGGGCGGGCGACCGGGCGCTCGCGGCACCCTGCCCGTTGCCCGTGAGCACGCGACGCAAGCGCGAGCTCTCGCGACTCGGGGCGGGCTCCTCACGCAGCGGGCGCAGGCACTGGCCGCACCACTCGGCGTCGGCCGCGACGAGCGCCCCGCAGCTCGGACAGCGATCCTCGGTCTCCCCCACGTCGAGTGAGGGTACCGCTGCTCGGACCGTGAACCGGGGAGGCCGGATCAGACGACCGCGGCGCGCAGCCAGGCCGCGAGCTCGCCGGCCGCTCTCGGCCAAGTGTAGGAGGCCTCGACGCGCTCACGTCCGGCGCGACCCATGGCCTCCGAGCGCGCGGGGTCACCGAGGAGGCAGGCGACGGCGTCCGCGACCTCGGGCACGTCGGCGCCGTTCACGAGCAGCCCGGTCTCCCCGTCCACGAGCGCCTCGCGCGCCCCGCCCGAGTCCCCGACCACCACCGGGCGCCCACACGCCGCGGCCTCGATGAACACGTTGCCCCAGCCCTCGACCTCGAACCCACCGAGACGGCTGCGGCACGGCATCGCGAAGACGTTCCCCGCGCGGTAGTAGCGGGGCAGGTCCTCCTCGGACACCTGGCCCGTGAAGACGACGGAGTCCCCCGGGGCGAGCTCGGCGGCCATGTCCTCGAGCGTCTGCCGGTACGGACCGCCCCCGACGATGAGCAGGGCGGCGTCCGGGACGCGCCGGCCGATCTCGGGCATCGCCCGGATCAGGACGTCCTGGCCCTTGCGAGCGACGAGCCGGCTCACGCAGACGACGACCGGCCGACCGGCGAGACCGTGGCGCTCGAGGAGGTCCTCGACGGGCAGATCAGGACGGAACATCTGCGTGTCCGCTCCCGGGTACATGACCGAGACCGGCACGCCCCGCGGTACCGCCGTCCGGACGACCCGCGCGATGAACGCGCTGCACATCACCGGCACCCTGGCGGCCCTCGAGGTCGCCCGGCGCATCAGCGCGTGCGCTCCCGGCGCGATCGAGAGCCAGTACTCGAAACCGTGCGCCGCCGAGACGTACGGGATGCCGCGACGCGCGAGCCCGGGACCGAGCAGGGCCAGCGGGTAGGTCGCGCCGAACAGCACGACCTCGGCGCCGACATCGGCCGCCACGGCCTCGACGCGCGATGCGACGTCCGGGGTCGGCCACAGGGATCGCTCGGGCTGCCGCTCGACGCGGTAGGGCGCGACCGCGTCGAACGCCTCCGCGCCGTCCCAGTTCGGGCAGAACACGCTCACCCGTTCGGCCGGGAGCTCTCTCACGAGCGCCTCGAGCGTGCGCTGGATGCCCCCGACCCTCGGCGGGTAGTCGTTCGTCACGAGCAGCGTCCGCGGAACCTCCACGACGCCTATCCTGCCAGGCATGGACCGGGAGCAGCTCGAGCGGCAGGTCCGGGCCCTCGACGAGGGCCGC
This sequence comes from uncultured Actinomycetes bacterium, assembly GCA_964447335.1. Taxonomy (GTDB): domain Bacteria; phylum Actinomycetota; class UBA4738; order UBA4738; family HRBIN12; genus HRBIN12. Next base: position 29,987 of record CAYUSA010000004.1, read on the forward strand.
GGCGCGCTCGGGCTCGAGGGGTTCCGCGCCGTGCTCGCGACCGGGGCCGACGCCGGGACGTGGCTCCAGGACCTCGTGACCGCCGGGGTCCAGGGTCTGGCTCGGGGCGAGGCCGTGCGCTCGCTCCTGCTCTCCCCCACCGGCCGGATCCGGGCCGACCTCCACGTGCTCCGCACGCCCGAGGGCTACCTGCTCCTCCAGCCCGCGGACCAGCCGACGGGCGCGGGAGACCTGCTCGGCCCCTACGTGCTGTCCTCGGACGTGACGCTCTCGCCGGCCGCCCCGAGGCTCGTCGCGCTGCCCGGCGTCCGCGGCTGGAGGTTCGAAGATCCCGCCGCGACGACGGCCGAGCCGGTCGGGGTCGGGGCCGAGGCCGTCGAGGCCTGGCGGATCCGCCGGGGCATCGCCCGGTTCCCCGTCGACCTCGACCTGGACTCCCTGCCGGCCGAGGCGGGCCTCGACGACGAGGTGGTGATCGACCGGACGAAAGGCTGTTTCCTCGGACAGGAATCCGTGGCGAAGGTGCGGAACCTCGGGCACCCGACGCGCATCGTCCTCGCGCTCCGGGCCACCGGGAACGTCGCTCCGGGCGAGCCGGTGACGACCCGCGGAGCCGAGGTGGGCCTCGTGACCAGCGCGGACGGGCTTCCCGACGGGGGCACGGCGCTCCTCGCCCGCGTGCGCTGGGACGCCCGCGAGGACGACCTCCGCACGGCCGCCGGTACACGGCTCGAGCGCCGCTGAGCGACCCCCGTTACTACGAGCGCCGACACATTTCAAGACTTCACTTCGCTCGCCCGCCGGTGCGAGCATCGGGCTTGCCTACCCGCACGGCCGGCCTCGGCCGCCGGTTCGGCACCAACGTCAGCCCGAGGCAGGAGCATCCGACGTGACCAAGGAGCGAGTCGCCGGCATCGACCTGAAGACCCTTCCTCACAACCCTTCCCCCCCCGACATGTGGCAAGACAAAGCGGCTTGCCACGGCATCGACCCCGACGTCTTCTTCCCCACCTCCGAGGAGGAGGCGGGTCCGGCCCTCGCCTACTGCACGGCGTGCCGGATCAAGGAGACGTGCCTCGCGTGGGCGCTCAAGAACGGCGAGCGCTACGGCGTGTGGGGCGGCCTGACCGAGCAGCAGCGGCGGAGGGTCGTCCGCTTCGTCGCCTGAGGCCCGCGCTGGTCACCTCGGGACCTCGGCCCCCATACTGGCGAGGCCCATGAACGAGCCCACCGTCCGCTCGACGGCGCCCCTTCGCATCAGCTTCGTCGGGGGCGGCACCGACTTCCCCCACTACTACGAGCGGCACGGCGGGGCGGTGCTCTCGGCCACGATCGACCGACGCGCGTACGTGTCGTTGACGCCACGCCCCGACCGAGCGGTGAGGATCCGTTCGCTCGACCTCGGGCACACGGTCGAGTACCACCTCGACGAGGGACCCACGTACGACGGCGTGATGGACCTCGCGAAGGCGGCCATCGCGCGGATGGGCGTCGACGGCGGGCTCGAGATGGACATCCGCTCGGACGCGCCCCCGGGGAGCGGCCTCGGCGGGTCCTCGGCGCTCGTGACGGCGGTCGTCGGAGCTCTCGCGGCGCTGCTCGATCGAAGCCTCGCCCGCGAGGACGTGGCGCGCCTGTCCTACGCGATCGAGCGCGACGATCTCGGCATCGCCGGCGGCTGGCAGGACCAGTACGCGGCGGCGTTCGGCGGCTTCAACCTCCTCGAGTTCGCTCAGGGCGGCGTCGCCGTCACGCCCGTCCGCTGCGAGGGTGAGGCGCTCGAGCGGCTCCGATCGCACCTGCTCCTGTGCTACACGGGCGCCGTTCGGACCGACCTCGGCCTCATCGACACGCAGATCCGTCTGTTCAACGAGGGGCGCGAGGAGACCATGGTCGGGATGAAGCATCTGCACGAGATGGCCTACGAGATGCGCGACACCGTCGAGGCGGGCGATCTTGATGCGCTCGGCGCGATGCTCCACGACGCGTACGAGAACAAGAAGCGCATGAACCCCCACATCGCCGACGGCACGCCGATCGAGGCCATGTTCGGGTTCGCTCGCGAGGCCGGCGCCGCCGGCGGCAAGATCTGCGGAGCCGGCGGTGGCGGGTACCTGCTGCTCGCGTGCGCCCCCGAGCGCCAGCCGGCCGTGCGCGTCGCGCTCGAGGCCCACGGCGGACGGTTCGCCGACGTCGCGTTCCACCCCAGCGGGGTCGAGGCCCGCATCGGCGACCGTGTGTGGAGACCGTCGGCATGAGCCGTCGCTTCGTGCTCGTGGATCGGGACGGCACGATCAACGAGGAGGTCGACCACGTCCTGGAGCCGGGTCAGCTCCGGCTGATCCCCGGCGCGGCGGGTGCGCTGCGCGATCTGCGCGAGCTCGGGCTCGGGATCGTCGTCGTGACGAACCAGTCCCCCATCGCGCGAGGATGGCTGTCGCTCGAGGAGCTCGAAGGGATCCACGCCCGCCTCTCCGAGCTGCTCGCCGCCGAGGGCGCATCGCTGGACGGCTTCTACGCCTGTCCGCACGGCCCCGACGACGGCTGCGACTGCCGCAAGCCGGGCATCGTCCTCGCGACACGGGCAGCGGCGGAGCACGGGTTCGACCCGGCCGAGGCGTTCGTCGTCGGCGATCACCGAGGCGACGTCGAGATGGGCCGCCGGATCGGCGCGCGGACGTTCCTCGTACGCACCGGCCACGGGCGCGAGGAGCTCGCGAAGGCCGAACCCTTCGCGGACCACGTCGTCGCGGACCTCGCCGAGGCAGCGACGATCATCCGCGACGAGGTCCTCGCGGGGGTGGAGCGATGAACGCCGACCGTGTCCGCGCCTACCTCGAGGAGATGGCCGAGACCGCGCACCGTACCGCCGAGGCGTGCGCCGACGACGTCGCCGGCGCGGCCGAGCTCCTCGTGAACGCGCTGCTCGACGGCGGGAAGATCTTGCTGTGCGGCAACGGCGGCAGCGCGGCCGACAGCCAGCACCTCGCCGCCGAGTTCGTGAGCACGCTCACCGTCGACAACCGCCGCCCGGCGATCCCCGCGCTGGCGCTCACGACCGACACGTCGATCCTCACGGCGATCGCCAACGACTTCGGCTTCGAGGGGGTCTTCGCGCGTCAGGTCGAGGCGCTCGGCCGAGCCGGCGACGTGCTGATCGGCATCTCGACGACCGGCGACTCGGCGGATGTCGTCCGTGCCTTCGAGCAGGCCCAGGCGCAGGAGCTCCGCACGATCGCCCTCACCGGCGAGACCGGCGGCGCGCTCGCACCGATGGCCGACGTCGCGATCCGCGTCCCGAGCCGCGAGACCTCGCACATCCAGGAGTGCCACATCGCGATCGGCCAGCTCCTCGCCTTCATGGTCGAGGAGACGCTCTACCCGCACCCCTGAGCGAGGACTACGCTCGGAACCATGCGGCGGTCCGCGATCATCATCGCCGTTTGTGTCCTTGTCGCCGCAGTCGCGATCGCGAACTGGCTGCCCCGCTACACCTGCCGGGAGCCGTACCGGCTCGTACCGGCTTCGGGGCCGGGATCTCCGTCGAGCGGCTGGCTCTGCGTGCGCACGGACATGGGGTACTCCCCGGACAGCCGCCTCCCCTTCAAGTGGGGGATCGCCGGGCTCGCGGGCGTCGGGGCGGGCGTCGCGCTCTCGGCCGGGCGAGCGAAAGGGTCAGGCTGAGGGCGGACCCGAGCGGATCAGCTCGAGGGTCGGCTCCTCCCAACCGGGGCCCTGGACGCCGGCATCGGGCAGGTACCACGTCGCGCCGGCGGCCGCCGAGTGGTAGCGCGCGGCGCGGCGGAACGGGGCGCGATCGGGATCCTCGGTCGCTGCAGCGGCGTCGGCTGGAACTGGGTCTCGCGGACGTGGAGGTGGTCGAGCGTCACGGTCTCGCGCGCGAGCTTCCACGGGCGACGCCGCGCCACCGGCGTCACGAGCGTGCCGAGGCACACGCGCTCGGTCCGCACGGCGATCGCGCCGAGCGCGACCCACGGGTCGGACACCTGGACGGCGAACTCCTTCATGAACCGCATGTGGTCCCACAGGAAGAACCCGTCCCAGCGCGCGCGGTCGGCCTCGACGCCGAGCTCGATCAGCTTGTTTAGGTCCCCGACGTTCGGGACGCTGATGCCGAAACGCACGACGGGTGTCAGGCAGCCGAGGGGTCGTCCTCGTAGACGCCGAGGGAGTTGCCCTCGGTGTCGCGGCAGTACGCCATGTACCCCACGCCGGGGATCGGCATCTTCTGGGTGATCGCGGACCCGCCGGCTTCCTCGATCCTTCGGATCGCGTCGTCTACCGAGTCCACGCCGACGTGGATCCACGCCGCGGTCTCGCTCCGGCGCGTGAGCGCGCCGTTGATGCCCGGCTCGTCCTCGGGCCCGGTCGTCGCGAGCCAGTAGTCGGCCGGTCCGCCCCAGCTCGTGATCTGCCAGCCGAGCACGTCCCGGTAGAACGCCTGCGCGCGCTCCGGGTCGTCCACCGGCACCTCGAAGTGGATCACGCGAGCCATCGCCTCACCCCCTCGAGCGCTCCTCGGCGCCCGATGAGACCCTACGCGGCGCGTCCATCGCGTGGCACGGCCGAAGGGCCCGCCGGCGAGGCCGCGACGGCGGGCGTCCGGGTGCCAGCACCTCGGGACACGCATGCTCGCGCCCGCGCGCCCGAGGCCGGGGGTGCTTAGGCTTGCGGCGTGGACGTCATCGAGGTCCAGGGGCTGAGCAAGGAGTACCGGCGGCTCCGCGGTGGCCGGACCATCGCCCTCGACCGGCTCGACCTGGCCGTGCCCGAGGGCGGCGTCTTCGGGTTCCTCGGCCCGAACGGAGCGGGCAAGACCACCACGATCCGGTGCCTGCTGGGTCTCGTCCGCCCTTCCGCAGGACGGTGTCGGCTCCTCGGGGCGGAGACGCCACACGGGCTCCCCGGTGTGGTCGGCCGGGTCGGCTCGATCGTCGAGACCCCGGTGCTGTACCCCCGCTTCTCTGGGCGGAAGAACCTGGAGCTGCTCGGGCAGGTGGCTGGGATCGGGCGCGCACGCGTGCGCGAGGTCCTCGAGCAGGTCGGGCTCGCCGAGCGGAGCGACGACCAGGTGAGGACCTACTCGCTCGGGATGAAGCAGCGCCTCGGCATCGCCGCGGCGCTCCTCAAGGACCCCGAGCTGCTCCTCCTCGACGAGCCCGCGATCGGGCTCGACCCGGCGGGGATCGTCGAGGTGCGCGAGCTGATCCGCCGTCTCGGCGCCGAGGGCCGTACGGTGTTCATCTCGAGCCACATCCTGACCGAGGTCCAACAGGTCGCCGACCGCGTCGCGATCCTGTCGCGCGGTCGCGCCGTCGCGTCGGGCCCGGTCGGCGACGTGCTCTCCAGTGGCCGAGCTGCCGAGCTCGTCGTCCGGCTCGACGACGTGTCGGCCGGCCTCCGTGCGCTCACCGAGGCCGGGATCGACGCTCGAGCGCAGGACGACCGCCTGCTCGTCGCGTTGCCGCCGGACCAAGCCTCCCTCGTCACGCGGACGCTCGCCGACCGGGGCCTGTACCTGTCCGAGCTCCGGGCGGAGGAGGCCGACCTCGAGACGGTGTTCCTCGAGCTCACGGGGGGTGGAGCCGAGTGACCGGGCTGCTCCGCGCCGAGCTCCGCCGCTTCTGGTCCCGCCGGCTCCTGCTGATCCTGGTGGTGCTCGAGCTGATGGGGATCGCCTTCGGGGGCGGAATCGCGTTCTGGAACGTGCGCTTCGAGCTCACATCGCTCCCCGACGTCTTCCTCGGCACGGCCCTGATCCTGGTGATCGTCGGCTGGGTGCTCGGCGCCTCGTTCATCGGGGCCGAGTGGCACGCGGGGACGGTGACCACGCTCCTCACGTGGGAACCACGCAGGGGCCGGGTCATAGCGGCGAAGATCGTGGCAGCGCTCACGTCGGTCTTCGCGCTGTCCATGGTGATGCAGGCGGTCCTCGCCGGGATGCTCGCCTTCGACGCCGCCGTCCGCGGTTCCACCGCGGGCGCCGACGGCGCGTGGCTGGCCGAGACCCTCGGGGTCGCGTTCCGCGCTGCCCTGCTCGCGACCTTCGGAGCGGGCGTGGGGTTCGGCCTCGCCGCGGTCGGGAAGAACACCGCCGCGGCGCTCGGCGTTGGCTTCGGCTACGTGGTGATCGTCGAGAACCTCGTCCGCGGGCTCCGGCCGCAGTGGATCGATTGGCTCGCGAGCGAGAACGCGGGGCGGTTCCTGCTCGCCCGACCGCTCGAATTCCCGTTCCTGGAGCGCTCGACGCTCGGGGCGGGGCTGTACCTCACGGCGGTCACCGCGCTGATCTTGTTCGGCGCCGCGGCGGTGTTCCGAGCGCGCGACGTCACCTGAGCCCCCGCCGGCGGCGCACCCACCAGCCGACGAGGGCGCCGAACGCCACCGGCGACCACAGCGCAACCACGCCGAGCGCGTTCTGGAAGGTGGAACCGGCGTAGACCCCGAACCGAGCCTCGACCATCCCGCTCGGCACGGTCACAGGCACGCCTACGGTCCCGATGTAGCCGAGCGGGTGCCACGTCCACAGCCCGGCGAACGCCACGTGCAGCGCCGCGGCGGCCAACCCGGCGAGCACCGCGATCGTCACGGGGCGGCGGGAGCGGCGGATCCCAAGCACGGCCGGCGCCGCCCCGAGCGCGGCGGCCGCGCCCTGCGCGGCGATCGTCCACCACAGCACGGACGGCCCGTACGTCTGGCCGTCGTAGGAGGGTGAGATGAGCGGCGGCACCGGGTGAGACGCCCACCGGACGAGGTAGCGGTACGGCGAGAAGCTCGCGTCGGGCGAGGGGATCCCCACGAGCCATCCGACGACCATGTGTCCGAGCACCATCAGGCACGCCGCCGCGATCGCAGGCCGGATCCACCCGACCCACGCCTTCCACGCGCCGAGCGTGCCCCGGTCGAGCGGGCCCGCGCCTCCCGGCAGGTGGTAGTCCTCGATGGAGTAGCGCATGCTCTGGCCCCCCATTCAGATCTTCACCTCGAACGGCACCGTGGCGACGACCCGATCGTCACGGAGGCGGACCATGTCGGCGTCGAACCTCAGCGGGCCGAACACCGGCGTGAGCTCGGGAGGCGGGAGCTCGACGCCGAACCACACATCGAGCAACGTCGTCGCCCCATCTCGGCTGCCGCCCTGTCGCTGTTCGGTCGAGCCCACCCGAAGGTCCCCGTAGGTCACGTCGGTCACCTCGACGAACAGGTCGCGACCCTTCGGGTCCCACCCGACGACATGGACGTAGAGCGTGTCGGGGTTCGCGGCCGACCCGGCCCCGTAGACCTCCCAGACGACTACGCTGAGGCCATCGACCGTGTGCACGTCGCCGATGCCTTCGCCCCCGTATTCCCCACCTTGTACGAGGGCAGTCGCCACCTTCACCGGGAACTGGCCGTTGACATTGATCTGCTGAAGGACGAACGCGCCCGCCAGGACGAGCGCGATTCCGATCGCCACCGCCGCGAGCGCCCGGTACCGGAACACGCGGACGGCCGCGAGCACGATCTCCGGCGGCGGCGACTCGTCGGGCAGCGCGCCGAGCAGCTCCTCAGGATCGGCCATCAACCCTCCCACGCCCGGCGGAACGCGTCCCTCGCGCGAGCCATGCGCTGGCGCACCGCGTCGTGCGAGATGCCGAGCAACCGGGCGACGTCCTCGCCGGACAGGCCGAGCGAGAACAGCAGCACAAGCACCTCGCCGAGCCCGGTGCTCGCGGTCGAGCGTGCCCAGCACGCGCTCGATGTCGAGCCGTTCGTCCTCGGCGCTCGACGCGAGATCCGGGGCCGGGTCGACGTGCTCGACGGCGCGCTCCCGCCCCACCTTGCGGAGCCACTCGAGGAACACGTTCCGCGCGATCCCGAGGAGCCAGGCCTCGACGGGCGCCTGACCCGAGTACCGGGTGGCGCCGCGGAGGGCTCGAACGAAGGTCTCCTGGGTGAGATCTCGAGCCACGTCGCGGCCGCCCACCATCCGACGGAAGTACGTGAAGACCCGTGCCTCGTGTGAGGCGAACGCGTCCGCGAGATCGAGTCGGTCTCCCACATCCACCCTTGGAGTGACGCCAGGCCGACCCTATGTGACCGGACCCATCGGTCGAGGCATGTCGGACCCTCCCGCCACCATCGGCGTGTGACGCCTCCCCCGGCGAGCGCTCGGCTTGACGACCGAACACGTGTTCGGTACGGTGCTGCCCCCACGCGGCCCCGTGGGGAGGCGACGGTGCTCGCGGAAGCCGTGCAGGCCACGCTCGAGCAGGGGATCCCGCTCAACGAGGTGACGTTCTGCGTGGTCGACCTCGAGACGACCGGCGGCTCCCCCGTCGACTCCCGCATCACCGAGATCGGCGCCGTGACCTACAGGGGCGGCGAGCGCCTCGGCGTGTTCGAGACCCTCGTGAACCCGGGAGTGCCGATCCCCCGGTACATCTCCCGCCTCACGGGGATCGACGACCCGATGGTCGCCAGCGCCCCGCCGATCGAGTCCGTGCTTCCCTCGTTCGCCGAGTTCGCTCGCGGGAGCGTCTTCGTGGCCCACAACGCGCGGTTCGACTTCACGTTCCTGAACGTCGCCCTCCGGCGCTTCGACTTCGACCCGCTCCCCTCACCGCCGGTCTGCACAGCTCGCCTCGCCCGGCGTGTCGTGTGGCCCGACGTGCCGAACGTTCGGCTGCAGACCCTCGCGCAGTACTTCCGCACGGCCGTGCGCCCGAACCACCGCGCGCTCGCCGACGCGCAGGCGTGCGCCGAGGTGCTGCATGGACTGCTCGACCTCGGGGGGCGGCTCGGTATCGTCACGCTCGGCGATTTGCACCTCGCGGTCCGTGCTCGAGGCCGACCGAACTTCGGCAAGATCCGCCTCGCCGACCACCTCCTGAGCTCGGCCGGCGTGTACCTGTTCAGGGGTCGCGACGGCCGGGTGCTCTACGTCGGCAAGTCGAAGGACCTCCGCGGTCGGGTGAAGTCGTACTTCTACGGCGACTCGCGGAAGAAGGTCGAGGACCTCGTGGCCGAGACCACCTCGGTCGAGGGCGTGCCCTGCGGCTCCGAGCTCGAGGCGCTCGTGCTCGAGGCGCGGCTCATCCGCCGGCACGAACCGAAGTACAACCGCCGCGGCAAGACCTGGCGCAGGTACGCGTACCTGGAGGTCGACGACGCCGAGGCCTTCCCACGGCTCAAGGTCGTGCGCGAGCCGAAGGGCTCGGCCGCGTTCCTCGGCCCGTTCCCCTCATCGCAGCACGCGCACCTTGCGAAGGAGGCGCTCGAGGAGGCCTTCCCGATCCGCCGCTGCGCGACGGCGATGCGTGCCTCGACCCGCTTCGCGCCCTGCGCGCTCGCCGAGATGGGCCGCTGCCTCGCCCCGTGCGAGGGCCGCGTCGAACCCGAGCGCTACGAGGAGCTCGTCCGGTCCCTCATCTCCGCCCTCTCCCTCCCGGGCGGGTTCCTCGGAGCGCTCGAAGCGAGGATGCTCACGCTCGCGGCCCAGGAGCGGTTCGAGGAAGCATCCCTCGCGCGCGATCGCCTGCGGGCGCTCGCCGAGGCGCTCGTGCGCGCCAGGACCGACCGCTGGCTGCTCGGGGCTCGCGAGCTCGCCCTGTGCGATGCAGGCGGTCGGGCGATCCGCCTGTGCGACGGGGCGCTCCAGCGGGATGCGGACGACGAACCGGTCCCCCGGCCGTGCCCCCGCGACCGCGCCGACGAGGTCGCGGCCGTCCGCTCGTGGCTCGGCCGCAACCAGGTGACGCTCATCGGCGCCGATCCCCCACTCGCCGAGCCCGTCGACGGCGGCGCCGAGCTCCATCGTCTCCTGCAGACGCTTCGCGGGGCCGATCGGCGGACGGAGGCGGGCCCGTCGGCTCGGAGCGGATGACCGCGGCCGATAGACTGGCCGGAACGGCGAACAGGAGTCGCACGATGGAAACCGCGGTCATCCTCGAAGGCGCACGCACCCCGATCGGCAGGTTCCTCGGCGGGTTCTCCGAGCTCCCCACGGTCGAGCTCGGCGTGCTGGCCGTGAAGGAGACCCTTCGCCGGGCGAACGTCGAGCCCGAGCAGGTCGAGCAGACGATCATCGGCCACGCCCGCCAGGCGGGGAACGGCCCGAACACGGGACGCCAGGTGAGCGTGAAGAGCGGCATCCCGATCGAGGTGCCCGCCTACAACGTGAACATGGCGTGCGCCTCGGGCATGAAGGCGATCCACCTCGGCGCGCAGCAGATCATGACCGGCGAGGCCGAGGTCGTGGTCGTCGGCGGGATGGAGAACATGACGCGCGTGCCCTTCCTCCTCGACCGGATGCGGTTCGGCTACCGCCTCGGCGACGCGACGGTCTACGACGCGATGTACAGGGACGGACTGCTCGACCCGCTCTCGGGAGTCCTCATGGGCGAGACCGCCGAGAACCTGGTCGACATGTACGGGATCTCGCGCGAGGAGCAGGACGCGTTCGCGCTCGAGTCGCAGCAGAAGGCCGAAGCCAACAAGGCGCGCCGGGCGCTCGAGACGTTCCCCGTGGAGGCGCCGAACCCCAAGGGCAAGGGCACCATCGTCGTCGAGGAGGACGAGCATCCGCGTCCCGAGACGACCATGGAGACCCTCGCGAAGCTCCCGCCGGTGTTCCGCAAGGAGGGCTCGGTCACCGCGGGGAACGCGAGCGGCCTCACCGACGGCGCCGGCGCGATGGTCCTCATGAGCGAGTCCCGCGCGAAGTCCGAGGGCCGCGAGGTCCTCGCGAGGATCGTCGGGATGTCCTCGGCCGGCGTGCCGCCCGAGATCATGGGCATCGGCCCGGTCCCGGCCACGCGCAAGGTGATGGAGAGGACCGGCCTGTCGCTCGCCGACATGGACTGCATCGAGGTGAACGAGGCCTTCGCGGCGCAGGTCATCGCATGCGAGCGCGAGCTGAAGTTCGAGCGCGACAAGCTGAACCCCAAGGGCGGCGGTATCTCGGTCGGCCACCCGATCGGCCTATCGGGCACTCGCGTCGCCCTCACGCTCGCGTACGAGATGCGCGAGATGGGACACGCGCTCGGGCTCGCGACCCTCTGCGTCTCGGGCGGTCAGGGCACCGCGGTGGTGCTGGAGCGAGCGAGCTGATCCGGACGGGAGGAGACGAGATGGTCCACGCGGTCGTCCTCGTGCAGTGCGAGATCGACGAGATCCCCGAGGCCGCCCAGGCCATCGCGGACCTGCAGGGCGTGTCCGAGGTCTACTCGGTCGCGGGCGAGTTCGACCTCGTCGCGATCGTTCGGGTCGGGGGGCACGACGAGCTCGCGACGGCGATCCCGGGCGGCATCGCGAAGGTCGAGGGCGTGGTGCGGACCGAGACGCTCATCGCGTTCCAGGTCTACTCCAAGCACGACCTCGAGCGACTGTTCTCGATCGGCTTCGACGAGGCCTGAGCCCGGCGCTCATCCGGTCACGCGAGGGCCCAGATGATGAGCGCGGCGATGACCACGACGGCCGCGAGCAGGTACAGCAGGTCGCCCCGCTTCACCTTGCCGGGCTGCATCGCGTTGAAACCCATCAGCCGTCCTCGGTCGGCTCGGCGAGGTGGTAGTACTCGCGGAGCTTGTCCTCCGAGAGCCAGTAGATGTGCTGTCGCACGGTGGAGGCGTACGTGAGCGCCTCGGTCTCGTCGCGGCAGGGGCGCGTCGACGCCTCACGCCCCGACGGGTCGAGGATGGTCACCGTCCACCCGGCGTCGCCCCGGCGCACGTCCACCGCGTAGCCGTTCGCGGCGGCACCCACGGTCAGCCCCGCGACCCGCTCCCGTGCGCGTGCATGCGCTCGAGCCGCTCGAGATGCTCCCGCAGCGTCGCGAGCACGGAGTCCAGGTCGAGCACGAAGTCCGGCTCGAGGTCGGCGGTCTTCTGCAGCGCGTTCTCGAGCGTGTTCCCTGCCTGCTCGGCGTCGCGGAGCGAGTCCACGAGGACCACCGCGTAGTCGGCCTGGAAGGGCTTGCCGTCCCACGGGCACTCCCCGCCGTTGCGCAGCACCTGCTCGACCAGGAACTCCCGGCCGCACCGCCTGCACGTCCCCTTGATCTTCACGCGGTCTCCTTCTTGATCGTCCCACCGACGAGCTCGAGCAGCCGGTCGGCCAGCTCGAACGGGTCGACGGGCTTCACGAACCAGGCGTCGGCGCCTGACCACCTGGCGAGCCATGCGTCTTGACGCCGCTCCAGCAAGATGACGATGGCGCCCGGATAGGGCTCGAGTGCGCCGCGCAGGTCCTTCGCCAGCGAGAACGCGCCCGCGCGCGAGGCGATCTCGTCCGCGACCACGACGTCGGGCTGCTCCCGGAACGCGACCGTGACACCGCGCTCCCCGTTCGTCGCCTCGAGGAACTCGAGCGGTGTCCCCAGCCGTCGCTCGATGCCCGCCACGGCGAGGGACATCAGCTCGCGCGACTCGGGCTCCGGGGACACGAGCAGCACCTTCACGGCGCGCATCCTACCAATCGCCCTGGTCGGGACCGCGGCGCCCGCCCGGCTATCATGGGCGCGCACCCTTCCCGAACGGACGATCCATGACGACCGCGACCTATCTCGACCACACCTCATCGACGCCGCTCGTCGGGGCCGCGCGCGAGGCGCTCATCGACGCGCTCGACGCGTTCGGCGACCCCCTGCGCCTGCACGCGAACGGCCTCTCGGCACGCCGGCTGCTCGACGACGCGAGGGCGCACGTCGCCGACGTCCTCGCGGCCCAACCGGACGAGATCGTCTTCACGTCGGGAGGAACCGAGTCCGTGGCGCTCGCGATCTGGGGCGGCGTGCGGCCGATCCGCGAGATCGGCAACCGGGTGGTCACGAGCTCGGTCGAGCACCCGGCCGTGGGGGGGGTCCTCCATACGCTCGAGATGGACGGGTTCGAGTCCGTGCTCGTGCCGGTCGACAGGACTGGGGAGGTGGATCTCGATGTGTTCTCCGCGGAGATCCGCAAGCCCGGAACCCTCCTGGCCTCCATCCAGCACGCGAACCACGAGGTCGGCACGATGCAGCCGATCGCCGAGGCCGCCCGCCTGTGCCGGGAGGCCGGCGTCCTGTTCCACACCGACGCCTGCCAGACCGTCGGCCGCCTCCCGGTGGACACCTCGGCGCTCGAGATCGACCTCCTGTCGCTCTCGGCCCACAAGTTCGGCGGGCCCGCGGGCGTCGGTGCGCTCTACGTGCGCCGCGGCGTGCCGGTGGCGGCCTACCCCTGTGGGGACGACCGGGAGCGGCGGCGGCGTTCGGGGATGGAGAACATCCCGGGCGTGGCCGCGATGGCGGCCGCCCTCGAGGCCTCGCTCGAAGACAGCGGCGATCAGGCCGCCGTCCAGTGGGCCCTCACGGACCGGCTCCGTCGCGGCCTGGCCGAGATCCCCGGCCTCGAGCTCCACGGCCACCGCACGCAGCGGGTGCCCCACATCGTGGCCTTCTCCGTCGCCGACCTCGACGCCGAGATCCTGAGCTTGGCCCTGGACGACCAGGGTTTCCGGCTCGCGGCCGGCTCCAACTGCTCGGGCGCACCTGGCGAGGCCTCGCCGGTCCTCGAGCACATGGGCGTCCCGGGGCGTTCGAGCTTCCGGATCGGCGTCGGGCGCGACACGACCCCCGACGACGTGGAGCGGTTCCTCGCCACGCTCCCGGCCCTGGTCGAGGAGCTCCGCCGCGTCGAGACGGCCTCGGGGCGGGCCATGGCCCGCTACCTCCCGGAGGGATGACGGCGGGCGCCGACTACTCGACGGTCCAGGTGTCGCCGGACCGCAGGAGCTTCTCCAGGCTCCCCTTGCCCAAACGGTCGGTCGCCATCTTGATCTGCGCGGTCATCGCCTCACCGTAGACGGGGCGCTCGACCTCGCGGAACACCCCGATGCACGTGGGCTCCGTCGGGCCGTGTCCCGCCGTGTGCGCGAGCGCGAACGCGAGTGAGGGCCGTCCGTGCCGGTCGTGGGTCACGATCCGGTCCTTCAGCGTCTTCTCGACCTCAGTGATGACCAGGCGGCCGTTCTCGCCGACCGAGACGCAGCGCTTGCCCTCGTCGAAGACGATCGGCTCGCCCTGCTCGAGGCGGATCTGGTTGTGGATGCCCTGGGGCTTCTCGCGCAGCATGTCGAACGCACCGTCGTTGAAGACGTTGCAGTTCTGGTAGATCTCGACGAACGCGGTGCCGCGGTGGGCGGCCGCCTCGCGGAGCACCTGGGTCATGTGCTGCCGGTCGTTGTCGATCGTGCGGGCCACGAAGGTGCCCTCGGCGCCGAGCGCGAGCGCGATCGGGTTGAACGGGTGGTCCACCGAGCCGAACGGCGTCGACTTCGTGACCTTCCCCTCCTCGCTCGTCGGCGAGTACTGCCCCTTCGTGAGTCCGTAGATCTGGTTGTTGAACATCAAGATCCGAAGGTTCACGTTCCGCCGCAGCGCGTGGATCAGGTGGTTCCCGCCGATGGACAGCGCGTCACCGTCGCCGGTGACGACCCACACGTTGAGGTTGGGGTTGGCCGTCGCGATCCCGGTCGCGATCGCCGGGGCGCGCCCGTGGATCCCGTGGATCCCGTACGTGTCCAGGTAGTAGGTGAACCGTCCCGAGCACCCGATGCCCGAGACGAACACCGTGTCGTCCGGCGCGATGCCGAGCTCGGGCATGAACGACTGGACCGTCGCGAGGATCGCGTAGTCGCCGCACCCGGGGCACCAGCGGACCTCGTTCGCGCTGCTGAAGTCCTTCTTCGTGAGCGTCGTGACGGCGCCCTCGCCGTCACCGCCCGGGCCGGTCGTCAGCTCGTCGCTCACTGGTCCATCACCCTCAGCATCTCGGCCTCGAGCTCCTCGGCGAAGAAGGGCTGCCCCTTCACCTTGCAGTAGGACGTCGCGTCGATCAGGAACCGCGCGCGGATCAGGAGCGCGAGCTGGCCCATGTTCATCTCCGGGATCAGCACCTTGCGGTACGCCCGAACGACCTCGCCGGTGTTCGTCGGGAACGGGTTCAGGTGGACGAGGTGCGCGACTGCCACCTTGCGACCCGCCTCTCGCACGCGCCGGGCGGCCGCCTGGATCGAGCCGTACGACGACCCCCATCCGAGCACGAGCAGCTCGGCGTCGCCGCTTGGGTCGTCGACCTCGAGCGGCGGCAGGTCCTCGGCGACACGAGCGACCTTCGCGGCCCGCAGCTCGCTCATGCGCTCGTGGTTGTCGGCGTCGTAGCTGATGGCACCCGACTCGTCCTTCTCGAGCCCGCCGATCCGGTGGCGCAGACCCGGAGTGCCCGGGACCGCCCACGGCCGCGCGAGCGCGTCGTCCCGCAGGTACGGCAGGAACTCGTCGCCCGCGTTCGGGCCCGTGGCGAAGTTCGGGTCGATCTCCGGCAGCGAATCGAGGTCCGGGATCTGCCACGGCTCCGTGGAGTTCCCGAGGAACGTGTCCGACAGCACGATCACCGGTGTGCGGTACCTCACCGCGATGCGGCACGCCTCGATCGCGGCGTCGAAGCAGTGCGACGGCGACCGAGCGGCGATGACCGGCAGCGGGGACTCGCCGTGCCGTCCGAACAGGGACAGGAGCAGGTCACCTTGCTCGGTCTTCGTCGGCATGCCGGTCGAAGGCCCCGCGCGCTGGACGTCGACGATGACCATCGGGAGCTCGAGCATCACGGCGAGGCCGAGCGTCTCGGCCTTGAGGTCCATCCCCGGGCCGCTCGTGCCGGTCACGCCGAGGTGCCCGGCGAACGAGGCGCCGAGGGCGATCCCCGCCGCCGCGATCTCGTCCTCGGCCTGCAGCGTGAGGACGCCGAAGTTCTTGAGGCGCGAGAGCTCGTGCAGGAGCTCGGACGCCGGCGTGATCGGGTAGCTCGCGTAGAACAGCGGGATCCCGCTGCGTTCGCTCGCCGCCACGAGTCCCCACGCGAGCGCCCCGGCCCCGGAGATGTTCCGGTACGTGCCGGCGTGCGCGGGAGCGGGCTTCACCTCGTAGCGGACCACGAACAGCTCGGTCGTCTCGCCGAAGTTGTAGCCGGCCTTGAAGGCGGCGACGTTCGCGTCGTAGACCTGCGGCTTATCGCCGAACTTGCGCTCGAGCCAGTCCAGGGTCACCTCGACCGGGCGGTCGTACATCCACGAGACCAGGCCGAGGGCGAACATGTTCTTCGAGCGCTCGGCCTCCTTGCGCGACAGACCGAGCTCCTCGACGGCGCGCACCGTGATCGAGGTCATCGGCACGAGGAAGACGTGATAGCCCTCGAGCGAGGCGTCCTCGAGCGGGTTCGAGGTGTAGCCGGCCTTCTCGAGGCTGCGCTGCGTGAACGCGTCCTCGTTGATGATGACGGTGCCGCCCTTCTGGACGAGGTTCAGCTCGGCCTTCAGCGCTGCCGGGTTCATCGCGACGAGGACGTCCGGATGATCTCCCGGCGTCATGATCTCCCGGGAGGAGAACTGGATCTGGAAGGCGGAGACGCCGTGGACCGTGCCCGCGGGGGCGCGGATCTCGGCGGGGAAGTCCGGGAGGGTCGCCAGGTCGTTGCCGAGGACCGCCGTGGCACTGGTGAATCGATCGCCGGTCAGCTGCATCCCGTCACCCGAGTCGCCGGCGAACCGGATGACGACGCGCTCTTTCTCTTCGACCTGCTTCGACATCATGGTGCCGGGCAGCGCCCGGGCAACCTCCTTCGCGAGGATCGGGAACGGCTCGTTACCTAGCGTACCGCCTGCGCTCACGAGGGACGGCGCGAGCGGTACCGTGAGGGCCACGAGGCGAAGGAGGAGACCCGGATGCGGACGCAGAGGCTCGGCAGCAACGGCCCGGAGCTGTCGGTGGTGGGGTACGGCGCCTGGGAGGCCGGCACCGGGAGCGAGTGGGGCGAGCCCCCGCCGCAGGACGCGATCGTCGAGGCCATCCGGTCGGTGTTCGACGCCGGCATCAACTGGATCGACACGGCCGAGGTCTACGGCGACGGCCACTCGGAGGAGCTCGTCGCCCTGGCCGTAACCGGCCACCGCGACGAGGTCTTGATCGCGACGAAGGTCGCGCCGGTGCCCGAGGGCAGCGGCTTCCGGCCCGAGCAGGTCCGCCGAGGGTGCATCGACAGCCTGCGGCGCCTGCGGACCGGCCACATCGACCTGTACCAGCTCCATTGGCCGGACGACTCCGGGGTCCCCATCGAGGAGACCTGGGGCCAGATGGCGGCGCTCGTCGACGAGGGCCTCGTGCGCTCGATCGGCGTGTCGAACTTCGACCGGGAGCTCATCGAGCGCTGCGAGGCCGTGCGGCACGTGGACTCCCTCCAGCAGGAGTTCTCGATGCTCCAGCTCGAGAACCGAGAGCTGATCCGCTGGTGTGGCGAGCAGGGCATCGGCGTCGTGTCGTACGGGCCACTCGCGTTCGGGCTCCTCACGGGGGCGATCACGGCGGAGACCACCTTCGACGCCTCGGACTTCCGCTCCGGCCTCGACGAGTGGGACTACTGGGAGAACCTCTTCGCGCCGGGCAAGCTCGAGCGGAGCCTCGCGGTCGTCGAGGCGATGCGGCCCGTGGCCGAGCGGCTCGGGTGCGGGCTCGCGCAGCTCGCGCTCGCGTGGAACTTCCACCAGCCCGGGGTGACGGCGGCCATCGCCGGTAGCCGCAACCCCGACCACGTTCGCTCGAACGCGGACGCGGGAGACCTCGTGCTCGACGCCGCGACGCTCGAGGAACTCGAGGCGGTGCTGGGGCTCGGTCCCTCGTTCGGCTGATCCGTCGCGACCGACTGGCAACGGTGTGGCGAAGCGGTGACATCGGGCTCGTGCCCTTCATCGGCGCGGGGCTCGGGGCTAGCGTGGGGCTGTGCAGGCGCATGGTCGGGTGACACTGGTCCTCGCCGTCCTCGCGGCTGCCGTCTGCCTCGTGACGGGGGTCGCGTACCTGGGTGCCGCGGCCAGCGCCGGGATGGCCGACCTGGGACCCTGGCTCGCGACCCTCGGGGTGCTCGGCGGCTCCGCGCTCGGTGCGGCCGGTCTGTGGCAGTACATCGGCGAGGGCATCCCGCGACTCATCGCGCTCGTCGTGCTCTCCGCGCTCGCCGCCGGGTACGTCGCCGCGAACACCCTCGCCCTCGTTCAGGGCGCGGAGATCCCGCAGACGCCACGGCAGCTGCACGTCGTCGGTCTCGTCGCGAGCGGAACCCTGTACCTCGCCGGGCTCGTCGAGGCCTCGCGCGCCTTCCGTGGGCGACGACCTTCCGACCCCTGACGACACCCGGCCGCCGGTCGATAAGATGCCACGCGCGTGCGTCCGCGCGCTCGAGGAGACGACATGTACAAGCGCATCCTGCTCGCCACCGATGGCTCCCCCACGGCCGAGACCGCCGAGCGGATCGGCGCGGCGCTCGCTCGGACGACGAAGGCCAAGCTCACCATCGTTCACGCCTATCAGGATGCCTCGCGCGCCGAGGCGGCCGTGGCCCGGGCGCTCGCGATCGCCGAGAGCGACGGCGTGAAAGCCGACACCGTGATCTCCGGCGACGACCCGAGCAGCGCTGTTTTGGAGGCCGCCGAGGACAAGAACGCCGACCTCATCGTGATCGGGAGCCGAGGCCTCTTCCAGGGGGAGCAGGTCTTCGGCAGCGTCGTCCGCAAGATCGCCACACACGCGCCGTGCGACGTCCTCCTCACGCGGGCGCGCGAGACCGTCCCCGCCGCAGACGCACCCCCGTACCGTCACCTCCTCGTCGCGACCGACGGCTCGGCCACGGCGGATCGCGTGTCGCGCAAGGGGTTCGGGCTCGCGCAACGCCTCGAGGCCGAGATCTCCCTCGTGTTCGTCGGGCACGTGAAGACGGGCGAGATGGTCCTCCAGGACACCGTCGCCACGATGGGTCCGGAGGAGAGCATCGGCGCGACCACCAGGATCCGCCAGGGTGACGCCGCCCAGGAGATCATGGCCGAGGCTGCCGAGGGCGGCTACGACCTCGTCGTCGTCGGCAACCGCGGGCTCGCGGGCGCGAAGGCGCTCCTGCTCGGCTCGGTCCCGCTGACGGTCGCCGAGTACGCCGCGTGCGACGTGCTCATCGCGAGGACCATCGCGCAGAGCCTCGACGAGATCGCCACGGGTGAGGGCGGCATCGTGAGCTCGGGCGACCACAAGGTCGCCGTCTTCCGCGACCGCAAGGGCGTCGTGCACACGCTCTCGGCGAGATGCACGCACATGGGCTGCACGGTGAGATGGAACCCTTCCGAGTCGACCTGGGACTGCCCCTGTCACGGCTCGCGGTTCGCCGCCACCGGCGCGGTGGTGAACGGCCCGGCGGCCAAGTCGCTCGAGCCGACCGACCTCTAGATCACCGTCAACGGTTTGAAGATCATGAGCCAGGCGATCACGACGAGCGCCGTGGCGCCGATCGCGGTGTTCACCAGGCCGATCCGCGCGCGCAGGATCTCATCGAGCTCCTCGTCGCTCTTGCGCGGGACGCCGCTCGGACGGACCTCGACGCCCTCCTTCACGCGCTGGTAGTACGGTCTCGCCACGGCGGACATCTCCCCTACCACGGCCACGAGGATCACGACCGAGAGCCAGAACCAGCCGTCGTCCCACCAGCCGCCCTGGATGCCCGCCACGATCCCGAACACGATCAGCCAACCGAGCGACACGTACATCCCGAGCAGCGTCGAGCCCGAGAACTGCAGGAGCTCGGCGATCCGGCGCCGGTCCCGCTCCTTGCGGAGCCGCAGCGCCGCCGAGATGGACACCCCGTGGAACAGCACGAACGCGAGCACGCCGGCGACGTGGAGTAACTTCCACCAGTTGTAGGCGATCGCGATCATCAGCTGCTGAGGGTCCGCTCCGTGTCCCGCAGGCGCCGCGCCACCACCGCAAGGATCTTCGCGGCGACGCCCGGCTCCTCGGCGACCACCCGGTCGAACGTCCTCTTGAAGAGGCGGATCGCCGAGACCGGCGTCGACGCGATCACGTCGGCCGAGCGCGGGCCGCCGTCGAGGAGCGAGATCTCACCGAAGAACTCGCCGGGCCCGAGCGTGCTGATCGTCCGCCCGCTCCGCACGACCTTCGCCTCGCCCTCGAGGATGACGTAGAAGGTCCCGCCCGCCTGGTCCTGCTTCACGACGAACTCGCGCTCGCGGAAGGTGGCCACATCCGCGTGCTCGGCGAGCCGACGCAGGTGGCGTCGCGACAGTCCGGCGAAGAGCGGGACTTCCGCGAGCATGTCGACGTCTCGCTTGCCGAGCGGCCGATCCCCGCGCCGCCCGCCCGGACGTGCCTTCGCGCGCACGCCGCCCGCGGCGATGGCGCTAGGCACGATCCCGGAGAGCTCGTCGAAGACGTCCTCGTTCACGCTTCCTCCTCTTCCGCGCGGGGAAGCCTACCCGACGGTTGCCGTTCGCCGCAGGGACCCGTGACCGCTGGTCACGCCGCAGGGCGCCGGGTACCGTTCCACGCATGCGTGACCGGCTCGAGCAACTGCTCGCCGAGCGGATCCTCGTCCTCGACGGGGCGTACGGCACGGCCATCCAGGCGCGTGACCTCTCGGACGAGGACTACCGCGGCGCTCGCTTCCGTGACCACCCGCGCGAGGTGCACGGCGACCCCGACCTCCTCAACCTCACGAGGCCCGACGTCGTCGAGGAGATCCACCGCGGCTACCTCGAGGCTGGCGCGGACATCGTGACGACGAACACGTTCACGGCGACGGCCGTCGCGCAGGCGGACTACGGCCTCGAGTCCGTCGTGCACGAGCTCAACCGCGCGGGCGCGGAGATCGCGCGGCGCGCCGTCGATGCTTTCGGGCCCGACCGCTTCGTCGCCGGCTCCGTCGGCCCGACGAACCAGACCCTCTCGCTCTCGCCCCGCGTCAACGAGCCGGCGTACCGGACGGTGACCTTCGACCAGATGGCCGACGCCTACGCCGAGCAGATCCGCGGGCTCGTCGCCGGCGGCGTGGACCTCCTGCTGATCGAGACGATCTTCGACACGCTGAACGCGAAGGCGGCGATCGCTGCGGCCAAGGACGTCGCGCCGGACGTGCCGCTCATGATCTCGGTCACGATCACCGACCGCAGCGGCCGGACGCTGTCGGGTCAGACGGTCGACGCGTTCTGGCTCTCCGTCGAGCACGCCGAGCCGTTCAGCGTCGGCGTGAACTGCGCGCTCAGCGCGGCCGAGATGCGTCCGTACCTGGAGGTGCTGTCCCGGATCTCGCCCGTCTACACGACCTGCCACCCGAACGCGGGTCTTCCGAACGCCTTCGGCGGCTACGACGAGCGGCCCGAGACCACCTCGCGCCACCTCCGCGAGTTCGCCGAGAGCGGGCTCGGCAACATCCTCGGCGGCTGCTGCGGCACCACCGCCGAGCACATCCGGGCGATCGCGCACACCCTCGAGGGACTGCCGCCCCGCCGCGTGCCGGCGCCCGGGCGTTTCACGTCGTTCTCCGGCCTCGAGCCGTTCGTCATCACGCCGGAGACGGGGTTCGTGATGGTCGGCGAGCGCCAGAACGTCACCGGCTCGGCGAGGTTCCGCAAGCTCATCGAGGCCGGCGACTTCCAGGGTGCCGTCGAGGTCGCGGCCGACCAGGTCCGCAGCGGGGCGAACATGCTCGACGTGAACATGGACGCCGACCTCCTCGACGGCGAGAAAGCGATGACGACCTTCCTCAACCTCATCGCGACCGAGCCCGAGATCGCGAAGGTGCCGATCATGGTCGACAGCTCGAGGTGGTCCGTCATCGAGGCCGGCCTGCGGTGCGTGCAGGGCAAGGGCGTCGTGAACTCGATCAGCCTGAAGGAGGGCGAGGAGGACTTCCTCGACAAGGCCCGCCGCGTGAAGCGCTACGGCGCCGCCGTCGTGGTGATGGCCTTCGACGAGCGGGGGCAGGCCGACACCGTCGAACGCAAGGTCGAGATCTTGGAGCGCGCGTACCGACTGCTCGTGGACCGGGTCGGCTTCGCGCCCCAGGACGTCATCTTCGACCCGTGCATCCTGGCCATCGCGACGGGGATCGAGGAGCACAGCGAGTACGCGAAGGCCTTCATCGAGTCCACCCGCATCCTGAAGGAGCGTTGCCCGGGGGCGAAGGTCTCGGGCGGCGTGTCCAACCTGTCGTTCAGCTTCCGCGGGAACGACCGCGTGCGCGAGGCGATCCACTCGGCCTTCCTGTTCCACGCGATCGGGGCCGGTCTCGACATGGCGATCGTGAACGCCGGCCAGATCGCGCTGTACGAGGACATCCCGGCCGAGCTCCTCGAGCACGTGGAGGACATCATCTTCAACCGCCGCCCCGACGCGACGGAGCGGATGGTCACCTTCGCCGAGACCGTGAAGGGCGCCGGCATGAAGCGCGAGCTCGATCTGACCTGGCGTGAGGGCTCGGTGCAGGAGCGGCTGGAGCACGCCCTCGTGCACGGGATCGACGACTTCATCGTCGAGGACGCCGAGGAAGCACGGAAGCAGTACGACCGTCCGCTCGACGTGATCGAGGGACCGCTCATGGCCGGCATGAAGGTCGTCGGCGACCTGTTCGGCGCGGGCAAGATGTTCCTGCCGCAGGTCGTGAAGAGCGCGCGCGCCATGAAGAAGGCCGTGGCGTACCTCGAGCCGTTCATGGAGGAGGAGAGGGAACGCACCGGCGCCATCGGGTCGTCGCGGGGCAAGGTCGTGCTCTGCACGGTGAAGGGCGACGTGCACGACATCGGCAAGAACATCGTCGGGGTCGTCCTCGGCTGCAACAGCTACGAGGTGATCGACCTCGGCGTGATGGTGCCGCCCGACGTGCTCCTCGACACCGCCGAGCGCGAGGGCTGCGACATCGTCGGGTGCTCCGGGCTCATCACGCCGTCGCTCGGCGAGATGGCGAACGTCGCGAAGGAGATGGAGCGCCGGGGGCTCCAGCTCCCGCTCCTCATCGGCGGGGCGACGACGTCCCGTCAGCACACCGCGGTGAGGATCGCGCCCGAGTACACGCCGCCGGTCCTGCACGTCGTCGACGCCTCGCGCGTCGTCGGAGTCGTCTCGAACCTGCTCGACCGCGACCGCCGGGAGACGCTCGACCGCGAGAACCACGCCGAGCAGGAGCGCCTGCGAGCTCTGCACGCCGAGCGCGAGGCGCAGCCACTCCTGCCCTACCGCGTGGCGCTCGAGCGCCGGGCGCCCGTCGTCTGGCGCACCGAGGACCTCCCCGCGCCGCCGTTCACCGGCACGAGGATCGTCGAGCCCGCCATCGCGACGCTGCGCCCGTACATCGACTGGACGTTCTTCTTCACGGCCTGGGAGCTGAGGGGTCGCTACCCGGCGATCCTCGAGCACCCGCACCACGGCCGCGCGGCGCGCGAGCTGTTCGAGCACGCGAACGCGATGCTCGACGAGCTCGAGCGCGACGGCTCGCTCACCGCTCGAGGTGTGTACGGCTACTGGCGCGCGAACGCCGAGGGCGACGACCTGGTGCTCGCGCACGGCCCCCGCTTCCCGATGCTCCGCCAGCAGGCCAACCACGGCGACGGGCGGCCGAACCGCTCGCTCGCCGATCACCTCGCGCCCGCCGAGACCGGCCTGCCCGATCACCTAGGCGCGTTCGCGGTGACGGCCGGGATCGGCGCCACCGAGCTCTCCGCGCGGTTCGAGGCCGCGCACGACGACTACGACTCGATCATGGTGAAGGCGCTCGCGGACCGCCTGGCGGAGGCCTTCGCCGAGCACCTCCACGAGCTCGTCCGCCGCGAGTGGTACGAGACGGGGCCGCGGATGAGCGGCGACGAGCTGCTCGACGAGCGCTACCGCGGCATCCGGCCGGCGTTCGGGTACCCCGCGTGTCCGGACCACACCCGCAAGGCCACGCTGTGGGAGCTCCTGGACGCCGAGGCCGTCGGTATCGGCCTCACCGAGCACTTCGCGATGACCCCGGCCGCGAGCGTCTCCGGCCTGTACCTGGCCCATCCGAGCGCCCGGTACTTCAACGTCGGCCGGCTCGGCAAGGACCAGGTCGAGGACTATGCCGCGCGCTGCGCCATGCCGGTCGCCGAGACCGAGCGCTGGCTCGCGACGAACCTCGCCTACGACCCGGACTGACGCCTACGCGCGCTGGGTCGGCAGCTGCGGGACGATCCAGGAGATGGAAGCTGCTCGGGCTCCGCGTCTGCATCCACACGCGGCCGGGGCCAGTGAGGTTCACGACGAGTCCCTCCCCCGAGAGCAGCGTCGACTTCCACCCGCCCACCTTCTGGACTTCGCACCCGGTGCCCTCGCTGAACGCGACCATGTGTCCGGTGTCCATCCGGTAGATCTGCCCGGCCGCCAGGTCGAGCTGCTTGATGGCGCCGTCGCTCGAGACGATGAGGTTACCGGCGCCCGAGCACTTCAGCAGGAACAGGCCCTCGCTCGAGAAGAAGGTCTTCGCGCCGCCCCACTCCGTGTCGACCTCGATGCCCGTGCCGCAGGCGAGGTAGGAGCCCGACTGCACGAACACGGTCTGGCCGGTGAGCGCCAGGTGGACGATGTCCCCGGGGAGCGACGGTCCAACCGTGACCTCGCCGGGGCTCCCCCACGCCGTGTAGGTGTTGATGAAGAACGACTCCCCGCCCAGCACGCTCCGCTTCAGCCCGCCGAGGTTGCCACCCTGTGCCTTCGTCTCGATCCCGATGTCGACGTCATGGCGACCATCGCGCCCGCCTCGGCCCGCAGGGCCTCGCCCGCGTCCAAGCCGAGGTTCGCGATGGCGTACGAGGGGCTGTGCTCGATGTTGACCGGGTCAGATCACCTCACGGATGTATGCAAGGTCCTCTTCGAAGCCCGAGATCCCTGCCCCGGGTACCACGACGGGTCGGTAGTTCATGGTGAAGTTGTTGTTGATCGCCGCGGTCCCGGCGAGGATCTGGCCGCTGAAGCCGGTGTTGTTCGAGATCGACACCGTGCACGGCGAGTAGAAGAGCACCTCGGCGCCGTTGTACGAGACGTTGTTCGTGTCCGTCACGTCGTACGACCCACCCGAACAGGTGAGAGCCGACCGGTGCGCCGAGATCAGGAACAACCTCCGCGTGCCTCCGACGCCGTTCCACTTCACGTTGTTCGCCGAGCGGATCGAACCGTCCGTGATGATCGCGAGATCCCCGTCGAAGCCGACCTGGGTGTTGTTCGTGAGGGACAGCTGGCAGACAGCCGCGATGCGGATCACGACGTTGCCGGTCTGGGTCCGGTTCGCCAGCGCCGTCCGCGCGGTGGTGCAGCTCGTGTAGCTCTGCACCGTGTACCCGGCCGCCACCCACGGCGTCAGGTCCGACGTGATCCGCGGGAACGGGGTCCCGGCCGGCGGGCCCGACGGGCTGTTCGAGGTCTGGGTCCCGCCGATCGAGCCGCTGTTGGTGACCGAGATCGTCGTGCCGGCCGTGGCGTTGCCGCCCACGTGCGCGTTGTTCGTCACGGTGATCGACGACGTGGACGATGCAACATCGGAAAGCACCTCGGCGCCGTTCTGGACGAGGACGGTCCCGTTCGCCCACGCTCGCTTCCTGATCGACGCGTTGTTCGAGATGGTCGCGGAGCCTGCCGCGACGTAGAGGCTGCCGTGAACCGTGAGATTGTTGCTGAGCGACGCGTTCGCCGAGTTCACGATGATGTCCGCGTCCTCACCCTGATACCCGTTGAGCGTGAAGTTGTTCGTCAGGGTGAGCCCGACGTCCGACACGATCGCAGCCTCGAACGCGCCATGGACCTCGATCAACCGGACGTAGCTCTCCATCGTTCGGGGCACCGTCCCGTTCACCGTCCCGGTCGAGCGGATGAGGGCGGCGGCGGGCGTCTGCGAGGCGACGAGCGCGCAGGGGATCTCCACGCCCTGCCCGTCGAAGAACGTGAGGGTCGTGGAGAACGACGCCATCCCAGGGGCTGAGTCCACCGTCTCGGTTGCGCCGCAGCCCGATGCCGCGATCTGCGCCGGAGTAGCCTGCTCGAGGAAGCTGAAGGATCGATCGAGCCCGGCTTCCGCCGCGGCGACCGACTGCACCCTCTTGCGGTTGACGGCACTCGTCGTGGAGTTGTGGATGGCGAGGTCCATGACCGCGATGCTCAACAGCATCACCACGAATATCACGAGCAGGGCAAGGACGAGCGCAACCCCACGCTCATCGTGCCGAAGCCTTGCCAGCATCACCTTCACCTCGTTCGGTTGTGTTATCGGCAAACCGTGGGGACGACGCGACCCGCCCCCGCCGAAATGACCGATACGTGTCAGCCGGAACGGCAACGATGGGCTAGGTCCGATGCCTCACCCTCGTGTTTCACCCTGGACTCGCTGGTACCGTGAGCGCCTCATGACCCGGTTCTGGCACTCCTTCGCGGACATGGGCGCCGTCGAGGCGGGCGGCGAGCTCGTCATCGAGCGCGGGGACGGCGTCCACATCTGGGACGAGGCCGGCCGCCGCTACCTCGACGCGACGGCCGGGCTCTGGTACTGCAACGTCGGCTACGGGCGCGAGGAGATCGCCGAGGCCGCCCACGTCCAGCTCCGCAAGCTCTCCGCGTACTCCACGTTCGGCGACCTGTCGAACCGCCCGGCGATCGAGCTCTGCGAGCGCGTCGCGGCCGTCGCGCCGCTGCCGGACAGCCGCGTGTTCCTCACGAGCGGCGGGTCGGACTCGATCGACACGGCCGCGAAGATGGCGCGGCGCTACTGGCAGCTCCTCGGCAAGCCCGACCGCACCCTGTTCGTCACGCGCGAGCGCGCGTACCACGGCATGCACATCGCCGGGACCAGCCTCGCGGGCATCGAGGCGAACGCGACCGGATACGGCACGCTCGTCGGCGACGTCGTGAAGGTTGCGTGGGACTCGGCCGAGGAGCTCCGCGAGGCGATCGCGCTCGCCGGGCCCGATCGCGTGGCCGCCTTCTTCTGCGAGCCCATCATCGGCGCCGGCGGGGTGTTCGCCCCGCCCGAGGGCTACCTGCGCGAGGTGCGACAGATCTGCCGCGAGACCGGCGTGCTCTTCGTTGCGGACGAGGTCATCACCGGGTTCGGCCGAGCGGGGGACTGGTTCGCGAGCTCGCGCTGGGATCTCGAGCCCGACCTCCTCACCTGCGCGAAGGGCATCACGAGCGGGTACCTGCCGATGGGCGCCGTCATCGTGGCCCCCCGGGTCGCCGAGCCGTTCTGGGCGCCCGGCGCGGGGCTGTGGCGTCACGGCTACACCTACGCCGGTCACGCGACCGTCGCGGCCGCGGCCCTCGCGAACCTCGACATCATGGACCGCGAGAGGCTGCCGCAGCGCGGGCTCGAGCTCGAGTCCGAACTCGCGGCCGTTCTCGCCCCGCTCGCGACGCACCCGCTCATCGAGGACGTGCGCGCCGGCACCGGGGTCGTCGCGGCCGTGCAGCCGCGCGCCGAGGCCATCGCCGTAGATCCGAGCCTGCCGCCCCGGCTCATCGCCGCCTGCCGGGAGCGCGGAGTCATGACCCGGGCGCTCGCGACCGGGGCGCTGCAGATCTCACCGGCGCTCGTGATCGACGAGGGTGAGCTCCGCGAGCTCCACGACGGCATCCTCGGCGCGCTCGACGCGGTGGCCTAGCGACCCGGACATGTTCCGGCCGCTGCACGGGGCAGCGGCCGGAACTGGGGGATAGCCACCCGCGAAGCGGAGATGAGGAGCAGCACCCGAGCGTGCGGCCCGCCCTTGCGGCCCGTCCCTTCCCCCTCGCCTTGCGGGCTTGCCTTCCCTATCGGCACGCCAGGCAGGCAGAACTTGAGCGGGCGGAGCGGCGGCCTTCGCGCCGGGACTAGTGGAAGGAGTTCCCGCAGGCGCAGCTGCTCTGCGCGACGGGATTGTCGATCGTGAAGCCGGAGGCCTCGAGGGTGTCCACGAAGTCGATCGTGGCCTCCGAGAGGTACGGCACGCTCATGCGGTCGATGACGACCCTCACCCCGTGCTGCTCCTCGGCGACGTCCTTCTCCGAGAGCTGGTCGTCCAGGTACATCGCGTACCGGAGCCCCGAGCACCCACCCGGCTGCAGGGCCACGCGGAGCGCGATGTCGCTGCGACCCTCCTCCTGCAGGAGCTCCTTCACCTTGCCGGCGGCGTTCTCGGTGATCTGGATCATCGGTCGGGTCCTCCGGTGCTCGGTCGGCTGTGGGCGGTGCTTCGAACCGTCATTCTAGCCCGACGCGTGTGGAATCCGACCGGAGAGGTCAGGATTCCCGGAAGTCGGCCACCTGGGCTCGGGTCGTGCGCCGCAGCTCCTCGGGGGTGGTCCGGAACACCGAGTCCGGCGTGCCGGCCGCCGCCCAGACCTCCTCGAAGGCGAGCAGGTCGCGGTCCAGGAACACCTGCAACGGTTCCGGGTGACCGAAGGGCGGGGTGCCGCCCACCGCGAAGCCGGTCGCGACTCGGGCCTCCTCCGGGCTCGCCCGCCGAGCCTCGGCGGCTCCGGCGAGGGCCGCGAGGCGCACCGTGTCCACCCGGTTCGCTCCCGACGTGAGCGCGAGCACCGGCTGCTCGCCGGCGACGAACACCAGCGACTTCACGATCTGCCCCAGGTCGCACCCGACCGCGCGCGCGGCGGCCTCGGCGGTCTTCGTGCCCTCGGGGAAACGGCGGACCTCGACAGGGTGCCCGAGCACCGCCGCGGCCTGCAGGAAGCGGTCGATCGCGTCGCTCATCCGCCGGAGGGTAGCCGCTCGGCGGCCTCCGCCGCGAGGTCCTCGAGCGCGAGGCGCGCATCGCCGAGGGCGCGCTCGGCCCCGAAGCGCTCGAGCAGCGAGCGGATCTCCACGCCCTCGGGCGCGATGTCAGCCCGCCCGCACAGGACGAGCGCCGGCACGCCGGCCGTCCTCGCGACCTCGAGCACGCCGGCGGGCACCTTGCCCCCGAGGCTCGAGGCGTCGAACGCGCCTTCGCCGGTGACGACGAGGTCGGCCGCGGCCAGACGCTCGCGCAGGCGCACGGCGTCCATCACGATCTCGATCCCCGGCCGGAGGCGCGCGCCGAGGAACGCGAGGAGCCCCGCCCCGAGCCCGCCCGCCGCCCCCGCGCCGGGCACCGACCGGACGTCGATCCCGAGGTCCCGGTGCACGACGGCCGCGAGGTGCGCGAGTGCCCGATCCAGGACCACCACGTCCTGGCTCGAGGCGCCCTTCTGCGGCGCGAAGACGTACGCCGCGCCCCGAGGACCGGTAAGCGGGTTGTCGACGTCGCACGCCGCCTGAACGCGGAGCGCTCGCACCGCGGGGTCGAGCCCCCCGGCGTCGATCCGCGAGAGGTCGAGCAGCCCGGCACCGCCCGGTCCGATGGGGTTCCCGCCGGCGTCGAGCAGCCGGACCCCGAGCGCCTGGGCCATGCCGGCCCCGCCGTCGGTCGTCGCGCTCCCTCCCAGGCACACGAGGACCTGAGCGGCACCGGCCCGGGCGGCCGCCAGGACGAGCTCGCCCGTCCCCCACGTCGTCGAGCGGAGCGCGTCGCGTCGGCCCATCGAGACGAGCTCGAGCCCGGACGCCCGCGCCATCTCGATCACGCCGAGCGCCCGACCCTCCACCGGTGCCAGGCCGAAGTCCGCCTCGACGACGTCGCCGAGGGGGCCCCGCACGCGCGCCGAGCGCCGCTCCCCGCCGAGGGCCGCGACGAGGGAGTCGAGCGTGCCCTCGCCGCCGTCCGAAAGCGGCACCTCCTCGACCGTGTCGGCGGGCCGGACACGCCGCCATCCCGTCGCGATCGCCGCGGCGGCTTGCGCCGCGCTCAGCGTGCCGCGGAACTTGTCGGGAGCAACGAGGACCCTCATACCCGGGTACGGTACGATTCCGCGCCCACCCGACGCGACCTGCGAGGAGCCACGACGTGGAACGGACGAAGCTGATCGGCATCCTGCACGCCGAGCGCGCCCGCCTCGGCCGCACGATCCAGTACGCGGATCCCGGCTCCTTCGACGCGCCGAGCCCCTGCCGGGACTGGACGAACCGTGATGTGATCGCCCACCTCGCGGCCCAGGACGCCGCGGCCGCTCTCGCCGTCGGCGAGGAGCCCGCGGCCGAGCTCGAGGCCTTCCGCGAGGCCAACGGCGGCGACCTGTGGGTGGACGGGTTCAACGAGTGGGCGGTCGGCGTCCGACGCGAGGTCCCGACGCGAACGCTCCTCACGGACTGGGGTCGCGCCGCGGACCTGCTCTGCCGCCGGGTCGCGGACCTCCCCGAGGAGCGGTGGAACGCGATGCGCGTGCCGTGGGTGGCCGGCGAGATCGGGGTGCGCTACCTCGTGCAGTCGCGCGTCGTCGAGTGGTGGCTCCACGGCGAAGACCTCCGCGAGGGCACCGCCCAGGCGCCGAATCCGCAGCACTGGCCCGTGCACCTCACCTGCGACATGGGGGTCCGGATGCTGCCCTACGCGCTCGGGCTCGCCAGGCTCTCGTTCCCGGGCGCGAGCGTGCAGGTGGACCTGTCGGGCATCGGCTCGGGTTCGTGGCACTGGGGCCTCTCACCCCGCGAGTCCCCCGCCGAGGACAAGAAGCCGGACGCCTGGATCGAGGGACGGGCGGTCGCGTTCGCCATGGTCGCCGGCCGCCGCGTGGCCGCTGGGTCGTTCCTGGACGACGGCAACCTCGTGATCGGCGGGAACGAGGAGCTCGCGCTCGCGGTCCTCGAGCACCTCCGGGCGTACGCCGAGTAGGCGGCCGGGTCAGCGCGTGACCGCGAGTCGCTTCACGGCGCGCGGGACCGCGCCGAAGCGGTACTTGTACGCGTAGTCGCCCTTCAGCAGGTCGAACGCGTTGCACCCGGCCTCGATCGCGATCCGGATGTCCTCCGCCACGAGCACCATGCCCGGCGCGAGCTGCTGCCACTCACGGTCGAACGCGGAGTTGTAGAGCGAGAAGGTCCCCTCGTACCGGAAACCGATCGTGCCCGCCACCTTCTCGCCGTTCACCTCGATGAAGGTGAGGTTGAAGACCCCACGCGGCAGGAAGGCCTCGCCGAGCCGCCGGAAGAAGATCTCCATGCCCGGCTGCATGAACACCCCCTTCGGGCCCTCGCTCGTGCGGTGGAGCTCGACGAACCGGTCGAGGTACGCCTCGAGCGTGTCCCGCTGCGCGAGCGTCACGTGGAAGGGTCCGCCCTCGATCTCGAGCTTGCGCGCCTTGCGCTTGATCTCGTGCCGGAGCTTGGCCGGGAGCCCCTCGAGGTACTCGTCGTACGAGCCCGGCACCGCGAGGAACGGCGCGACGCCGTTCTGATCGTCGGTGATCTCGACGCCGAAACCCTGCGCCGCAGCGGCCTCGGCGAGGAGCTCGAGCCACGGGCGGTCCTCGGGCAGGCCGCGGAGGTCGGCGACCCGCCAGTCCTCGCGCCGGCCGAGCGCCGCGAGCAGCTCCTTGGCGACCGCGCCCTGGAGCTCGGGGACCGCGACCGGCCCCATGTAGTCGGTGACCTCGGTGCCGCCGAGGAACCGCAGCGTCTCGTCGACGCGCTCGAACGCCACCGCGCCGACCTGCACCCCGTCCTCCTCGGCGAAGGCGAGCAGGAGGTGTTCGGGCTGCTCGGCGAACTCCTCCCAGTAGAGCTTCAGGAAGCCGGGCGAGTGGAAGAAGGTGCCCGCCGGATCGGCCGTGACGAGGCTCGACCAGTCGCGGCGCGTGAGATCGCGCCCGTCCTCGGAGAAGACCACGTCCATGCGTTCAGGCTCCAACACGTCGGGGATTGGCGGTGCTCTCGACCCTACCAGGAGCCCCCGCCGCCACCGCCACCGCCACCGCCCGAGGAGCCACCGCCGCCGAGCCCGCTCCCGCCCGAGCCCGCCGGCGTCGACGCGATGATGCCGCTCGTCGTCACGGCGAACCCGTCCATCTGGTCCGCGAAGCTCGCGTACACGAACGGCCGGCTCGAGACATACCACGACGTGTCCGTCGACGACGCCGAGGCCAGACCCTCGAACGCCTTCGCCCACTTCTCGGTGCACCCGAAGACGATCGCGTACGGGAGGAAGCGCGTGAAGACGTTCTCCTCCTCGGCCCACCGGGACATGTGGGTCTCGGCCGTCTCGATCACGCGGCGGAACCCCGCGACGCGACGCGCGAGCGCCGTGCCCTTGGCGGTCCGCCGCGGCATCCACCGCGCGACCACCATCAGCGCGAGCCCGCCGACGACCCACGGGATCCCGAGCAACCCCAGATGCGTCCACCGCGCGAGCACGAACGTCAGCACGGCCCCGAGGATGAGCACGCCGATCCCGATGCCGACCCACGCGGCGCGCACCCGATCGGCCCTCCCTACGAACCACTTGCGGCGCACGGCGTCCGAGTACAGGGACTCCTCGACCTCCTTCAGCTTCGAGGCGAAGGTGTTCTTGAGCTCGGACAGGAGCACCTCGTCCGCCGAGCCGAACAGCCGATCGAAGAGCATCCGCTCGTACGTGAGCAGCTCGTCGCCGGGCGCCGGCTGCTTGACCAGCTTCCAGTCCGGCTTACCGAACCAACCGTGCTTCTCGATCTCCTCGATCACGAGGTAGTGACGGGTGGCCAGGTCTACGATCGTCGCCGTCACGTCGAGCGTGTTCGCGCGCTCGTCGATGAGCGTGCCGATCTGCCCGGGCCGCAGGTCCTCGGGCGGCGCGAACTCGACCGGCGCCTCGCCCTTCTCGAGCAGCGGCACCGTCTGCTCGGGACCGCCGGCGTTGCCCATCACCTGGTCGATCTGCGAGCCCTGATAGCGCCGGTCGCGGCCGCGCCGCCAGGCCAGCACACCGACCCCGCCGAGGACGACCGCCAGCAGCCCCGCCGAACCCCCGACCGTGAGCGGCGTGCGCTCGAACGCGCGGCCCAGGCTCCAGCGCTCCTCGAGGATCGGCTCCGTGCTCGCGACCGTGCCGGGCGGGAGCGCGACCACGACGGAGAACGCGTTGTACGCCGGCAGGTTCCGCTGCGAGAACACGGCCGCCCCGTCCACGATCTCGGCGCGCTCGCACCCGCCGTTCGAGCCGTACAAGCCGGCGAAGCACGCCACCTGCGTGACCCGGGCCGGGCCGGAGACCCGCACCGTGGACCGAGCGACGGTCTGCTCCCACTCGGCGCCGATCGCGTTCCAGTACAGCTCGTCGTGGTCCGCGAAGCCGTTCATCGCGCCCTCGACCCGGTAGATGATCTCGTAGGTGTGCCGGCCGGTGATCGTGACATCCGGGTCACCGATCCGGATCCGCAGGAACCCGCCGACGTGCTCGGTCTGCACGTCCGCCGGCGTCCCCGCCGAGGCCGCGACCGAGAGCACGTCGATCGGGTACACCCGGTCGTAGGTCTCGTCGAAGCGGAGGCGCTCGGGCACGTCGCGGTAGATGCCGTGGCGCTCCGTCGAGCCGAACTCCTGGACGATCGTCTCGGTCACCAGGATCGAGCCGCTCGGCTCGATGACGATGTCCACGTCGTACCGCGGCGTGGACTCGGATACGAGCCCTTGCCCGGAAGCCGCGCGGGGCAGGAACAGCACCCCCGCCAGCGCGAGGAGCAGGCCGAGCCCACCGATCCGCTTCCACGTCGTCGTCGTCACAGGTGCTCCACGAAGAAGAACGAGATGGCCATGATGACGTACGCGCCGGTCAGCTGCGCGCCCTCCAGCCAGTTGCTCCGCCCGTCCGCCGAGATCATGAAGACCAGGATCGTCGCCAGCCCCACCGCGGCCACCTCGGAGGTGCTGAACACGAAGTCCATCGGGTGACCCGTGAGCAGGCTGATGAACACGAGGGCCGGCGCCACGAACAGCGCGATCTGCGTGGAGGACCCGATCGCGATCTCGAGGGTGACGTCGACCTTGTCCCGCAGCGCGAACAGCACGGCCGAGCCGTGCTCGGCGGCATTGCCGATGATCGGGATCAGGATCAGCCCCACGAACAGCTCCGAGAGTCCCAGGTCGGCAAGCGCAGGCTCGAGCGAGCCCACGAGGAGCTCCGACTCGAGCGCCACCAGCGCCGTCCCGAGCAGCAGCAGCCCGATCGCCTTCGGCTTGGACCACGTCGGGCGCTCCTCCGGCGACGGCGTCCGGAACAGGTGCTCGTGGGTCACGAGCGTGAAGACGAGCGCCGCCGCGTACAGGGAGATCAGAACAAACGCCACCGTGCCGCTCACGACCTCACGCTGGATGAACGTCTCGCGCCCTCCGACCGCGAACAGGGCGGGCATCAGGAGCCCGGTCACGGCGAGCACGAGCGAGGTGGCGTGCACCGAGGCGGACCGCGCGTTGTACTCCTGCTCCTCGTGCTTCAGCCCTCCGGCCAGGAAGGCCACCCCGAGCACCAGCAGGAGGTTGCCGATGATCGAGCCGGTCAGCGACGCCTTCACGATCTCGGTCTTGCCGTCCAGGATCAGGAAGATCGCGATGATCAGCTCGGTCACGTTGCCGAAGGTCGCGTTCACCAGCCCGCCGACGCGCGGTCCGATGTGCAGCGCGAGCTGCTCGGTCGAGCGTCCGATCAGCCCGGCGAGCGGCAGGATGGCCCCCGCGGCCGTGAGGAAGACCGCGAGGTCGGGACCGCCGGTCAGCTCCAACCCGATCGAGACCGGCACGAGGACCAGCAGCCAGTCCAACGACGGCCTCAGCGAGCGCCCGGCCACACCCGGAGCCTAGAGGCTCCCGCCGGTCGCACGGCGGAGGCTGGAGTCCTAAGCTCCACGAGTGGGCGAGACAGTGGCGCTCTACGACGAGCTGGCGGACTGGTGGCCGCTGCTCTCGGCTCCCGAGGACTACGCGGAGGAGGCCGCCGAGTACGAGCAGATACTGCTCGAGACCGCCGAGGGCGACGTGACCACGGTGCTCGAGCTCGGCAGCGGCGGCGGGAACACCGCGTCACACCTCAAGCGACGCTTCCGCATGACGCTCGTCGACCGCTCCCCCGGCATGCTCTCCGTGAGCCGCGCCCTGAATCCCGAGTGCCAGCACCTCGAGGGCGACATGCGGTCGATCCGGCTTGGCCGCACGTTCGATGCGGTGTTCGTGCACGACGCCGTCGCATACCTCACGACGGAGGAGGACCTCGCCGCCGCGATGGCGACCGCTGCGGTCCACTGCCGGCCCGGCGGGGCGACCGTGTTCGTCCCCGACTTCGTCCGCGAGACCTTCTTCGAAGGCACCGACCACGGCGGCCACGACGGGCCCGACCGCGCGATGCGCTACCTGGAGTGGCGGCACGATCCGATCGGGATCGACACCACCTACCTCGTGGATTTCGCCTTCCTGCTGCGCCTGCCGGGCGGCGCGCTCGACGTGCGTCGAGACCGCCACGTCTGCGGCCTGTTCGCGCGGCAGACGTGGCTCGACCTGCTGCAGGAGGCGGGGTTCGAGGCGCATATGCACGCGCTCGGCCACGGCGAGCCGGTCGGACCCGAGGCGTTCGTGGGCCGCCGAAGCTAGTGCGGTGAGGAGCCGGCCGCGGCGCCGTCGCCGGCAAGAGCCTCCTGGAGGACGTCCCAGGCGAGCACCGCGCACTTGATGCGGATCGGGTACTTCACGACGCCCTTGAGCGCGACCAGGTCGCCGAAGTCGTCCTCGGAGGGGTCGAGCTCGCCGGCCATCATGCCCCGGAAGTCCGCGATGAGCTTCTGCACGTCCTCGACGGGCTTGCCGGCCACGGCCTCGGTCATCATCGAGGCCGAGGACTGGCTGATCGAGCACCCCTGGCCGACGAACGACACCTGGTGCACCTTGCCGTCCTCCGCGTGCACGAAGACGGTGATCTCGTCGCCACAGAGCGGGTTGTTGCGCGAGCACGTGAGCTCGGCCTCGGGCATCTCGCGCTTGTTCCGCGGGTTCTTGTAGTGATCGAGGATGACTTCCTTGTAGATGTCGTCGAGCGCCACGGATCCCTCCTCAGAACCCGAAGACGTCCTCGGCCTTGGCGAGCGCCTCGACGAGCACGTCCACCTCTTGGTTCGTGTTGTAGACGTAGAAACTGGCCCGCGCGGTGGCCGGCACGCCATACCGGCGCATCACGAGCTGGTTGCAGTGGTGGCCGGCGCGGATCGCGACGCCCTCCTCGTTCAGGATCGTGGCCAGGTCGTGCGGGTGGACACCCTTGTACCAGAACGAGACCGCCCCGCCCCGCAGCGCGACGTCGTGCGGCCCGTAGACCGTGGCGCCGGCCTCGAGGAGCTTGCCGATCGCGTAGGCGGTGATCTCCTCTTCGTGCGCCCGGACGTTGTCCATCCCGAGCGCTTCGAGGTAGTCGATCGCCGCCCCGAGGCCGACCTCCTGCGCGATGTTCATCGTGCCGGCCTCGAACTTGTAGGGCACGACGTTCCACGTGGCGCGCTCGTGGAAGACCTCGTCGATCATGTGGCCGCCCGACAGGAACGCGTCCATGCGCTCGAGCAGGTCGAGCTTGCCGTACAGCCCGCCCGAGGCCGTCGGCCCGAGCATCTTGTGCCCGCTGATCGTGAGGAAGTCGCAGTCGAGCTCGGCGACGTCGACCGGCACGTGGGGCACGAGCTGGGCTCCATCGACCAGCACGAGCGCCCCCACCACGTGCGCGGCCTCGATGAGGTGCTTCAGGGGCGGCAGCGTGCCGAGAGAGTTCGACATCCCCGTGACCGCGAGGAGCTTCGTGCGCTCGGTGAGCAGCGAGCCCAGGTCCGAGAGGTCGAGCAGCCCGTCATCGGTGAGCGGGATGTAGCGGAGCACCGCCCCCGTGTCCCGCGCGGCGAGCTGCCAGGGCACGATGTTCGAGTGGTGCTCCATGTCGGTGAGGAGGATCTCGTCGCCCTCCTTCAGCTCGCGCCGGGCCCAGGCGTACGCGACGAGGTTCGTCGACTCCGTGGTCCCGCGGTTGAACACGATGGTCGCCGGGTCGGGCGCGCCGATGAAGCGCGCGAGCTTGCTTCGGGCGCCCTCGTACATCTCGGTCGCCTCCTCGGCCAGCATGTAGAGGCCGCGGTGCGCGTTCGCGTTGTGGTTGGCGTAGAAGTCGGACTCGGCCTCGATGACCTGACGCGGCTTCTGCGAGGTGGCGGCGGAGTCCAGGTAGACGAGCGGCTTGTCGCCGACGGTGCGCTGCAGCACGGGGAAGTCCGCCCGGATCCGGGCGACGTCCAGCGCCCCCGTGTAGCGCTCCTCCGTCACCGACATCGCACGAACGCCTCCCTCGTCACTTGGTCGCGCCGACGGGCTCCTCGATGCCGAGCTCGCGGCGGAGCTCCTCGTAGCCCTTCTGCTCGAGCTCGTGCGCGAGCTCCTTGCCGCCGGACCTCACGATACGACCTTGCATCATGACGTGGACGTGGTCCGGCGTGATGTAGTTCAAGATCCGCTGGTAGTGGGTCACGAGCAGCACGCCGAGGTTCGGCCCGACGAGCTGCGCGACCCCCGTGGCCACCTGCTTCAACGAGTCGATGTCCAGGCCCGAGTCGGTCTCGTCCAAGATCGCGATCTCGGGCTCGAGGACCGCGAGCTGCAGGATCTCGTTCCGCTTCTTCTCGCCGCCGGAGAACCCTTGGTTCAGGTACCGGTTCACCATGGCGTCCTCGACGCCGAGCGCGACCATCTTCTCCTTCATGTGCTTGCGGAACGCGAGCGCGCTGATCTCGTCGCCCTTCACGCTCTTGTAGGCCGTCCGCAGGAAGTTCACGACCGAGACCCCTGGCACCTCGACCGGGTACTGCATCGCGAGGAACAGCCCTCGGCGGGCGCGCTCGTCGGGCGTGAGCCCGGTGATGTCCTCGCCCTTGAAGAGCACCCGGCCGCCGGTGACCGTGTAGCCGGGCCGGCCCATGATCACGTTCGCGAGCGTGGACTTGCCCGAGCCGTTCGGCCCCATGAGCGCGTGGGTCTCGCCCTGCGTCACCGTCAGGTCGATGCCCTTCAAGATGTCCTTACCCTCGACCGAGGCGGTCAGGCCTCGGATCTCCAGCGTCGCAGTGTCAGTCACCGTTCTTCACCTCGATCAGGATGTCGTCGTCGTTCACCGTCACGTCGTGGGCCGCGACCGGCAGCGTGGCCGGCAGCGACCGCGGTCGTCCCGTGTTCAGGTCGAAGACCGAGCCGTGCTTCGGGCACTCGATCGTCACCTCGTCCACGTCCACCTCGCCCTCGTCCAGGTAGTACTGCGCGTGCGAGCACACCGCGTCCACCGCGCGGAAGCCCTCGTCCCCGAGGTTCACGACCGCGATCTCCCGGCCGCCGACCTCGAATCGCCGGACCTCGCCCGCAGGGACGTCCGCGACCGCGCACACCCGGGTCGCCGTCATCGCGCGAGCTCCCGCTCGATCGCGTGGGAGACGCCGTCACGGACCTCGGCGAGCGGGATCCGGTCCAGGACCTCCTGGAAGAAGCCGAACACGATCAGGCGCTCCGCCTCGCCGCGCGGGATCCCGCGGCTCTGGAGGTAGAACAGCGTCTCCTCCTCGACCGGTCCGACGCTCGCGGCGTGGCCACAGCGCACGTCGTTCGCCTCGATCTCGAGGTTCGGGATCGCGTCGGCCTTGGCGTGCTCCGAGAGCACGATGTTGCGGCTGGTCTGCATCGCGTTGGTCTTCTGGGCGCCGGGGCGAACGTGCACCCAGCCGCTGTAGACGGCGCGGCTCTCGTCGCGGAGCGCGCCCTTGTAGAGCAGGTCGCTCGTCCCGTTCGGTGCGACGTGATCCTGCTCGGTGCGGTGGTCGAAGTGCTGGGAGCCATCGGCGAAGAACACGCCGAGCATCTCGCTGAACGCTCCGGACTCGGCGAGGACGGTCTCCGTCTCGGCTCGCGCGAGCGAGGCGCCGAAGCCGACCGCGACCGAGCGGAAGTCCGTGTCTCGCGACAGGTGCGCACGCTGCACGCCGAGGTGCGTGACGCCCTCGCCCCACTCCTGGATCGAGACGTACCGCACGCGCGAGGCCGGTCCGACGTGGATCTCGACCACCGCGCTCGAGAGCGCCCGCCCGAGGTCCGGCGACGCGTACCGGTCGATGAAGGTCACCTCGGCGTCCTCGCCCACGACCAGGAGCGTGTGCGGGAACACCGCGGCGCCGTCGGCGTCGAGCCAGGTGAGGGTCTGCAGCGGCATCTCGACCACGACGCCGTCGGGCACGTACAGGAACGTGCCGCCGGTGCGGAACGCGCCGTGGAGCGCGGTGAACTTCGTGCGCGAGCTCGGCACGAGCGCGTGCAGGTGCGGCTCGACGAGCTCGGGGTGCTCCCCGGCGGCCCGGTCGAGGTCGGTGAAGATCACGCCCTTCGCCGCGAGCTCGGGGTCGAGATGCACGACGGCGATCTCCGAGTTGTGCTGGATCTGCAGGCCGGCGCGCTCCCCCACCGGGCCCGCCGCCTGCAGGATCCGCTCGTCGACGCCGTCGAGGTTCCCGGCCCGCACGCCCGCGGCGAACGGCGCGAACCCGAGGTCCAGGTCGGACAGGTCGGTGTAGCGCCACTCCTCGGTCTCTTGCGAGGGAATCGGGAGCGCTAGGTACTCGGTGAACGCCTGCTTGCGCAGGCTCTCGACGAACGCCGGCGCCGCAGGCAGCGCGCCGAGCGCCTCCTCGCCGAACGTGGTCTTCGAGCCGCTCATGGGTGGAATCCTACCAATGGAGTCGGATTCGTCACCCGGAACTCATCGCGGCGACCGGACCCGGAGCCGAGGCACCCGGTCGAAGTCGCGGCGGTTGCGCGTGAGGATCGGGACACCGAGATGGAGCGCCGTCGCCGCGATGACGGCGTCGCCCAGGTCCAGGCCCGAGTCGCGACGGATACGACCCGCGAGTTCGGCGACGTCGGGCCCGATCCCCACCTCGACCGAGCCCGAGAGCAGGTCGCGGACCTCCTCCTCCTGCTCCGGGCGCCCGGCGAACAGCTCCGCCCTGGTGAGGATGGAGTGGTAGATGACGTCCGTTCCAACTCGGAACTCCCGACGACCCCGCAGGTGGTCGACGAGGACGTCCGTGTCGACCAGGAGGTCACTCAAAGCTGCGGTTCCACTCGGAGCGGTCGGGGACCTCGAAGTCGGGCGCGATCCCGAACGTGCGCTTCAGGACCTCGTCTCGGTTCGGCGGCTCCCCCAGGTACCGGTCGACCGCCTCACGGATCAGCTCGGCGAGCGTCTTGTGCTCACGCTTGCCAAGCGCGTCGAGCTTCGTCCGCTGCTCCTTCGTGAGGTAGATCTGCGTTCTGGTGGTCGCCATATACAGCGCAGTATACAGCACTGGGTTGCGAACTACGCGCCACCCCAGCGTTGGGCGATGTAGCGCTCGCGCTCCTTCTGGTCCTCCACCGCGCGGGTCCCGTTGTTCATGCGGACGTACAACACCCGCTCCTTGCTCTGCTGCCCATGCGCGTCCGCCACCGTGACCTCAGCCTCCACCGGATGGCTCGAGGGCTCCACGTGGACACGCGCCAGGTCGTGCCCGTCGACGCGGTGGACCGTGGTGGTCACGTTCGCGGCCGCGGCGAGCCCGACCGCGTTCTCGATGACCTGGTTCAGATGCAGGAGGAAGACGTCCGCGTCGGCCTTCCCCTCCCGGCGGAGCGTGGCGTAGTCGTGCTCGAGCCCGACGATCTCGCCGCCGTCCCCGACCCCGACCACCAGCGTGCCGCCGAACTCCGAGTTCAGGAACGCCGCGACGGTCTTGATCGCCGCGCCCTCGACCAGCTTGCTCTTCGCGCCGCGCTCGAGGTCCCACCGGAGCGTGGACTTGAGCTCGAGGTGCTTGTCCTCGGACCGAGCGAGGAGCTCCCCGATCGGACACGTCTTCTGGTACGCGACCCGCGCGCGCTCGTACACGCGAGGCATGAGCGCTCTCGTGATCTCGGCCTGAAGCTCGGGCGTGTCCAGGATGCGGATCGTGAGCTCCTCGGCCTGGTTCATCCTCGCCGTCACGGCCTTCTCGAAGCGCTTGTCGAACTCGATCCCGAAGTTGTCCGGGGTGTTCGCGGCGGCCTGCTGCTGGATCTCCGGGTCGGCGGCCATGTCGACCCCGATGCCCTCGAGGTGGAGCCGGTCGGCCTCGGACAGGTCGCCCCCGAACCGCTCGTTCAGCCGCAGG
This sequence comes from uncultured Actinomycetes bacterium, assembly GCA_964447335.1. Lineage (GTDB taxonomy): Bacteria > Actinomycetota > UBA4738 > UBA4738 > HRBIN12 > HRBIN12. Next base: position 70,920 of record CAYUSA010000004.1, read on the forward strand.
ATGAGCTCGGAGAGCGGCGCGAGCAGGTCCTCGTATCCACCCGGCCCGCCCTCGCCGAACGCATGGAGCACCCCGCCGCCCTTCTCGAGGCTGAGATCGTGCTCGCCGGTCTTGCCCACGCGCAGGTGCGTCATCTGTACCTGGTCACCCAGGTCCATCGAGCCGACCGGCTCGGACGGCAGCCGCCGCTCCAGCAGCCGGCAGTACGCGTACCGCTTCTCCATGGCGGTGTCCGCGAGCGGCAGGACCTGCGAGATGAACCCGTACCGCGAGACGAACCGCTTCAACCAGGACCGGCACTCCTCCTGATCCGAGTCGTCCAGGTCGATGAACCGGTCCGCGGCCGCGTCCAGCAGCGCGTACAGCTGTGCCTGCACGCCGACGCCATCTCCACCCGTGAAGTAGGCCTGCGCGAAGGCCTCGACGTCCTCGGACCGCACCACGCCGAACCGGTCAAGCTCGCGCCACGCGTCGTACAGCTCGTTCGCGTCGCTCGGCACGGCGACGGAGGCGTCGTAGTACGGCGCGAACGCCCGCTGGATCTGCTCGGCCTCGTTCACGAAGTCGAGCACGAACGTGTCGTCCTTGTCCGGATGGATCCGGTTCAGCCGCGAGAGCGTCTGCACGGCGTTCACGCCCTCGAGCTTCTTGTCCACGAACATCGTGTGGAGCAGGGGCTGGTCGAACCCCGTCTGGAACTTCTCGGCCACGACGAGGATCCGGTACGCGTCCGTTCCGAACCGCTCGGCGGTCTGCGACTCGGGGAAGCCGTTCATGTTGGGCTCGGTGTGGTCGATCCCGCCATCGCTGACCGTCCCCGAGAACGCCACGAGCGTCTCCACGTCGCCGTACCCGTGCTCACGCGCGTAGGCGTCGATCGCCTGCTTGAACCGAACCGCCGACAGGCGCGAGCGGCAGACGACCATGGCCTTCGCCCGCCCGCCGACCTTGTGCCGGGTGGACCGGCGGAAGTGCTCGACGACGATCGCCGCCTTCTGCACCACGACCGAGGGATGCAGCGTCACGTACCTCGCGATCGCCTTCGAGGCGTCGCGCACCGACACCTCGGGGTCCTCCTCCCCGGCCCGTGCCAGGCGGAAGTAGGTCTCGTAGGTCGTGGAGTGCTCCAGGACGTCGCGGATGAACCCCTCCTCGATCGCCTGCCGCATCGAGTACAGGTGGAACGGCCGGTGCCGACCGTCCTCGTCCGGCGGCTCCCCGAACAGCTCGAGCGTCTTGCCCTTCGGCGTCGCCGTGAAGGCGAACATCGACAGGTTCCCGTGCGGGCCCCGCGCCTTCGCCGAGGCCTCGACGAGCGCGTCGACCGCGTCCCGGGGATCGATCGTGCCCTCCTCCCCCACCTCGACCGTCACGCTCCCGAGCGCCTTCTTCATCTCCTGGGCGGTCTCGCCGGTCTGCGACGAGTGCGCCTCGTCGACGATCACCGCGTACCGGCGCTCGGGCAGGCCGGCGACCTCCTCGACGACGAACGGGAACTTCTGCAGCGTCGTGACGACGATCTTCGCCTCGGCCGAGCGGAGCGCCTCCGCGAGCTCCTTCGAGGACTCCTCGACCTTCTTCACCATCCCGTGCGCGTGCTCGAACTGGTAGACGGTGTTCTGCAGCTGCCGGTCGAGCACCCGGCGGTCCGTGACCACGACCACCTTGTCGAAGACCTTGGTGTCCGTGGCATCGTGCAGCGAGGCCAGCCGGTGCGCGAGCCAGGCGATCGTGTTCGACTTGCCGGACCCGGCCGAGTGCTGCACCAGGTAGTTGCGCCCGGCGCCATGCGCGTGGGCGTGCGCCTCGAGCCTGCGCACGGCGTCCCACTGGTGGAACCGAGGGAAGATCGGCTCGGCGTCGCGCCACGCCCCCTTGCCCTTGCCGCCGGGCTTCGACGGCTGCACGTGCACGAAGCGGTTGAGGATGTCCAGCCACGCGTGTCGCTCCCAGACCTGCTCCCACAGGTAGGAGGTCGCGTAGCCGTCGGGGTTCGCGGGATTGCCTGCGCCGCAGGCCGTCGCGCTCGGGTCGCTCCCCCGGTTGAACGGCAGGAAGCGCGTCGCCGCCTTCTCGAGCCTCGTCGTCATCATCACGAGGTCGGGGTCCACCGCGAAGTGCACGATCGCGCGCCGCCCGAGGAGCACGTCCCGCGGGTCGCGATCGGTCCGATACTGCGCCATCGCGTGCTCGACGGTCTGGTGGGTCAGCGGGTTCTTCAGCTCGGCGGTGGCAACGGGCAACCCGTTCACGAACAGCGCGAGGTCGAGCGCGTTCGCGTGCTCCGGCGCGTAGTGGAGCTGCCGGATCACCGTGAGCCGGTTCGCCGCGTACTTCGCCTCGAGGTCCGGGTTCAGCCCCGACGCCGGCCGGAAGTACGCGAGCCGGATCTCGACCCCGAGGTCCTCGACCCCGTGCCGCAGGACGTCGATCGTCCCGCGCTCGTCGATCTGCTTCGCGAGCCGCTCGTCGAACCGCCGCTGTGCGGTATCGGGGTCACCTCCGTTCCGCTTGACGAGCTCCTCCCACTCCTCGGCTTGCGTCGCGCCGATGAACGTGAAGAGCTCCGCGGAGTCGAGCGCCACCGCCGGGTCGTAGTGGGTCGGGACGCCGCGCGTGTAGCCGCCATCGGCGACGAGCGACTCGACGATAGCGTCCTCGAACGCGACCTCCTTCGTGGCCCTCATCGACCCCACCCGCTCGACGTCACCGCTCCACCCCTCCGCCCGCATCGTAGTCGTAGCCGCATCGACATCGGTCGCGGAGACGTTCTCGCGGGGATCAGAGCGCCCGGGGACGTCTCGTCTCGTGTTGTGCTTCGACGGCGAGCGCCGTGGCCTCGTCCTCGGGGTTGGGTCGACGGCCCGTCCCGAGCGGCGTCCCGGATCCGCCCGTCCACGACAGAGACGCGGGATCCCAGACGCCGACGGCGCTCCCCGCAAGCACCGGATCGAGGAAGTGGCGCACGGTCCCGACCGCCGCCTCGAGCGTTCGGTCGGCCGCGCCGGGGGCGTTCCGCACCTCCCGTGCGTAACCGGGAGGCCAGTCGGGAGTGGACGGAACCGTCAACCGGCTCGGCAACGCGAGACGCCTGCGGCGACCCTGCGATCTGACGGCGCGGATCAACGCCTCCGCACCGGGGCGGGTAGTTCGAGCGAACACAGCCAGGTCGACGAGATCGCGGTAGCGCGTGCTCGGTTGCGCCGGGCCGGCGATCCGCTCGTGGAGTTCGTGCAGCGCGTGGACCTTGTCGGCGATGTGATCCGTAAGCGGGTAGACACGGTATGGCGTCGTCACGATCCCCGGGATCGGTATCGGAACGAGCGGTCCGAGCGTCTCCGGTGTGCTCGTCATGTCGATATCGGTGACCAGATCGACGGGGAACGACGCGAACTGCGTGGCTCCGAGGTAGGCGGTCACCCGAACGCGCCGCGCCTGCGTCGCCCCTGCCGTGGGTCGCCCCGAGGTGACCTCGAAGCGGAAGAGATCACCGATGTCGCGCCCCGCCGCTGCGCGCAGGGCCTCCTCGGCCTCAGCAGCCCCACCCGCTCGTCGGTAGAGGTCGATGTCGCGCGTGTGGCGACCGTCTGGTCCGAGCCGCGCGAGCATGGCGGTGGCGCCCTTGAGGATCCAGCCATCGGCTACCGGGCCGGAGAAGACGCGAGTGAGCAGCCGATCGTATGCGAACTGCCGGAGGAGGTCGCTGAGGTTCACGCGCGGGTCGGTGCGTACGAGTGCCGTCAGGCGATCGGTCACGCTCCGCCGGAGCGCCTGCGGGTCGCGCAGCAGCGGCTCGGTCACGCCCGAGCCTCCTCGAGCAGCACCTCTCGGCGCGGGCTTCCGGCCAGTCGCAGCATGTGATCGAGCAGCCCGACGCTATCCCCGGCGTGGAGCCCGAAGCGTCCCGCGAAGGGCGCGATCTTCTCGGCAACCGTGCTCGGACTCTCGTGGACGTACGTCAGCACCTCGTCGATGATCTGCGCCACCGCGGTCGGGTCGACGTGGTCGGCAAGCAGGTCCGCGACCGTGCGGCCCGCACGCGTGGCGGGAAGGCCGTGGAGCACCAGCCGGTCCTGATCCTCCACGGTTCCGCGGTGGAGGCGTACATCGCGGCGCCGGCTCTGGCGACGCACGGGGATGGTGAACTCATGGACGTCGGCCCGCAGGTCGCCCACGCCGTAGAGCGCGGCGGCCGACGAGTGCGAGACGACCGCCACGTTGGGATCGTCGAACCGTTCCCATGCGCGCCTCTCCGGGTCGAGCTGCAGCCACGCCGCGCGGAGCGCTTGGTGCTCCGGCGCGGCGGCGCCCCGGATCCGGTAGACGCCCCGGTCGACCCGCTCCATCAGGCCAGCGTCGACGAGCCGGGTCAGCGTGGTCCAGCCCACACCGACCTGCTCGGTTTGGCGCCGGGTGACGAGCCCCCATTGCTCCTCAGCCAGCTCCGCGAGACGTTGCATCGGCCTTGACATACTGCGAAGTATACCGTATCTGACATAGTTTGCAGACAACCCCTGTTCCGCTTCGACGAGCGACCAGGGTCGGACGTTCGCGGTCAGCCCCAGAAGATGGCGGTCGGGTCCTCGTAGATCTCCTGGAGCTGCTCGTCGATGTCCGGGGTGGCGTCGACGTGACAGTACCGTTCCCACCGCCCGTTCCGGTCGGACCACCAGAAGTCCAGGTGGCGGTGCCGGCGTCGAACCTGAGCTGGGCGATCGTCATCGACGACCACTCCGGACCGAAGTCCTCCCGCCACGGAGGTCGCCGTTCGATGATCGAGGCGATCAAGGCCGAGGGTTCGGGACCGAGCGAGGACCTCCGCTACCTCGACCTGCTCGTCGATCTCCGGAACGCGATCGGCCATGGGAACGAGACCGAGATCGCCTCTCTATCGGCGGGTGGCGAAATCAAGGCCACGAAGGCCGCCTACCGTCGGTGCCGACGAACGATCCAGCGACTCACGGCTACCATGGACAGGGTCGTCGCGGCGAAGATGGGAGCCGCGCTCGGGATCCCGGCCCCCTGGTAGGAGGTGTTGCGATGACGACAACCGATGACCTCTCCCACGGAGACGAGGTGCTGATCCCGTGGGGTCTCGACGAGGTTCGAGGGAGGGTGCACGAGGTCTACGGCACCCCGCCTCGGGTCCACGTCGTCGTTGAGCTCTCGCCCGAGCTGTCGGGGTCGGTCGTCGATGAACCGACCACCGTGACCCTGCCGCTGGATGCCGTGAAGAAGGTCGCTCCGGCGGCGTAGCGGCTGCGCTGGAGCTTCGGAACCACGGCCCCGCCCGAAGACTGGACGGCGATCCCGACGTTCAGGCCGCCAGGGCTGCCTGTTGAGGGCGCGAGCCTCTCGCGACGAGGAACGCGATCCCGGGGGTTCGGTGGCACGGTCTATGCTCGACGCGGACCGGAGCGCGTGGAGTCCCGATGCCCGAGACCGAACTGAAGCTGTTCAAGCGCTGCGTGCAGTTCCAACCCCGGAGCGACATCAACAAGGTCTCTCCCAGCACGCGCGGGATCTACGCCCTCCTCCACCGGCGCCCACGGACCGGGCGATACGACGTCGTGTATGTCGGGATGGCGCGCCAAGGTGCGGCTGGGAGGCTCCGCGCGCACGCCCGCAGCGAGAAGAAGCGCGACCTCTGGACGCACTTCTCCATCTTCGGGGTCTTCGACAACGTGCGCGCCGAGGAGATCGAGGAGCTGGAGGGCCTCCTGCGCCACATCTACCGGATGGATTCCGTGGCGAACCGGCTGAACGCCCAGCGCGGCTTCACCAAGCTCCGCCGGGTTCGCACCAAACGCCTCGACGACTGGTGGGAGTAGGAAGGTGGGCACCCGGCACCGACCGGCCAGACAGGTCTGTCCGCTCTGCTCGCGCGACGACCGGATCAGGATCGAGGCGATCGGCCCCGCGGTCTGGCAGTACACCTGCGAGAACCCCCGCCATCCCGGAGGAACGTTCGCCTGGCGAGGCACCGCGACCGAGCGCGTCGACGAGCTCGCGATGGAGGGCAATACGGCCGACCTTGGCCTCTACGAGGATCTCCCCCGCTGCCTCGTTCCCGGCGACGCGTTTGTCGAGTACGGCGTCGTGGAACGCCGATATGGAGAGCTTCGCCCGGAGGTGTATCAGCGGCTCATCGACGACTACTCCCACACCAGGATCGAGCGGAACAAGCCGTACACCGCCTCGGTGTTCATCTCCCTTGCCCTCGGCCGCCTCGCGGACCGCGGCGACGTGCTCTACAGGGTCGGGCCGGCGACGGGCTACTGGGCGTACAACGAGGTGATCTCGCACTGGGCCCTGCCCCCGGGTCCCGCGAACGGCGACGACATCCTCACCTGGGAACGGTTCGCCGAACGGAACAACCTCGACCCGCTCCTGCGAATCTCGCTGCTGTCCAATCGCGGCTCTTCGGTTCGCGTGCTGAAGGCGAACCGGAGCCGAGACTCGATGCCTATCCCCGACTGCCGGCGGCCGTCGCCAACTCCTCGGTCTCAATCGTGGCGTTGTACCTGTGCTGAAGGTTGGTCACGAGTCGCATCACCGTGTTCCCACACGCTGATGCCGGCAGGTAGAGACGGAGCCTCATGGGCGCGATATCCATGCGGAAGTGCTGCCCTACATGCAGGTCGACGACCTCAGCTTCGACGTATGACTCGGAGACGAAGTTGGGCACTGCCCAGAGCCGGAACGGCTCGCGGGCCGCGAAGAGGCCGCTTACGAAACGGTCCATGTCCGCAATCTCCCGGCCCAGCTCTATGACAACCGGCTCCCCCTCGAACCTGACCCCGCGGCCCTCCAGGGCCTCCCATCGGTAGCTGTACCGCTCTTCTGTCTTGCCCACTAGCTCTGCGTATGTGCGGATCGCCTGGCCCACGAACCCGACGTGGAGCTCGAATGACCCTCCACGCGCAACGAACCGGCCCGCATTCGTCACCAACTCGTCATTCCTTCCGAGGCCTGGGGCGCCAACCTCGGTCGCGATCTGGCTCAGGGCAGTGGCACGCGTAAGTCTCGGATCGCTGCCCGCCAGAATCTCGAGTACGTCGCTTGCAGCATCGCCCTCGAACTGCATCCGCATCCGGCGCGCATCGACGTTGTCCGCCGGGAGCAGGTCGTTGCCAAGGAAGTCGGACTTGAACCACTTCGGACGGCTCCCCGTCTTCATGAGTTGCTTAAGCAGCTCCCACGGGAACCAGCAGCGGTCGAGGTCCGTGGAACTGCTGACTGTGTCTCGAATGAACTTCCCGGCCCACGCTGCCGCCGCCGACGTGTGGAATAGCCAATACCGAGGGGTCAGGACGTCCACGAGGAAGCTCCCCGAGGAGTCCCACACGGCAAGGATTGCCTCGTCGTCGGTCGAGTTCGTCTGCAACCCGTGCTGCAAGGCAAGGCTGGTCAGCATGCCGAGGGCCGCCTCCGGGTCCCCGACACCGTTGACCTCCAAAGCGAAGGTCTTCAAGTTCCCCCGGGTGGTCGGCAGCGGAAGATCGGCCATCGCGTCGGCGTCACCGCGCATGGAGGACGAGAAGCGCTCCGCCATGGAGGACCTGTCGAGAGGAAGCCTCCCGTTCCTGGTCATGTCACCGCTCCCCTGCTTCCACTTCTCGACCGAGATCCTCGAACGACGCCTGGCCCGGGATGACCTTCGCCCGCGGCTTCCGCCGGAGGGCGCGCTCGGCTTTCTTCTGCATGGCTTGCCATCCCACGGACCGACCCCTCGGATCGTAGTCCGCCGGAGTCCTGAGGACCCGAATGATAGCGTGCCCCGAGGACGTGCTCTCCAATGCGAAGTTGTCCTTGAACTCCCTGTCAAAGGCGCGCTTCAAGGCGTCCTTGGCTCTGTTCCTAACTGCCCCTCGGACGGCATCGTGGGTGATGGCCCAGTACGGGTTGACGGCTTCGAGGATGGCGTCCAGGGACACGGACGTTTGGCCCGAAGCGGCGCGGGCGACGATTTCGGCAATGCAGAGTTCCAGGTACCTCTCCGCGGGGCTCTCGGCGTCGACAGGGATGACCGCGGGTGGGGGGCTAGGAAGCTCGACTTGGAACGCGGACAGGCGGTGCTTGGCAAGGCACGAGAGCTCTGCCTCGCCGCTGCCCACGGTCAAGATGGGGCAGGACAGCCCGGCGTTCCCGAGGCCGATCTCGGCTCGATCCCGTTTCTCCCTGAGCATCACGTACATGGGCTCGATCTTGGTCTTGTCAGGCCGAGCCCCATGCACGGTTGCGAGACGAAGCACGTCCTCCGCCGCCATGGATGCGTACTTCCTCGCTTGTTCCTCGTCCGTGTTGGCTCCGCTCTTGACCTCTATCGGGACAAGGAGGTCAAGATGGGACGAGTAGGCGAGGACATCGACCGTGACGAGACCCGCCTGAGTAGTGACGGGCACCTCAAGCCATCGAATCTCCAGACCGTCGCCCGCAAACGCTCTTGGCCAGCCCCCGTGACCCTTCAGGAGGGCGATGACCGCGTTGAGGGGTACGAGGCGTTCTTCCACACAGATCTCCCGGCCTGGCCGCTGCGAGCTTAGTTAGACAACGCCTCGTCCGCAAAGGCAAGGCCTTCCCTTCGCAGACCTGCGGGTTCCCCGGGTACATCGACCTGACCCGTCACCGTCGCCGTGATGAGGGCTTGGCGTCTCTCGCTGAGGAGTTCGACCTGCCGCTGGACTGGTGCTGCGACTCTGTTCCACTTCTCCCGCTGCTGATCGAGCCACTCCAACTGCCGCTCCTGAATCACGCGCGGCGGAAAGGGGAAGCGATGCATCCTCAGGGCTTCGGCCGGAAGATGCGGAATCGTTGCGATGTTGCCCTCGACTAGGAACAGTCTCTGCGCGACCGCAACCCGCATACACTCAACGATCCACCTTGGGTTGGAATCACCCCGCGGCCGAAGCCGCACCACGGACTTCTGGAAGTAGCATTCATCGACTTCACCCCTCCAGAGCGCAGTTCGACCCATGCCTGCGCCGCCCTCGTTGATAAGCACGTCGCCCGGCTCCAGGCGGTATCTCTGTCGGTCCTCCGGCGGGAAGTCCATCTCTGCCAGATCCGTCACGTCAATCGAATCCCATCTCACATTCGCGTTGCGCACGTAGGGTGCTGGGTTCGGGCCCACAGCACGCTCCGGATTGAGCATCCGGCCAAGCTGCACCTCGAACTGCGTGGAGACTGCCGCAACCGGCCATGACGAGGGGACATACCCCAGCCAATCGAGTTCGGATGACCGCCGCTCGTCCGAAAGGTTGGCTCCGGTGATGGCAATCCATGAGAGAGACAGGTCCCGGGCGGTGAGAAGGTCCAGAAGTCGACCGCGCGCTGCGATGACCCTGTCGATGCGGGTAGCCGCGCCGTCAAGGTATTCACCGATTCGACGCTGCAGTTCGCCCGGCGGCTGGATGAGCGGCGTCGACAGCAGCAGTTCAGGATGCAGGCGCAAGAAGGCGGTGCCCATCCCACGGGACTTCCAGCCGAAGAGCCCCGCGTACAGGGGTGTTCGCAGGAGGTGCGTCAAGTACCTCGAATCGCCATTTCGAGCGGCTGGCCTGAACACGGAATAGTCGGGGCTGACGATCCCGTCTGACCAGGCTAGGCCGAAGACACCATTCCACGCTTGCATCTTGTTCATGACGATGTCGCCTCGGCGAAAGCGTTTGTAGCCCAACAACGTGTCGGCGCGGGGCTCGGCATCTGTCAACTCCGAACGGCGGACTAACCCCCTCTCCCTGCTGAGTGCGAACAGGGTCTCCGACCCCTCCGCGGAGGCGTCGCCGACCTCAGCAAGTAGGTACTTCGCGCGCTCGAAACTCCATCCAGCCGGCAAGGGACCCACGGCATTCGTCAGCACTTGTTCCTCCGTCAGAAGGGAACTCACTCGGTCACCTCGCGGAGGAGGCCAAGGATGTCCTTCTCGAGCGCTTTGATCTCGGCGTCGATCTCCTCGAGGGGACGGGGCGGCACGTACTTGTAGAAGTGCCGCGTGAAGGGGATCTCGTAGCCGATCTTCGTCTTCCAGTCGTCCACCCAGGCGTCGGGGACGAACGGCAGGACCTCGCGCTTCACGTACTCGTCGACGTCCTCGGTGAGGGGCACGTTCTCGTAGTCGCGGAGGTCGGGGTCGGGCTCGGGCTCGCCCTTCTTGCCGGTCACGACCGGCGCGTCGGAGTCACGAACCGTCGCGGCGTCGAGGACCGCCTTCTCGACCGGCTTCCCCAGCTTGCCGACCGACGACAGCGCCGCGCGCACCTTCTCGGCGAGAGCCTCGCGCTCGGTGGTCAAAGTGCCCTTCAGCCCCTCGACGGCCGAGAGCACGCGCTCGCGCACGTCCTCGTCCAGCTTGGCCAGCGTCTTCGAGGTACCCAGCGTCGCGAGCGTCTCTTCCGTCACCTCACACCACACGCGCAGGGGGCGCTCGACGGTGATGCGGCGGTAGCCGAAGTCCTCGATGCGGAAGATCTTGCAGCGGTCGCCCTCGGTGAGCTCGGCGTACAGGCGGGTGACCTCGGCGATCTGGTCGTCGCTCACCATCTTGCGCTTCTCGCCGAGACTCTTGCGCATCTTCGTCCACAGCTCGCGGGCGTCGACGAGCTGGACCTTGCCCTTGCGCTCGGGGGACTTGCGGTTGGTGAGCACCCAGAAGTACGTGGAGATGCCGGTGTTGTAGAAGAGCTGGTCGGGCAGGCCGACGATCGCCTCGAGCCAGTCGTTCTCGATGATCCAGCGGCGGATCTCGGACTCGCCGGAGCCGGCGCCGCCGGTGAACAGGGGCGACGCGTTGAAGACGATCGCCAGGCGGCTGCCGCCCTTCTCGGGCGGCTTCATCTTCGAGATCATGTGCTGGAGGAACAGCAGCGAGCCGTCGTTGATCCTGGGCAGGCCGGCGCCGAAGCGGCCCTGGAAGCCGCGCTTCTCGTGCTCGGCGCGGACCTCCTCCTCGACCTTCTTCCACTCGACGCCGAACGGCGGGTTGGCGAGGAGGTAGTCGAACGTCGAGTCGGGCAGGCCGTCCTCGGTGAACGAGTTGCCGTAGTAGATGCTCGAGGCGTCCTGGCCCTTCAGCATCATGTCCGAGCGGCAGACCGCGTACGTCTCGGCGTTCAGCTCCTGGCCGTACACCTCGAGCTTGGCGCCGGGGTTGAGGTCGCGGAGGTGGTCCTCGGCGACGGAGAGCATGCCGCCGGTGCCGCATGCGGGGTCGTAGAGGGTGGCGATCGCGCCCTTCTTCGTCAGCAGGTCGTGGTCGTTGGCGAACAGGATGTTCACCATCAGGCGGATGACCTCGCGCGGGGTGAAGTGCTCGCCGGCGGTCTCGTTCGAGAGCTCGGAGAACTTCCGGACGAGCTCCTCGTAGACGTAGCCCATCTGGAGGTTCGAGACGCGATCGGGATGCAGGTCGAGGTCGCAGAACTTCGAGACGACCTTGTAGAGCAGGTTCGAGCGCTCCAGGCGGCGGATCTGCGCTTCGAGCTCGAACTTCGCGATCACGTCGCGGGTGCCGGTGTCGAAGCCGAGCACGTACCGGCGGAGGTTCTCGCCGACGTTCGCGGGGTCGTCGAGGAGCGTCGGGAAGGTGAAGGGCGAGGTGTTGTAGAAGCCGTGCCCCGTGATCTGCATGAGCACCGGGTCCACGTTCTCGAGCCGGCCCTGGAGCTCCTCGGAGCGCTTGAGCACCTTCGGCTTCGTTGGCTCGAGCACCGAGTCGAGGCGGCGGAGCACGGTGAGCGGGAGGATGACCTTGCCGTACTCGGACTGCTTGTAGTCCCCGCGGAGCAGGTCGGCGACGGACCAGATGAAGGCGACCTTCTCCTGGAAGCCGTCCACGCGCTCGTCCTCCCCCGGCTCGGTCTGTGAGGTTCCCCACTATACGGAGGGGTGAGCCCGTGTCGGACGTCACGGGTACGCTCGATGCCCTTCCTCCCCCACGAGGCGTCGAGGTCGTGCATGGGCGTTCGCGTGTGGGGTGTGGTCGAGGACCGGCTGATCGAGGTGCGGGTCCGGGCGGCTCAGCCGGGAGCCGGGATGTCGATCGAGGGCCTGCCCGAGGGGCGCCAGCGCACGACGGCCGACCGCGTCCGAGCGGCGCTCGTGAGCTCGGGGCTCATGACGGAGGCGCCCGCTGTGGCCATCCGGCTCGAGCCGGCGGTCCTGGGCGGTCGGACGAGCGAGCTGGACCTGACGATCACGCTCGCCGCGCTCGCGCACGACGGGCGGCTCGGCCCGGGTCTGCGATGGATCTTCGCAACCGGGCGTCTCGGTCTCGACGGATCCGTGTTCGCGGCAGACCTCGAGGAACGTGCCTCGATCGTGAGATTCGTCACAGCGCTGGGCGGCGGGGATAGCCTACACTTCGAACGTATGTTCGAGGACGTCAGATGAGCGAGCTGCGGTCGGCCGTCGAGGCGCTGCGGGCCGAGACGCTCCCCGACCTGCCCGATGCGCGGATCGAGGAGGACTTCGCCGAGCTCCAGCGGACGGCGGATCTCCTGGAGGTCGAGCGGCTCCGACGACTGGCCGAGATCGAGCGGCGGCGCCTGTTCGAGCGCGACGGCCACCTCTCGGCGGCCTCGTGGCTCGCCAGCACGCACAAGGTGGCGTGGGGAACCGCCCGCGAGCACGTCCGGATCGCACGGGCGCTCGAGGGGATGCCCATCACGCGCCTGGCGCTCGACGCGGGCGAGATCTCGATGTCGGCCGTGCGGGTGCTGGCCGCAGCGCGGGACGCCGACCCGTCGGCGTTCGAGCGTTCCGAGGCGCAGCTCGTCGAGGCCGCCCGGATCCACTCGATGAATGACCTCCAGCGCGTCGCGGCGTACTGGCGCCAGGCCGTCGACCGTGAGCGTGCCCTTGAAGGCGATGAGAAGCTCCGGGAACGCCGGCGGCTCCACGCCTCGGTCTCCTTCCTCGGGATGGTGCGGGTCGACGGCGACCTTGACCCCGAGACCGGCGAGACGTTGCTGACCGCGCTCCATGCGGTGCTCGACGCCGAGTCGCGCTCGGGCGCGGACGACGATCGCACGCCTGCGCAGCGTCGAGCCGACGCCCTCGGGGAGATCTGCCGTCAGTGGCTGGACCGGTCAGACCGCCCGAGCGTGGCCGGAGAACGCCCGCATGTCACGGTGACGGTCGGCGCCGACACGCTCGCTGCCGCGTCGGGCGACGTGAGCGAGATGGACCACGTCGGCCCGGTGGACCCGGAAACGGCGCGCCGGCTGGCGTGCGACTCGTCGGTGATGCGGGTCGTGATGGCGGGACGCTCCGAGCCGCTCGATGTCGGCCGGCGGACGCCGGTCGTGCCACCGGCCATGCGCCGAGCGGTCATCGTGCGAGACCGCCACTGCCGGTTCCCCGGCTGCGATCGCCCCCACACATGGTGCGACGCACACCACGTCGTCCATTGGGCGGACGGCGGGCCGACGGCCGTGCCGAATCTCCTGCTGCTGTGCCGTCGGCACCACCGGTTGGTCCACGAGCGAGGCGGGTTCCGGCTCGAGCTGCTCGACGGACGCCCGGTGTTCAGGCGGCCGGACGGCTCGTTGCTGGAGGACCGGGCACCACCGTAGCGGTCGCTACCCGACCGAGCCCTCCATCTGGAGCTCGATGAGGCGGTTCAGCTCGACCGCGTACTCCATCGGGAGCTCGCGGGTGATGGGCTCGATGAAGCCGTTCACGATCATCGCGGTCGCCTCGACCTCGGACAGGCCGCGGCTCATCAGGTAGAAGAGCTGGTCGTCGCCGACCTTGCTGACCGTGGCCTCGTGGCCGAGGGCGGCGGTCTCCTCCTCGACCTCGATGTACGGGTAGGTGTCCGAGCGCGAAGCCTCGTCCAGGATCAGCGCGTCGCAGCGGACGTTGCTCTTCGCGTGGTGGGCCTCGGGCTCGACGCGGACGAGGCCGCGGTAACCCGTGCGGCCGCCGTCCTTCGACACCGACTTGCTCGTGATCACGCTCGTCGTGTACGGGGCGGCGTGGATCGCCTTGCCGCCGGCGTCGGTGTGCATGCCCTTGCCGGCGTACGCGACGGAGAGCACCTCGCCGCGAGCGCCCTTGCCGAGCAGGTAGATCGAGGGGTACTTCATCGTGATCTTCGAGCCGATGTTGCCGTCGACCCACTCCATCACCGCGTCCTCGTAGGCCGCGGCGCGCTTCGTGACCAAGTTGTACACGTTCGTCGACCAGTTCTGGATCGTCGTGTACCGGACGCGCGCGCCCTTCTTCACGACGATCTCGACGACGGCCGAGTGCAGGGAGTCGGTCGTGTAGATCGGCGCCGAGCACCCCTCGACGTAGTGCACGTACGAGCCCTCGTCGGCGATGATCATCGTCCGCTCGAACTGACCCATGTTCTCGGCGTTGATGCGGAAGTAGGCCTGGAGCGGGATGTCGACGTGCACGCCCGGCGGCACGTAGATGAACGACCCGCCAGACCACACCGCCGAATTCAGCGCCGCGAACTTGTTGTCGTTCGCCGGGATCACCGCACAGACGTCCTCCTTCCGGAGGTCCGGATGCGCACGCGCGACGATGTCGTTTGCATCTCAGCGCG
>CAYUSA010000005.1:0-2397 GCA_964447335.1 uncultured Actinomycetes bacterium
GCTGCGTGAGCAGCTTGAGGTACGGGGTCTCCCCGCAGCCCGCGCACGCGCCCGAGAACTCGAACAGCGGCTCGAGCATCTGCGAGCCCTTGATCGAGGCCACCTTGACCGTGGTCCGGTCCATCGGGGGGATGCTCAGGAAGAAGTCGTAGTTCTCACGCTCGACCTCGAGGTGCTCGAGCTTCGGCTCCATGTTGATCGACTTGTGCTTCACGGCCTCCTTGCTCTTGGCCGGGCAGACATCCACGCAGACGCCGCAGCCGGTGCAGTCGTCCGGCGCCACCTGGATCGTCATCCACATGCCGGGGTGCTCGCGGTCCTTCCACTCCTTGTGCTGGAAGGTCCCGGGGGCTCCGTCCACGGCCGAGGGCTCGTACACCTTCATCCGGATCGCCGCGTGCGGGCAGACGAGCGCGCACTTCGCGCAGTCGATGCAGATCGCTGGGTCCCAGATCGGGATGTCGATCGCGATCGAGCGCTTCTCGTACTGCGCCGTTCCCGTGGGGAACGTGCCGTCCACCGGCAGCGCCGAGACCGGCAGGAGATCGCCGTGGCCGGCGATCATCATCGCCGTGACGCGCTTGACGAAGTCCGGCGCGTCCTCGGGGACGGCGGGCAGGCGGTGGAGGTCGCTCTTCGCCTCCTCGGGGACCACGACCTCGTGCAGTCCCTCGATCGAGCGGTCCACGGCCGCGAAGTTCTGCTCGAGCACGGCGCGGCCGCGCTTGCCGTAGCTCTTCTCGATCGACTTCTTGATGGCCGCGAGGGCCTCGTCCCGATCGAGCACGCCCGACAGCGCGAAGAAGCAGGTCTGCAGCACGGTGTTGACCCGGCTGCCCAGGCCGACCTCGGTCGCGATCTTCTGCGCGTCGATCACGTAGAACTTCAGCTCTTTGTCCACGATCGAGCGCTGGACCTCGAGCGGCAGGTGCCCCCAGACCTCGTCGCGCCCGTAGGGGCTGTTCAGCAGGAACGTGGCCCCGCGCTCGGCGGCCTCGAGCACGTCCATCCGCTCGAGGAAGTTGAACTGGTGGCAGGCGACGAAGTTCGCGCTGCGGATCAGGTACGAGGCGTCGATCGGCCGCTGCCCGAAGCGCAGGTGGGAGGTCGTGAGGGACCCGGACTTCTTCGAGTCGTAGACGAAGTAGCCCTGGGCGTGCTGTCCGGTGCCCTCGCCGATGATCTTCACCGAGCTCTTGTTCGCGCTCACGGTGCCGTCCGCGCCGAGACCGTAGAACAGGGCCCGCACGACGTCGTCGCCCTCGGTCGCGAAGGACTGGTCGACCTCGAGGCTGGTGAACGTGACGTCGTCCACGATGCCCACCGTGAAGTGGTTCTTCGGCTGCTCCTTCGTGAGCTCGTCGAGCACGGCCTTGGCCATCGGCGGGTTGAACTCCTTGGAGGCCAGGCCGTACCGGCCGCCGATCACGCGCGGCATCGCGGCGAGGCGTCCCGCGGCGACCTGCTCCGCGAGTGCCGTCACGACGTCCTGGTACAGGGGCTCGCCGGGAGCGCCGGGCTCCTTCGTCCGGTCGAGCACGGCGATCGAGCGCACGGTCGCGGGCAGCGCGGCGACGAACGCATCGGCCGAGAACGGCCGGAACAGGCGAACGTTCAGGGCGCCGACCTTCTCGCCACGCGCGACGAGCGCCTCCACGGTGTCGCCGACGGCGCCGTTGCCCGAGCCCATGAGCACGACCACGCGCTCGGCGTCGGGCGCTCCCGCGTAGTCGAAGAGGTGGTACTGCCGGCCCGTCAGCTCGGCGAAGCGGTCCATCGAGGCCTGCACGATGTCGGGGACGGCGAGGGTGAAGAGGTTCCCGGCCTCGCGGGCCTGGAAGAAGACGTCGGGGTTCTGCGCGGTGCCGCGGAGCTTCGGGCGGTCGGGGGACAGGGCTCGCTCGCGGTGAGCGCGCACCAGGTCGTCGCGGATCATCGCGCGGATCGTGTCGTCGTCGACGGCGTCGATCACGTTGACCTCGCTCGAGGTCCGGAAGCCGTCGAAGAAGTGCACGAACGGCACGCGGGCCTCGAGCGTCGAGGCGTGCGCGACGAGCGCGAGATCCTGCGCCGCCTGCACGTCCGAGGAGCTCAGCATCGCGAATCCGGTGGTCCGCGCGGCCATCACGTCGCTGTGGTCCCCGAAGATCGACAGGGCGTGCGTCGCGAGCGCCCGCGCCGCGACGTGGAAGACCGTCGCGGTGAGCTCGCCGGCGATCTTGAACATGTTCGGGAGCATCAGCAGGAGGCCCTGCGAGGCCGTGAACGTGGTGCACAGCGACCCGGCCTGTAGGGCGCCGTGCAAGACACCGGCCGCGCCGCCCTCGCTCTGCATCTCGATCACCTCTGGGATGACCCCCCACAGGTTGGGCCTCCCCGCGGCCGACCACGCGTCGG
>CAYUSA010000005.1:2407-85165 GCA_964447335.1 uncultured Actinomycetes bacterium
TCGCCCATGGCGGTCGACGGCGTGATCGGGTAGATCGCGATGACCTCGGACAACTTGTGGGCGATCCGGGCCGCGGCCTCGTTCCCGTCGACGGTGATCTGTGTGGCGTGTGTGTCCATGTTCCAGCTCCGTCTGTCGCGCGATGATGATGGAGGCAGGGCGTTCGCCCCGCCCCCATCATGCCGCCTCGCGACCTTTCAGCGCGAGCCGCGTGGCCTCGTCTGGGCGTGCCCTCCGGCCTATCGCAGCACCGGGAGCTTCTTCACGATGCCCAGGGCGGTCCCACCGCTTCCGGAGTCCCAGGTAGCGGCCGGCGCCGATGGCGGCCAGGCCCATCGCGACTTCGCCCGGCCGGTCGGGGACCTCCGGCAGGGGGTCGGATGGGTCCTTCGGCCCGGGTCGAAGCAGGGGTCGAACGGACCAGCAGGGAGGGGGGCGGACGGGAAGGGGCGGGGCTAGCCCTGGGTGCCGGGCGTCGTGGTGTGCCGCGCGAGATAGGCGGCGGCCTCGGCACGGCGGGCGACCTCGAGCTTGGACAGGATGCTCGAGACGTAGTTCTTCACGGTCTTCTCGGCCAGGTTGAGCTCCTCGCCGATCTCCTTGTTCGTCTTGCCGTCGGCGACGAGCGTCAGGATGCGCTCCTCCTGGGGCGACAGGCGGGCGAGCTTCTCGTCCTTGAGCAGATGCTTGCCCTTGCGAAGCCGGTCCAGGACGGCGCTCGTGACTGCGGGATCGAGCAAGCTGTCGCCCTTGCCGACCGTGCGGATGGCCCGGACGAGCTCGCCCCCCTTGACCTGTTTCAGCACGTAGCCGGAGGCACCGGCCATGATCGAGGCGAACAGCGCCTCGTCGTCGGCGAAGGAGGTGAGCATGACGACGGCCGTCTTCGGGTGCTTGGCGCGGATCTCGCGGGTGGCCTCGATGCCGCTGCCGTCGGCCAGGCGTACATCCATGACGACGACGTCCGGGCGGGTGCGGTCGGCCTCGTCGATCGCGTCGCGCACCGAGCCCGCCTCGGCGGTGACGACGATATCCTCGGTGGCCTGGAGCAGCGCTTTCACGCCGCTACGGACGACCTCGTGGTCGTCGACGAGCAGCACCCTGAGCGGTGGTTTGGCCACGGTGCTACATCCTACCGGCCTGATGCGGTGCGCGCGCTAGCCGCGCGAGACGACCCGCGTCTGGAGCGCCTCGCCGACGCGGTCCAGGAAGTCCTTCATCGTGGCCTCGGCCACGCGGTGCAGGAGGGCGCGATCGAGCGCACGCCCGAGGGGACCCATCGGAGGCCGGTAACGGGCGCTGATCGAAAGCTGCGTCCTGCTCGACCCGAGTGCCGCGACCTCGAGGTCGGCGTCCAGGGACGGGAAGAGCTGCCCGGGCCCGGTCGCCCTCCACGACATCGGGAGCAGCGTCTTCGCGGGGATGCGGTGGACCTGCCCGAACTCGATCTCGACGCGCTTGTCGAGACGGTGCTCGTGGTCGACGGCGAAGCCGACCTCGGCGAGCAGGTGCTCTCCGCGATCCTCGGCGTCCCGGGCAAGCCCGGGCACCCACGCCTCGGGCTGCGCGAGGAGCGCGGCCTCTACGTCCGCGTAGGGGATCGTCAGGTCGAGGTAGTACCGGATGAACATCCGCGAAGGATGGGCCCGGACCAGGAGGGAGCGCAGGGCCCAAGGGCCCGGGGAGGTTGGGACCTCCGGCCGGCAACCTCTCGGAGCTCGGCGGGTGAGACTGCGGGCGATGGCCGGTGGGCGCGACACCGTCTTGGTGGTCGAGGCCGACCCGGCAGAGCGGGAGCGCTTCGGCTCCTGGCTCGAGGGGTCCGGCTTCGACGTGCTCGCCTGCCCCGGCCCGATCGAGCCCGACTACACGTGTGTCGGCGGTCGTGACGGCATGTGCCCGCTCGTCGAGGATGCGCAGGTCGTGGTGCTCGACATGAGCACCGAGAGCGAGGCGGTCGTCATGGGCACCGCCTCCGAGGAGCTCCTCGCCCTGTACCTGCTGAACGGCTCACAGGTGGTCGTGCTCGGCTCCCATCCGGGCGAAGAGGTGCAGGGCCAGCTCGTTCGCATCCACCGGCATCCGGAACGGGCGCGCCTGATCGACGCCGTCCGTTCCCTGGTCACGAACCCCGGGACCAACGCCCCCCCTCGATAGGGTCGAACGGCCCTAAGATGGCATGTGCACCGGCCGTTTCATACACGGCCATATGCCCGCGTTCCAAGGAGAGGAGTAAACGGCATGACGCAACGCACCCACAGGTGGGGGATGCTCGTCCCCGGCCTGGCGCTGTTGCTGGTGGCGGCGGCCTGCACCGGCGACGGCGGAGGAAGCACCGACGGCGGCGGTGGGGAGAGCGGCGGCGAGCAGGCCGCCGGGTCCACCACCTTCGAGGTCACCCTGACGGACTTCGCGATCGCCCCCGACCTCATCGAGGCGGCGCCCGGCGAGGCGCTGGTCTTCAACGTCTCCAACGACGGCAACTCGCCGCACACCTTCGCCGTCGACACCGGAGGCGGCGTCGAGGCGACCCGCGAGCTCCAGGCCGGCGAGAGCGAGACGCTCGAGGTCGCCGCGCTGCAGGCAGGCGACTACAAGATCTCCTGCACGATCCCCGGGCACGAGGACCTCGGCATGGTGGGCTCGCTCGCCGTCTCGAGCTCCGCCTCGGGCACGGCAACCGGGTCGACCGGGTCGACCGGCTCGATGTCGCACGGGGGCGTGAGCGTGCAGGACATGCTCGACGGCCACGCTGCCGGCGTGGCGGCGTTCCCCGCAAAGACCGAGGCCCAGGGCAACCAGCCCCTCGAGCCGACCATCGAGAACGGCGTGAAGGTCTTCGACCTCACTGCCGAGGAGGTCCGGTGGGAGACCGAGCCCGGCGTCTTCGTCGACGCGATGGGCTACAACGGCACGGTCCCCGGCCCGGAGCTCCGTGTGAACCCCGGCGACCGCGTTCGGATCATCGTGCACAACGACATGAGCCAGCCGACGACCATGCACCTGCACGGTGTCACCGTGCCGAACGCGATGGACGGCGTGCCGTTCATCACGCAGGACCCGATCATGCCGGGCGGGTTCTTCACGTACGAGTTCGAGGTCGTGGACCCGCCCGGCATGTACGTCTACCACTCGCACTTCAACTCCACGGAGCAGGTCGGCAAGGGCCTGTACGGGGCGCTCTACGTCGAGCCGAAGGGCGGCTTCTCGGACGTCTACGGCGAGAAGATCGAGGTCGAGTCCACGCTGTTCCTCGGCGACGGCCCGACCGGGTACGTCCTGAACGGCAAGGGCTTCCCGGCGACCCAGCCGATCGTGGCGTCGCTCGGGGACGACGTGTTGATCCACCTCGCGAACGACGGCGCGATGATCCACCCCATGCACCTGCACGGCTACCACTTCGAGGTCGTGGCGACCGACGGGTTCGTGCTCGAGCAGCCGTACATGGCCGACACGCTGATGGTCGCGCCGGGCCAGCGCTTCGACATCCTCGTGAAGGCCGACTACCCGGGCGTGTGGGCCTACCACTGCCACATCCTCCCGCACGTGGAGAGGCCCGAGGGCATGTTCGGGATGGTGACGGCGCTGGTGGTGCAGTAGCGGTCGGCTAGACCGCGATCCCCTCGAGGGGGATCACCAGGCGCACGGTCGTGCCCTGGGTGGGGGCGCTCTCCAGGGAGCATCGCCCGCCCAGGGCTTCGGCCCGCTGGGTGATGTTGGAGAGCCCGTCGCCTCGACGGGTGGTCTCCGGATCGAAGCCCCTGCCGTCGTCGTCGACCTCGAGCACGGCCGAGTCGTCGTCGCGGTGCAGGCTCACGCGGCACGTCGTGGCCTCGGCGTGGCGACCGACGTTCGAGAGCGCCTCGCGCGTGACCTGCACGACGTCGGCGGCCGTCGACGCGAGCTCGGCGGCCACGGTCTCGTCGATCTCGACGACCGTGAGCACCCCCGAGCGCTCCTCGAACTCCTGCGCGGTCTGGCGCAGCGCCTGGTCGAGCTGGCGGTCGGCGAGGATGCCCGGCCGCAGCCCGAAGATGTAGTTGCGCAGGTCCCGGATCACTCGGTCGAGCTCGGAGACCGCGCCCTCGACCCGCGCCACCTGCTCGGCGTCGGCGCTCATGAGCGCCGTGCCCTGCAGGCCCATCCCGACCGCGAACAGCGACTGGATCACGCCGTCGTGCAGCTCCTTGGCGATGCGCTCGCGGTCCTCCAAGATCGCGACGCGCTGCGCCTCGCGCTGAGCGCGCGCGTACTCGAGCGCGATCGCGGCCTGGTCGGCGAACCGCTGGAGCAGCTCGACGTCCTCCTGCGTGAAGAGCTTCGCGCCACGCACGCGGGCGGCGTTCAGGGTTCCGATCGCGCGTCCTCGCTCGGCGAGCGGCACGAGGATCATCGGCCCCATGTCGCCGAGCTTCACGACCGGCTGGTAGGCGCGCGCGTCTCGGGAGGCGTCGGGCACGAGCAGGGCGCGGCCGGCGCGGATCACCTCGCCGGACATCGATCCCTTCGGGGGGAACGTCGCGCCGCGGAGCTCGTCGGCGTGGGCGCCCTCGACCACCTGCAGCGTGAGGCGCCCGACCGGGTCGAGCGCCGCGACGCTCGCGAGGTCGGCCTCGACGAGCTCCATCGCGCGACGCGCGATGGAGGTGAGCGCCTCGTCCGAGCCCGTGCCCGACAAGATCGCGATGGCGATCTCGCGGAAGGCCTCCAGCATCTGCTCGCCCCGGCGGGCCTCGGCGTACAGGCGCGCGTTCTCGATCGCGACGCCGGCCTGGGCGGCCAGGACCATCAGGGCTTCCTCGTCCTGGTCGCCGAAGCGCTCGGCCCCCTGCTTGTCGGTCAGGTACACGTCGCCGAACACCGTGCCGCGGACGACGATCGGCGCGCCGAGGAACGAGGTCATCTCAGGGTGGTTCGGGGGGAAGCCGACGGAGCGCTCGTGGGCGCGGATATCGTCAAGACGCAACGCCTTGCCCTCTTCGATGAGCACGCCGAGGATGCCGCGGCCGACCGGAGGGTCGCCGATCCGCCGGCGCGCGTCGTCGTCGATGCCGGTGGTCGCGAACTCGGCCAGCCGGCCGTCGGGGCCGATGACCCCGAGGGCGCCGTAGCGGGCGCCCGTGATCTCCACCGCGAGCTCGACGATGCGCTGCAGCACGGAGCCGAGCGACAGCTCGGAGGACAGGGCGAGACCTGATCCGATCAGACGTGGGTCCACGGTTGCTTCGAGCGTACCCGGTGAAGGCGGGTCTCGACGGACCCTCCCATCGGGTCCCCGACCGAGGGTCACGTCCCGTGGGGGCAGGTGTCGTCCGGCCCCCTCGGCCGGGGTCCCGGGTACCGGTGGGCACGGGCCGGTCGGCCGTAGGTCTCAGGCACACAGGGGCCTACCGTTGGGGCCATGGACGCACCGACGGGAGCCGGGGCGACGAAGCGGACGGTGTCCGACGTGATGACCCGCACCGTCGTCGTCGTGCACGCCTCCGCGCCGTTCAAGGACGTCGTTCGCCGGATGCAGGAGTTCCGCGTGAGCGCGCTCCCCGTGGTGGACGACGAGGACCGGCTCGTGGGCATCGTCTCCGAGGCCGATCTCATCTTGAAGGAGGACCCCGAGCTCGAGGACGGCGCCCGCCTGTTCGAGGGGCGGCACCACCGCCACCAGCGCGAGAAGGCTGCCGGTCTCGTCGCCGAGGAGCTGATGACGACGCCCGTGGTCACGCTCGCGATCGACGCCACGCTCGGCGAGGCGGCGCAGCTCATGCATCGCAAGGGAGTGAAGCGCCTGCCGGTCGTCGACGCCTCGGGGCGGATCCACGGGGTCCTGTCGCGCTCGGACCTGCTCAAGGTGTTCCTCCGTGAGGACGCCGAGATCGAGCGCGAGGTCCGCGAAGACGTCATCCGGCGGACGCTGTGGATCGATCCGGACACCGTGACGGTGAACGTGCGAGACGGCGTCGTGCGGCTGGACGGTCAGCTCGAGCGGCGGAGCCTGATCCCGGTGCTCGACCGGCTCGTCACCGCGGTCGAGGGCGTCGTCGGCGTCGACGTCAGCGTCTCCTACCTCGTGGACGACACGGTGTCGGCGCCGGAGATCCCGCTGCCGTGGACGGCCGTCGGGCGACGGTAGCGGTCGCTCGGAACCCGCCATCTCGCCCCGCTCGAACCCGCCCGGCACCGACCTCGCACCGCCGCGGTAGTCTTCGGCCATGACCGACCCTGTCTTCCGTCGCATCCTCGTGGGGACCGACGGGTCGCCGCGCGCCGAGGAGGCCGCCCGGCAGGGCGCCCGCCTCGCATCGGCGCTCGGCGCCGCCCTCGAGCTGGTGTTCGTCGTGGACAGCACGCATCCCCATCCCGAGGACTTCGAGGCGCAGGGGGAGTCGGCGCTCGCCCGCGTCGCGCGGATCGCCGCCGACGCGGGGGTGCAGGCGCCCACGCGTCTGGTCGCCGGCGAGCCGGCCGCCGCGCTCGTGGCCGAGGCCCGAGAGCACGAGGCGGACCTGCTCTGCGTCGGCCCGGATGCCGGGATCCTCGGCGGGGCGGTGCGGATCGGCCGGGTCGCGGCCCACGTCGTGCGCGAGGCCCCGTGCTCGGTCCTGCTCGCGCGAGAGGCGACGCCGGCGTTCCCTCGACGGATCGCATGCGGCGTCGATGGGTCCGAGGGCTCGGTGGCGACGGCGGGGCTCGCAGCGGCGATCGCGGCGGCGACCGGAGCCGAGCTCCGGCTCCTGCACGTCATCCCGATCTTCCGCGGCGACAACGCGGAGTGGACGCTCGACGCCGAGGAGCCGAGCCCGACCGAGCTCGAGCCGTCCGTGCTCGCGGCCGTGGCCCGAGGCGTCGCCCCGATCCGCGAGATGGCGATGGGTCGTCCCGAGTCCGCGATCGTGGCGGCGGCGTCTCGCGACGACACCGACCTCGTCGTGGTCGGCCATCGGGGCATCTCGGGGGTCACGCGCGTGCTGCTCGGCAGCGTGAGCGAGCACGTCACGACCCACGCAGCGTGCTCGGTGATCGTCGCCCGCCCGCGCGTGGAGGCCTAGGGCCGGCTACCCGAGCGCGAGCAGCGGCTGCGGCGGCGGCACGTCGCGCAGGCGGACCCGGGCATCCACCACGAGCGCACCGCTCGACAGCACCATCACGGGGTTGCAGTCCATCTCGGCGATCTCGGGGTGCGCCTCGACGAGCTCGCCGACCCGCAGGATGACCTCCTCGAGCGCAGGGACGTCCGCCTTCGGCGCACCGCGGAAGCCGTCGAGCAGCGGGAAGGTCTTGAGCGAGCGCACCATCTCGGTCGCGTCGAGGTCGGTGAGCGGAGTCACGCGGACGGCGACGTCCCGCACCAGCTCGACCGCGGTGCCGCCGGCGCTGCACGCGACGACCGGACCGAACAGGGGGTCGTGCGCGACGCCGACGAGCATCTCGACGCCCCCGTCGACCATCTCCTGCACGACGAAGCCCTCGGCGGTCACGCCGGCGGCGGTGAGGCGCTCCGCCATCTCGCGCGCGGCCGTCGAGACCGCTCTCGAGCCTGCGAGCCCGAGCCGCACGGCGCCGAGGTCGGTCTTGTGGACGATCTGCGGCCCGAACGCCTTCAGCGCGACGGGCCGCCCGATGCGCTCGGCGGCGGTCCCGGCACCCTCCGGGTCCGGGGCGCGCTCGGCGCGCACGAGCCCGATGCCGTAGCAGGTCAGCAGGTGCTCGACCTCCTCGTCGGCCAGCCACCCGCCGCCCCGGGCGAGCCCCGCGGCGATGATCGACGCGGCCTCGTCGGGCTTCGTGTCGTGGAAGTGCGGCTGCTGGCCCTCGGGCTTCGCGCGCCAGCGTCCGTACTCGGCCGCGTGGGAGAGCGCGATCGCCGCCTGCTCGGGGAACGCGTACGAGGGGATCCGCGTGGCGCCCTCCTGCAGGTCCTCGGGAAGGCCCTTGGCCGACATGAAGGTCGTGATCACGGGGATCCGCCCGCCGACGTCGTCGATGCCGCGGACGATGGCGTGGGCGATCTCGGCGGCCTTGGTGGCCTGCGGCGGGATGTAGATCACGATGAGCGCGTCCACGTCCAGGTCCTCGCCGACGGTGCGGATCGCGCGCTGGTACTCCTCGGCCGTCGCGGAGGCGATCATGTCCACGGGGTTGCCGACGGAGGCCTCGGTCGGCAGGAACTCGCGGAGCCGGGCCTGGGTGCGCTCGGAGATCGGCACGACCTTCAGGCCGTTGGCCTCGCAGGTGTCGGCGCACAAGATCGCGAGGCCGCCGGCGTTCGTGATGATCGCCACGCGGTCGCCCTTCGGCGCCGGCTGGTTCGCGAGGAGCGTGGCGACGTCGAACATCTCTTCGAGCGTGTCGGTGCGGATGACGCCGCTCTGGCGGAACAGGGCGTCCACGGTGATGTCGGAGGTCGCGAGCAACGCGCCGGTGTGCGAGGCCGCGGCGCGAGCGCCTGCCGCGCTCCGGCCGGACTTGACGGCGACGATCGGCTTGTCGCGGCCGACCTCGCGCGCGAGGTGCCCGAACCGCCGGGCGTCGCCGAAGGACTCGATGTACAGCAGGATCACGTCGGTTCGCGAGTCGGCGTCCCAGTAGGCGATGAGGTCGTTGCCCGAGATGTCCGCCCGGTTCCCGACCGACACGAACGTCGACAGGCCGAGGCCGAGCTTGGTCGCGTACTCCATCACCGCGAGGCCGAGCGCCCCGCTCTGCGAGAGGAACCCGACGCGCCCCGCCGGCGGATAGACCGTCGCGAACGTGCCGTTCAGCCGGATCTCCGGGTCGGTGTTCACGATGCCCATGCAGTTCGGGCCGATCACCCGCATGCCGTAGGCCCGCGAGACGTCCATGAGCTCGCCCTGGCGCTTCGGCCCCTCGCCGCCGGTCTCGCCGAACCCCGCCGAGATGACGACCAGGCTCCGCACGCCCTTCTCGCCACACTCGCGCGCGACCTGCGCGACGAGCGCGGCCGGCACGGTGATGAACGCGAGCTCGATGTCGCCGGGCACGTCGAGGATCGACGCGTACGCCGGGACGCCCTGCACCACCGTCGCCTTCGGGTTGACGGGGTAGACGGCCCCGTGGAACTCGGACATCAGCAGGTTCCGGAAGAGCTGCCCACCGATGCTCGTGGAGTCGCGCGAGGCGCCGACGACCGCGACCGAGGCGGGGGAGAGGAAGGTTCGCATCGCGGCCACGGCCGAGGCGGTGTCGCGACGCTCGAACCGATCCACGGCCTCCTCGGTGAGCGAGATCGGGAACTCGACCTCGAGGCTGCCGGGGGTCGCGCGGATCGAGACCGGGAAGCCGCTCGCGCGGAACACGTTCACCATCTTGTGGTTCTCCGGGAGCACCTCGGCAACGAACATCGTGATGGCGTTGGCCGCCGCGGCCTGCGCCGTCTGCCCGATCAAGATCGAGCCGATCCCTCGACCCTGGTACACGTCGGCGACCGAGACGCTGAACTCGGCGCGACCCTTGTCGATGCGCACGTACTGCGCGCCGCCGATCATCCGGCCGTCGTCGCCGCCCGTCAGGGCGAGCAGGGTCATGTGGTCCTGGTAGTCGACGTCCACGATCTTGGCCGCGAGCGTGCGCACGTCGATCGCCTGGGACCAGAAGCGCAGGCGCCGGGTCTCGGCGGAAAGGCCGATGAGGTAGTCCTCGACGCGGGTCGCGTCGGAGGGTCGGGCGGGTCGGACACGCACCGTCGAGCCGTCGCGGAGCACGACGTCCGACACGAGGTGGGAAGGGTAGTCGCTCATGAGGGAATCGTACGGTCGCACGCGGGGAGGCGTCGGGTCCACAGGCCACCCGGAACGATGGGACCCCCGGCAAGAACGGACGGGCCGGAAGTCCCGGTCAGGCCTCGCGCGCGGGCGCGAGGGCAGCGCCTCGTGGGGCGCGCGCGTGCTCGGGGAGGGCTCGGCGCTCGGGCCGCAGGCCCACCGTGAGCGCTCGCAGGACCACCAGGAAGACCACGATGAGCCCCGTGGCGACGTAGGTCCACCACATCGCTGGGCGGGTCGTGTCCGTGCCGGCGAAGACGCCGTGCAGGAGCGCGAGGGTGAACGTCGGCACCGCGAGCAGGTGCGTGCGTCGCCACCAGGTCGTGCCGATCGGCTTGCGGAGCCACGAGGTGACGACGACCACGACGAGCGTGTACATCGCCACGATGCCGACGGTCACGGCCACGGGCCGGTAGGTCCCTCGCATCGGGATCACCAGGTCCAGGGGGCCGAACGGCATGAACGTGTCGATGAGCAGTCCGCCGAGGTGGATGCCGAGCAGGAACAGACCGCACGTCGACATGAACTGATGCACGAGCGCCGCCGAGGCCCGCGAGATGCGCTTGCCGAACGGGGCGGTCGTGCTGATGAGACCCCAGACGACCGAGAGGAAGAGCATCACGTAGGAGCCGATGCCCGCGGCTCGGAGCACGATCCAGAGCGTCACGCCGCCACCTCCACGGGCTCGGCGAGGTTCGTCACGACCCGCCCGTCGGCCGTCACGAGCACCCCCGAGGTCCGATCGAGCGCGGCCTCGCCGTCGAGCAGGGCGTCCTTGGCGCGCACCTCGGCCTCGGCGCAGGTCGGCGCCCAGACCGTGGCTTGGAGCACGCCGGTGTCCGCCGGCGCGCCAGTGGAAGGGTCGATGAGGTGGTGCAGCCCGTTGCCCCAGGCCCGTCGCGTGATCGAGGACGTCGCGAGCGCTCCCTCGGTGAGGACCAGCCGGAGCACCTCGTCCTGCGGCGACTCGGGGTCCTCGACACCGACCTCGATGCCGGGCGTCGGGGGCTCGCCGGCGATCCGCAGGTCGCCGCCCGCGTTCACGACCGCCCACCGCAGGCCCGAGGCGGCGGCCGCCTCGGCCGCGAGGTCCACGGTCCATCCCTTCGCCACGCCGCCGAGGTCCAGACCCACGCCCTCGGGGAGCCGGAGCTCGGTGCCCTCGAGCCGGACCTCCCGCCAGCGCCCGCACGGCCGGGGGGGACGAAGCGCCGAGCGGGCGCCCGCGAGGACCTCGTCGAAGTCGCGGTCGTATCCGACCGCGAGGACGGCGTCGAGGACGGTGGGGTCGAAGCGGCCCCGGGTGTCCCGCGCGGCCTCCAGCGCGTGGCCGACGATCTCCGCGAGGCCCTCGGAGAGCCGTGTCGGCCGACCCGCCCGGGCGTTCACGAGCGTGAGCTCGCTGTCGCCGCGGAACCGCGAGCACCGCAGCTCCTCGCGGGCGAAGATCGCCTCGGTCTCCCGGGCGGCCCGCTCGAAGGCCTGGGCGGGCTCATCCGCGGACGCGATGAGCGCCACGTCCGTGCCCATCGCGCGGAACGCGTGCCGCGTCGTCGACAGTGGGGTCGAGCTCACGAGCCCCCCGTCGTGGTCGTCGGGGGCGGCGCGGCCGCCATGACCGAGCCACCGCCGCTCGAGCTCGAGGTGCTCGACGGGCCCGACGAGCTCGACGACCCCGAGGAGGCGTTCGGGTACACGTAGCGGATCGAGGGCGACGGCTGAGCCTGAACGATCACCCGGCGCGTGATCTTCCGCACGATGACCACCCGCCGTCCGCCGTCCGCCCGGGCGCCCCCCGCCGTCGCCGGCTTCGGCGAGGCGGAGAGCGCCACGAACGGCGACAGGAACGCGAGGCCGCCGGCCACCCAGGCGATGGCCCGCAGGGCCATCCTGGGCAGCCGGCGCCTCTTGGCGGGCTTGTCAGTCATCTCCGAACGAACCCTCGTCTTCGTCTTCGGAGTCGCTACCGGACTGCGTGCTGTCGTCGGACGTGCCCTCGTCCTCGAACGCGTCGTCGGAGGAGTCCTCGCTCTCGGACTCGCTCTCGAACCCGTCGTCCGAGCTCTCGGACTCGACGGGCTCGCTCGAGCTGGAGCTGGAGCTGGAGCTGGAGCCGGAGATGGCGTCGAGCGTGATGACCTGCACCGCGCCGTCGCCCTTGGCCTTCTTCTCCACGGTGACCGTGCGATGGATCGTGCGCACGATCGGGTCCTGCTTCTTCGCGTCCGATGCCGCGGCGGTGCCGTTCCCGGACAGGCCGATGGACAGCGCCATGGTGCCGACGCCCAGGGCTGCGACGAGCCCCGCGGCGATGAGCATCGCGGATCGCTTCGTCATCTGCGTTCCCTCCTTCGATCGGTGGACGCCATCACGTTAGGCCGGGGCCGGTGAGGCACGGCCCAATCGAGGGTTAAGCGCGAGCTAAGCCTCAAGGGGCCACCGGGGCCGAACGGACCACGCTCGGCGGTCCCCCTGCCCGTGTGCGGGGGGTGCGCGCGGAGGGAACCTGTAGGGGGAAGGAGGCAGCATGTTCGAAAGGATCCTCCTCGCGGTCGACGGCTCGGAGCACAGCGACCGGGCGGTGCTGGTGGCCGGGGACCTCTCGCGCCGCTACGGCGGCGAGGTGGTCGTGCTCCACGTGCGCGAGCACGAGGTCACGTGGGGAGCCGACATCGACGTCGAGACGGCCGAGGAGGCCCGCACGCTCGTCGACCGGGTCGTCCGTGAGCTCAAGGACGCCGGGACGAACGTCCGTGGCGAGGTCGTCCGCGTGCCGCTCGGCCAGACGCCGCGCGCGATCTTGGACATGGTCCGGGAGGAGGACGCGGGGCTCATCGTGATGGGCACCCGCGGGCTCTCCGACTGGGGCCGGCTCCTGATGGGGAGCGTGGCCCACAAGGTCGTGCACCTCGCCGAGGTGCCGGTGCTCGTCGTCCGCTGAGCCGGACCCTCACGCCTCCGTCGCGCCGCGGAGGTGGCGGTCGGCCTCGGCCATGAGCTCGTCGAGCGCGACGGGCGCGGAGGGCTCGTAGCGGGCCGCGCCGACGGACAGCGACAGCGGTGCCGGCCGGCCGCTCCGGGCGTTGTGGCTGGCGACGGCCTCGACGAGCCGCGAGAGCACGAGCGCCTCGGCGCCGGTGGCGTTGCCGGTGAGCAGGACGCAGAAGGCGTCGGTCCCCACGCGCGCGAGGACGTCGGAGTCCCGCACGGCCTGGCGGAGCACGTCCGCGGTCTCGACGAGCAGGCGTGGCCCCTCGGCCGCCCCGAAGGACTCGCTCACCGTGCGAAGGTCGTCGAGCCGAACGAACACGAGGATGACCGGCTCGTCCGCCCGGTCCGCGAGCCGCAGGTGGTGCGTCGCGAGCTGTTCGAACCCCCGAGCGTTGTACAGCCCGGTGAGCTCATCGACGATCTGGCGGCGGTGGAGCTCGCCCTGGAGATGGTGCAGCGACGTCGCGTAGCGGATCGCGCGCCGGAGCGTCGCCGCATCCACATCCGGTCCGACGTGATCCTGGGCGCCCGCATCGAGCGCCGCGAGCGCGTCGTCGTCCGTCGCCACGGCGACGATCGGCACGTCCGGCGCCTGTGTGCGGATCGCCTCGATGGCATCCGGGCCGCCGGCGTAGGGGACGAGGGCGACGTCGAAGCCCCCGTCGGCGAGCCGCTCGAGGGCGGTCTCGAGATCGGGGGCGTGCTCGACCGCCACGCCGTCGGGCTCGGCCGCGGGCGCGGGGGCCATCGCGAGGACGCGGATCTCACCGTGCTCCACGGTTCGTAAGCCTAGCGTCATGCCGGACGCCGTACCATCGGCGCGCAACCCGAGCGCGTGGATCTAGCGGAGGCGGCGGATCGCATCGAGCGCGGCCGGGTTCTCCAGGCTCGACAGGTCGCCGGGGTCCTCGCCCGAGACCGCGGCGCGGATCGCCCGCCGCAGGATCTTGGCGGAGCGCGTGCGGGGGAGCTCCTCGACGAAGACGACGCGGCTCGGGCGGAACGCCTTGCCGAGGTGCTCGGCGACGAGGGCGGCGAGCTCGGCCGCGAGCGCCTCGTCGCGCTCGACGCCGGGGCGCGCGACCACGAAGCACCACACGGCCTCGCCCTTCACCGGGTGGGGGACGCCGACGGCCGCGGCCTCGGCGACGGCCGGGTGGTCGGCGAGCACGCTCTCGACCTCGGCGGGGCCCAGGCGCTTGCCCGCCAGGCTGATCGTGTCGTCCGAGCGCCCGTGCAGGAACCAGAACCCGTCGGGGTCCACGCTCGCCCAGTCGCCGTGCACCCACACGCCGGGGAAACGCCGCCAGTACGTGTCGAGGTAGCGCTCGGGGTCGCCCCACACCCCGCGGGTCATGGCCGGCCACGGCTGCCGGCACACGAGCTCGCCGACCTGCCCGCGGGGGACGGGGTCGCCGCTCGCGTCGACGACGTCCATGTCCATCCCGAGCGCGGGCCCGCGGAGGGTGCACGGCTTCAGCGGCGAGATGGCGTGCGGCGACAGGAAGCACGCACCGACCTCGGTGCCGCCCGACAGGTTGATGATCGGGCACCGTCCCTGCCCGACGACCTCGAAGAACCAGCGCCAGGGCTCGGGGTTCCACGGCTCGCCGGTCGAGGCCAAGATCCGCAGGCTCGAAAGGTCGTGCCGCGCTACGAGGTCCTCGCCGTGCGGGATGAGCGCGCGGATCAGCGTGGGGGACACGCCGAGGTGCGTGATCCTGTGGCGCTCGACCATGTCCCACAGGCGGTCGGGTGCGGGATGGTCCGGCGCCGTGTCCGAGCAGAACACCGTCGCGCCGAGCGCGGTCGCGCCGACGACCTCCCACGGCCCCATGATCCAGCCGAGGTCGGCGAACCAGTACAGGATCTCGCCGGGGTGCAGGTCGACCTGGTACGCGACCTCCTCGGCGATCTTCACGAGGAAGCCGCCGTGGACGTGCACCGCGCCCTTGGGCAGGCCGGTGGTCCCGCTCGTGTAGGCGATGAACAGGGGATGCTCGGGGTCGAGCTCGCGCGTCTCGAACCGATCGGGTTGCCCCGCAAGGAGCTCGTCCCACCGCACATCGCGCCCCGGCGACCACGGGAGGTCGCTTCGCGCGAGCCGAGACCACACGATGACGTGCTCGACGCTCGGCGCGGCGGCGACCGCCTCGTCGGCGACCTCCTTCATCGGGACGGGCTTGCCGCGGCGGGGGAACCCGTCGGCCGTGATGAGCACCTTCGCGCTCGCGTCGTTCAGGCGCACCGCGACGGCGTCGGCGCCGAAGCCGGAGAAGACCGGAAGGAAGATCGCGCCGAGCTTCGCGCACGCCATCACCGA
The DNA here is from genome assembly GCA_964447335.1 of uncultured Actinomycetes bacterium. Classification (GTDB taxonomy): domain Bacteria; phylum Actinomycetota; class UBA4738; order UBA4738; family HRBIN12; genus HRBIN12. Next base: position 17,498 of record CAYUSA010000005.1, read on the forward strand.
TGCGACGGCCTCGGGCGACATCGGCAGGAAGATGCCGACGGTGTCGCTCTCACCGACGCCCAGAGACGCGAGCCCGTTCGCCAGGCGGTCGGCCGTCTCTCGGAGCTCGCGGTACGTGACCCGGCGGACCGCGCCTTCCTCGCCCTCCCAGAGCACCGCGACCGCGTCGGGGGTGCGCTCGGCCCATCGGTCGACGCAGTTGTGCGCGAGGTTGACCCGCCCGCCGCCGAACCACGTGGCCCACTCGATGCCGCGCGAGGTGTCGAGCACCCGCTCGTACGGCCTCGTGAACTCGAGCCCGAGATCGCGCACCACGGCGTCCCAGAACCACTCGACGTCCGCGACCGAGCGCCGCAGGAGCTCCTCCTCGGAGGCGATGCCGTGCGTGCGCATGAAGCGCGTGACGTTCGCCTGCTCGACGTAGGTCTCGGAGGGTCTCCACACGATCGTCACCTGACCGCTCCTCCGGCGCCGGGGACGTCCCGGTAACCTCTGCTGTTGGAAGCCTATGGCCGACGAGCGGAACCCGCAGACAGGACGTCACCCGCACGTGCGCCGCGTGTTCTTCGCGGCGACGGCGGTGGTGTCGGCGTTCGTGATGCTTGCCGGGGTCGTCGGGATGGGCGCCTACTTCTGGACGCGCGCGAAGATCCGCACGTTCGACACCGGGCTGCCCGTGGAGGTCTCACCGGGCGCATCCCCCGTCGCGAACCCGGAGCCCGACATCGCGGGCAAGTGCGACACGCAGGCCTGCAACTACCTCCTGCTCGGCAGCGACTCGCGCGAGGGCCTCTCGCCGGCGGAGCAGATCGCGTTCGGCACCGATGCCGACATCGGAGGACAGAACCGCTCGGACACGATCATCCTCATCCACACCGAGCCCAAGCAGCAGCAGGCCGTGTTCCTGTCGTTCCCGCGGGACCTGTGGGTCGACATCCCCGGCATGGGGATGGGCAAGATCAACTCGGCCTTCGAGGGTGGCGTGGACGGCGGCGGACCGGTCCGCGTCGCCCGCACGATCACGAGCCTCACCGGGATGCGCGTCCACCACGTGCTGTACGTGGACCTCGCGGGGTTCCAGGGACTCGTCGACACGCTCGGCGGTGTCGACATGTGCGTGCCGTACCCGATGGTCGACCCGCTCACCGGTCTCGACATCGGCGCCGGGTGCCAGCGCTTCGACGGCGCCACCGCGCTCGCGTACGTCCGCACTCGGCACCAGGTGTGCGACGCGATCCCGGACTTCGCGCGCATCGGACGCCAGCAGCAGTTCCTGCGGGCGGTGATCTCGAAGCTGCTGTCGCCCACCGAGCTGCTGCAGCTCCCGGCGCTCGTGCCGAAGCTCGTCGAGAACTTCGTCGTGGACGAGGGGCTCGCGAACCCCGCGGAGCTCGTGTACCTCGCGGGGCAGCTGAACGGCGTGAACACCGGCGCGGCGGACTTCCGCTCGGTCCCGACGGTGCCCGACGGCATCTACGTGAACGGCCAGTACCTGTCGATCGTGCGCGCGGTCGAGCCGGCCGCGAGCGACCTGTTCGCGGCGCTCCGCGAGGGCACGCCGCTCGGCGAGCTCGGCAAGGACCTGCCGCAGACCCCGCCCTCGCCCGCGAACATCGCGGTGGCGGTGTACGACAAGGACTCGTTCGGGCAGGCGTACAACGTGCTCCAGACGCTCACGCAGGGTGGGTTCCTCGTGGCTTCGGGGCTCACCGACGTCCACGAGCTCGGCACGAAGGTGAAGGGCACGGTGATCCTGTTCGCCCCGGGCCAGGAGGCGAAGGCCGAGGTCGTCGCCCAGTACGTCCGCGGCGTGGAGCTGCAGCCGGCGCCGACGAGCGTGCTCGGCGGGGCGGACGTGGCGCTCGTCATCGGCCCGAACTACGAGCCGCCGCCGCTGGACGACTCGCCGCCGCAGACGAGCGCAGACTGCCCGACATGAGAGCGCTCGTGCTCGCCGGCGGGGAGGGGTCTCGGCTCCGGCCGATCACGCACACGAACGCGAAGCAGCTCATCCAGATCGCGAACACGCCGATCCTGTTCCACGTCCTCGCCGCGATCCGCGACGCCGGCATCACCGAGGTCGGCATCGTCATCGGCCAGACCGGCGACGAGATCCGCGCGGCCGTCGGCGACGGCTCGGCCTGGGGCGTGCGCGTCACGTACATCCCGCAGGAGGCGCCGCTCGGTCTCGCGCACGCGGTACTGACCGCGGCCGACTTCGTGCGCGGCGAGCCCTTCGTGATGTACCTCGGCGACAACGTCCTGCTCGAGGGCATCACGCGCTTCGTCCGCGAGTTCGAGCGCAACCGTCCCGACGCGCAGATCTTCCTCGCGCGCGTGCCCGAGCCCGAGCGCTTCGGCGTCGCCGTGCTCGAGGGCGACCGCGTCGTCCGGCTCGTCGAGAAGCCGAAGGAGCACCTCTCCGACCTCGCGCTCGTCGGCGTGTACCTGTTCGACGACCAGGTGCTCGAGGCAGCCGGCTCGATCGAGCCCTCGGGCCGGGGCGAGCTCGAGATCACGGACGCGATCCAGTGGCTCGTCGACCACGGCCGCACCGTGCGGGCCGAGATGGTCACCGGCTGGTGGAAGGACACCGGCAAGCCAGAGGACCTCCTCGAGGCGAACCGCATGATGCTCTCGACGCTGGAACGACGGATCGAGGGCGACGTCGACGCCGCCTCGAAGGTCGAGGGCACCGTGGTCGTCGAGGCCGGCGCGAAGGTCGTCGGCTCGACGCTGCACGGCCCGGCCATCGTCGGCGCGGGGACCATCGTGGAGGGCTCGACGATCGGGCCCAACGCGGCGATCTCCGCCGGGTGCGAGGTGCGGGGGAGCGGCGTCGCCGACTCGATCGTGATGGAGGGCTGCCGCATCACCGGCGTGCTCGGCATCACCGGCTCGATCCTCGGCCGCGGCGTCGAGGTCCGCCACGCGGGCGGCCGCGGCATGCACCGGCTCGTGCTCGGCGACCAGAGCCGCGTCGAGGTCGACTAGCCTTCCGACCGTGCGAGCCGTCATCGACGCTCGGCCGGCGCTCGACCCGGGACGGACCGGCGTCGGCCACTACACGCAGCGGCTGATCCGCTCCCTCCCGCACGTGGATCCGGACGACCGGTACGTCGCGTGGTACCTGCACGCGCGAGGGCTGTTCCGCCCGAAGCGGTTCTTCGCCGACGCCGGTGCTCCGAACCTCGAGGAGGCGGCCAGCCGGTTCCCCGCGCGGGTGTTCCAGCCGCTCTCGTGGCGGGCGCGGGCGCCGAGGCTCGAGTGGCTGATCGGCGACTTCGACGCGCTCCTCGCGACGAACTTCCTGCCGCCGCCGACGGGGCACATGCGCCGCACGGTCCTCGTCGTGCACGACCTCGCCTTCGAGGTGTACCCGCAGACCGCGCCGCAGATCGACGAGCGCTGGCGCCGCCGCTTCGCCAAGGCGGTGCGCTCGTGCGGCGCCGTGATCGTGCCCTCGGTCTCGACGAGGGGCGACCTCGTCGCGCGCCACCGCGTGCCCGAGGAGCGCGTCCACGCGATCCCGCACGGCGTCGATGCCGCAGCGTTCGCCGCGGTGCCCCGCGCCGAGGTCGAGCGCGTCCGCGCGCGCTTCGGCATCAAGGGTCCGTACGTCCTGTTCGTCGGCGGGCTCGAACCGCGCAAGAACCTCCCGGCGCTCGTCCGCGCGTTCGCGCTCTCGGGTGTGGACGCGACGCTCGTGATCGCGGGCGGTCGCGTGCGATGGTTCCCCGCCGAGGAGGCGAGGGTCTGGGCCGCGGTGCGCTCGCTCTCCGAGCCGGCGCGCTCGCGGGTCGTGCTGACCGGCTACGTGAGCGACGAGGACAAGTACGCGCTCCTCGCGGGGGCCGAGGGTCTCGCATACCCGTCCCTGTACGAGGGCTTCGGCTTCCCGGTCATCGAGGCGATGGCGGCCGGCACGCCGGTGCTCACGTCGAACGTGTCCTCGCTGCCCGAGGTCGCGGGTGAGGACGCGCTGCTCGTCGATCCGACCGACCCCTCGGCGATCGGCGATGGGCTCCGGCGGCTGCTCGGCGACGCGCAGCTTCGCGAGCGCCTGATCGGCCCGGGCCGAGCGCGCGCGGCCGGCTTCACGTGGGAGGCGACCGCGCGGGCCACCGCGGAGGTCCTGCGCTCCGTGGCGGCCGCGGCCCGCGGGTAGACTCGGGCGGCCATGAGCGACCGCCGGCGGATCCTCGTGACGGGCGGAGCCGGGTTCATCGGCTCCCACCTCGTGGACCACCTGCTCGAGCGCCCGAACCTCGACGTCACGGTGCTCGACAAGCTCACGTACGCGGGCACGAGGGTGAACCTCGCGGCCCACGAGGGCGATCCGCGCTTCACGTTCGTGCTCGGGGACGTCGCCGAGGCCGACACCGTGCTCCCGCTCGTCGAGGCCGCCGACCACGTCGTGCACGCCGCCGCGGAGTCGTTCGTGGATCGCAGCATCGAGGACTCGCGCGCGTTCGTCGTGTCGAACGTGCTCGGCACGCAGGTCGTGCTCGAGGCCTGCCGCGAGACCGACACCCCGATGACCTTCGTCTCGACGGACGAGGTCTACGGCGCCAACGCGGACGAGGGCCTGTTCGACGAGGGCGACCCGTTCCGGCCTCGAAGCCCGTACGCCGCGAGCAAGGCCGGCGCCGACCTGCTCTGCCACGCGTACGTGGTCACCTACGGCGTGCACATCGCGACGGTGCGCGGCACGAACACGTTCGGACCGCGCCAGCATCCCGAGAAGGCCATCCCGACGTTCGCGCTCGCCGCGCTCGACGGACGCCCCCTGCCCGTGTACGGGACGGGGGAGCAGCGGCGCGAGTGGCTCTACGTCCGCGACTTCGTCCGCGCGATCGCGACCGTGATGGAGGCCGGCGAGCCGGGCGGTGTCTACAACATCGGCGGCGGCTTCGAGCTGCCGAACGTCGAGCTCGCGCGGCGGGTCTGCCGGTACGTCGGCGCGCCCGAGTCGCTGGTCTCGTTCGTCCCCGACCGCCCCGGCCACGACTTCCGCTACGGCGTGCGGTGGGACCGGCTCGCCGGGCTCGGCTGGAGTCCGGCCACCTCGTTCGCGGACGGCCTCGAGATCACCGTGGCCTGGTACCGCGAGCATCGCGACTGGGTCGAGGCGATCCTCCAGGGCTCCGCGGCATGAGGCTGCTCGTCACCGGCGCCGGCGGTGGGCTCGGACGCGCGTTCCTCGACGTCGTCCCCGGCCACCACGCCGTGACCGCCCTCACGCACGCCGAGCTCGACGTGGGCGACCACCACGCGGTGATGCGGACCGTTGTCCCGCTGCGACCCGACGCGATCCTCAGCTTCAGCGCGTTCACGAAGGTCGACGCGTGCGAGTCCGAGCCCGGGCGCGCCTACCGCGACAACGCGCTCGGGCCGCAGAGCCTCGCGCTCGCCGCGCGCGCGTGCGGTGCCCAGATCCTGCACGTCTCGACCGATTATGTGTTCGACGGCGAGAAGGGGAGCGCGTACGACGAGCTCGACGTGCCGAACCCGCGGAGCGTCTACGCGCGGAGCAAGCTCGGCGGCGAGGCGTTCGTTCGGGCGAGCACGCCGGAGCACCTCATCGTGCGGACCGGCTACGTCTTCGGCGGCGGCGCCGATCACCTGAGCTCGAGCCTGCGGCGGCTCGCGGACGGCGGCTCCGCGGGGGGCATCGCGGACCGGACCGGGACGCCGACGTACGTGCGGCACCTCGCCAATCGCATCCTGCCGCTCCTGCTCGCGGGGCGGCCCGGCACGTACCACCTCGGCGGCCCCGAGGCGACCACGTGGCTCGACGTGCTCGAGCGGCTGAAGGCGCTCGGAGACCTGCCCGGCGAGGTGCGGTCCCAGCGCGCAGACGAGCTCGGCCTGCCCGCTCCGCGCCCACGGAGCTCGGCGCTCACCAGCCTGTTCACGGCCGAGGTCGGGGTGCCGCCGATGCCGCCTCTCGAGGACGCCCTGCGCGAGCTCCTCGCGCGTTCGTGAGGGCCCCGACCGCGCGGCGCCCGCTCCCCGATAGACTCGGAGCCCCGATGAACCGACGCGCCCGCCCGCATCCGTGGCTCGCCGCCCTCGTCGCGACCGCCTTCATCGCGGCGGCGTGCACGACGGGCACCGCCGGCACGGTGGACACGCCCTCGCTCGGCCCGGGGACCCTGCCGCCGGATCCCACGACGGCCGACCTGCCGGCCGCGGTGGACGCGAGTGCCTTCGAGACCGCCACGCCGATCAAGCACGTCGTGTTCCTCATCAAGGAGAACCGGAGCTTCGACAACATGTTCGGTCTGTTCCCCGGCGCGAACGGCGCGACCGAGGCGAACGACCGCGGCACCATCCGTCCCCTCACGCGGGCCGAGGACCAGCGCGCGCACGACCTCACGCACTGCTACAACTGTGCGGTCGCCGCGGTGAACGGTGGCGCGATGGACGGCTTCAACCAGAGCGAGCCCGACGACACGTGGGCGTTCACGCAGTTCCAGCCCGACCAGCTCCCGAACTACTGGCACTGGGCCGAGCGCAACGTCCTGTTCGACAACGTCTTCGCCTCGGCGATGGGACCGTCGTTCCCGAACCACCTCTACTCGATCGCGGCGACCTCGGGCGGGGCGCTCGACAACCCGGTGCAGACGTTTCCGGCGCTCCGCAAGCAGCAGGAGAAAGGACTCGCGAAGTCATGGGGTTGCGACATCGCCGAGCCCGGCGCGTACGTCGAGATCGTCGATCCCGAGGGCAAGCTCATCAAGGTCGACCCGTGCTTCGACTTCCTCACCGAGGGCGACCTGCTGAACCGGGCCGACATCCCGTGGACGTACTACGCGGCCACGAACACGCAGATCGGCTACATCTGGTCGGCGTACGCGGCGATCGAGCGCTACCGCGAGGATCCGGCGATGTGGGACCGGTTCATCCGTCCGGTGGACGACGTCGTCCGTGACATCGAGGCCGACCGCCTGCCGCCCGTCACGTGGATCACGCCGCGCTTCCAGCTCTCCGAGCACCCCGAGTACAACTTCTGCCACGGCGAGAACTGGACCACCGAGGTCGTCAACGCGATCATGGCGAGCCCCATGTGGAAGGACACCGCGATCTTCATCACGTGGGACGACTACGGCGGTTTCTACGACCACGTGCCGCCCGAGCAGATCGACCCGTTCGGGTTCGGGATCCGGGTCCCGATGCTCATGATCAGCCCCTATGCCGTGGACGGGAAGGTGAGCCACGAGCTCGGCGAGTTCTCCAGCGTCCTGCGGTTCATCGAGGACAACTGGAGCCTCACGCAGCTCACGAAGCGCGACCGGCGCGCGACGCCGCTGCTCTCGGCCTTCGACTTCACGCAGGCGCCGAGGCCCGCCGACCCGCTCCCGCTCCGCACCGACTGCGAGGGGCCGATCTGGTCGCCCCCGCCCCCCGACCCGCCCAGCGAGTAGTCTCGCAACGAGATACAAGGGCCTTGTAGTACAAAGCCTTTGTTGTATCATCCGTCCGTGAACCCGCGCTTCCTCAACCGCAAGTCGGAGCTCGCTCGCCTCGAGACGGCCTGGTCGAGCGCACAGGCAGGCACGCCTCAGCTCGTGGTCGTTTGGGGCCGTCGCCGCGTCGGCAAGACGTTCCTCCTCTCTCACTTCGTGAAGGGGAAGCGAGCGGTCTACTACGGGGCGACCGAGCAAGCGGAGGGCGTCGAGTTGCAGCGCATGGCCGACGCCGTCCGGGCCGACCTCGGGGAGCGCACCCACGACCTTGCGGGAGGGGGGTTCGCATCGTGGGAAGCGGTGCTCCGGTTCCTCGTCGCCCTCGCTGCCGATGAGCCGCTGGTCGTCGTGCTCGACGAGGTCCCCTACCTGCTGCGATCCACGCGGGGCTTCGCCAGCATCGTGCAGTCCGTCTGGGATCACCTGCCGGCGGGAACCAAGCTCATGCTGGTTCTCACCGGTTCCGCTATCGGGACGATGGAGGGCGTGCTCGGCTCGGGTGGGGCGCTTCGGGGCCGACCGACCGATCTGATGCGGCTCGACATGCTCGATCCGGTCTCGGCCAGGGCGTTCCTCCCACGGCTCGAGAGCGCTGCCTTCCTCGAGGCGTTTGCGGCCTGCGGTGGATACCCGATGCACCTCGAGAGCTGGGATCAGGATGCCGGCACGAGCGAGAACCTCACCCGCCTCGCCGCGACGCCGGGCGGCATCCTCCTCGAGGATTCGATCGGGATCCTCCGCGAGGAGCTCCCGGACGTGGGCGGCTATCCGCGGATCCTCGCTGCGATCGGGCGCGGTCGATCGCGCATGTCCGAGATCGCGTCCGAAGCCGATCAACGGGTGGAACATCCCCTCGGGATCCTCGTGGCATCGGGCTTCGTGCGGCGGTCGGTTCCCGTGGGCGCTCCGTCGAGGGCTCGTCCGCTCTACCAGCTCGCCGATCCCTACCTCGCGTTCTGGTTCGGGGTGCTCTACTCGGACCTGCCGCAGATCGAGGCGGGACAGGGACGAGCCGCCCTCAAGCGACGTGCCGAGCAGTGGCAGCGGCATCTCGGCCTGGTGTTCGAAGAGACCGCGAGGGGGCACGCGGCTCGGCTCGTGGAGCGTGGTGAGCTGCCCGAGGATCTGGTGGTCGGACGCTGGTGGGCCAGCTCGGGCGAACCGTGCGAGGTCGACGTCCTGGGTCTCCGTGGCGCTCGCACCGCGCTCATGGGTGAGGCGCGGTGGCAGGCGAAGCCGCTCGGTCTCCGCGACCTGCGCGAGCTGAGCCTCAAGGCCGATCGTGTTCCCCGCCCCATCGGCGGGCCCCTGTACGCCCTGTGGGGACGCGGCGGCGTCGATGCCGAGGTGCGGTCGGCCGGGGCGAGGGGATTCGACGTCGGCGCGATGCTCGAGCCCTGAGGTGGCCGTTCCGAGGGCCGTTCGGTAGGCTCGGTCGCGTTCGCATGAGGTCTCCTCGCCCTTACCCCCGCCCGCTCCGCGTGCTCGCCGCGCTCGTGGCGTTCGCCGCGCTTGCCGTCGCGTGCACGACGGCCGAGGGCGACCCCCGCGACTCCGGGAGCCCCGAGCCGTCCTGGAGCCCGAGCGTGATCACCACGGGCTCGCCCGAGACCTTCGACGCGACCGCGCTGCAGACCGCCACGCCGATCAAGCACGTCGTCTTCCTCATCAAGGAGAACCGGACCTTCGACAACCTGTTCGGGACGTTCCCCGGTGCGGACGGCGCCTCGACCGCGATGGACAACGGCGTCGAGCGCCCGCTCGTTCGCGGCACCGACGGGCGGCTGCCCGGCGACATCCCGCACTGTTACAACTGCGCGCTCGTCGCGTGGAACAACGGGAAGATGGACGGGTTCGCCCAGGGTGAGCACCCGGACTCGCCCTTCACGCAGCTCCATCAGGATCAGCTCCCGAACTACTGGCACTGGGCCGAGCGCAACGTCCTGTTCGACAACTTCTTCGCCAGTGCTCACGGCCCCTCGTTCCCGAACCACCTGTACTCGATCGCGGCGCAGTCCGGCGGCGCGCACGACAACCCGCGCCGCACGCCGGGCGTGACCCGCGGCTCGAACACGTTCGGGTGCGACGCGCCGCCCGAGCAGCTCGTCGAGGTCGAGGACTCCGAGGGCAACGTCAAGATGGTGGCCCCGTGCTTCGACTTCAAGACCGAGGGCGACCTGCTGAACCGCGCCGGCATCCCGTGGGCCTACTACGCGGCGAGCGAGGACCAGCGCGGCTACATCTGGTCCGCGTACGCCGCGATCCGCCGGTACCGGATGAACCCGGAGAAGTGGCAGCAGCACATGTTCCCGGTCGACAACGTGATCGACGACATCGAGGCCGGCAAGCTGCCACCCGTCACGTGGATCACGCCGCGGTTCGAGCTCTCCGAGCACCCCGAGTTCAACTTCTGCCACGGCGAGAACTGGACCACGAAGGTGATCGACGCGATCATGCGCTCGGACATGTGGAAGGACACGGCGATCTTCGTCACGTGGGACGACTACGGCGGGTTCTACGACCACGTGCCGCCGCCGCAGGTCGACGGCTTCGGGTTCGGCATCCGCGTCCCGATGATGGTCATCAGCCCGTACACGGTCGACGGCAAGGTGAGCAACGAGCTCGGCGAGTTCTCGAGCGTGCTCCGCTTCATCGAGGACAACTGGGGCCTCACCCAGCTCACCGCGCGCGACCGCGATGCGTCGCCGATGCTCTCCGCCTTCGACTTCAGCCAGGACCCGAGACCACCGGACCCGCTCCCGCTCCGGGACGACTGCGAGGGCCCGATCTGGGCCCCGAACGACTGAGCCTGCCTCCACGGCGGACCACAGCCTTCCGCGACTCCTCGGCGGCGATCAGGAGCCACGGCGTGACGAGGAGCGGCAGCCACTGCTCGGCGTCGAGCGGCCGCTGCCCGAGCACTCGGGCGACCGGCGGCACGTAGACGAAGGCGAGCAGCGTGAGCGCTTCGATCGCCGCAGCGCCCACGAGGAGCCGGTTCGACAGCGGTCCGATCGAGAACAGCGAGGCCGGGTTCGAGCGGCACTCGAACGCGTTCGCCATCTGCATCGTCACGATGGCCCCGAACACCATCGTGGAGAGCACCTCCTTGTCCACACCGGAGCCCGGGAGCGGGTGGCCGGGCCAGCCGAAGAACAGCCAGGCGCCGAGGGGGAGCATGGCCATCGACAAGACGGCCTCGACCGGGCCGAGGAACCCGAAGGCACGCCCGAGCACGTTGCGGTCGAGCAAGCGCGCGGACCGTGTGCGAGGTGAGCGGTGCATGATCCCCGGCTCCGGCCGCTCGGCCCCGAGCGCGAGCGCCGGGAGCAGGTCGGTCCCGATGTCCAGCGCGAGCACCTGCAGGACCGAGATCATCAAGGGGATCGTCCCCGCCGACAGCGCCCAGACCACGAAGGGAGCGAGCTCGGCGACGTTGTCGGTCAGGTGGTAGGTGAGGAACCGCTTGATGTTGTCGAAGGCGGCGCGGCCCTCCTCGACGGCCTCGACGATGTGCGCGAAGTTGTCGTCGAGCAGCACGAGGTCCGCCGCCTCGCGGGCCACGTCGGTCCCGGTCTTGCCCATCGCGATGCCGATGTCGGCCTGCCGCAGTGCCGGCGCGTCGTTGACGCCGTCGCCGGTCATCGCGACCACCTCGCCGTGCTCCTGGAGGGCTCGGGCGATCCGCAGCTTGTCCTCCGGGGCCACGCGGGCGAGGACGGGCGCGTGTGTGCTCAGGAGCTCACCCAGCGCATCGTCGCCGACCGGGAGCTCGCACCCGAGCATGACCGTGTGCGCCGGGATGCCGGCGTCGCGAGCGACCGACATCGCGGCGCCGGATGGTCGCCGGTGATCATCACGATCTTGATGCCGGCCCGCCGCGCCGAGGCGACCGCCGCGGGGACCTCGGGGCGGACCGGGTCTGCCATCCCCACGAGCCCGAGGAACTCCATCTCGACCTCGGTCTCGCGCGCGATCTCGGGCGCGTGCTCGTCGAGCTCGCGCCGGGCGAAGGCGAGCACCCGCAGGCCCTTCACGGCGAGGGAGTCCACGTCGGCCAGGATCTTCCGCCGATCGTCATCACCGAGCGGCGGCGCGGCCGCGTTCGTCCGGATGTTCGTGCAGAGCGGGACGATGGCCTCGGGCGAGCCCTTCGCGAGGATCTCGAACGCGCCCGTCGGCAGGTGATGCACCGTGCTCATCCGCTGCCGAGCCGACTCAAACGGGAACTCCCGCACCCGGGGCGCCGACCGCTCCGCGCTCTCCCGCTCGAGCCCGCCCTTGCGGGCCAGGACCAGGAGCGCTCCCTCCGTAGGGTCACCGGTGCAGCGCCACCGCCCGTCCTGCTGCTCGACGCGCGCGTCGCCACACAGCGCCGCAGCGTGCAGGAGCCGTTGTACGTCGGCCCGCTCCTCCTCCGAGAGCGGCCGGCCGCCCTCGGCGAGGATCGTGCCGCTCGGCTCGTAGCCCGAGCCGGTCGCGCTGTACCGACCGCCGGGCAGCACGATCGCCCTAGCCGTCATCTGGTTCGTGGTGACGGTTCCCGTCTTGTCGGTGCAGATGACCGTCGTCGAGCCGAGGGTCTCCACGGACTCGAGTCGGCGCACCAGCGCGCCACGGTTCGCCATGCGCGTGGCGCTCATCGCGAGCGAGAGCGACAGCGTCGGCAGGAGCCCCTCGGGGACCAGGGCCACGATCACGCCGACCGAGAACAGGAACCCGTCACGCGCCGGCGTCCCGAGCCCCAGCGCGATGCCGAAGAACAGCACGCCGGTGGCGACGGCGAAGATCGCGATCACCCTGACCGCTCGGTTCATCTGGAACCGGAGCGGGGTTGGTCGCCGGACGATCTGGCCGGTCAGCGTCGAGATGCCCCCGAGCCGGGTAGTGCCCCCGGTCGCGGCGACCGCCGCCGTCGCGGAGCCGGACGCGACGAACGTGCCCGCGAACACCACGTTGGCGGCCTCCAGCGGATCTCTGGGGAGCTCCGCGATGGGTTCCGACCCGCGCAGCAGCGGCTCGGACTCGCCGGTGAGGGTGGATATGTCGACCTTCAGCTCGGAGGAGCGGATGACGCGCGCGTCGGCCGAGATCCGGTCGCCCTCCTTGAGCAGGACGACGTCGCCCGGAACGAGCTCGCCCGCGGGGATCGTGAGCTTGCGGCCGGCACGGCGCACGACGGCGGTCTCGGGCAGCAGCGCCGAGAGGGCGCGGACGGCTCGCTCCGCTCGGTACTCCTGCGCGAAGCTGAACCCGCCGTTCACCACGATGACGACGATGATCGCGATGCCGAGCTGCGGCAGCTCTCCCACGAACGCCAGGGCGGCCGCGGCCCACAGCATCAGGGCGAAGAAGTGGACCATCTGATCCAGGAGCTGCCGCGGCAGGCTCCGCCCGCGGTGCTCGGGGAGCTCGTTGCGTCCGATCGTCGCGAGCCGGACGGCTGCCTCCTCGGAGGAGAGGCCCTCGCGAGCCGTGCGTAGGAACGCGAGCGCGTCCTCGGCGCCGAGCACGGTCGTCCGCGCCAGGACGCCTGATCTTCCGGGACTCTCGCCGTTCATCCGGCGACCGCCGACCGTGGTGGTCGGTCCTCCTCGCTACGACGGTAGCGCGTCTCCGAGGTGGAGCCGCGCAGCTCCGACCAGATGTCGACGGATCAGGTTCGGGTGAGGGGAGGGAGCGGGTCACCCTCGCTGCGGATCGACAGCACGTGCAGGACTCGGCCCCCCGGGAACTCCTCCACGATGGATCGGACCTCCACCTCTTGCTGGACCCCGGCCTCGCGGAAGCGGAGGACCTCGATACCTGGCTCTCCAACCACGCCTTGATCGTTCAGGAGTGCCGTCGCCAGGCGCGTGAACTCTCCAGCGAACATCGCCGACGGGTGGTGGGTGAGCCACCAGCCGATCCAGTCATCAGGGTCGTTGATGCCGATGCGCTCGCTCATCCACTCGGGCCTTCAACTCACCGAGTGGGATGAAGCCTTCGCCTGAGCGCATGCCGGCCCGGATCTCGGCCAACCTCCGCTGGTAGTAGCGTTCGAGCAGCTCATCGGCCAGATGCTCCTGGCCGGGAGCCGGAACAACGGTTTCCTTGGCCTTGGACATCGAGCACCTCCGGTCCCGGACGCCATGACCCTTACGGGTCGGCCGTCCCTCGTCAAACCCAACTCGCACATCCTCCCCACCGCCTCTGACACTCCGAGCCGAGGTCATCGCGTCTTCCCAGGGTCGCCCCGATCCTGACCCTCGGTGCCAGAGGTCTTGGCTGACTTCCTCGTCCCTCATCTCGCCGTGGACATCCCCGCCATGGTGAGGTGCGCGGATGCGCGGGTCTGTGAGAGAAGTCACACGAGCGGGGTGACTACCGCCGCTTGCGGGCTTTCCAGACCTCTTCGCTCGGCCAGCGGCGCGCCCACTCCGGGCTGACCCAGGGGTAGCGGGTGGTGGCGCCCTCGGGCGCTCGGAGCTCGACGAGGTCCTCGACCTCGAAGCCGCTCGAGCGGAGCAGGCGGATCCACTCGCCGTGCGGGATGTGGAACTCGACCGAGGAGTCCTCGGCCCAGTCGAACCGGTGCATGCCGAAGTGGTCGCGGATCAGCGTCTCCCCGGTGGGCGCCTCCTCGTCGAGCGGCGTGCAGATCATCGAGAGGTACGAGTTGCCCAGGAACGCGAGCCGCCCGCCCGGCCGCAGGATCCGCGCGGCCTCGGGGATCCACGCGTACGGGTCGCACCAGATCGCCGCGCCGAACTCGGAGATCGCGAGGTCGAAGCTCTCGTCGGGGAACGGCGTGCGCTCGGCGTCGCCGTGGACGAGCGGGAAGTTCAGGTCGAACTCCTCCTGGAACCGCCGCGCGGTCGCGAGCTGCACCGGCGAGTTGTCCAGGCCGACGGGCCGGGCGCCGCGCCGAGCGAGCCACGCCGAGACGTAGGCCGTGCCGCACCCGAGCTCGACCGCGTCCAGGCCCTCGACGTCGGTGAGCATGCCGACCTCGGCCTCCGGCACGCTCCAGGTGCCCCACGAGGGCTCGTCGCTGGCCCAGGCCTCGTGCCCGGGCTCGACGAACTCCTCCGCGAAGCTGTCCCAAGCGGCGCGGTTGCGGAGCACGTGGTCCTGGGACATGGCGAGAACCATACGCGGAAGCCTCGGTGTCGGAGGCAGGGGATAGGGTCCTACCACCCTCCCTCCTCAGAATCACTTGACACGAGGACAAGAGATAAGCCAGGATGAGGTGGGACTACCGAGAGGTGCGTCGCGCGGCCATCCGGCAGGGCTGGACCGTCGAACGCCGCACCAAGGGTGAGATGTTCGAGTCTCCGGACAGGGTCACGCAAGTCATGTGGCGCTCCACGCCTTCGGACGTGAACGCGATCCGCCGGTTGGTCCATGGGCTCCGGAAAGGCGGGTTCAGGTGGCCAAGGTGAGGAGCGCTCGGTACAGCGTCGACATCGAGACGTGGGGACCGTCGCCGGGTGCGGAAGATGCGCTGGCGGACCTGGTCGAGGCTCTCGCGGCGCTCGGGTTCGATGGGGCCGTCACGAACCTCGGAGGCCTTGCCGGTGGGGTGGGCGCCACGTTCGGCGTGGACGTCCTGCGTTCCGGCGGTTCGCAGCCGATGACCGAGGCGGTTCGGGTTGGTGTCGGTGCGTTCGAGCGCGCGTGCGGGCGGATCGGACTCGCTCACGGCGGCATCGCTCGGGTCGACGTGATGACCGACGCCTACCTCGATCGGTGGCTCAACCAGGAGGCCGAGCGCTACGCGGGCGTCAGCGAGATCGCTGCGCTGTTCGGTGTCTCGCGCCAGCGGGTCGCCGAGCTTCGCGTCAGGCCCGGGTTTCCCGCGCCCGTCGCCGAACTCTCCGCCGGCCCGATCTGGAAGGTCGCGTCGCTGAACCGATTCCTCCGGCAGTGGGAGCGGCGACCCGGCCGCCCGCGCAAGGCGAAGTCGGCGTAACCGAGGACCTCCCTCGAGCCCACAGCGATAGCGTTTACGCTATCATAACGAGCATGAGTGCGGGTGCGCTCCTTCGGCAGGCGCGGCGCGAGGCGGGACTCGGCCAGCGCGAGCTCGCCCGCAGGGCGGGGATCCCGCAGCCGACGCTCTCGCGCATCGAGCGCGGGCTCGCGTCGCCCCGGTTCGACACCCTGGACCGGCTGCTGCGCGAGTGCGGACTGAAGCTGGACCTCGTGAGACGGCCCGGCCTGGACGTGGACCGCACGCTCATCCGCGACCGCCTGCGGCTCACCCCGGGGGAGCGAGCTCGTCTCGCCGTCCGCGAGTGGGAGCGCACGGCCCCGTTCGGCCGGCGTGGAGGGACGACGCGATGAGCGAGCCCTCGTTCGATCCGCTCGGAGCGCTCCGGACGCTCTCGGAGCACGGCGTCCGGTTCGTGCTGATCGGCGGGTACGCCGCCGCGCTGCGCGGTTCGCCGATGATGACCGGCGACCTGGACCTGTGCTACGCGCGGGACGACGAGAACCTGCGCGCGCTCGCCGCCGCCCTCGCGGAGCTCGGGGCGCGACCGCGCGGCGCGCCTGAGGAGGTCCCCTTCCAACTCGACGCGGCCACCCTCAAGGCGGGCGACCACTTCACCTTCTCGACCGAGGCCGGGCCGATCGACTGCCTCGGCACGCCGTCGGGCACCGACGGGTTCGCGGACCTGGACGCCTACGCGACCGACGAGGACCTCGACGGCATCGTCGTGCGTGTCGCTTCGCTCGAGGACCTGATCCGCATGAAGCGCGCGGCGGGAAGACCGCAGGACCTGATCGCGGTCGAGTGGCTCTCCGCGATCCGAGACGAGCTCGAACGCGGAGGTTGAGGCGGCTCGCATCCGGCGCGCACCATACTGTCCGGGCCACGATCGGGAGGGGGACATCGTGATCGCACGGGTGTGGTTCGGACGCACCAAGGCCGAGGACTACGACGCGTACCTCGCGTACCTCGAGGAGAGCGGGGTCGCCGCGTTGAAGCAGACACCGGGCAACCAGGGCGTGATGGTGCTGCGCCGTCTCGACGGCGACGAGGCCGAGTTCGGCGTCATGTCGTTCTGGGACTCGCTCGAGGATGTGAAGGCCTTCGCCGGCGAGGACGTGGACGTCGCGCGCCACTTCCCCGACGACGAGCGCTTCCTCCTCGAGCTCACCCCGAGGCTCAAGCACTTCGGAGTGGCCAGGGAGCGGTAGGCGGCGCGACTACCACCCGGCGAACGGCGCGACCTCCTCGTCGCTCACCCGGCCGGCCTCGACGTCGGTGAACGCCTGATCGAGGACCGAGAGCGCTTCGGCGACCTCGTCCTCGGACAGGGTCAGCGGAGGGGTCATCTCGAGCACGTTGGAGTGCAGCCCAACGTAGAAGAGGACGACGCCGAGCTGGAAAGCGCGGTACACGAGCTTGGCGGTCTCCCGTGGCGCGGGCTCGCGCCGCTCGCGGTCCCGGACCAGATCCACGCCGATTGCGAGGCCACGCCCGCGCACGTCGCCGATCAGCGGGTGGCGCTCCGCGAGGCGTCTCAAGCCGGCCGAGAGCGAGTCCCCGCGCAGGCGGGCGGCCGTCGCGAGGTCGTCGCGTCTGATGGTGTCGAGCACCGCGCGCCCCGCGCTCGCCGAGACGGGATTGCCGGAGGTGGTCTGCATCGCGAACGCCTGGGCGACGTCGAGGACCGCGGCGGGGCCGACCAACGCCGAGAGCGGCAGCCCGCCGCCGAGCCCCTTGCCCAGCGTCACCACGTCGGGCGCCAGGCC
Organism: uncultured Actinomycetes bacterium; assembly: GCA_964447335.1. Classification (GTDB taxonomy): domain Bacteria; phylum Actinomycetota; class UBA4738; order UBA4738; family HRBIN12; genus HRBIN12. The sequence continues at coordinate 34,714 of CAYUSA010000005.1, forward strand.
TTCGGCCTCGAAGGCGTGGAGCCACCCCGTCCGCGCGAGACCCACCTTCACCTCGTCGCACACGACGAGGATCCCGTGGCGCCGGCACCGCTCCTCGAGGCTCTTCAGGAATCCCGACGGCGGCACGATGAGGCCGCCGTCGGACTGGATCGGCTCGATGAACACGGCCGCGACCTCGTCCGGCGGGAAGATCGTGTCGAACTGGTAGTCGAGGTACGCGAGCGTGGTCTCGGCGGGGTCACCGCCGAGGAAGGGCCGGTAGGGGTCCGGGTAGGGCAGGAACAGCACCCCGCCCCGCGATGGCGTGTGCGTCTGCGCCGAGTGGCCCGAGACGGCCATCGAGCCGGACGTCCCGCCGTGGTACGCGCCGATGAACGAGATGAACCGATGGCGTCCGGTCGCGGCCTCGATCGTGCGGACCGCCGTCTCGTTCGCGTCCGAGCCCGAGTGGCCGAGCCACACGCGGCGGTCGCCCTCGCCCGGCACCACGTGGAGGAGCTCCTCGGCCAGGGCCACGGCCGGCTCGTTGATGCTCGACAGGATGCTCGCAGCCGCCATCGAGCTCGACGCTCGCGTGACGGCCTCGACGATCGCGGGGTGCCCGTAGCCGAGGCTCGCGGCTCCCCACGACGCCGATAGGTCGAGCAGCCTCCGCCCGTCCTCGCCGATCAGGTACGAGCCCTCGCCGCCGATCACCGCGAGCGGGAAGAACCGGAGCTTCTCGACGCCGGCGATCGCACGCGCGTCCCGCGCGAACAGGTCCATCCTCAGTCACCTCGCTCCAGCGGGTAGATCCGCGTGGCGTTCTCGACGGCGATGAGCCGCGCGATGCCCTCGGCGTCGTGCATCGAGCAGTCGCCGTCGTCGACCCACCCGCCGAGCGCGTCCGCGAGTCCCCGGCGGAACTGCGCGGCGCCGAGCAGGTACAGCTCGGGCACGCCGAAGGCGTCCGAGGAGTACAGCTGCTTCGTGAACGGCGCGAGCTCGAGCGCCTCCGCGAGCAGCCGACGCGAGCTGACGCCGAGGTACGTGAGCGCCTCGCCGACATCGAAGTACACGTTCGGCAGCACGGCGGCCAGGTACGCGGCCTCGCGATGGTACGGATAGCAGTGTAGGAACACGACGTCGACGCCGATCTGCCCGAGCGCCTTCACGAGCTCGGTCAGGAGCGAGGGGTTCGCGAGGTGCAGCGTGAGGTCGGGATCGCCCCAGCCGGCGTGAACCTGCAGGGGCAGGCCCGCGTCGCGGGCGAGCTCGGCCCCGGCCCAGATCCCAAAGCGGAGCAGGACGGGGTCGGTCACCCTCGGCGGACCGGACCCGATGGTGTCGAGCCACCGCCCGGCCGCGTCGGCGACCTCGGACGGGGACGGGGGAGCGGGGTCGAACGCGAACCCGCCGCGGTACGCCACGATCGTCTTCAACCCTACGGCCCCGGCCGTGCGCGCCTCGAGCGCCGTGCGGAACGCGTCCACGTACCCGGCGGCCGAAGGTCCGGTCCCCGCGACGGCCTCCGCGACCGCCTCGAGCCGCACGACCTCCCACGCGCGCGCGCCCGCGAGCTCGCCCATCCGATCCGGCCCGACGACGTCCGAGGACCGGTACCCCGACTCGACGAGCAGCCCGCCGAGCTTCGCCGCGCCGAGCAGCCGCCGGGCCACCTCCTCGGCGCCGAGGCTCGCCCGGCGCTCGACGTACTCGTCCGCGCTCGCGAGCGGCTCGAGGCCGAGCGCCGGCGCGCACCACCGGCGGATCGCGAGCCCGACCGGCGAGTCGAGGTGTGACGTCCCGGCCGGCGGCGCGTCGAAGCCCTCGTTCACGAGCGCCTCGAACGCCGGCCGGTCGAGCTCGGTCGACACGACCCCGTGGCAGTGGTGGTCGATCGGCCGGAGGTCCTCGAGGAACGCGGCGAGCTCGCCGCGGGCGCCGGCCTCAGTAGACATCGGCATACCTCGTGCAGGCCTCCTCGGGCGACAGGCCCTCGAGCAGCCCGATCTCCGTGCGCTTCAGGCTCAGGTAGCAGTCGAGGAGGTCCTTCGAGAACCACCCACGGACGACATCGTCGTTCTCGAGCTCGGTCAGCGCCTGCTCGAGGGAGTGCGGCAGCGGGCGCACCCCCATCCGTCGCGCCTCCTCCTCCGAGAGCGTCGACGGGTCCTGCTGCACGAGCTCGGGGACGTCGTACCTCTCGCGGATCCCCTGCAGGCCCGCCAGGACCAGCACGCCGAGCGCGAGATGCGGGCACGCGGCGGCGTCGGCCGCTCGGAACTCCAGGTTGAGCTGCGCCGCGGGGTCCGAGCCCGGCAGGTCGATCGTCGGCGCGATCCGCACGGCGGCCTCGCGGTTCCGCTCGGCGAACACGGTGGAGGCGGCGCTCCACCGGTGGGGCGTGAGCCGAAGGTACGAGACGACGCTCGGCGCGGTGATCGCGCACAGGGCGGGGAGGTGGCGCAAGATCCCGGCCGTGAACCGGCCGGCGGCCTCGCTCACGCGGCCGGGTCGCGACGCGTCGAACGTCGCGGGCTGCCCGTCCGGGTCGAGGAAGCTGAGGTGGATGTGGACGCCGTTGCCGACGCCCGCGGGATCCACGATCGGCGCGAACGTGGCTCGGTAGCCCATGCGCCGGCCGACCTCCCGCGCGATCTCGCGGATGATCGACGCTCGGTCGGCGCCGGTGACGCCCTCGGCGGGGCTACACGTCATCTCGAACTGCCCCGGCCCGTACTCGGGCAGGAACATCTCGGGCTCCTGGCCCGCCTGCGCGAGCCCGGCCATCATGAGCGGGCCGAACGGCTCCACGAGGCGGTGCGCCTCCATCGAGAAGCCGGGCCCCTGCGTCGCGCCGCGCAGGAAGATCTCCTGCTCGAACCCCGAGACGACCCGCAGCCCCGCCTCGGACTCGAGCCGCGCGAGCGCGTCCTTCAGGAAGGTCCGGGGGCACGCGTCCCACGGCGAGCCGTCGGTGTTCGTCGCGTCGCACAGGTAGAAGTGCAGCGGGCTCGCGTCGGGCCACAGGTCGACGCGGGTCTTCGTGGACGGGTCGGGCATGAGCCGCAGGTCGCCCAACGGTCCCCACGGGTTCGGATCGGCGATCGGGCCGAACGCCGTCAGCGCCTGGTCCGCGGGGACCCAGCCGACGCCGCTCGCCAGCCGGGCGTCCAGGTCGCCCACGGGGAACCCGCGCCCGCGGCTGAGGCCCGACAGGTCGGTGTGCAGGAACATGACGAGCTCGTCACCGGGCATCGGTCATCCCTCCGTCTGGTGGTGGACGGCGCTCGGCCGCCGGTTGGGTCGGTGGCGTGCGCGGGCTGCCGAGGTACGCGTCGATCACCCGCGGATCGTTGGCCACCTCCTCGGGGGAGCCCACGGCGATCGTCTTGCCCTCGCTCAGCACCTGGATGCGCTCGCACAGCTGCATGATGAGCCTGAGGTCGTGGTCGACGATCAGCACGGCGCATCCCAGATGGTCCCGGATCGCGTGGATGCTCGCGAGGAGCTCGTCGGACTCGGCCTCGTTCATGCCGGCGGCCGGCTCGTCCAGGAGCAGGAGCGAGGGCCGCCGGACCCCCGCGCGCGCGATCTCGGCGCGGCGCTGGACCCCGTACGCGAGGTTCCCCGCCAGCTCCTCGAGCACCGACTCGAGCATCATCGTCCGCACGAGCCGGTCGACCTCGGCGCCGTCGGACGCGACGGCCGCGGCCTCCACGTTCTCGAGGACGGTCAGCTCGGGGAACAGGCGGATGCTCTGGAACGTCCGCGCGATGCCCGAGCGCGCGATCCGGTACGCCGGCGCCCCGGTGACGTCGCGGCCGAGCAACGCGACGGTGCCGCCGTCCGGCGCGTACACGCCGGAGAGCACGTTCAGCAGCGTCGTCTTCCCCGATCCGTTCGGTCCGATGAGGCCGACGAGCTCGCCGGGGCGGACCACGATGTCGACGCCCGTCAGGGCGTGGAGCCCCTCGAACGACTTCGCGATGCCCTCGGCGACGAGCACCGGCTCCTCGCCGGACGGGCCCGCCGGCGCGCGCTCGACCGCCGCCGGCGCCGTCGCCTCGACCGGCTCCGGCTCCGAGACGGACGGGACGGCCCGCCGGCGTCGCCACCGTGCCTGGAGCTTCCGCAGGACGTCGTCCGCTTCCCACCGACCGAACAGCCCCTGCGGGCGGAAGACCAGCATGAGGATGATCAGCAGGGCGATGGAGAACCGGACCAGGCCGGGGATGTGCGGGATCGAGATGCCGACGACCGTCCCGCCCTGCTCGATCTGCCCCAGCGTGTCCTCGACGAGGGTGACGATCGCCGCGCCGATCACGGCTCCGGTCACCGAGGCCCGGCCGCCGATCACCAGCATCGCCAGCAGCGCGAACGTCGAGTCGAAGAAGAACTCGTCGGGGCCGAACGCCACGAACGCCTGCGCCCACAATGCACCGCCGGCGCCCATGATCGCCGCCGAGAGCACCCAGGCGCCGAAGCGCGAGACGGGGACGTTGATGCCACTGGCCGCGGCCGCGAGCGGATCCTCGCGCGTGGCCTGGACGTGCAGGCCCGGCCTCGAGAACCGGTAGAGGCGGGCGACGAGCACGATGGTCACGAGCCCGGCGAGCGCGACCCAGGCGCTGGTTCTCGACGGGATGCCGTAGATGCCGATCGTCCCTCGCGTGAGGGAGCTCCAGTTCGACAGGACACTGTTGCCGACGACGAGGAGCGCGAGCGTGCCCATCGCCATCGCGGACTCGCGCATCCGCACCAGCGCGCCCCCCAGGATCGCGGCGACGATCGCCGCGAAGGCGGCTCCCAGGAGCACCGAGCCGATCAGACCCACCTGCACGTCCGCGAGCCAGTCGGGCAGCGTGGGGAGCTGTGTCAGCTTGATCGACGTCGGGATCGTGGTGAGCGCGGCCGTGTACGCGCCGATACCCATGAACGCGACGTGCCCGAACGAGATGATCCCGGTGTCGCCGGTGAACACCTGGAACCCCAGCACGAGGATCGCGTCCAGGTAGAAGCTGATCAGCGTCGTCTCGGCGAGCGACGAGCCCGAGGAGCGCACGAGCACCCCGACGACCACCAGCGGGACGGCGAGCACCGCCCATCCGATGATCGAGGCGCGGAACCGGCCGGGTGAGAACAACCTCCCCATCGCTCAGATCGCTTCGGCCGGCCGCCCGAGCAGGCCCTGCGGGCGCACGTACAGGATCGCGACGATCGCGAGCAGCGCGAGCGCCTGCGCGAAGGGCAGCAGCCCGCTCGGCAGCGTCGCCTGGAGGAACACCTCGAGCGTGCCGAGGAAGAAGCCGCCGACGACCGCCCCCGACAGGCTCCCCAGGCCGCCGATCACCGATGCGATGAACGCCTGCAGGATCGGGGTGAAGCCCATCGACGGGCTGACCGAGGTGAGGCGCGCGACCCACAGGACGCCGGCGATCCCCGCGAGCAGTCCCGAGATCGCGAACGCGAGCGACGTCACGCGGTTCGCTCGGATCCCCATGAGCCGCGCGGTGGGGAAGTCCTGCGCGGCCGCCCGCATCGCGAGCCCCGAGCGCGAGCGCCGCAGGAACAGCGTGAGCAGGAGCAGGCACGTGAACCCGACCCCGGCCGTGATGAGCGGGAGCACCCCGATCCGGATCGAGCCGAGCTGTATGGCGTCGTTGAACAGGTCGGGGATCGGCACGCCCTTGGGTCGGGGCGACACGGTCTGCCGGAACAGGTTCTGGATGATCTGGGACACGGCGAACGAGGTGAACAGCAGCGTGAGGAAGCTCGCGCGCCGCAGCGGACGGAACGCCACCAGCTCCATCCCCATCGAGGCGGCGGTCGCGCACGCGATCCCGAAGAGGGCCATCAGGAGGAACGAGGTGTCCCCTCCCGAGGCGAAGTACATCGCGTAGCCGGTGATCGTCACGAGCTCGCCGAACGCGAAGTTCAACAGACCCATCACGCCGTACACGACCGACAGGCCGAGCGCGAGCAGCGCGTAGATACTGCCGAGGCTGAGTGCGTTCACGAGTTGCTGGACGAGCTCGCGAGCCGACATCCGTCTCCCTTCCCTACGCGGTCAGGACCCTCCGGCCGACGCGAATCCCAAGTACGCGCGCTCGATCGAGCCCGTCTCCGCGAGCTCGCGCGCCGACCCGGAGAGCACCATCTGCCCCACGGCGAGCACGTACGCGCGGTCGGCGATCTCCAGGGCCCGGTGGACGTTCTGCTCGACGAGCAGGATGGTGACGCCCCTTGCGCGCAGCTCGGTCAGGAGCTGCATGATCTGCTCGACCACGATGGGGGCGAGCCCGAGCGAGGGCTCGTCGAGCAGCATGAGCGTCGGGCGCGACATCAGCGACCGGGCGACCACGAGCTGCCGTTGTTCGCCGCCCGAGAGCGTCCCGGCGCCCTGGGCGCTGCGCTCGGCCAGGAGGGGGAAGAGCTCGAGCACCTCGGCTAGGTCCGATCGGACGGCGGCGGCGTCGCGGCGCGAGATCGCGCCCACCAGCAGGTTCTCCTGCACCGTCATCCGGGGGAACACGTGCCGGCCCTCGGGCACGAGCGAGATCCCCTTGCGGACGAGGGCCTCCGGAGACGAGCCCTCGATGCGATCTCCGAGGAACGAGATCGTGCCGTCGTGCACCCGAACGGCGCCGGTGATCGACCGAAGCAGGGTCGACTTGCCGGCGCCGTTCGGTCCGAGCACGGCGACGATCTCCCCCTCCTCGACCCGCAGCGTGACGCCTCGGAGCGCACGGATCGCGCCGTACGCGACCGAGAGGTCATCGACCTCGAGGAAGGGTGCTGCCTGCATCTAGCCGACCGTGGGCACGTAGTCCGGGTAGGCGCTGCCGCCGCACGTGAAGTCGGTCCCGTCCACGACGATGATCCAGGCGGGCTTCTCGGAGCGACGGGTCTCGGGGTCCATCGTGATCGGGCCGGTCACGCCCTCGTAGTTCAGGGACGACAGCCCGTCGATGATGGCCTGCGGCTCGGCGCTGTCCGCGGCTTCGATCACGCTCTTCAGCGCGTAGATCTCGTCGTAGCCGAGCGCGGTCACGATCGAGACCGGGTCCTCGCCGATCGCCTCGCGGTACGCGTCGTAGAAGGTCTGCAGCGGCGTCTCCGGCTCCGGCGGGCAACCGGACGCGGTGAAGACCATGCCGTCGAGCGCCTCGGCGCCGGCCTCCTTCAGCGACTCGTCGTAGTTGCCGTCGGTCGACAGGACCGGCAGCGTCACGCCGGCCTGGCGGAGCTGCCGCATGAACACCTGCGTGTCCGGCGGGAACATCGGCGTGAAGATGACGTCGGGCTGCGGGTCGGCGTTCTGCAGCTTCGTCACGACGGCCGAGAAGTCACCCGCGCCGATCACGTACGAGTCCTCGCCGACCACCGTGCCACCCGCCCGCTCGAACGTCTCGCGGAAGTAGGTCGGCAGGTTGGCGGTGTACGGGTAGTCGGGGGAGCGGAGCAGGTAGGCGGTCTGGTACCCCTGCTCGATCGCGTAGTCGGCGAGCACCGCTCCCTGGACGTTGTCGCTCATGACGAGCTGGAAGGCGCACTCGCCCATGTCGCCGACCAGCGTGGGCGCCGTGCCGTCGCCGGTCGAGACGGGGATGCCGCTCTCGCAGGCGAGCGTGCCCTCGGCGACCGCGGCGTCCCCCGTGGTCCCCATGAGGTACACGACGTTCTCACCGATCAGCCGCTGCGTGACCTTCGTGGTCTCGGTCACGTCGTTGCGCTGGTCGATGACCTTCAGCTCGAGCTGACGGCCGAGCACGCCGCCGGCGGCGTTGATCTCGTCGATCGCGAACTGCGCGCCGTCGCGCATCGGCACGTCGTAGTACGAATACGTGGAGCTCAGGTCGGCCGGGAAGCCGATCACGATCGGCCCCTCGCCGTCCCCACCATCGCCCTCGTCCCCACCCGCGCAGGCGGCGGCCGTCAACGCCAGCACCAGCGCGAGGGGGAGGACGAAACTCTTCCGCGTCATCGAACCCTCCCGGGTCGATCGGGCGCCGCCCCCGCGGCAGCGCGGTCTGTAGGGACTTGTACGCCCCTGCCGGACACGGTGTCAAGCGCGTTACGGTTGACCTGCAAAGCCGAGGCGGTGTAAGACTCGTAACCGGGTTGGACGGAGGAGGAGAGCGGGTGGCCAAGGCGGTCGGGAGGACCAAGCCGATCCCCATCAGCGAGCTGACGCGCGACCGGATGGGCTCGGTGACGCCGGCCGAGCGCCGCGTCGCCCGAGCGCTCCTCGCAGCCTATCCCGTCGCCGGGCTCGAGAGCCTGAGCCAGCTCGCCGCCCAAGCCGGGGTTGCGGCGCCCACCGTGCTGCGGTTCGTCCGCAAGCTCGGCTTCGACGGCTTCCCTGACTTCCAGAAGGCGCTGCGGGAGGAGGTCCAGGCCCGGATGACCTCCCCGCTGTCGCTGTACCGGACGCAAGCCCCGGGCGCGAAGGGCGAGATCCTGGGCGAGAGCCTGCGGACCTTCAAGCGGGCGCTGGACAAGACCTTCCACTCGGTGCCGGCGTCGGAGTTCCAGGCCGTCGTTCGCCTGCTCTCGGACGAGCGACGGCGGGTGTTCCTGACCGGCGGCCGGTTCAGCCAGCTCCTCGCGCACTACCTCTACGGGCAGCTGAAGATGCTGCGGCCGGGATGTGTCCTCGTCGGCGCGACGTTCGACCCACGCACGCACGTGCTCGTCGACATCGGGCGCGGCGACGTCGTGTGCGTCTTCGACTTCCGTCGCTACCAGGAGGACACCGTCGTGTTCGGGCGGGCGGCCGCCGCGCGCGGCGCCACGATGATCGTCATCACCGACCCGTGGCTGTCGCCCGTCGCGGAGGTAGCCGACCACGTCCTCACCGCATATCCCGATGCGCCGTCACCCTTCGATTCGATGCTCGGTGGCTTCGCGCTCACCGAGGCCGTGGTGGCGGGCGTGGTCGCCAGGCTGGGAGAGCGGGGGCGCCGGCGCGTCGAGGCCGTGGAGACCGCCCAGGCCGATCCGACGGCGGTGACGCCCTCCGGCACGAAGAGGGCTCGTGCCCGCCCGAGCTGACGCCGACGCCCTCGACCTCCGCGCGCTCGAGGCCTCGCTCCGCGGGTCGTGGGAGCGGTGGCTCGAGGATCTCGGCACGATCGTCGGGATCGACTCCGGCTCGTACAGCCCGACAGGGGTGAACGCCGTCGTCGACGTGATGCTGCGATGGATGCGGGAACGCGGCTGGACCGTGGAGCGCCACCCATGCGGACCGCTCCCGGATGGGACCGAGCTCGGCGACGTCCTCGTCGGGCGGCTCCAGGGAACGGGCGAAGGCTCGATCCTGCTCATCGGGCACACGGACACGGTGTTCGCGGACGGGGTCGCGGCCGAGCGCCCGATGCGCGTCGAGGACGGGCGTGCCTACGGCCCCGGCGTGTGCGACATGAAGGGTGGCCTGCTCGTCGGTCTCGCCGCCGTGGGCGCGCTCCGAGAGGCCGGGTTCGACGGGTTCCGGCAGATCACGTTCGTCGTGAACCCCGACGAGGAGATCGGCTCGCCGGGCTCGGGTCCGCTGATCCGCCGTGAGGCGACCGCGCACGACGTCGCGTTCGTGCTCGAGGCCGCCCGGGAGAACGGCGCGATCGTCTCGGCTCGCAAGGGCGTGACGACGGGGATGGTCCGCCTCGTCGGTCGGGCCGCACACGCGGGCGTGGAGCCGGAGCGAGGCCGCAGCGCGCTCGCCGCCGCCGCGCACCTGCTCCTCGCGTTGCAGGATCTCAACGAGCCCATGGCCGGCACGAGCGTCAACGTGGGCGTGCTCCGTGGCGGGACCCGCAGCAACGTCGTGGCCGAGCACGCCGAGATGGAGATCGAGCTCCGCGCGACCGCCGCCGCGAACCAGGATGCGGCCGAGGCCAAGGTGCGGCGACTCGTCGCCACGCCCTGGGTCGACGGCGTCGACGCGGAGGTGACCCTCGTCCGCGAGCATCATCCGATGGAACGGACGCCGGCGATCGGCCGGCTGGTCGAACTGGCGCGCGGCATCGCCCGCGAGCTCGGCTTCGAGCTCCAAGACGAGGCGACCGGCGGCGTCTCGGACGCCAACGCGATCGCCGCCGTCGGCGTGCCCGTGCTCGACGGCCTCGGCCCGATCGGCGGCGACGACCACTCAGACAAGGAGTGGATCGACCTGGAGACGGTCCCGACCCGGATCGCGCTCCTCGCCGGGCTGATTGCTGGAGTGGCTGGCAGCAAGGCCGCGCTCCGCTAGAGCGACACCCGGGGTTCGCAGCGTCGACACATCCTCAACATCCGCACACGAACGCGTGATAGGCGAGGTTGAAGGGCGGCTGGCGGCCGCCCCACCACAAAGTGCTCCGGCGCCCGCCGTTTGATGACGAGAGGGGTTCAACGGCAGTCGGGCAGCCAAGCTACAGTCAACAATCGGAGGAGCTATGGAGGGGGCGGCATGGAGCTAGGCGGACCCGTCAAGTTCGAAGACTTGCGTGAACAGGTCGAGGGTCTCCAGAACGCGCATGGCTTGAGGCCGGACGACGCGTTCGTTTGCTGGTTCTTGCGCGCATACATCCTCGACAGCGAAGACGTCGCAAAGGCGGCCCTTACAGGCGACAACGACGAGCGAGGAATCGATGCTGTCTATGTCGATGATTCCGCACAAGTTGTGCATATCCTCCAAGGGAAGTTTCACGGGAAGATCGGTGGCCACACCGACCCCTGGTCGCAAATGGAGCAGTTCACCAACTGGGCGAAGCTGCTGTACGGGGCTCGGCAGACGTTCTCAGTCGCAGTCGCTGGAATCGATCCCATCGCCGCAAAGAAGCTAAGGGAAGCGCGCAACCGGCTGGTTGAGCGCGACGGGTACCGGTTGGTCATGTACTGGGTATCGACCGGCAAGGCCTCAGCGACAACCGTCACGAACGCCGAGACGGCCGTGCGCACCCAAGGCGTCGCGACTGGCCGTAGGGCTCGGTTTGAGTTCCTTGGCGGGACGCGAATCCTCGAACTACTGCACGACTATCTGTACGGGGTCGCACCCGTAGTCCCGGTCCTGGAGCTACCCGCTGCTTCTCAGATTGTGAGGACGAAGGACGACAAGACGGGCATCGTGCTTCGCGCTTTCCAGGTCAACGGCGACGATCTTGCTCATCTCGTGGACGTTGCGAGCGTGCGTCTGTTCGCGCTCAACATCAGGACCTACCTTCGAGACACGAAGGTCAACAAGAACATGAAGAGAACACTCGCACGTGAACCACAGAACTTCCTGTACTTCAACAACGGCGTCACGTTTGTGTGCGACCGAGCGCATCAGGAAGACCCGGATGCGGAGGACGTCCTCACGCTCATCAACCCGCAGATCATCAACGGGCAACAGACGACTCGTGTTCTGCATGATGCCGAGGCAGGGCAGGCCGCCAAGGCTAGGGTGCCCGTCCGCGTCATCGAGATTCCTAGAGGCAAGACCGCCCGCCGCCATGAGAGCCTGATTTCGAACATCGTCCAGGCAACCAACTGGCAGAACTCGATCAAGCTGTCCGACTTGAAATCGAATGATGTACAGCAGGTCGTGATCGAGCGAGGGTTTCGCCGTCTGAGCAGCTACCACTATGCGCGCAAGAAGGAAGCCAAGCGCGACATCAAAGCGCGCGTTGGCAAGGGGCTCACCATCGTCACTCGCGACGAGCTCGCACAGGCCGTCGCCGGGTGCCGGGTTGAGTCGTCGCCCTTGAGGGGACCGGAGGTCTTGTTCGACGAGTACTACGATGAAATCTTCGGGAGCTACTCCATGAAGTACTACCTGTGCTGCTACTGGTTGTCCAGACACGTCAAAGATGTCACAGGCAAACGCTCCAACTCCATCGAACGGAAGCGAGCCAAGTGGTTGGCGCTGTATCACTTGTACGAATCGCTACATCCGACGATCAAGAAGCGGTACGACATCTTTCTCGCTGCGTCCCAGCATCCCGATCAGTACGCGGACATCGTCAACCCACTGCGTCGTATGGTTGACGCCACGGTGGGTTCGTGCGCCCGGATGTTTCGGGCGTACAAGGGAACCGATGGTCTCCCCAGCGACCCAACCAACTTCTTCAAGATTCAGAAGCCCCCCCTGTCGTCACTGCTTGCCGAGTTCTGGGCCACGCCCCGCAATGCGACACTGAAGACCACCTTCGATAAGTCACTCGCAAGTTTCGAGGCGGCTTTCACGGCGGCTGAACTCGAGTGATTCCGCTTCGCCCGGGCCGATGAGGAGGATGCCAGTCCGTTCGCCCCGCAAGACCGAATCTCGCAGCGTTGTTCGGAGCGGGCCATCGAAGACACGTGTCGCTTTGAGATCGGTCTGTAGTCCCACTGAATCGCGCCGGGGATCTTGGAGACTCCGATGAGCCCGGCGCGGTCCACGCGCGTATGCCTCAAGAAGCCACACGACGGATGCCTGGTCGTCCAACAGTCCTGGGTGACGACCTCGTTGATGTCGTCGAGCTCGCGTTGGAGCTGCCGCCCGGATCCCTCCTTGACCGTCGTGTCTCCCCAGCTGACTGCCTAGGCGACATCCTGAGACGCAGGGGCGACCCGAGCGCGGTTCGACAGCGGCAACGATTCCTCTCGGACTAGTTGTCTTCGTCGAGCTCCAGCTGCCCGAGTGCTAGTTCGAACGCCTCGTCGGGCGTGTCCGCCGACGCCGAGACCGTGTCGATTTCCTCGCCCTCGTCGTCGGCGATTGTGATGGTCACGAGTGCCTGCATCAGTCGATTGTGCGCAATCCTCGGACACGTGTCTGTGAGATACCTCACACAGGACCTCGTATCGTGCGGCCGTGAGCACGTCGCGTGACGCGGCAGCGTTCGCCCGGGACCTGGTGCGGTGGGGGAGGGCGAATCGCCGAGACTTCCCCTGGCGCTCCGAGACCGACCCCTTCCGAATCCTCGTCGCCGAGGTCCTCCTCCAGCGCTCGCGCGGCAAGACCGTCGCGAAGGTCTACCAAGCCCTGTTCGTCCGCTGGCCGGACGCCGGGTCCCTTGCGAAGGCTCGGGTCACGTCGATTAGGAGCGTGATCCGCCCCCTCGGTCTCGTCCGCCGAGCCGAGGTTCTGCGCGACCTCGCCCGTACGGTCATCGAGTTCGGCGGCGTGCCGAGGACGGTCGAAGGTCTCCTCGCGCTTCCAGGCGTCGGGCAGTACGCGGCCCACGCCACACTCGCCGTCGCCTTCGGCCGGCGGGTCCCCACGGTCGACGGTGTAACGGCTCGGGTCTACCGAAGGTACTTCGGCCTCTCCGACGAGCGCCCAGCTTCTAGCGACATGGCGCTCTGGGAGGTGGTCGAGGAGGTTACTCCTCGCCGAGGCATCCGCGAGTGGAACTGGGCAGTCTTGGACCTGGCGTCCTCCGTCTGCCTTCCGCAACGTCCTCGGTGTCCCTCGTGTCCGCTCGAGGGGTCCTGCCGCTGGTCAGGCGCACTGTCGGCCGGGAGTGTCCGACCCATCGGATAGAAGGTGCTACGATCGCGCGGATCACAGGATTGTCATTCTTCCCCCGCGCGGCTTCCTTGGGAGGGGTCGGGTCTTGAAGCAGGAGCGCAGGGCGCGCGGGTCTTCCGCGCCGGTCGGCCGTGCCGTTGAACTCTTCGCCGGCGTCGGTGGATTCCGGCTGGGACTCGAGGCCTCGGGCTGGGAGGTCATCTGGGCCAACCAGTGGGAGCCGAGCACGAAGGTACAGCACGCCTTCGACTGCTACGTGTCGCACTTCGACACCGGCATCCACGTCAACGAGGACATCAACGTCGCGCTCGACGAGATTGATGCCGGCAACCGCGAGCCGATTCCCGACCACGACCTTCTTGTCGGCGGCTTCCCCTGCCAGGACTACTCAGTTGCGAAGACTCTGAACCAGGCCCACGGGATCGAGGGCAAGAAGGGCGTTCTCTGGTGGTCGATTCATCGGATTCTTAAGGAGAAGCATCCACGTCTAGTGTTCCTGGAGAACGTTGATCGGCTTCTCAAGTCACCGGCGACCCAACGTGGCCGTGACTTCGCGATCATCCTCGCGTGCCTGTCTGACCTCGGCTATCTGGTCGAATGGCGGGTGGTGAACGCTGCTGACTACGGGTTCCCCCAACGGCGCCGACGCGTGTTCATAGTGGGGCATCTCATCGGCGAAGGCATCGAGCCGCGGTGGGATGGCCCGATGTCCTGGCTCCTGGCCGATGGTGCTCTGCCGCGTGCCCTTCCTGTCGTTCCCCACGAGTCTTCGGTTGTGACGATTGAGGGCACGGATCGCCCGAACCTCGTACTGAAGGACCACCCTGCGCGGATCACGCAAGAGTTCGGATGGGGACGCGCTGCAACGCCATTCCTGAGAGCCGGGGTGATGTGGAACCGAGATGTCTGGACCATCGACGTAACGAGCCGCTACGAAGGCCCGAGGTCCGTCCTGCGCGATGTTCTCGAGCCCGAGGGCGCGATACCAGCGGAGTTCTTCGTGAGCGACGAGAAGCTGCCAGAGTGGCACTACTTGAAGGGCGCGAAGCGCGAGGAACGCACTTCGAAGAGCGGCCACCGATACTTCTACACCGAGGGTGCTATCGCTTTCCCGGATCCGCTTGATCAGCCGTCTCGAACGATCCTTACAGGAGAGGGAGGCTCTACCCCTTCACGGTTCAAGCATCTAGTGCGAACCGAGAACGGGCGATACCGTCGCCTCACGCCAGTCGAGCTCGAGCGCCTGAACGTCTTCCCTGACAACTGGACGAACAGCGGCATGCCCGCCGGGCGGCGTGCTTTCATGATGGGGAACGCCCTGGTTGTCGGAGTCGTTGCACGCGTGGGCGCCGCCCTCGGGTCGGTTGACCTCGGTCAGACGCGCCGCCTAACGGCGGTGAGCTAGTCGGCCAAGCCGAAGTACTCCCTCGCTTTCACCCGCGTCAGGCTGGCGACTCCCCGGCCCCGCATCAGGGAGTACGCGAAGTCCATGGGGTGCTCATAGCCCAGGCCACAAGCCAAGGCGCGCGCACACGTGCCCAGCGTGTTCGGCCTTCCGGTCGCTCCCTCGATCCGCTCCTTGGCCAGGAACCAGTACTTCACATCCTCGGTGAGGGCGAGAACCTCAAGAACGACCAGGAATACCGATGCCGGCATGTCGAGCGTCGATGTCGGGGTCTCTATCCGGGTCGTTGGCAGCTGCATCAACCGCACGGTCGCTTCCTCAGGTGGCGCGTACCGCCAGCGGCTCGATGCATCCCGCTGATGGTCCAAGAACCACGCGTTCCTGTAGACCAAGCCTCCGAACTCGCGAGCTGCGTCCTCGGATCGCCTCATACGGCTCGCTTGGCCAAGGTCCCAGAGGGCCCTGCAGATGTCGTTGAAGCCAGCATCGAACGGCCGAACATCGTCTTCGAGCCATATAAGCGGGAGCATGTCGTAAGGGATTGGTCTCGCGCGGTTGGGATCGGCATCCTTGCCAGGCTTTCGGATTCCGATGGAATACCCCGAAGGGAGCAGGGCTGCAGGGGACTCGTAGGCTCGGAAGTCTCCACGCCCACCAACATCTGCGAGCCAAGTTGACGCCTCCTTGGATGCCTCGGCCCTTTCGGCCCTCTTGGTCGCCGTGTTCAGTTGTGCCGGAATCACCATGTAGCTCATCTCGCATGCCGGGTTGTCTGTGACGATTCCATCGCAACTTCCGGGTGAAGTCCATACGGCGCCAGGGAGTAGGTCGCGACTTCGACCCGGGGAGTCGCAACCCCGGTGCTAGGCTCATCGGGCCGATGAGCAGCGAGAACGAGACTCGGGACGCCCTCGCGCGGGAGATGTACTGGGCCGAGGAGGCCACGCCGCGCTCGCGCATGGACACGGCCGGCGTGCGCGATGCGCTTCACGACTTCGCGGCCCTCATGCGCGATGACGAGAAGCAGGTCATCCCGCGGGGGGAGCCGAACCTGTCCTCGCGCTCGAGGTGGCGGCGAGGGCTGAAGTTCCGCCTGTTCCGCCTGTTCCGGCCGATCTCGTGGCGGTACGACCGGCTCCTGGGCGACCTCGGCGAGCTGAACGCGGCGCTCGCGGACCGCGTGGCCCAGCTCGAGGCCGAGGTCGCGCGCCTGCGCGCGAGGCTCGGGGAGGACGAGCCGAGTTGAGGATCGCGGTCGTCCACCCGCAGACGCCGTTCAGCCGCGGCGGGGCCGAGACGCACACCGAGGCGCTCGTCGCCGCGCTGAAGGCCGCCGGCCACGAGGCCGAGGAGGTCGTCGTCGCCGGCAAGTGGTACCCGGCGACCGAGCTCGTGCACCAGATGGCCGTGTGGCGCTCGCTCGACCTGGCCGAATCCAACGGCCTGCCCATCGACATGGTCATCGCGCTGAAGTTCCCCGCGTACCTCGTGCCGCACGAGCGCAAGGTCGTGTGGCTCATCCACCAGCACCGCAGCGCGTACGAGCTGTGGGACCACCCCGAGTTCGCCGACCTGTCCAAGCAGGACGAGGGCCCGGCGGTCCGCGACATGATCTGGCGCTCGGACCGGATCGCGCTCGGCGAGGCCAAGCGCATCTTCACGAACTCGCGCAACGTGCAGGAGCGCCTGTGGTCCTCGCTCCGCCTGTCGAGCGAGCCGCTGTACCACCCCTCGCCGGTCGTCGAGGCGCTGAAGGACCGCGAGCCCGGCCCGTACGGCGACGCGATCTTCTACCCGAGCCGCCTCGAGGCGCTGAAGCGCCAGCCGCTCGTCGTCGAGGCGATGCAGCACGTGAGGACGCAGGTGCGGCTGATCCTCGCGGGCGGCGGGCCCGACGAGCCGGCCATCCGGGAGCAGATCATGAAGCTCGGCCTCGGCAGCCGGGTCGAGGTCGCGGGGCGCGTGCCCGACGAGCGCCTGTACGAGCTGTTCCTGGGCGCGCTCGGCGTCTACTACGGGCCGTACGACGAGGACTACGGGTACGTCACGCTCGAGGGCTTCGCGGCACACCGGCCGGTGATCACGCTGACCGACGCCGGCGGCCCGCTCGAGTTCGTCGTCGAGGGCGAGACCGGCCTCATCACCCCGCCCGAGCCCAAGGCGATCGCCGAGGCGTTCGACCGCCTGTTCGTGGATCGCGCGCTCGCCAAGCGCCTCGGCACCGCGGGGCACGCCGTCATGCGCGAGCGCGTCCCCGGCTGGCCCGAGGTCGTCGCGCGCCTCACGGAGTGAGCGGCTGATGGGCAACCCCGTCGTCGGCGCCGCTCGTCGCGTGTTCCGCTGGGACTACAAGATGGACCCGCGGATCGCGTACCTGTCGCCGATGCCACCCGCGAAGAGCGGCATCGCGACGTACTCGAAGGCCGTGCTCGAGAGCCTGGACCGCATCGGCTACACGCACACCGGCCACAAGCTCCAACCGATCTGGCCGCTCGAGCCGAAGCACGAGGGCACGATCCCGTGGCACACGATGGGCATCTATCACCTGGGGAACAACGTCGAGTTCCACCGCGACATCTACCGCCACGCGATACAGACCCCGGGCCTCGTCGTGATCCACGACCTCGCGCTCGACGACTTCGTACGCGGGATGATCGCGGCCGGCGACCCGCTCGGGCACCAGGCCGTGCGCGAGGGCCTCGCGAACGCGTCGGCGCTCGCGTCGTTCGAGGACGCCGTCCGCAACGAGCCGCTCCGTGTGCCGTTCGTCGCGCACGTCGCGCGTCGAGCCCGGGGGATCGTGGCTCACTCACCCTTCGTCGAGCGCTACCTGCGCGCGTTCGGCTGTCGCACGCCGGTGTACGTTGCGCCGCACCCGGTCATCGAGTCCTCGGAGGCGGTCCGCGCCGCCGAGCGCCAGCGCCCGGTCCTCCGCGCCTCGCTCGAGCCGATGGGCATGGGCGCGCTCGTCGTCGTCGCCGGCGACCAGAACGAGGCGAAGCTCATCGACCGCGTGCTCGCCGCCATCGGGCGACTGCCCGAGGACGTGCACCTCGCGCTCGTCGGCCGGCGGATCGAGGGCTACGACCTGGACGCGGTGGTGCGGGGGAGCGGGCTCGGCGGGCGGGTGAGCGTGCACACCGATGTCACCGACGAGGACTTCCTCGCCTGGCTCTGCGCCGCCGACGTCGCCGTCGACCTCCGCTTCCCGCACCGCGGCGAGGTGAGCGGCTCGCTCGCCCGAGCGATGCAGTGCGGCCGAGCCACGATCGTGAGCGGCACCGGCACGTACCTCGACGTGCCGAGCGACCGCGTCGTGCACGTCTCGCCCGGCCCGGTCGAGCCCGAGGAGCTCGCCGCCGCGATCGGCCGGCTGCTCGAGGACGGCGACCGGCGTCGAGCGATCGGCGAGGCCGCCCGAGCGCACATGGCCGAGCTCGCGAGCTCGGAGGCGACCGCCCACGTGTACGCGGAGGCGATCGACGGCACCCTCGCGCTCCTGCAGGACCCCACACGCCGAGCCCTCGCCCGCTGGGGTGGCGCGCTCGTCGACCTCGGCGTCACCGAGGCCGACCTCGACCGCGGCTACGGCACCGCCTACGCCCGAGCCCTCGACGAGTTCGTCGTCCCCCCGCCGTCTGATTGACGGTTGCCAGGTCGAGGCAAACTGGTTAGGATTCTGACCAGATGCCTGAGACGATCCCGTTCACCGACGCGAAGGCCCACCTGTCCGAGCTGGTCGACAAGGTCGTGGGCGAGCACGAACGCTTCGTCCTCACCCGGAACGGCCGGCCCGCCGCCGTCCTCGTCAGCCCGGACGAGCTCGAGGCCTTGGAGGAGACGCTCGCGATCCTGGAGGATCGGAAGCTGATGGAGTCCATCCGGCGCTCTCGAGACGAGGCTGCCAAGGGCAAGCGACTCCGCCTCGAGGACCATCGGTAAGTGCCCTACGAGGTCGAGATCACCCCCGAAGGCCTCCGCCACCTGAACCGGCTGCCGAAGAAGGTGCGAGCCGCGGTCATCGAGGCGATCTTCGGCACCATCGCCGAGAACCCCCAGCGAGCGGGCAAGGCCCTCCGCGGAGAGCTCGAGGGGCTGCGCTCGGCGCGCAGAGGGGACTTCCGGATCGTCTACGAGATCGACGAGGACGCTCGCGTCGTCCTGGTTCACCGCGCTCAGCATCGACGGACGGCCTACCGTCCGCGGTGAGGCTCCAGACCGCCGGCAGGGAACCCCTGCCCACCGCCCGCGACCCCGTGACTAGACTCATGAACGAGATGGTGCTGATCGTGGACTTCAACATGGTCGAGGAGGACGGCCGGATCCCGGCCCTCGTCCCTGCGGCCGAGACCGGGTCTTTCACTCCGGGGACCGAGGTCGTCGCCATCGACGGTGAGGGCACGGAGTGCCGAGCCCTGATCGATGAAGTGGCCACAGACGGGTCGTACGTGATGCTGGCCCCGATCGAAGGCACGGCGGACGCCTCCAGCGCCGGATCGGCGCAACGAGCCCGCTGATCGGCTCGGTTCCGAAACCCCCCCAGGACGCCCGATATCGATATCGGTATCGCACCCTCGCCACGCAATCTCCACAGGTCGGCCGGGGCCCGTTGCTAGACTCGGCCGCGAGCGGTAGCACTGCCGCTGACCTGCGATGACCGCCACCTCCGGAACCGTCGAGCGAACGTCCGAGCCGCCGCGCCTGCGCGTCGGCTCGCGGCTGCGTGTGCTCCTCGCGAACCGCGAGATCCTGCTGAACCTCATCCGCAAGGAGCTGAAGGTCAAGTACACGGCCTCGGTGCTCGGCGCGGTGTGGTCGCTGCTCAACCCGCTCGTCTACCTGGCCGTGTTCACGTTCGTGGCGCGGGTGCTCGGCGCGGGGATCCCCGACTTCCCGGTCTACCTGCTCTCGGGCCTGCTGGCGTGGAACCTGTTCAGCGCCGCGCTCACGAGCGGTGCGCGCTCGGTGCTCGACAACTCGAACCTGGTGAAGAAGGTGGCCTTCCCGCACGAGATCCTGCCGCTGTCGGCCGTCGGCGTCGCGCTCGTCGACTTCGTGCTGCAGTCGGTCGTCCTGCTCGTCTACATCGTGGTCTCGGGCTACGGCTTCCACCTGACCGAGCTCGCCCTGTGGCCGCTCGCGTTCGTGACGCTCCTGGTCGTGACCGTGGCGCTCTCGATGTGGTTCGCCGCCGTGAACGTGCGGTACCGCGACGTGGGACACCTCCTCAACATCGCGCTCCTCGTGTGGTTCTGGGCCACGCCGATCGTCTACGCGGGCTACCAGGTGAAGCGGCTCGCGGAGGGCGGCACCGGCAAGCTGCTCGGCCTGCCGAGGTTCATGCTCTACCTGCTGAACCCCCTGGCCTCGATCGTCGAGGGCTTCCATCGCTCGCTGTACGGGGTCGTGCAACCCGAAGGGAGCGCGTCGCCCGTCCTGTTCGATGTCAGCCTCGGCTGGCTCGCCGCGGTCCTCGGGATCGTGCTCGTCGCCTCGATCGTGCTGCTGCGGCTCGCGTGGGGCGTGTTCTTCAACCGGTCGGCCGACTTCGCGGAGGAGCTCTAGTGGCCGCGCCCGCGATCGGCATCGCCGACCTCAGCAAGCGCTTCCGTGTGTTCCGCGAGAAGCCGACCTCGCTGAAGGCGCGGCTGCTCACCTCGCGCTCCCGGGCCGAGGACTTCTGGGCGCTCCGCGACGTCTCCTTCGACGTGGCCGAGGGCTCGACGCTCGGCCTCATCGGGCACAACGGCTCGGGCAAGACGACGCTCCTGAAGTGCGTCGCCGGGATCCTGCGGCCCTCGAGCGGCGCGGTCACCCAGCGCGGGCGCCTGGCCGCCCTGCTCGAGCTCGGCGCGGGCTTCCACCCCGAGCTCACCGGCCGCGAGAACGTCTACCTGAACGCCTCGTTCCTCGGCCTGTCGCGCAAGGAGACCGACGCCGCGTACGAGGGCATCGTCGACTTCGCCGAGCTCGAGGAGTTCATGGACAACCAGGTGAAGTTCTACTCCTCGGGCATGCTCGTGCGGCTCGGCTTCGCGGTCGCCGTGCACGTCGATCCCGAGGTCCTGCTCATCGACGAGGTCCTGGCGGTCGGGGACGAGGCCTTCCAGGCCAAGTGCATCGACCGCGTCCGCACCTTCCAGCGCGAGGGCCGCACGATCGTGCTCGTCACCCACGCGCTCGACACCGTTCGGGCGATCTGCGATCGCGCGGTGATGCTCCACCACGGCGTCGTCCACGCGCTCGGCGCGCCGGACGACGTGGTGCGCGAGATGCGCTACGTGCTCCTCGGGCAGATCGACGAGGGCTTCATCCCCGAGGAGGGCTCGCGCGAGGCCGAGATCGCGGCGGTCGAGATCGTGCGCGCCGACGGCCGCAGCGAGGGCCACGTCCTGCGCGACGACCCCGTCACGATCGCCGTCGACGTGCGCGCGAACCAGCCGGTAGAGGACCTCGACGCCGACATCCAGATCCTGGACGGCGCGACGAACCACCCGGTGCTCGACGCACGGACCTCGACGGCCGGCGTCCAGATCGCCCGGTTCGAGGGCAAGAAGCGGGTGCGCTTCCGCGTCGAGGGCTTCCCCTACAACCCCGGGAAGTACTGGGTGACCGTCGGGCTCAGCTCGCGACGGACCGGGCACCTGTATCACGTGCAGACCCAGCGCTACCTGTTCGAGGTGATCGACGTTCCCCGCGTGCAGGAGCGCGTCGAGGTGCCCGTCCACATCGAGGTCGAGGACCCATGAGCGCTCCCCGCGTCCAGGACCCGCAACCGCAGACCCGGAAAGGAATCCCCACGATGCTCATCGCGATGATCCTGCTGTCGGTCGGCCTCGCGGCCGTCGCGCAGCTCCTGCTGAAGACGGGGATGAACCACGTGAACGACGACCTCGCGCCGGCGAAGTTCGGTCTCGACGGCGCGTCGCTCCGCGTGCTCGTCGCGCAGCCGTTCTTGTGGGGCGGGCTCGCGCTGTTCGGACTGTCGGCGCTCGTGTGGCTCGTGGTGCTCTCGCGCGCGTCGCTGTCGTTCGCCTACCCGTTCGCGGCGCTCACGTACATCCTCATCCTGCTGTTCGACCACTTCGTGCTCGACGACACGGTCCCGCCGCTGCGGTGGGGCGGGGTCGGGTTCATCGCCATCGGCATCTTCCTGATCTCGCGGACCCCGCACAGCTGATGGGACGTGCGCCGGCCGAGCTCGCGGTGGTCATCGTCAACTACAACGCCGGCGCGTACCTCGAGCGGTGCCTCGCCTCGCTCGAGGCCCATCGCGGCCAGATTGAGCTCGACGTCCTCGTCATCGACAACGCCTCCGGCGACGGGAGCCACCTGCAGGCCGTGGCCGCGCACCCGTGGGCCCGCCTGATCGAGAACCCGACGAACATCTACCTCTCGCCGGCGTGGAACCAGGGCCTGCGCGAGACGACCGCGCCGTACGTGCTGCTGCTGAACCCCGACGCCGAGTGGTGGCGCGGGACGCTCGGCGACCTCGTCCGGGTCGCGCGCGAGCACCCGCGCGCCGGGCTCGTCGGGCCGCTCGTCCGCAACCCCGACGGCACGGTGTATCCGAGCGGCCGTGTCTTCCCGAGCGTCGTCGACGCGGTCGGGCACGCGTTCCTCGGCACGCTCCGGCCGGACAACCCGTTCACGCGCCGCTACCACATGGACGGCTGGGACCGGACCACCGAGCGCGAGGTCGACTGGGTCTCGGGTTCCTGCATGCTCTTCCCGCGCACGGTGTTCGAGGCGGTCGGCCCGCTCGACGAGTCCTTCCCGCTGTACGGCGAGGAGCTTGACATCGCGACGCGCCTGCGCCGGGCCGGGTACACGGTGCTGTTCACGCCGGAGGTCGAGATCGTCCACGAGGGAGGCGTCTCGACGGGCCGCTCCCGCCGCACGCTGCGGATGCACTCGGACGCCGTCTACCGCTACTACCGCAAGCACCGGGCGCTCGGATGGCGCCGGGCGACGCTGCCGCTCGCGTGGGCGGTGCTCCGCCTGCGCGCCGGGGTCGAGTGGCTCCGTGGGGCGGCACGATGAGAGCGGTCGTGCTCGTCGGCGGCGAGGGCACGCGCCTTCGCCCGATCACCGAGACGATGCCGAAGCCGCTCGTGCCGCTCATGGACCGGCCGAGCCTCGGGCACGTGCTCGACCACCTCGCGCGGCACGGCGTACACGAGGTCGTGCTGAGCAGCAGCTACCTGGAGTCCGTCTTCCACGCGTTCATCGAGGCTCGCCAAGGCGACCCGAAGATCACGTGGATCACCGAGCCCGAGCCGCTCGGCACCGGCGGCGCGATCGTGAACGCGCTCGAGCACCTGGACGACGCGCCGTTCTTCGCGCTGAACGGCGACATCCTCACCGACCTGGACCTCACGGCGATGCTCGCCTTCCACCGCGAGCGCGGCGCGGCCGCGACGATCGCGCTCACGCACGTGCAGGACGCACGCCCATTCGGCCTGGTCCCGACCGAGCCCGACGGCCGGGTCATCGAGTTCCGCGAGAAGCCCGCCGAGCTCGTCCCCGGCGACATCAACGCCGGGACGTACGTGCTCGAGCCCTCGGCGCTCCGCTCGTGGCCGGTGGGGGAGAACGTCTCGATCGAACGGCAGATCTTCCCCGACCTCATCGAGCAGGGCCGGCCGCTCTACGGCTTCGTGTCGACGGCCTACTGGCTCGATCTCGGCACGCCCGAGAAGTACCTGCAGGCCCACTTCGACATCCTCGAGGGTCGTGTGCAGGGCGAGCCCTCGTACCCGGCGCCGTTCGTCGCGGCGACGGCCGAGGTCGACCTGCGCGCCCACCTGGGGCGGTGGGTCGTGGTGGGCGAGGGCGCCCGCATCGGCCCCGGCGCCGAGGTCGACGACTCCGTGCTGCACCCCGGCGCGGCCGTCGAGGCCGGGGCTCGGGTGGTGGGCTCGATCCTCGGCCCGCGCTCGCGCGTGGGGGCCGACGCCACGGTGAGTGGCTCCGCGCTCGCCGAGGGCGCGAGCGTGACCCCCGGCGCCTCGCTCGAGGCCGCGAGGGTCTCCGCCGGGCAGACGGCCCCCTGAGCCTTCACCCCCGGTCCGCGAGGGCCGATGTGATACGTTGCAGGCTCCCTTCCGGGGACCTTCCAGACATGCGGAGAGTGCTCGCGTTCGTGTCCGTCGTCTCCGCGCTGGCGCTCCTGCCGGCGTCTCCCGCCGTGGCCGGTCCCGACGCGTTCACGTTCTACGGCTCGGGCTTCGGGCACGGGCTCGGGATGTCGCAGTGGGGTGCGTACGGTCTCGCGCAGGAGGGCTGGGGCCCGGAGCGCATCCTCGCGCACTACTACTCGAGCACCAGCGTCCGGCAGGCCGACCAGCCGCCGGACACGCTGCGGATCGGGCTCACGCAGGGTCGCGACAAGGTGCGTCTGCAGGCCGAGGGGGGACCCGTGGACCTTCGGCTCGGCGGCCGTCGCCCCGACGACACCGTGGCGACGATCCCGCGCGGCGAGACCTGGACGCTGCGCGTCGCGAGTGAGAGCTACAAGATCGTCGACGCCAACGGAGATCCGGTCGGGGACCCGATCGGCGGCACGGCGACCGACCTGTTCGCCGTGTTCGAGGGAAGCGGCGCGAGGCTGAAGGTCCCCGAGGCGTACCACACGTACGCGCGCGGGTACGTCGAGTTCAACATCTACGACTGCCAGTCGAGCTGCACCATGCGCCTGGTCCTCGTGATCGATCCCGAGCAGTACCTGTACGGGCTCGGCGAGGTCCCGAGCAGTTGGCCGATGGAAGCCCTCGAGTCACAGGCGATCGCGGCGCGCTCCTACGCGCTCCGCAAGGCCGATGCCACCCAGCACCGTCCCGTCTGCAACTGCGCGCTCTACGCGAGCTCCTACGACCAGGTCTACGCGGGCTGGGACAAGGAGGCCGGCACCGACGGCGACCGATGGGTGGACGCGGTGGACCGCACCGCCGGCGAGGTGGTCATCGACCAGGGCGAGATCATCCAGGCCTTCTACATGTCCTCGAGCGGCGGGTTCACCGAGGACAACGAGAACGTGTGGGGCGGCACGCCGATCCAGTACCTCCGCGGCGTGTGCGACCCCGGCGACTACACCACGGCGAACCCGAGCGCGACCTGGGAGGTCACGTTCAGCGCCTCGGACGTCACGCAGCACCTCGGGCTCGGCATCGGGACCGTGACGGGGTTCACGAACGTGGCTCGAGGCGTCTCGGGTCGGATCGTGCAGGCGACGGTGAGGGGCGAGAACGGCACGGCGACGGTGAGCGGCGCAACGCTCCGCTCGGCGCTCGGCCTGCGCGATGACCGCGTGTGGATCAACCGCGACCGCCAGGTCACCGGCGCGATCCGGAGCAAGTACGACGCCATGAACTGCTCGCCCGGGCTCGCGACGTCGCGCCAGGTGCGCGTCGCCGGCGGCCTGCGACAGGCCTTCGAGGACGCCACCATCTACACGAGCGATGCGACGGGCGCCCACGCGCTCGACGGCGTCGTCCTGGATTCCTACAAGGACGAGGGCGGGCCCGCCGGGGACCTCGGGTTCCCGACCTCGGACGTCCGCACGATGGCCAACGGGAACCTGCGCGCGTCGTTCGAGCACGGCGTCATCACGTGCCGGCCCGACGGCACCTGCTCGCTCTCCTGACGCCTACTGGTGGGTGACCAGGAAGACGACGGCCACCGCCACCATGGAGAGCACCACGAGGGTGAGGTAGGTCCGGATGAACCTCGCCCGCCGCGCTCGCCGCTGGGCCTCCTCGCGGTGCAGCCGCGCGAGCTCCTTCTTCTCGGCCCGCGTCCGGGTCGGAGCCGGGCCGCCCGCGTGCTTCTTCGTGCTCATCGAGTCATCTTCTCGCTCGATCGCGGCCGGCGCCCGTCAGAAGTCGAGGCCCGCCTCGGGCGCGTTCCCGAGGTAGTCCTGGCCCGTGTACGCAGGAGCTGCCCAGTGCGCGGTGAAGTCGAACGCGGCCGCGAGGTTCGGCTCGACGCACGTCTCCAGGTGGTGCCATGAGATGAGCGCCATGCTGGTGCCGGCCGGGAGCGCGCCGGCGGCGCCCTCGTCGGGGTAGTCGTAGGGCGCGACGATCACCCTGGACCCCACATCGGGGTCACGGTAGAAGTCCAGGATCTTCGTGACCTCCGGTCCCGCCGCATCCGGCGAGTACCAGACGACGGCGGCGCCGTGCTCGAGCGAGTGGATCAGCGCGTCGAGCGCCGGCGGGCTCGAGTACACGCCCGCCCCGATCGTGTTGCCCGAGTGCGGCCCGGAGGCGGGCGGCTGCGAAGCGTACGTCGAGAGCGCCGGCATCTCCGCCGGCCCGGAGTCCGAGCCGACATGCGCCTGGTCGAGATCCTCGGGCTGGTAGGCGCCGACATCGGCGGCGTCCGTGCATCCGGCGGCGGTGCCCTCGGCGGCCGCGGCCGCGAGGAGCTCGGCCGGCCGGCCGGTGGGCTCGGGCTCGGGACGCGTGAACACGTACGCGCCGGCGGCCGCGACCACGACGACCGCGGCGGCGATCGCGATCCACCGGTTCCTGCGGGCGCGCGCCATCCGGCGCTCGATCTCGATGCGCTTGCGTCGCGCCTCGTCCCTGCGCTCGGCCTTCGTCGCGCGGCCGTCCTGTGCGTTCCTGTCCGCCACCTGTCCTCCGGGTCGCTCTGAGAGGGTGTAAGGATAGCGGGGTTCCGTCGCTTCGCGGGCTCACGCGACGCCGGCTGGGTGATGCGGTCTCCGTACGCCGGCCGGGGCGTGATGCGATACTCGTCCGGGGGACCGGAGAAGGGGAGGTGCGCATGCAGTCTCACGCACGTGGTCGAACGCTCCTCGCAACGCTGCTCGTCGTCATGGCCCTCGTGGCGGCGGCCTGCGGCGGAGCCGAGGAGGAGCCGAGCACGAGTCCGAGCACCCAAGGGGAGCCGCTGGTCTTCGGGATGATCCTGGTCGGGCCACAGAACGACCACGGGTGGTCGCAGGCTCACTTCGAAGCCGGCCAGTACCTCGAGGAGAAGCTCGGCGCGCAGATGATCGTGCTCGACAAGGTCAACCCGTCCGACCGGCCCGAGACGAGTGTCGAGCAGGTCGTCTCGGACATGGTCGACCAGGGAGCGCAACTGATCTTCGCGACGTCCGACGACATGAAGGACGGGATCGAGGCCGCGGCCGCCGAGCATCCCGACGTGCCGATGATCTGGTCCTCGGGCGACAACGCCTGGGCCGAGGGCAAGGGCTACCGGCCGGATCTCGCGAACCTCGGCAACGTGATGGGCCGCATGGAGTACGCCAAGATGATGGGCGGCTGCGCGGCGGCGCTCACGACCCAGACCGGCAAGATCGGGTACCTCGGGCCGCTGATCAACGACGAGACCCGCCGCCTGGCCAACTCCGTCTACCTGGGTGCCCGGTACTGCTGGGAGAACTACCGCGGCAAGGACCCGGCGGACCTGAGCTTCGCGGTCAACTGGATCGGTTTCTGGTTCAACATCCCCGGCGTGACGCTCGACCCCACGCAGGTCACGAACGACTTCTTCGACTCCGGACGCGACGTCGTGGTCAGCGGGATCGACACGACGGAGGCGCTGGTCGTGGCGGGGCAGCGCGCCGAGGCCGGCGAGACCGTCTGGGCCATCCCGTATGACTTCAAGGGCGCGTGCGACGAGGCTCCCAGCGTTTGCCTCGGCGTGCCGTACTTCAACTGGGGTCCGGCCTACCTGCAGGTCGCCAACTCCGTGCTCGACGGCAGCTTCGCTGCCACGTTCCAGTGGAACGGGCCGGACTGGGCGGACATCAACGATCCGGACACCTCGGCGGTCGGGTTCCTGAAGGGTTCGGGCCTGGCGGCCGATGCCTCGTCGTCGCTCGACACGTTCATCGCGGGTCTCGCAGACGGATCCATCGAGCTGTACGCAGGGCCGCTGAACTGGCAGGACGGCTCGGCGTTCCTCGCCGACGGCGAGGTCGCCACCGATCTGCAGATCTGGTACGCGGAACAGCTGCTGGAAGGGATGGAGGGCGCGAGCTCGTCCGACTGATCGTTCAGTGAGGGAGCACATCGAGGTGGGACCCGCCCGTCCGCTCGCCGCAGGCCGGTGGCGGCGCGGGCGGGTTCCGCGGTGGGTGGGAACCGGGTGAGCCTCGAGCTCCGGGAGATCCACAAGTCCTTCGGGTCCGTTCGGGCCAACGACGGCGTGTCGCTGACGATCGATGCGGGGACGCTGCACGGCCTGCTCGGCGAGAACGGGGCCGGCAAGTCCACCCTGATGAAGATCCTCTCGGGGTTCATCAGCGCGGACTCGGGCGACGTGCTCTTGGACGGGACCCGGCTGGAGCTCTCGTCGCCCCGGGACGGCATCGAGGCGGGCATCGGGATGCTCCACCAGGACCCCTTGGTGTTCCTCCCGTTCACGGTGCTGGACAACTTCCTCCTGGGCAGCCCCGGGGGTGTGCGGATCGATCGCGGAGCCGGTGCCCGAGCGCTGCGGGAGACGTGCGACCGGTTCGGGTTCTCGTTCGACCCCAGCGCCCCGGCGCGGAGCCTCACCGTCGGCGAGCGACAGCAGCTCGAGATCGCTCGACTGCTCGGGCTCGGGGCGCGCGTGCTCATCTTGGACGAGCCGACGACCGGCATCTCGGCCACGCAGCGGACCACGCTGTTCGAGGTCCTCCGCGCGCTCGCGGACGAGGGCATGATCGTCGTCTTCGTGTCGCACAAGCTCGAGGAGGTCGAGGAGCTCTGCGAGCGGGTGACCGTCATGCGCCGGGGGGCGGTCGTCGGCGAGGCCGAGATGCCCTGCCCGGCGGATCGCTTGGTGGAGATGATGTTCGGCCGGGTGCTCGCGGAGTCCGAGCTGACCCGGTCCACGCCGGGCGAGCCCGTGCTCGAGCTGGACCGCGCGACGCTCCGGGAGCGGTCGCTCACGACCTCCGAGCTGTCGGTCTCGGTCCGGCAAGGGGAGGTCGTGGGGCTGGCGGGCTTGGAGGGCAGCGGTCAACGTACGCTCCTCCGCGCCGCCGCCGGGCTGCTCGAGCCGGTCTCGGGCAGGGTGCGCGTCGGCGGTCGCGACCTGACGGGGCACGGCTACCGGGAGTTCCTCGAGGCGGGCGTGCACTACCTCCCGGCCGGCCGCCTGGAGGAAGGGCTCGTGCCCGGTCTGACGGTCTCGGAGCACTTCCTGCTCGCCGGCGGCGCCACAGGGTTCTTCATCGACCGCGGAGACGCACGCCGGCAGGCCGAAACGAGGATCGCCGACCACTCGATCGTCGGCACCCCCGAGACCACCGCCGAGGCCCTGTCCGGCGGGAACCAACAGCGCTTGCTGCTCGCGATGATGCCACCCGACGTCCGGCTCCTGCTCATGGAGCATCCGACCCGCGGCCTGGACATCGAGTCGGCCGACTGGGTGTGGACCAGGCTGCTCGAGCGTCGCGAGGAAGGGACCGCGGTCGTCTTCGCCTCCGCCGACCTCGACGAGCTGCTCCGCTACAGCGACCGCATCCTCGTGTTCTTCTCGGGCGAGGTTCTGAAGGTCCTCGACGCTCGCGAGACCACCGGCGAGGAGCTCGGTCACCTGATCGGCGGCAAGGAGCTCGTGTGAAAGGCCGCGGATGGGCCGCGAGGACCGGAGCGATCCTCGTTCCCGTCGTCCTCGCCTTCGCGGTGGCGTTCGTGCTGCTGCAGCTGGCGGGAGCGCCACCCTTCGAGGCGCTCGGCCTCCTGTGGGACGGGTCCGTCGGCAGCGCCGCGAAGGTCTCGGATACGCTCGCCGCTTGGGTACCGCTGACGCTCGCGGCCGCGGGGCTGGTCGTGACGTTCGCGGCCGGCCTTTGGAACATCGGCATCGAGGGGCAGATCGTGGCGGGTGCCGTCGCCGCCACGTGGGTCGCGCGCGAGGCTCCGGGGCCGGCGCCGGTGCTGATCGCGCTGATGCTTCTCGCCGGCGTGATCGGCGGCACGCTGTGGGCCCTGCTCGCCGGCGTCCTGAAGACCCGGGGCGGCGTGAACGAGATCTTCGGCGGCCTCGGTCTGGACTTCGTGGCCTCCGGTCTCGCGATCTACCTCATCATCGGACCCTGGAAGCGCGCGGGGATCGCGTCCACGAGCGGTACCGACCTGTTCAGGAACGAGGCGTGGCTCCCCACGGTTGGCGCCGCCCACGTGCCCGCCATCGCGATCGGTCTCACGGTCGCGGCGGTGATCCTCGTCTCCCTGCTCATGCGGGGGACGCGGTTCGGGCTTCGGCTGAAGGCGGTGGGCAAGAACGCCCGGAGCGCGCACCTGATGGGCATCCCGACGGAGCGCTACACGCTGGGTGCCTTCGCGCTCTGCGGCGGGCTGGGCGGCCTGGCCGGTGCGATCCAGGTCTCCAGCGCCTTCCACAAGCTCGTGCCGTCGGTCTCGGGAGGCTACGGGTTCCTCGCGATCCTCGTGGTGCTCCTCGCCGGGTTCCGGGCCGCTTGGATCGCGCCGATCGCCGTGTTCTTCGCGGCCGTGGCGGTGGGCAGCACGCAGCTCTCGCTGCGTCTCGACCTCGACTCGTCCCTCGGAGGCGTGCTGCAGGGCGTGCTCGTGCTCCTCGTGATCCTGGCCGGCGGGTGGCAGGCGCGTCGCGCGCGGCGTGCCCGGCTCGGCACGACGACGCCGGGGGAGCCGTAGCCATGGAGGCGACGCTCGCGACCATCGTGGCGACCGCGAGCCCTCTCGTGTACGCGGCGATCGGGGAGACGATCACCGAGAAGGCGGGAGTGGTGAACCTGTCCCTCGAGGGGACCATGCGGCTCTCGGCGATGACGGGCTTCGCGGTCTCGATCACCACCGACAGTCCGCTGCTCGGCTTCCTCGCGGCGATGGGCGTCGGAGCGCTCATCGCATCGATCGTGGCCTTCGCCAGCATCGAGCTCCGCCTGAACCAGATCGCCGTGGGGTTCGTCCTGACCCTGCTCGCGATCGAGCTCAGCAGCTTCCTCGGCGATCCGTACGTCGGACGGCAGGGTCGGGGCGTGCCCCCGATGCCGGTCCCCCTGCTCTCTGAGATCCCCTTCCTGGGCAAGGTCCTGTTCGAGCACAACCTGTCCGTGTACGGCAGCTACCTCGTGATCGTCGGGGCCTATCTGTTCATCTTCAAGAGCCGTCGCGGTCTGGAGATGCAAGGGGTGGGGGAGCGGCCTGAGGCGGCGTTCGCGCGGGGCATCCCGGTGAACCGCCTGCGCTACCTCTACACGATCGTCGGCGGCGCGCTGGTCGGGATCGGTGGTGCGGCGTTCTCGCTCTACGTCCAGCTGGGATGGCGTGAGGGGCTCACGGCGAAGAACTACGGGTGGATCGCGCTCGCCATCGTGATCTTCGGTGGCTGGAACCCGATCCGGGTCGCGTTCGGCGCCTACCTGTTCGGCGTGCTCCAGTGGGCGGCGCTGCAACTCCAGCCCGTGTTCCCCAGCGAGTCGCAGATCCTGGCTCTGCTGCCGTTCCCGTTGATGATCTTCGCGCTGGTGCTCGTGTACCTGAGTACGCGCCGCGATCTCGCGGACCGACGTCGGGTCCTGCGCAGACTCCTGTCAGCCGAGCCTCCGTCGGCCCTCGGGACGGCGTTCCACCGGGAGTGACGTCGACGCGCGGCGCGTGCCGCCTCACCGCGTCCGAAGATGCCGAGCGAGATCGATATCGGGCCGTGGGGGCGGTTCACCCTCCGTCGGCCGGCCGACGGCGATCGTGCCGAGCGCGAACCACTCGTCGTCGACCCCAAGGGCCGCGCGCGTCTCCTCCTGACAGAACAGGGTCGAGCTGATCCAGCACGATGCGAGCCCCTGCGCGTGCAGCGCGAGCA
The DNA here is from genome assembly GCA_964447335.1 of uncultured Actinomycetes bacterium. Lineage (GTDB taxonomy): Bacteria > Actinomycetota > UBA4738 > UBA4738 > HRBIN12 > HRBIN12. Next base: position 66,396 of record CAYUSA010000005.1, read on the forward strand.
GCAGGTTCTGGATCGCCGCGCCGCCCGCGAGCAGGAACATCTCCTGCTCGGCGTGGGCCCGCTCGGGGTCCGGGTACGGGTGGGCGCCGGCGAACCTGATCCACGGCACGACGAGCATCGGCGCCGCGCCGAGCACCTCGTCGCTCCTCGCGATCCGGCGGGCGATCGTCTCCTCGGGCGTGCCGTCGCGTCGAAGGTCCGCCCGCCAAGCCTCGGCGATCGCCGCGAGTAGCGTGCGGCGCGCCGCCGGGGTCTGCAGCGCGGTGAACATCCACGGCCGCGTGTGGTGCGGCGCGGGAGCGGTGCACGCGGCCCGGACGGCCTCCTCGACGGCCTCGCGCGGCACGTCGCCGGGGCCGAAGGTGCGGATCGTCCGGCGGGCCCGGATCGATTGCAGCGGCGACTCGCGGAACAGGTCGTCCTCGGGCGCGCGCACGAGCGCGCTCGCGGGCGCGGGCGGCCCCTCGGCAACCACGCCGCGCACGAGCGCCGCCGGGACGCGCGAGACCTTTGTCATCACGAGCCCGCTCGCCGCGGCGATCTCGTCCGCGAGCGCCACGATCGTCGCCTCGAGCACCCGGCCCCGGTCGTCGGGCCTGCCCCGCAGGTCCACCACGGCCGGGAGGCCCGCACAGCCGATCGCGACGTTCACGAGGCCCTCGCGCCACGGTCGGCCGAATGTGTCGGTGATCACGACCGCCGGTGCCACCCCGAGCGCGGCCGCGAGCCCCGCGCGGACCCGTTCGGCCGAGCCGTCGGGGTCCTCGGGCAGGAGCGTGAGCGTCCCGGCATCCACGTTCGAGGCGTCGACCCCGGCGTTCGCGCAGACGAACCCGTGGTGCGTCTCGGTGATCACGAGGTCCCCTCGCCGAGCGACGACCCGCTTCGTCTCGCGCTCGACCCACGTGTCGCGATCGGCGCCCTCGGCGGACACGACGCGCCCCTCGGCCTTCGAGACGATCTTCTGCGTCACGACGACGATGTCGCCCTCGCGGACGCCGGCGTCGCGGAGCGCGGGCGCGAGCAGCGCCGCGAGGTCGTCTCCCGGACGGACCTCGGGTAGGCCGGTGAGCGGCAGGACCTCCAGGGTCACGGCAGCAGGTCCAGCGCGAACCGTGCGAGCGCCTCCGCGGCCTCGTCGTTGCGCATGATCGTGTCGGTCGCGCCGACCGTGAGCCCCGCCGCCTCGATGCGCGGGACGAGCGCCCGGTCGACCTCGTCGACGACCCACGCGCCGAGCAGGCCCCGGTAGCAGTCGGCGGCGCCCGCCGCGGTGACCTCGACGCCGAGCGCCGGCATGAGCTTGTCCGCCATGCCGGCGAGCGGGGCGCCTCCCACGATGCCCGAGACGCCCACGACGCGCTCCCGCCGGGCCGCGAGCGCCTCGCGGATGCCGGGGACGGCGAGGATCGGGCCGATCGAGGCGACCGGGTTCGACGGGCAGATGACGATGGCGTCCGTGGCCTCGAGCGCCTCGAGCACGCCCGGCGCCGGCCGCGCGTCCTCGGCGCCCGCGTAGCGAACGTCCTTGACGTCGTCCCGCGCCCGACGGGCGACCCAGTACTCCTGGAAGTGCAGGTCGAGCTCCTGCCCGTCCGACAGGACGTCCACCCGGGTCGTGACCGCGTCGTCGGACATCGGGAGGATCCGCGCCTCGACCCCGAAGCGGCTCGCGACGGCCGCCGTAACCTCCGCGAGCGTCGAGCCCTCGGCCAGGCGCCGGGTGCGGAACAGGTGCGTGGCCAGATCGAGGTCCCCGAGCCCGAACCACGCCGCCTCCGGGTCGAACCGGGCGAGCTCCTCGGTCGCGCGGAAGGTCTCGTCGCGACGTCCCCAGCCGCGCTCGCGGTCGAAGACGTCCCCGAGCCAGTAGGTGACCGAGTCGAGGTCCGGCGACACGTGCAGCCCGTGCATCACGATGTCGTCCGCCGTGTTCACGACCGCCGTCACGCCTGCCGGATCCACGGCGCGCACGAGCCCGCGCAGGAACTTCCCCGCGCCGATCCCCCCGGCGAGCGTCGTCACTCGCATCCGGTACAGCGTAGTAGGCTCGGCCCGTATGTCCGAGGTCACCGCGCACGGCATCCGGCGGGCGCTCGCGCGGGCCGAGGCCGGCAAGGCGCTGTCGACGGACGAGGCCGAGGCGCTGCTGTCCGCCCGCGGCGAGAACCTCGAGCGCCTCCTGCCGATCGCCGCGCGCCTGCGGGACCTCGGTCACGGCCGGGTCGTGACCTACTCGCGCAAGGTGTTCATCCCGCTCACGATGCTCTGCCGGGACCACTGCCACTACTGCACCTTCGCGAAGCCCCCCACGAGGCTCGAGCAGCCGTTCCTGTCGCTCGAGGAGGTCGTCGCGATCGCCGAGGGCGGCCGCGCGCTCGGCTGCAAGGAGGCGCTCTTCACCCTCGGCGACCGGCCCGAGGACCGGTACCCCGTCGCGCGCGAGTGGCTCGACGAGCGCGGGTACGGCTCCACGCTCGACTACGTCCGCGCCGCCGCGATCCGCGTGATCGAGGAGACCGGGCTCCTACCGCACCTCAACCCCGGGGTCATGAGCTGGGAGGAGATGGCGCGGCTGAAGCACGTGAGCGCCTCGATGGGACTGATGCTCGAGACCGCCTCCGCGCGCCTGTCCGAGCGCGGCGGTCCGCACTTCGGCTCCCCGGACAAGGTCCCGTCGGTCCGCCTCCGGACGATCGAGGACGCCGGACGGCTCGCCATCCCGTTCACGACGGGCATCCTCGTTGGCATCGGCGAGACGCAGCGCGAACGCGCCGAGTCGCTGTTCGCGATCCGCGACCTGCACCGCCGCTACCGCCACGTGCAGGAGGTCATCGTCCAGAACTTCCGAGCCAAGCCGGCCACCGCGATGCAGGACGCTCCGGAGCCGGGGGAGGAGGAGTTCCTGGCAACGGTCGCGACGGCGCGTGTCGTGCTGGGCCCGCAGATGCACCTGCAGGCCCCGCCCAACCTGTCCGAGCCCGGCATGCAGCTTCGGCTCCTCGACGCGGGGATCGACGACTGGGGCGGCGTGTCGCCCCTGACGCCGGATCACGTGAACCCGGAGAAGCCCTGGCCGGCGACCGAGACCCTCGCGGCGCGCACGGCCGAGCGTGGTCTCGAGCTCCGAGAGCGCCTCACGATCTACCCCTCGTTCGCGCTCCGTCCCGACCCGTACCTCGCGGGCAAGATGCGTGCTCCGGTCGCCGCGCTCATGGCGCCCGACGGCCTCGCGGTCGCCGGGCGCAGCCCCGAGCCGATCGCGTGGCAGGACCCCGACGTGCAGTGGAAACCGCGCACGACCGACCTCGCGTTCGCCAAGGACCCCGCGGCGGGCTTGCGCGACGATGCGGTGGCCGTCTACGGCGACCTCTCAGAGGCCGAGAACGAGGTGACACGCGCCTGGTTCGGCGAGCGCGTGCAGCCCGAGCGCCTCGATGCCGAGATCCGGGGCGCGCTCCGCAAGGCCGAGCGCCACGAGTCGATCGACGACGAGGAAGCCCTCGCGCTCTTCCGGGCCGACGGGGCCGCCCTCGAGGCGCTCTGCTCCGTGGCCGACGCCCTGCGTGCCGAGGCCGTCGGCGAGGAGATCACCTACGTCGTGAACCGGAACATCAACTTCACGAACGTCTGCTACGTGGGCTGCCGCTTCTGCGCATTCGCCCAGCGGGAGGTCGATCCCGAGTCCTACACCCTCACCCTGGCCGAGGTCGCCGCGCGCGTCCGCGAGGCCGCCGAGTCGGGAGCCACCGAGGTCTGCATGCAGGGCGGGATCCACCCCGACCTGCCCGGGTCCTTCTACGTGGATCTCCTGGACGCGGTGAAGGCCGCGGCGCCGGATATCCACATCCACGCGTTCAGCCCGATGGAGATCCTGAACGGCGCCACGAAGCTCGGCGTGTCGTTCCGAGAGTTCCTCGCCGAGTGCAGGGCGCACGGCCTTGGGTCGATCCCAGGCACGGCGGCCGAGATCTTGGACGACGACGTCCGCTGGCTCCTCACCAAGGGCAAGCTCCCCGCCGACACGTGGGAGGAGATCGTGAAGACCGCCCACGGGCTCGGGATCCGGTCCTCGTCCACGATCATGTACGGGCACGTCGACGCCCCACCGCACTGGGTTTTCCACATCCGCCGTCTCGCGCGGATCCAGGCCGAGACGGGGGGCTTCACCGAGTTCGTCCCGCTCTCCTTCGTCCATCAGAACGCGCCGATCTACCTCGCGGGCCGAGCCCGTCCCGGGGCCACCTTCGAGGATAACCGGCGGATGCATGCGGTCGCCCGGATCCTCCTCGACGGCGCGATCGACAACATCCAGGTGTCGTGGGTGAAGCTCGGTGTCGAGGCGAGCAAGCTCATCCTGAACGGCGGAGCCAACGACTTCGGCGGCACGTTGATGGAAGAAACGATCAGCCGCATGGCCGGTGCCGAGTGGGGGATCCGCATGGAGCCGTGGGAGCTGCAGGACGCGATCCGCTCCATCGCTCGCGTTCCCGTCGAGCGCACGACCACGTACGAACACCTGCAGCGCAACGATTCGCCGACGTCCGTTGAGTCGCGCGCCGTTCCCTCCGCCGATCGTCTTCCGGTCTAGAAGCGTCGGCGATACGCTCATCGGTCAAGCTCCTTGACCGTAGTCGTAAGGCGGATTGACATCCGATTTCGTACGCCGAAGTACTTGTCACGTCGTCAACGGGCGTGGACGATGCATCCGGGGACGCATGTGGAGAAACACGGGATCGCGAGATCCCCTCTTGTCAAAGAGGGAGAGATTCCTTCAGAATCACACCGATGTGATTCTGGGGGGAGCGAGCAGTGCATCATTACATCCCGTGGCAGGAACGGGCGCGGTGCCGAGAGCACGACCCCGAGGTCTTCTTCCCCGAGAAGGGAGGGTCATCGAGGGAGGCGAAACGGATCTGCGCCGATTGCCCCGTCCGCATCGAGTGCCTGAACTACGCCCTCCGTCGCGATGAGCGCTACGGGGTGTGGGGCGGGATGAGCGAACGGGAACGGCGACGCCTGAAGCGGATGGCGTCCTGAGGAGAGGAAGGGGGTGACCGATGTCTCCCGCGAAGAAGAAGTCGACCGCGAAGAGGAAGCCCGCAGCCAAGAAGCCGGCGGCTCGCAAAACGGCGGCGCGCAAGCCCGCTGCTCGCAAGCCCGCGGCGAAGAAGGCGGCCGCTCGTAAGCCCGCGGCCAGGAAGAAGACCGCTGCTCGCAAGCCCGCGGCGAAGAAGCGGACGGCGGCGCGCAAGCCCGCCGCTCGCAAGACGGCGGCTCGCAAGCCTGCGGCCAAGAAGCGGACGGCCGCGAAGAAGCGGTAGTCCGCTGCAGCCCGTCTGGAAGGGGGGTGCGGTTGCGCCCCCCTTCCGCCGTTCGGGCGACCGCGCATGCTAGGCTGCGCGCCGCGCACGGGCGCACCCCATGGTCACCACGACAGCCGATCGCCCCGCCACGGACGACGCCGTCCGCACCCCGAGCGTTCTCGCCGTGCTGGTCGCGCGAGACGGCGCCCGCTGGCTCCGCGAGTGTCTCCGGTCGCTCGCGGCGCAGCGCTATACCCGCCTCGGCGTCGTCGCGGTCGACAACGATTCGACCGACAACTCCCTTGAGATCTTGACCCAGGCGCTCGGCGAGCGCCGGGTGCTCTCGCTCCCCGAGGACCGCGGGATCGCGGGTGCCCTCCGCGCGGCCTCGGAGCTGCCGGCCGCTCAGGTCGCGGATTACCTGCTGATCCTGCACGACGACGCCGCGCTCGAGCCCGACGCCGTCGCGCGCCTCGTCGAGACCGCCGAGGGCATCCACGGCGTCGAGCGCGTCGGCGTCGTCGGTCCGAAGGTCGTCGACTGCGAGGACCCCCGCGTCCTGCGCGAGGTCGGCCGCTCCGTCGATGCATTCGGGCACCCCTACAACCCCTTGCAGGAGGGGGAGTGGGATCAGGGGCAGTACGACCGCGTGCTCGAGGTCCTGTTCGTGTCCTCGTGCGCGATGCTCGTCTCGCGCGAGACGTGGCAGCGCACCGGCCAGTTCGACGAGCGCTACGGCGGCCACCACGACGACCTCGATTTCTGCTGGCGCGCTCGCGTGGCCGGGTACCGCGTGCTGATGACACCCCTCGCACAAGCGCGGCACTGCGACGCGAGCGCCCGCGGCGAGCGCGCGTGGCGACAGCGACGCCGGAGCTCCCGCTACTACGCCGAGCGCTCCGGCCTCGCGTCCATGCTGAAGGACTACGGGATCCTCACGCTCCTGTGGCTCCTGCCGCTCTACGCGGTCGCGGGACTCGTTCGGCTGTTCCTGCTGTCGCTCTCGCGCCGGTTCGAGGACGCCTTCGATCTCCTCGCGGCGTGGGGATGGAACCTGCTGCACCTGCCCGGAACCCTCCGGCGGCGGGTCCGGGTGCAGTCGGTCCGCCAGGTCCGCGACCGGCACGTCCGCCGGTTCATGGCCTCCGCGTTCCGCATGCCGCGCTGGTTCGAACGGGCCGAGGAGATCTTGGACGAGCAGCTCGACGAGGCGGCCGACGAGGAGCAGCCTCGCCTGCGAGAGCGCGCGGCGTCGCTCGCGATGGCGCATCCGGTGCTCGTGGCCGCGTTCCTCGCGATCGGGCTGGGGTCGCTCGCGGTGCGCCACTTCGTCGGACCCGAGGTCCTGCAGGGCGGCGCGCTGCCGGCCTTCCCCGCCGCCCCATCCGGCTTCTGGCACGAGCTGCTCTCGGGCACGCGGACCACGGTCCTCGGCGGCGCGCAGCCGGCGAGCCCGGCCCTGGCCGCGCTCGGGGGGCTGTCGTGGCTCACCTTCGGGAGCACGGCGCTCGCGCAGAAGGTGTTCCTCGCCGCGCTCCCGCCGATCGCGGCCGTATCGATGTACCGTGCGCTCTCGCGGCAGACCCAACGGCCCGGGGCGGCGGTCGTCGGCGCCGTCGCGTACGCGATGTCCGCGATCTCGCTCTGGTCGTTCTCCGAGGGCCGGATGGGGGTCCTCGTCCTGCTCGCCGCGCTCCCGGCGGCCTGGGACCGGCTAGATGTGCTCTTCGCGGCCGAGCGCCCCGAGCGCCTCGGCAAGGCGATCGTGAGCCTCGGCGTCGCCGCGGCCCTCGGCACCGCGTTCTTCCCCGGGACCGTGCTCGCTCTCGGGCCCATCGTCCTCGCCCTGCTCCTCGCGGGACGACACCGTGGTCGGGGTCTGCTGCTCACGGCCGCCGCCGCGCTGGCCGCGGCAGCGCTCGCCTTCCCCATCCTCGCCGATCTCCTCGAGGCGCCCGGCGCCGAGCTGTCCTCCCGGGTCGGCACGACGGACCTGTGGGCGATCGCCCGGCTCGCCCCCGGGAGTGGCCCGGGCACCTGGACCGTCGCGACCTTCTTGCCGATCGCGGCCATCGTCTGTTTCGGGGTCGTCGGGTCCGACCACCGCGGCCGAGCCTGGCGAGCCCTGCTGCTCGCCGTCGCCGGCCTCGGCCTTGCGTGGGCCTCGGCGGCGAGGTGGCTGCCGGACGCGCTCACGAACCAGTCGGCGTACCTCGTGCTCGCCGGCCTCGCGATGGCGGCACTCCTCGGGTACGGCGTCGCGACCCTCGGCGCCCGGATGGGCAAGGAGGCCTTCGGCGTCCGCCAGCTCGCCGCCGCGGTGCTCGCGGTGGTCGTCTCGGTCGGTTTCGGGGCGCAGGCGCTCCAGGCCGCGCTCGGCGAGTGGGAGGTCGGCAAGAACGGGCTCCCGCCGGCCTGGCCCGTGGTCTCGGCGAGCTCGCAGGGCGAGTTCCGCATCCTGTGGCTAGGGCGGCCCGGCGGGGGGCGGTTCCCGGCGCCCGGCGGCGACCCGACCGCGCTGCTGCAGTCGGGGGCGGCCTCGCTGCGGTACGCGCTCACCGATCGCGACGGCATCACCGCACTCGACATCGGCCGCGGGCAGTTCGGTCCCGGCTACGGGTTCCTCGCCGACGTGCTCGGCGAGATCGTGGCCGGCGACACGCGGCACGCGGGGCAGCTGCTCGCGCCGCTCGCGGTCCGCTTCGTCGTCGCGGACGAGGGAGATCTCCCGCCTGCCGTCGTCGAGCGGCTCGAGGACCAGCTGGATCTGTACGCGGTGCCCGCCGGCGGCCTCATGATCTACCGGAACCCCGCCGCGCTCCCGGTCGCGTCGGTGATCGCGTCGCGGGACTTCGCCAAGGCCGCCGACACCCGGGACCTCGCCTCGCTCGCGGCGCTGCCCGAGATCGCGGCCTCGCCGCTGAAGCGAGCCGGCGGCGGCTGGCAGGGCTCGGCCACGCGGGGCGTCGCCTACCTCGCGACCCAGTTCGACGAGCGCTGGCGCGCGGTGAACGACGGCGTCCGCGTCGAGCCCGAGCAGCCGTTCGGCTGGGCGCTCGGGTTCCCGGTCGCCAGCGGGGACCTCACGATCGAGCACACGGGGGGCTGGGTTCGGGTCGCGGAGATGGCGGCGCTCGGCCTGCTCTGGATCGCGGCGCTCTGGATCACCAGGAAGCCGGTGTCGCAGTGAGGAACAAAGGACAGCTGCTTGCGGCGCTCGTCGTGCTCGTGGGCGTCGTCGCGGGCGGCCTGTACCTGGACCGATCGGTCGGGGCTCGACAGCTCGAGGCGGGGCCGGCGGGTCGGGCCCCCTCCGGCGCGTGGTTCTGCCCGTACGGCGGCGGCCCGGAGGACTGGCAGGTCTGGCTCCAGCTCGCGAACCCCGGCTCGGAGCCCGTGCCGGTCCGGGTGCGGAGCATCGCCGGCTCGAGGCCCGAGGCGCCCGCCGACTTCACGGTGGCGCCGGGATCCACGCTCGTCGTGCCGGTCCCGGCCGACAGCCGCGAGCGCTCGACCACGGTGGAGTACTTCGGCGGGTTCGTCGCCGCCGGGTGGGTGTCGCACGCCGGCGGAGACGAGGGCGGCGTCGCGGCCGAGCCCTGCCTGCCCGACACGAGCTCGCGCTGGCTCCTGCCCGACGGCGCGACGCAGGAGAACGACGACGACTACGTCATCGTGATGAACCCGTACGCGACCGACGCGGTGATCTCGCTGACCCTGCTGTCCGAGCGCCGTGAGCCCGTGCGCACCGAGGACTGGACGAACGTCACGTTGAAGCCCTTCCATGCCGAGGCCTTCCGGCTGAACCAGAAGGCCCTCGGCGAGGACACGGTCTCCACCATCGTGGACGTCTCGGTCGGCCGGGTGGCGGCGGCGACCCTCGGCGTCTCGAAGATCGCCGGCATCCGCAGCGTCGTCGGGCTGCCCGGCGCGGCGCCCTCGCAGATCCTGCCCGGCGGGGCCGACGCCGGCCGGACGGACCTCGTCGTGATGAGCACGGGCCTGGAGCGCGTCGTGCTGTCGGGTGACCTGTTCGACATCGAGACCACGCAGCCGCTCTCCGCGCTCGCCGACGCGGCGCCGGCGGGAGAGTCGGCGCGCACGATCGCGCTCACGACCGGAACGCCCTCGACCATCGTGGTGTCGGCGGGCGGGCCGGGGGTGGCGTTCGCGCGGCGCACCTTCGGCGTCACGTCGGACCAGGGCTCCACGACGGGCGCGACGCAGGCCGCCGCGGCCTGGGTCCTGCTCACGGCGGTCGCCGGGTCGCCGGCCAACCCCGGGATCGTGCTCGCGAACCCGGGGGACGAGCCCGCGATCGTCACGCTCAGCGCGCTGCCCTCGGAGGGCGCGTCCCCCGTGGAGCCCGTTACGGTCGAGGTGCCCCCGGGCCGGACCGTGCGCGCGCCGAAGGCGTTCGTCGCCGAGGCGGGGAGCTCGTCGGTGCTCGCCGTGGCCTCGAGCGGAACGTTCGTGCCGACCTCGGCGTCGTACTCGCTTGGCCGAGAGGGTTTCGCGACCTTCGCGGTCTCCGTCGGAGTACCGATCCCCGATCCATGGGTGCCTTCCTGAGCTTCGCGGAAGCCCGCGTATGATGTGCCCTTAGGCAACGGCGGCACGGCGGCCCGGCAGGCCCCGCGCCGATCGGTACAGGGGTGAGCATGGCAAGAGGCAAGCACGGCAAGCACCCTCGCGGACGTGGCTGGAAGGTCGCGCTCGTCGTCATCGGCGTCATCGGCGTGATGGGCGCCGGCACGGCCTTCGCCGCCTATCGCTACGACGCCTCGGCCGCGGGTCGCATCCTGCCCGGCGTCGTGGTGGCCGGCGTGGACGTCTCCGACATGACGCGCGCCGAGGCCGTCCGTGCCGTGACCGCTCGGGCGCAGGAGACCCTGGACGGGCAGCTGTCGATCACCGCCGGCGAGCACACCTGGATCGTCACGCGGGCCGTGCTCGGGATGACGGCCGGCGTCGAGACCGCGGTCGACGAGGCCCTCGCGGTCGCGGACTCGCTGTCCTTCGTGAACCGCGTCTACCACCGGATCGCCGACGAGCCCGTCGACGCGTCGATCGATGTCGCGTTCGCCTATGACGACGCCGCGATCGTGTCGTTCGTCGAGCAGGCGCGAGACGAGGTGGCCGTCCCGGCGGTGAACGCCCGTATCGCGCTCGTCGAGAACGAGCTCGTCACGCGGCGCCCGAAGACGGGTATGGCGCTGAAGACCCAGCTCGCGGCCACGCGGATCCGGGTCGCGCTCGAGGACCGTGCCGCCGAGGTCGCCATCCCGCTGCGCGAGATCGAACCCGAGGTCACCACCGCGGCCCTCGGTGGGACGATCGTCGTGGACCTGTCGGAGAACTCGCTCACGCTGTACGACGGCTTCAAGGTGACCAAGGAGTACCGCGTGGCGACGGCGGCCCCCGGCTACAGCACACCGGTCGGCACGTGGCAGGTCATCGACAAGAAGGAGAACCCGACGTGGTACAACCCGGCGCTCGACTCGTGGGGCGCCGACCTGCCGGCCGTCATCGCGCCCGGCCCGAGCAACCCGCTCGGCACGCGCGCCTTGTACCTGAGTTCGCCCGGCATCCGGATCCACGGGACGTCGAACTCGGCGTCGATCGGGACCTACGCCTCGCACGGCTGCATCCGGATGTTCATCTCGGATTCCGAGGAGCTGTACCCGCTCGTCCCGATCGGGACGAGGGTCATCATCAAGCCCTAGCGGCCCCTGCCGGCCGACCGGCGCTCCGACCTTCGGCATCCCCCCGCGCTGCGGTGTGCGGCATGCCGGGGGATACGGGACCGGACGCCCGGCCGACATGGGAGACGGCCCACGCGGACCTGCGGAAATGAGGTTCGAGGGCTATGGTCCGGAGGCGGCCCTGGGGCCGAGGATACGGGCATGGACGACAAGACCGAAGGCACCTGCCCCGAGTGCCAGCAGGGCGATCTCATCTCGATCTCGATGAACGTGAGCGGCAGCGATCTGGGGTTCACGACCTGCCACATGTGCGAGGCGAAGTGGTGGTACCGGAACGGTGATGCCGTTCCGCTCACGAACGTGATCGGGTCCGTCCTCGCCCGGAAGGGCTGATCGCACCGTCGAGTAGGATGCGGTGACCGTGTCACCGCATCCCGATCTCGACCGGATCTTCAAGGCGTACGACGTTCGCGGCGTCGTTCCCGACGACCTCGATCAGGACATCGCGCGCCGCATCGGAGCCGCTTTCGCCGCCTGGTCGCAGGCGTCGCGGATCGCCGTCGGGCGCGACTGCCGGCTCTCCTCGCCCTCGCTCTCCGAGGCGTTCATCGAGGGTGCGACCTCGCGCGGCGCCGACGTGGTGGACCTCGGGCTCGCGTCGACCGACCTCCTCTACTTCGCTTCCGGCTCGCTCGACGTGCCCGGCGCGATGCTCACCGCGAGCCACAACCCGCCGCAGTGGAACGGGCTGAAGTTCTGTCGCGCCGGCGCCAAGCCGGTTGGCCAGGACACCGGGCTGGGCACGATCCGGGCGCTCGCCGAGGCCGACGTGTACCCCTCGGCATCGCGCACGGGCGCCGTGCAAGAGCGGAGCCTGCTCGATGCGTACGCCGACCACGTGCTCTCGTTCGTGGATCCGGCGAACATCGCGCCGCTCACCGTCGTCGCCGATACGGCGAACGGCATGGGCGGGCTCGTCGTGCCCGCCGTCCTGGCGCGGCTGCCGGTCACGCTCGTGCACCTGTATCCCGAGCTCGACGGCACGTTCCCGAACCACCCGGCGGATCCGATCGACCCGGAGAACCAGCGGGACCTGAAGCGCGAGGTGCTCGCGCATGGCGTGGACATCGGGCTCGCGTTCGACGGGGATGCGGACCGCGTGTTCTTCGTCGACGAGCGCGCCGAGGGCGTGAGCGGCTCCGAGGTCACCGCGCTCGTCGCCGCCGCGATGCTCGAGCGCCATCCCGGCGCCAAGATCGTCTACAACCTCATCTGCTCGTGGGCCGTGCCCGAGGTCATCCGCGAGCACGGCGGGACGCCGATCCGCACGCGCGTCGGCCACTCGTTCATCAAGCAGGTGATGGCCGAGAGCGGGGCGGTGTTCGGCGGCGAGCACTCGGGCCACTACTACTTCCGCGAGAACTACCGCGCGGACTCGGGGCTCATCGCCGCGGTCGTCGTGCTCGAGCAACTCTCGCTCGCCGGCCGGCCGCTCTCCGAGGTGCTCGCGCCGTTCCGGCGCTACCACGCCTCGGGCGAGATCAACTCGCGCGTGCAGGACCAGGCTGCGGCGGTCGAGGCGATCGCCGCCGCCTACGCGGACGGCCGACTGGACCGCACGGACGGGCTCACCGTGGAGTTCGACGACTGGTGGTTCAACGTGCGGCCTTCGAACACCGAGGCGCTGCTGCGTCTGAACGTCGAGGCGAGGACCGAGGAGCTCCTCGAAGACAAGACCGAGGAGGTCCTCGCGCGCATCCAGAACGAAGGGGGTTCGTCGTGAGCCTTGATCCCGAGCTGCTCGAGATCCTCGTCTGCCCGAACGACCGGGGCGAGATCCAGTACCACGAGGCCGAGCAGGTCATCGTGTGCACGAAGTGCGGGTACCGCTACCCCGTGCGCGACGGCATCCCCGTGATGCTGATCGACGAGGCCGAGAAGCCCGCGGGGAAGAAGCGGCGGTGAACCCGCTCGACGACGATCGGGCGCTCCGCGCGGGCGATCCCGGCGGGATGCTCGACGCCGTCACGCTCCTGCCGCGCCACTGCCGCGAGGGCTACGAGCTCGGGCTCGGGGCCTCGGACCTGCCGTCGGCCGACGGCGTCGAGAACGTCGCGCTCTGCGGGATGGGCGGCTCGGCCATCGCGGGCGACGTGCTGCGGGCGCTCGCTGCCGACCGGCTCGGCGTGCCCGTACAGGTCATCCGCGCGCCCGAGCTCCCCGAGTGGTGCCAGCCGCACACGCTCCTCGTCGCCTCGTCGTACTCGGGCGAAACGGCAGAGACGCTCGCGTGCTTCGAGGAGGCCGTGCGGCGCGGTTGCCGCGTCGTCGCGGTGGCCTCGGGCGGCGAGCTCGGTCGGCGGGCAGCGGAGCTCGAGCTCGGCCGGGTGATCCTGCCGGGCGGCTTCGTGCCGCGCGCCGCGTTCGGGTACCTGGCGCTCGCGACGCTCGGCGCCCTCGAGGCGATCGGGGTCTTCCCGTCGGTGCGCTCCGCCCTCGACGAGGCCGTCCGCGAGCTGGAAGTGCTCGTCGCGCAGCTCGCCCCCGGCCTTCCGACCGCGGTGAACCCTGCGAAGCAGCTAGCCGAGGCGATCGGCGAGCGCATGCCGGTGGTCTGGGGCGCCGAGGGCATAGGCGCGGTCGCCGCCTCGCGCTGGAAGGCGCAGCTGAACGAGAACGGCAAGGTCCCCGCGTGGTCGAGCGCGCTGCCCGAGCTCGACCACAACGAGGTCGTCGGCTGGTCCGAAGACCGCGGCCGCGGCTCCTTCCTCGTCGCGCTCCGCCACGAGGGGGAGCATCCCGACGTGGCCGCCCGCTTCGGGCTGTCGATCGGGATCGCCGAGGCCGCCGGCGTTCGGGCGCAGGAGGTGTGGGCGCGCGGGCGTTCGGCGCTCGCGCGGCTCCTCACGCTCGTCGCGACGGGCGACTTCACGGCGACGTACCTCGGGCTCGCGCACGGCGCGGACCCCTCGGAGATGGATGCCATCGTGGGACTCAAGCGAGCGCTCGCGGAGGCGAGATGACGGGGCTGCCGGGACCGGGTGATGCCCTCGCCGACGAGGCCGCGGAGCGGATCCGCGAGCGAACCGCGCTCGAGCCGGAGGTGGTCATCGTCCTCGGGAGCGGGCTCGGGGCCGCGTTGGCCGGCGTCCACGAGGAGGCCGCGTTCTCGTTCGAGGAGCTCCCGGGGTTCCCGCGTCCGAGCGTCCCCGGCCACGCGGGACGCCTCGTGCTCGGCGAGATCTCGGGCGTGCCGGTCGCGGTGTTCCGGGGCCGGATCCACTTCTACGAGGGCAACGACCTGTCGACCTGCGCCCTGCCGGTCCGCGTGGCCCGGCTCCTCGGCGCGGGCACGGCGATCCTCACGGCCGCGACCGGCGGGATCGGCCAGGGCCTCGACACCGGCCACCTCGTGGTCGGCACCGACCATCTGAACTTCCTCGGCGGCAGCCCGCTCCGCGGATGGCGCAACCCGGACGGCTCGCCGCCGTTCGTGGACATGGTCGGCGCGTACGACGCCGATCTCCGCGCGCTCGCTCTGGCGGCGGCCGAGCGGGTCGGCGTGCCGGCGTCCACGGGTGTCTACGCCGCGATGCCGGGCCCGATGTACGAGACACCCGCCGAGATCGCGTACCTGCGCTCGGCGGGCGCCGCGGTCGTGGGGATGTCGATCGTGCCCGAGGCCGTGCCGGCGCGAGCGCTCGGCATGCGGGTGCTGGGTCTGTTCTTCGTCACGAATCAGGTAGGGGTGCAAGTCAGGCACGAGGACGTCGTGCGGGCCTCGGACGCGATGGCGGGAGCCGTCGGCGCCGTGATCGAGGACGTCCTTTCGAAAGGAGACCGATGGACGGCGACGTGACGGATCTCGGCCTGGCCGGGAAGGGACGTGAGCGGATCGAGTGGGCGGCCGGCGAGATGCCGGTCCTCGCGCTGATCCGTGAGCGGTTCGAGAAGGAACGCCCGCTCGCCGGCGTGCGGATCGGCGCGTGTCTGCACGTGACGACCGAGACGGCGAACCTGATGGAGACGCTGAGGGCCGGTGGCGCGGACGTGTCGCTCTGCGCCTCGAACCCGCTGTCGACGCAGGACGACGTGGCGGCCGCGCTCTGCGAGTCGGGCATCCCGACGCAGGCGATCAAGGGCGAGGACAACGACACCTACTTCCGGCACATCAACGCGGTGCTCGACGCGCGGCCGCAGGTCACGATGGACGACGGCTGCGACATGGTGAGCGTGCTCCACAGGGAGCGGCCCGACCAGGTGCCCGAGGTGCTCGGCGGCACCGAGGAGACGACGACCGGCGTGATCCGCCTTCGCGCGATGGCCGGCGACGGAGCGCTCCGCTATCCGATCGTCTCGGTGAACGACGCGGACACCAAGCACCTGTTCGACAACCGGTTCGGCACCGGACAGTCGACGATGGACGCCATCATGCGCGCCACGAACCTGCTCCTCGCCGGACGGACGATCGTCGTGGCCGGCTACGGGATGTGCGGGCGCGGCGTCGCCTCTCGCGCGCGGGGTCTGGGCGCGAAGGTCGTCGTCACCGAGGTCGATGCACTCCCCGCGCTCGAGGCCGCGATGGAGGGTTACCAGGTGATGCCGATGCGCGATGCGGCGCGCATCGGAGACGTGTTCATCACGGTCACCGGCGACAAGGACGTCATCCGGCGCGAGCACATGGAGCTCATGAAGGATGGCGCGGTGATGGCGAACTCGGGCCACTTCGACGTCGAGATCGACAAGCCGGCTCTCGCCTCTCTCGCCGTGAGCACCCGGCGCATCCGCGAGTTCGTGGACGAGTACCGGCTGGCCGACGGTCGGCGGCTGCACCTGCTCGCCGAGGGGCGGCTCGTGAACCTCGCGGCCGCCGAAGGGCACCCGGCTGCCGTGATGGACATGTCGTTCGCGAACCAGGCGCTCTCGGTCGAGTGGCTCGTCGCGAATCAGGCGGACCTCGGGCCGCAGGTGTACCCGGTGCCCGAGGACATCGACCAGGAGGTCGCGCGGTTGAAGCTCCAGGCGATGGGCGTGCAGATCGACGTGCTCACGCCGGAGCAGGGGGAGTACCTGCGATCGTGGGAGCAGGGGACCTGAGCGGGTTCCGCTCGGCCGGGCGGACGCTGTTCTCACTCGGCCTCGTGAAGGCGAGCGAGGGCAACCTGTCCGTGTGGGACGGGCAGCGGCTCGTCATCACGCGCACGGGGAGCGAGCTCGCACGCCTCGGCGAGCGCGACGTGCTCGAGGGCACGCTCGAAGCGCCGCCGGACGCAGCGTCGTCGGACCTCGCGCTCCACGTGTCGATGTACCGCGAGCAGGGGCCGGGCGCCATCGCCCATGCCCACGCTCCCGGCACGGTCCCCGAGGGCTGGGTCGAGGGCGAGCCGCACGGGGCGTACGTGCACGCGGGCACGCTCGCCGAGGCCGTCGATGCGCTCGTCGCGCGGGCTCGAGGCGAGCGATGACCGGGCCCGGCATCGTCCCGGTGGCGTGGCGCGGCGACGCGGTCGAGATCTTGGACCAGCGCGCCCTGCCGCACCGGGAGGTCGTGCTCGAGTGCCGGACCGTCGCCGAGGTCGCCGAGGCGATCCGCTCGCTCGCCGTCCGGGGCGCGCCGATCATCGGCGTCGCGGCGGCGTACGGGATGGCGCTCGCGGCGACCGTCTCGACGCAGGCCCGGACCCGCGCCCTGCCCCGCGAGCTCGAGGACGCCGCGCGGATCCTGAAGGCGGCCCGGCCGACGGCGGTGAACCTCGCGTGGGCGGTCGACCGGATGATGGGCGTCGCGACCGGCCAGTGCTGCTCGGTCGGCAGCACGCTCCAGCGGGTGCACGAGGCGATGGTCGCCGAGGCGCTCCTCATCGAGACCGAGGATCGCGACTCCTGCACGGCGATGGGCGCCCACGGGCAGGAGCTCGTGCCCCAGGAGGCCAACGTCCTCACGCACTGCAACACGGGGATGCTGTGCACGGCGGGGATCGGCACGGCGCTCGGCGTCGTGATCACCGCGCACCGCGCAGGCAAGCGCGTCCACGTGTGGGTGGACGAGACGCGACCGGTGCTGCAGGGCGCGCGGCTCACGGCGTGGGAGCTGGGCAAGCTCGGCATCCCGCGGACGCTCGTGGCCGACGCCGCGGCGGGCTCGCTGATGGCTCGGGGCAAGGTCGATCTCGCGATCGTGGGGGCAGACCGGATCGCCGCGAACGGCGACGTCGCGAACAAGGTCGGGACCTACCCGGTCGCGGTCCTCGCCCACCGTCATCGGATCCCGTTCTACGTGGCCGCGCCGGTCTCGACGGTGGACCTCGGCACGCCGACCGGGGCCGAGATCCCCATCGAGGAGCGCGACCCGGCCGAGGTCACCTCGCCGCTCGGCGTCGACCTCGCCGAGCCCGGCACGCCCGCCGCCAACCCCGCCTTCGACGTCACCCCGGCCGAGCTTGTGACCGCGATCGTCACCGAACGTGGGGTGCTCCGGCCGCCGTACGGGCCGGCGCTCCGCGAGCTCACGGCGGCCAGGGGGGCGGCGTGAGCGCCGAGGTCACGGTCCGCGCACGCTTCGAACGCTTCCCCGCGACGGTGAAGGGTGCCTTCATCCTGCGCGGCGAGGACCGCGACCCGCACCAGGTCGTGTTCCTGCAGGCCCGGGCGGTGCCCGTCGCCGGGGGCGCCTCGCGCGAGGTCCCGGTCGCGGCGACCACGCTCGACGTCGCGCCGCACCAGGACGTGTTCGTCCCCTTCGAGCTCTTGGTGGCGGAGCTCGAGCCCGGCTGGTACGGGTTCGAATGCTCGTTGGAGGTCGACGGCGTCCTGGGCACCTATCCCGGGGGACGCCGCTTCGCGGTGTCCTGGCCGCGCGCGAGCGTGCGGCGCGGGCAGATCCGCATCGACGCCACCGTCCGCCTCGGCGAGCGCTCGACCGCGCGCGTCGAGCACGTGGACTGCGGGGCCGAGGCCATGAAGCTCGTCCTTTCCATGGACCCGCCGGGGCCTGTTTCCGCTCGGCTCTTCGCCGACGGCACGCGCCTTGAGGTCCTCGGATCCGAGGTGGACGAGACGACCGGCCGGGCGAAGGTCACGGCCTTCCCGCTGCTCCGCACGCACCACGTGCTGCGGATCGAGCTGAAGGGCAGGGGTCGGGGCGGCGCCGAGGGCGCGCTCGACGTGCCGCTGCCCTGAGCGTGTCGGTATCGCGGGGTAGCGTCGGCCGGTGCTCGGTCACGTGCTCGAGGCTGTCTTCCCGCGCCGGTGCGCGGGGTGCGGTGACGGTCCCTGGCCGTTCTGCGGCTCGTGCCGGGGTGAGGTGGTCTGCCTCGCACCGCCGTGGTGTCGCCGGTGCGGTTCGCCCGCCCGCGCCGAGGTTGCCCGCTGCCGCGACTGCCCGCCGGGGCGGATCGGGCTCGCCCGTGCGCCGTTCCTGTTCCACGGTCCCGTCCGCTCGGCCGTCCACCGGCTGAAGTTCTCGGGCTGGCGCGGTGTGGCCGAGGCCCTCGGCGGCGCGATGGCGCGCACGTGGGACGAGGTCGGCGAGGATGCGTCCGTCCAGGCGGTCACGTGGGTGCCGCTCTCGCGCCGGCGGGCCGCCGAGCGAGGGTTCGACCAGGCCCGTGCGCTCGCCGAGGTCGTCGGCGCCCGGCTCGACCTGCCCGCGCTCCCGCTGCTCTCTCGGGCGGCAGAGGCGCACGACGGCACCCAGGCTCGCCGAGGCCGGGCGGAGCGCCTGGCCGCGATGCAGGGCCGCTTCCGCCCACGCGGGGCC
>CAYUSA010000006.1:0-77451 GCA_964447335.1 uncultured Actinomycetes bacterium
CGCGCGCCGCGCGCGGGTACGGGGACCTCGAGGTCGACCGCGCGACCGGCCGGCGCGGCAGGCGCACGACCCGCGCGGAGATGCTGCTGTGCGCCCTCACCGGCGCCCCGACGGCGCTCGTCGTGAACAACGGAGCGGCCGGCGTGCTCCTCGCCCTCGCGGCGCTCGCGAGGGGCAAGCAGGTCCTCGTCTCGCGCGGCGAGCTCATCGAGATCGGCGGCGAGTTCCGGATCCCGGACATCATGGCCGCCTCGGGCGCCAAGCTCGTCGAGGTCGGCACGACGAACCGCACGCGCGTCACGGACTTCCGCACCGCCCTCACCGAGCGCACCGCGGCCATCCTCAAGGTGCATCCGAGCAACTACCGCGTCGTCGGCTTCACGGCCGAGCCGTCGGTCGCCGCGCTCGCGGCGGTGGCGCGGACCGCGAAGGTGCCGTTCCTCTACGACCTCGGCTCGGGGTTGCTTGAACGCTGGCCGGGTGTCCCCGCCGAGGAGCCCTCGGCGCGCGAGGCGCTCGAGCAGGGGGCCGACCTCGTCGTGTTCTCGGGCGACAAGCTCCTCGGCGGGCCGCAGGCGGGGATCGTCCTCGGCCGCGCCGACCTCATCGAGCGCCTCCGTCGTCACCCGGTCGCGCGGGCGGTCCGCATCGACACGATGCAGGTGGCCGCGCTCGAGGCGGTGCTCTCGGCGTACGCGAAGGACCACCGTGACGAGATCCCCGTGTGGCGCATGCTCCGCGAGCCGCCGGAGGAGGTCCATCGCCGCGCCGCGCATCTCGCCGAGGCCCTCGACGGCGAGCTCGAGGGCGCGCACGTCGCAGCCTGCGAGTCGGCGGTCGGCGGCGGCTCGCTCCCCGGGTTCACGCTCCCGTCGTGGGGTGTCGAGATCCGCGTCCCCGACCCGCCGGCGATGGCCGGCCGCCTGCGCACCGGCCGCCCCTCGGTCTTCTGCCGGGTGAACGAGACGAGTGTCCTGATGGACCTGCGCACGGTGCCGCCGGAGCAGGTGAAGGACCTCGCCCGGGCGATCCAGTACGCGCTCGAGGGCGACGACGTCGCCGACGATGCCTGAGCCGTCTCCCGGCGGTGCCGAAGCACCGCTGCACGTCGTCGCGACGGCCGGCCACGTCGATCACGGCAAGTCGAGCCTCATCGTCCGGCTGACGGGGATCGACCCCGATCGCCTCGCCGAGGAGAAGCGCCGGGGCCTCACGATCGATCTCGGCTTCGCGTGGTGCGTGCTGCCCTCGGGGCGCGAGATCGGCTTCGTCGACGTGCCGGGCCACGAGCGCTTCGTCCGCAACATGCTCGCGGGCGTCGGGCCGGTCCGCCTCGTCCTGTTCGTCGTCGCCGCGGACGAAGGCTGGAAGCCGCAGTCCGAGGAGCACCTCGCGATCGTCGACGTGCTCGGCGCGCACGGCGGGGTCGTCGCGCTCACGAAACGGGACCTCGTGGACGCTCAGACCCTCGCGCGAACCGAGGCGGACGTGCGCGCGCGGCTGGCCGGCACCGCCCTCGAACACGCCCCCCTCGTGGCGTGCTCGGCAAGGACGGGCGAGGGCCTCGACGAGCTCGCGGACGCCCTCGACGCGATGGTGACCGCCGCACCCGAGCCGGCCGAGGACGCGAGGCCGCGGCAGTTCGTGGACCGCATCTTCACCATCAAGGGCGCCGGCACGGTGGTGACGGGGACGCTGACCGGCGGCCGGATCGCGGTCGGCGACGATGTCGAGCTGTACCCCACCGGCCGCCGGGCTCGGATCCGCTCGCTCCAGACCCACAAGCGAGCGATCCAGGTCGCGCGGCCGGTCTCCCGCGTCGCCGCGAACCTCGTCGGGACCGAGCGCGAGGAGCTCGAGCGCGGCGACGTCCTGGCGCCGCCCGGCGCGTGGCGCCCGACCGCGGTGCTCGAGGCGCGCATCCGCCCCGTTCGTGGACTCGCGCACGCGCTCACCTCGCGCGGCGCCTACAAGCTCTACGCAGGCGCCGCCGAGCGCGACGCGGCGGTCCGCTTCCTCGGCGACGAGGAGACGAGCGGCGAGGGTCGGTTCGCGCGGATCCGGCTCTCCGCCCCGCTCGTGCTCGACATCTTCGACCGCTTCGTCCTTCGCGAGACCGGCCGCCGCGAGACCGTGGCCGGCGGCGTCGTCCTCGACGTGGACCCCCCCGCGCGCCCGGGCCACGACCCGCAGGCTCGGCTCTCGGCGCGGGAGCGCGCCCGGCCCGAGGACCTCCCCGTGCTCCTCGTGACCGAGCGCGGCGCGGCCCGAGCCGCCGACGTGCGCCTGCTCACCGGACACGGTCCCGGCGACGGGTCCGACCTCGTGCGCGCCGGCACCTGGTGGGTGAGCCCCACGGTGCACGCGGCCGCCGTCGCCGCCGTCCGCCGGCACCTCGAGGGCTTCCACGCCACGAACCCGCTGCTCCCGGGCGAGGCCCTGGCCGCGGTCCGGACCGGGGCGGCCGCGGCGATCCGCGCGGCCGGAGCGGCCGTCGAGCCGGACCTCGTGGACGCGCTCCTGGACGACCTCGAGGCGCGCGGCCAGATCGCTCGCGAGGGCTCGACCGTGCGCCTCGCCTCGCACGCCGTCTCGCTCGCCGGGCACCAGGACGAGGTCGACCACCTCGTCCACGCGGTCGCCGAGGGCGAGCCCACCCCGCCGACCGTGGCCGATCTCATCGGCGCCGGCATCGCCCGCGAGGTCCTCGACGCCGCGACCCGAGCCGGGCTCCTCGTCCGCGTCTCGCCCGAGCTCGTGCTCACCCCCGCCTTCGTCGAGCGCGCGCTGCAGGTGGTGCGCGAGGCGGGCGACGCCGGGGTGACCGTGAGCGCGCTCCGGGAGCGGCTCGGCACGTCGCGCAAGTACGCGGTGCCGCTGCTCGAGCACCTGGATCAGCGTCGGCTCACGAGGCGGGTGGGCGACGTCCGCGTGGCGCTGGCGCCGGACGAGGGCTAGACGACCTCGGCGACGAGGGCGACCTCGACGCTCGCGCCGAGGGGGAGCTCGGCCACGCCGACGGCCGCGCGCGCGTGCCGGCCGGCATCCCCGAAGATCTCGACGAGCAGGTCGCTCGCCCCGTTGGCCACCTTCGGCTGGTCCGTGAACCCCGGCGCCGAGGCGACGAACACGCTGAGCTGCACGATCCCCCGGATGGCGTCGAGCGAGCCGAGCGCCTCGCGGAGCGCGGCGAGCGCCTGGAGCGCGCATCTGCGTGCGCCCTCCTGTCCCTGCGCGAGCGCCACCTCGGCGCCGAGCTTCCCGGGGAAGAGCAGGACGCCGTCCCGGAGCGGCAGCTGCCCGGAGACGAACGCGAGGTTCCCGGCCCGGCGGACCGGAACGTACGAGGCCACCGGCGCCGCCGCGGGCGGCAGCTCGATGCCGAGCTTCGCGAGCACGTCCTCGATCACGGTCCACCTCCGGCTCGGGTTCGCAGGCATCCTCGCACGCGGGCGCTCGGGCGGCACGGGATGGGATGGGGGCGCCAGGCTCAGCCGGCCATCTCGCGCGTGCGCAGGAGCCGACGCCGCTCGAGCTCGTTCAGCCCGCCCCAGACGCCGTGGGGGTCCCGGATCCGCAGGGCGTACTCCAGACAGGGCTCGCGCACGGGGCACCGGGCGCAGAGGCGCTTGGCCTGGTGCTCGCGGGCGCCCTTCTCCTCGCGCCGTTCGAAGTAGTTCGGGGCGAAGAACAGCGTCGCGTCGGAGCCGCGGCAGGCGGCATCGGCCTGCCAGCCCTTCCTCAGGTCCTCGGACATCCGAGCGGCCACGTGGCTGCCCCTCCTCGAGCGGTCTCACCCGGGAGTTCGAAGATGGGCGCCGCGAGGATTGCCCGGGGACGCGTTCGCCACGCAAACGCATCGTTCCGCGTGCCCGACGGGCGCGCCGAGGGGCCCCTCAGTCGCCGAGGAGCGGATCGGGCGAGGGCTCGGCGAGGACCTCGGGCTCGGCCTCGACGCGAAGGATGAGACCGTCGACACCCCGGACGCGGACCCGGGCGCCCTGGGGGATCGCCCCGGCCTGGCTCCGGCCTCGCCACAGGGTGCCCTTGACGAACACCGGGCCCTCGGGGTCGAGGGCGCCACGGGTCTCGCCCACCAGCCCGACGAGCCCCTTCTGGGTGGACGTGATGCGCTCGCGCGACTGGACCGCCACCGTGAGGCCGAACCCGTAGTACAGGAGGCTCGCGAGCGCGGAGAACCCGATCAGCCAGGGCCCAACGCGGATCTGGTCCGACACCCCGCCGAACGCGAGCGCCGAGCCGGCCACGAAGGCGACGAGCCCGAGACCCGTGAGGACCCCGAGGCGGCGCGCGAGCACGTCGGCCGTCATGAGCGCGATGCCGCCGACGAGGAGCGCCATCCCGAGCCACGAGAACGGCACCACCGTGAGGCCGTACACGCCGAGTGCCACCGTCCCGACGCCGGCGAACCCCGCGAAGCCGAACCCCGGCTGTGTGAGCTCGAAGGCGATGGCGGCCAGGCCGAACACGAGCAGCACGTAGATCGCCGCCGGCGAGGCGGCCGCGTGGAGCACCCGGTCGACCGGCCCCGGCGAGGTGAACGTCACGTTGACGGCCTGCTCCGACTCGCTCTGTGCGATGCGGGTCGCAAGCGTGACGTCGCCCTGCGCCGTGGCCACCGTCATGCCGTCGATCTCGCCGAGGAGCTCGGTGACCGACACCGCCGCGACCTGCGCGATGTTGCCGTCGAGGGCGGCCTGCGCCGGCACCGGCCGATCGGGGAACACGACGGGCTCGGGACGTCCTCGCTCCTGCACCCAGCGGGTGGCGAGCGCCTCGAGCTCGGCGCCGCCCGGGAGCCCGGCGCTGCGCGCGTCGACGAGGTCGAGCGGCTCGAGCGGTCCGATGCCCGCGCCGGGGGCGACGCCGGCGAGGCTCGCCGCGTACATGAACAGGAGCGCCGCGCCGCGGGCCTTCGCCGGCGCCGGGCCGACCCACACGACGACCGGCACGGTCGCATCGTGGATCCGCTGCGCGAGACCGATGGCGTCCTGGTCGAGGGTCCCCGCGGAGTCGAGCTGGACGACCACCGTGGCGCCGTCGGCCTCGGCGTCCGCCAGCGACTCGCGCAGGTAGCCGGCCTGGGTGCCGTCGATCGAGCCGTCCACCTTCACGACGACGACGGAACCGGGCGTCGCCCCGTCCTGCGCGGCGGCGGGACGGGCGAGCAGGGCGAGCGCGAGCACGCCGAGGAGTGGGAGGAGGAAGAGGCGGCGCATGAGCGTTCCCCATGGTACCCGGGCGCCCGGCGTATCCTTGCCCCCGGCGATGCAGGCATCCCCACCTCCCCGTTCCCCGACCCCGCAGGGACATCACGCTCGCCCCCCGCGCGCCCGCCTCGAGCCGCGGCGCGTGCTGCCGCCGTTGGTGCCGTTCCTGCTCGTGCTCGTGATCTTCGTCGCGTCGTGGCTCGTGGCGGTGACCTTCGTGCCGATCGTGGGCGCGGCGGGGGCCGGCGTGAACGCGTTCCGCGAGCGCCTGGACGAGGCCGGGGTCGGCGCGGTACGCATCCCGACGCCCCCACAACGCTCGACCATCTACGCCAACGACGGCAGCGTGCTCGCCGAGATCTTCCTCGACGAGAACCGCCGCATCGTGCACCTTGAGCGGGTCGCTGACATCGCGCAGAAGGCCGTCCTGGCCGTGGAGGACGACCGCTTCTACCAGCACGGCGCGCTCAACTTCCCGTCGCTCATGCGGGCGGCGATCGCGAACCTCGCGGCCGGTGAGATCACGCAGGGGGGCTCGACGATCACGCAGCAGCTCGTGAAGAACGTGATCATCAGCGACACCTCCCAGACCTTCGCGCGCAAGTTCCAGGAGGCCGCGCTCGCGATCCGCATGGAGCGCAGGTTCACGAAGGACGAGATCCTCGAGCTCTACCTGAACGACGTCTACTTCGGCAACGGCGCCTACGGCATCGAGACGGCTGCCGAGACCTACTTCGACACCGATGCGAAGCACCTGTCGCTCGCGCAGGCCGCGCTCCTCGCGGGCATGATCCGCGCCCCGGGGCTCTACGACCCGGTGACGAACCCCGACGTCGCCATCGCGCGCCGGAACCTCGTGCTCGACCGCCTGGCCGAGCTCGGCTGGACGCCGCAGGCGAAGGTGGACCGGGCCAAGGCCGCGAAGCTCAAGCTCGCGAAGGACGTCGGCGTCTTCGAGCAGAAGGTCGAGCCGTTCTTCGTCTACTACATCCGCAGGCTCATCCTGGACAACGTGAGCGGCGAGTTCGACGCCTTCGGCAAGACCTATAACCAGCGCGTGCACACGCTGTACCAGGGCGGGCTGAACATCTACACGACGCTGGACCCCACGTGGCAGGAGTACGCGCAGGAGGCCGTGTACTCGACCGGCCGGATCCAGCCGACGAAGGGGCCGGACGTGTCGCTCGTATCCATCGACGCGGCGACCGGCGCCATCAAGGCGATGCTCTCGGGCAAGGACTACGAGCGCGACCAGATCGACCTCGTCTGGCGAGGCCGGCGGCAGGTCGGCTCGGCCTTTAAGCCGTTCACGCTCGTGGCGGCGTTCCTCAACGGGTTCCCGGCCGGCAAGGTCTACACGACGAAGTCGCCGCTCTGCGGCCTCGAGGGCTGGATCAGCGAGAGCGGGTGCGTGAGCAATGCCGAGGGCGCCACAGGCGGCACCTATGTCGACCTGTGGAACGCGACCGAGAACTCGACGAACGTCGTCTTCGCCCAGCTCGCGGTCGACGTCGGCGCCGAGGCGATCGTCGAGGCCGCGCACCTCATGGGGGTCACCGCGCCGCTCGACGCCGTGCCCTCCATCACCCTCGGCGTCGAGGAGGTCTCGACCCTCGATATGGCAACGGGGTTCTCGACGCTCGCGAACGACGGGATCCACTGCGAGCCATTCGCCGTCGCGCGGGTCGAGCTCATCTCGGGCCCGCTGAAGGACCGGCGGTTGTACCAGCACAAGCCGGACTGCGAGCAGGTCATCGAGCCGGACATCGCGCACCTGGTCACGGCCATGCTCCAGCGGGTCGTGACGGGCGGCACCGGGACGGCGGCGGCCCTGCCGGGTCGACAGGTGGCCGGCAAGACCGGCACCGCGCAGGACTACACGAACGTCTACTTCGCCGGCTACACGCCGCAGATCGCGACGGCCGTCTGGGTCGGGTTCCCGTTCGGCCAGATCCCGATGAGCACCTACTACGGCGGCTCCGTCTTCGGCGGCACCCTAGCGGCGCCGATCTGGCACAACTTCATGGTGCAGGCGATGGCCGGCTACCCCGTCGAGGGGTTCGAGGCCGCGCCGGCGCCCGAGAGCGGCACGGTCCCCGACGTCGTCGGCCTGCTGCAGGAAGAGGCGGAGAAGGCGCTCGCGGAGGCGAACTTCACGCCGATCGTCGAGAAGGTGTCCTCGAGCCAGGACAAGGGCACCGTGATCGCCCAGACCCCCGGCGGCGGCGCGACGTTGCAGCTCGGCCACGGCGTGACGATCCAGGTGAGCAACGGCAAGGGCGAGCCCGTCCTCGTGCCGCGCGTCGTCGGGCTCGGCAAGGTCGCCGCGGTCGCCGCCCTGGAGAAGGTCGGGCTCCTCGCCGACGTCCAGTTCGTCGACGTGCAGGACAAGGCGCTCGTCGGCAAGGTCGTCTCCCAGCTACCGATCGGTAACAAGGAGGTCGACGTCGGCGCCACGGTCACGATCTACGTCGGCGTTCTCGCGGATGGGAACGGCAACGGGAACGGCGGGGGCGGAACGACCGGGCCGACCGGGCCGACCGGCCCGACCGGGCCGACGGCCTAGCTGCGAGGGCCGAGCTCAGCCGCCGAGCCGCGCCCGGACCTTCGCCTGCACCAACGAGCCGTCCACCTTCCCCTTGGCCGCGGCCATGACGGCGCCCATGACCTTGCCCATCTCCGTGGAGCCCGTGGCTCCGGTCGACGCGATCGCCAGCTCGATAAGGGCGTCGACCTCGGCGTCGGGAAGCTGCTCGGGCGCGTAGGCCGCGAGCAGTTCGCGCTCGGCCGTCTCCTTGGCGACGAGGTCGGGGCGGTTGCCCTGCTCGAAGGCCTCGATCGACTCGGTGCGGCGCTTGACCTCTTTCGCGGCGACCTCGCGCACCTCGTCGTCGTCGAGCTCGTGGCGGACCTCCTTCTCGCGGTTCACGATCGCCGCGGCGAGCATCCGCATCGTGCCGAGCTTCAGCTTGTTGCCGGCCTTCATCGCGGCTGTGAGCTCCTCGCGGATGTGGTCCCTGAGGGTCGGGTCGCTCACCGTAGACTCCTCCCGTGCTCCCCCGGATCCTGCTCGGCATCGCCGTGCTCGGCGCGCTCTGCGTCGGCTACGGCGTGATCGTCGAGCGGCGCTGGTACCGGATGGTCCGCTACCAACTCGACATCCTACCGGCGGAGGCGCCGGCGGACCTGTCGGTCCTGCACCTGTCGGACCTGCACGTCGTCCGCGGCGAGCGGAGGAAGGGTGCGTTCCTCGCGTCGCTGCCGCCGGCCGACGTCACCGTCGTCACCGGCGACTTCCTCGCCGAACCCGAGGCCGTCGAGACCGCCGTCGAGACCGTGCGGGCCGTCCGAGGGCGCCTCGCGTCGTGGTTCGTGCTCGGCTCGAACGACCTTTACATGCCGCGGCCGCTGAACCCCCTGCTGTACTTCGTGCCGCGATCGTCCCGTCCCCGGCGCCGGGCTCGGCGAGGGCGCTCGGCCGAGCTCGTCGAGCGACTGATCGCCGACGGCTGGGTGGACCTGGACAACACGCGCCGCTCGATGGAGCTGGACGGCCTGCCGATCGAGCTCGCCGGCCTGCACGACGCCCACATCGACCGGGCAGACCTCCGCGTCCTGCCCCGGCACGAGCCCGAGCGCTTCGGCATCGCCGTGATGCACTCGCCGGACTCGGCGCCGGAGGCCGCCGCGTGCGGCTACGAGCTCCTGATCGCGGGGCATACGCACGGCGGGCAGGTGCGCCTTCCGCTCGTCGGCGCGCTCGTCACGAACAGTGTGCTGCCGCCGCGTCTCGCGAGCGGGCTCATCCGCATCGCCGGCTCGTGGCTGTCGCTCTCACCCGGCCTCGGCACGAGCAAGTACGCGCCGTTCCGCTTCTGGTGCCGTCCGACGGCCGTGTGGCTCGAGCTCCGCCGCTCGACGGCGCCTCAGTAGCAGCAGCCTCGGTCGCCCGCTACGCGCCCGAGACCGCGGTCTCGAACACCCGCTCGTAGCCGGCCACCATGGCCTCCTTCGAGAACAGGCGCTGGACCCGCTCGCGGCACACCTGCGGGTCGATCTCGGACAGGCGCCCGAGCCTGTCGGCCGCCTGCGCCTCGTAGTCCTCGACGCTCACGATCCAGCCCGTCCGCCCGTCCTCGATGACCTCGGGCACCGAGCCGCGAGGCGTCGCGATCACCGGAGTGCCGCAGGCCATCGCCTCGGTCATCACGAGGCCGAAGGGCTCGGGCCAGTCGATCGGGAACAGGACGGCCTTCGCGCGGCGCAACAGGTCCAGCTTCTCCTCCTGCGTGATCTCGCCCATGACCTCGAAGTCGGAGGGCAGGGCGGGCTTGATGCGCTGCTCCCACTCCTGCTCCTCGGTCCAGTGCGCGATCTTCACGGCCGAGACGAGGTGCTCGCCGGCGAGCTTCGCGGTCTCGATCGCGCGGAGCCACCCCTTCTCGGGTGCGGCCCGACCGAGGAACAGGACGAAGTCCTCCTTCTCCTCCTGCATCGCGTAGAAGTCCATGTCGATCCCGTTGTAGACGACGCCCCCGTAGCGCAGCGACTCGTTGAACCGCTTCTGCGCCTCGCTGATCGCGACGAACCACGCGCGCTCGGCGACGAAGGAGTACAGCCGCGTCATGTCGGGCACGAACGAGCCGTGGAGGGTGTGCACCGTCGGCACCCCCGTCTCGATGCTCGCGGCGAGGGCGGAGAACGGCGAGTGCACGTGGATCACGTCGAAGCGCTCGCGGGCGTCGCGGAGTGAGAACAGCGTGTGTGTCGTGTCGAGCACGATGTCGTTGATCGCCTTCGAGCCGGGCGCCTCCTCGAACACGTACTCGAGGTGCGCCACGGTCTCGGAGTCGCCGGTCGCGAACAGCGTCACGTCGTGGCCCGCCTCCGCGAGGCCGTCGGCGAGGAGCGCGACCACCCACTCGATGCCGCCGTAGCCCTTCGGGGGCACCGCGAGCCAGGGGGGACAGAGCTGGGCGATCCTCACGACGATCCTCCTTCGACTGCGCCGAACCGGTTTCCGAAGACTACCCCGCCCGACGCACGTTCGAGCCGCTAGACTCTGCGCGCACGGGACGTAGCGCAGCTTGGTAGCGCGCAGCGTTCGGGACGCTGAGGTCGCGGGTTCAAATCCCGCCGTCCCGACGGACCTCACGGAACGGCGGCCACCGTTGTTCCGTCGCGAACCCCCTGTTTGACGGCCCGGGAAGCGGCTCTGTAGCCTCTTCCCGGGCCGCCTCACCGCAGCCCTCACCTTATGCGGAGGCCAACGACAGGCAGACGAAGCACGCTCGCGGTGCGGATCGGGGTCGCCGCTCTCGTCGTCATCTCCGCCTCCCTCGTCATCTCACCGCTGTCCTCGGCCGCGCCGAGCCGTCAAGACGTCGAGCGCGCGAAAGCCGAGCTCGACCGGCTGAACGAGCACGTGTCGCTCCTCGTCGAGGAGTACAACCAGGCTCGGCTGAAGCTCGATCAGGTGCAGGGGCGCTTGGACGACGCGAAGGCGGCCGCCGATCGCGCGCAGGCGACGGCCGACCGCGCCGTCGCGAGCCTGAACCGCAGCGCGTCGATCGCGTACCAGGGCGTCGGCTCGCAGTTCGCCGCACTGCTGGAGGCCGACTCGCTCGCCGACTTCTCGGACCGGCTCGAGTTCATCGGCAGCATCGCGCAGTCCGACTCCGACCTCGCCAACCAGGCCGAGCAGGCGCAGCAGGAGGCCACGTGGAGCGCCGACGAGCTCCGCGCCGCGGCGCAGGAGCAGCAGGCGACGCTCGACGCGATCAAGGCGAAGGAGACCGAGATCCGCAACGCGGCCGCCGAGGCGCGCGCCTACTACGACAACCTGAGCGAGAAGTACCGGCAGCACCTCGCGGCCATCGAGGCCGCCCAGGAGGCCGCCGCCGCGGCGGCGGCCGGATCGACGGTCGGCTCGGGCGGCAACATCCCGCCGCCGCCGGCACCGAACGCGAACGTGCAGGCCGTGTTGAACGCGGCGTACTCGGTCATCGGGACGCCGTACCAGTGGGGCGGCTCGAGTCCGGAGACCGGGTTCGACTGCTCGGGCTTCACGATGTGGTCGTGGGCGCACGCGGGCGTCTCCCTGCCGCACTCCTCGGCCGCGCAGTACACCTCGCTCCCGCACGTCGCGCGCGAGGACCTGCAACCCGGCGACCTGCTGTTCTTCTACTCGCCGATCAGCCATGTGTCGATCTACGTGGGCGGCAACAGCATGATCCACTCGCCCCACACGGGGAGCGTCGTGTCCGTCGTGCCCGTGTACTGGGACCACTTCGTCGGGGCCGCGCGGCCCGGCTGATCGCCGGCGCGACACCCCACCTCTGCAGAGCGCGCGGTTCCGTGCTATGCAGTCTCGCCGTGAGCCTTCCGAACCCGTCCTCGAGCCGACCCGACGAGATGGCGCTCGTCCGCGCCCTGCGAGCCGGGGACGAGATCGCGTTCATGATGCTCGTCGAGCGCTACCAGGGGCAGCTGCTGCGGGTCGCGCGGATGTACGTAGCGAGCCACGCCGTCGCCGAGGAGGTCGTGCAAGAGGCCTGGCTCGGCGTGCTGAAGGGGCTCGACGCCTTCGAGGGGCGCTCGTCGCTGCGGACGTGGATCTTCCGCATCCTCGTGAACATCGCGAGGACCCGCGGGCAGCGTGAGCGGCGCAGCGTCCCCTTCTCCTCGCTCTGGGCCGCCGAGGGCGAGGAGCCGGCGGTCGAGCCGGAGCGGTTCCTGCCCGAGAGCGAGCGCTGGACCGGCCACTGGGCCGACGCGCCCTCGTCGTGGGAGACCGTGCCCGAGGAGCGGCTGCTCTCGAGCGAGACCCTCGCGCACGTCGGTGCGGCGATCGAGGCGCTGCCGCCGAACCAGCGCGAGGTGATCCGCATGCGCGACGTGCTCGGGTGGTCCTCACCCGAGGTCTGTAACGCGCTCGACATCTCGGAGACCAATCAACGAGTGCTCCTGCACCGCGCTCGGTCCAAGGTGCGCCGGGCGCTCGAGGGATACCTGGGAGAGGGATCGACGTGACTTCGCACGAGGCGGAGATGGACTGCCACGAGCTCGCCGAGCTCGTGACCGACTACCTCGAGGACGCGCTCCCCGAGGGCGACCGCCGTCGGCTCGACGCGCATCTCGCGGAGTGCGACGGCTGCACGGTGTACCTCGAGCAGATCCGCACGACGATCCGGCTCACCGGCATGCTCACCGAGGACCAGATCCCTCCCGAGGGCCGCGCCGAGCTGCTGCAAGTCTTCCGAGCCTGGCGCGCAGAGTCCCGCGCCTGACCGAACCCGCCGGCTTCAGTGGGTGGGGCGCACGCTCCCGTCCGTCCCGACGGCCTCGACGTCCCAGTGCGTCCCGAACGCGTGCAGCCCGTGGACGAAGATCCGGCCGAGCTCCTCGGGGACGTGGGGGTCGATCGTGAGCTCGCCGCCGCGGATCTCGAAGCCGAGCATGACCCGCAGGAACACGAACGGCGCCCCCGTCGCCCACGCCTGCGGACTGCATGCCGTCGGGTACGGAACCGGGAACCGCGCGACGTCCCGACGGAGCCCGGCGAACGCCTCGGGCAGCCGGGATCGCGAGTACGAGGCCGCCTCCAGCAGCGCGAGGCAGATCCGGTTCGCCTCGTCGCGGAAGCCGTACCGCGCGAGACCCGAGGCGACGATCGCGTTGTCGTGCGGCCAGATCGTGCCGACGTGGTACCCGATCGGGTTGTACCCGGCCTCCTCGTTCGACATCGTCCGCACGCCCCAGCCCGAGAACATCGCGTCCGAGAGCAGGTGCCCCGCGACCGCGGCCGCGCGCTCCTCGGGCACGATGCCCGACCACAGCAGGTGTCCCATGTTCGAAGTCATCGAGTCGATCTGCCGCTTGTCGCCGTCGAGGCCGATCACGTAGTAGCCACCCCGCGCGTCGCTCCAGAAGTCGCGCTCGAAGCGGCCGCGGAGCGCGCCGGCTTCCGCGCGGAGCCGGTCGGCGAGCGCGCGATCGTCCAGCAGGCGTTCCGCCATCTCGGCCACACGGACCTTCGCGTCGTAGACGTATCCCTGGATCTCGGCGGTGGCGATCGGCAGATGCGGGATCCGGCCATCGGAGAACTGCACGCCGTCCCACGAATCCTTCCAGCACTGGTTGCCGAGCCCCTGTGAGGAGCGCGTCTGATACTCGACGTAGCCGTCTCCGTCGCGGTCGCCCCAGCGGTCGATCCACTCGAGCGCGGCCAGCACGTTCGGCCAGCGCGCCTGTACGAAGGCGCCATCGCCGGTCCACCGCCAGTACGACGACATCAGCACGAGGTACAGCGGCGTGGCGTCGGCGGTGCCGTAGTACGGGCTGTGCGGCTTCTCACCCGTCACCGTGAGCTCGCCCTTTCGGATCTCGTGCAGGATCTTGCCGGGCTCCTCGTCGCGGAAGTCGTCCACCTCCTTGCCCTGGAGCGCGCCGAGCAGGTGGAGGGCGCCCCGCGCGAGCTCGGGGCCGATCCCCACCGTCTGCAGCGACGTGATGAGGGTGTCCCGTCCGAACAGCGTCATGAACCACGGGAGGCCGGCCGCCGGGAGCACGTACGGCTCGCCCTCCAGCTCGCCCTCGATCCGCAGGGCGGCGAGGTCGACGATCGACCTCGCGAGCACGTCGCGCAGCACCTGGCTGTCGGTCTGGAAGCGCGGGACCTCCTCGAGCCACCGGGAGAGGGCCCCCTCGGCCACATGTTGCTGTTCGCCGAACTCCTCGTGCATAGGCTCGAGGACGCGCTCGTTCACGCGCACGGTGACCCGCACGAGCGCGTCGAGCATGTGCCGCGGCGGGATCTCGAGGTCCCATACGAGGCCGTCGCCGTCGACCCGCGGCGGAGCGTCGGGGCCGTCGCCGGGGGCGTCGATGCCCGGGACGAGCCGGCTCCGCGCCACCCGCACGTTCGTCTCTGCGAGGAACGCCGGCACCTCGTAGTGGAAGTGCAGGCTGAGCTCCTCGGCGTCGTGCTCGACGTCGATGTTCGCGCTCCGGTCGCGGACGCGGGTCTTGACCTCGAACAGGTCGGCGAAGTCGGCGCCCGCCGCCAGTCGGAGCACGACGCGGATCGGCATCGGCGTCGGGTTGTAGACCGCGACCTGCTCGTGCACGCCGCCGCCGACGAAGCGGAGCCGGCGGACCGTGAGGCTGTTCGCGCGGATGCTCGGCAGCTCGGGATTGGTCAGGAAGAAGGCGGCGGAGTAGTAGTCGACCACGCGGGACGATAGGAGCGAGAGCGAGCGCCCGTTCAGCGTCAGCTCCCAGCACGAGAGGAAGCGCGTGTCGTCGTGCAGGAGCCCGCCGACCGAGCCCGCGGGGACGTCGCCGAGCGCGTCGGAGAACATGAACGTCCGACCCTCGAGGATGGCGATGGCATCTGTCCCGAGCTCGGGCGGGTACGCCATCTCGTCTCCCCGCGCCTCGGGCGGTCGAGGCTGCGGGTAGGGGTCGAGCGGCGTCGGGCGCCAATCGCTCACGTCTCGCCCTCGCCGAGGTCCGCGAGGCGCGTCTCCACCTGCCGCACGAGGGCGTCGTTCCCGATCTCGACGGCGGCCCCGTGAGCCCGCTCGAGGAGGTCTCGGGCCTGCTGCCGACGGACACCGGCGTTGTCGTCGTGCGCGTACTTCAGCTTCTCGTCGGCCTTGATGATGAGCTCGAAGATGTCCTGCGGCTCCATGTCGCTCCTCACATCGTGTGGACGGGCTTGGCCTCCTGGGCCTCGAGGAACCGGCGGATCGCGATCGCGGCCGCGGCGCCCTCGCCGACGGCCGAGGCGAGCTGCTTGGTCGAGCCCGAGCGCACGTCGCCCGCCGCGAACACAGCCGGCATGCTCGTCTGGAAGCCCAGGTCGGTGACGACGAGCCCGCGCTCGTCGAGGTCGACCGCGCCCTTCACGAACCGGGTGTTCGGGTCCAGGCCGACGAACACGAAGCAGCCCACCGGATGGAGCTCCTCGGCCTCCCCCGTCTCGGCGTTCCGCAGCTCGATCGCGCCGAGCTTGCCGCTGCCGTCGTCCTTCGCGCGGAACCCGGTCACCTCACGGTTCAGCAGAACCCGCATCTTCGGGTGCATGGCGACCTTGTCCTGGAGGAGCTTGTTCGCCGTGAGACGGTCGCCGCGCTGGACGATCGTGACCAGGTCGACGAACTGCGCGAGGAACAGCCCCTCCTCCAGACCGCTGTTCCCGCCGCCGAGCACCACGAGCTCCGCGGCGCCCCGGTAGAACGGGCCGTCGCACGTCGCGCAGAAGTGGATCCCCGCGCCCAGGAGGTCGTCCTCGCCCGGTGCGTTCGTCCGCCGGTACGTGCTCCCCGTCGCGATGAGCACCGCGCGCGCGTGGTAGTGGTCGCCGGTCGCGGTCTCGAGGTCGACCTGTTCGCCGTCGCTCGCGAGGCTGCGGACCGAGACCGCCTGGAGCATCTCGACACCGTAGCGCTGCGCCTGCTGCACGATCCGGTCCGCGAGCTCGGCGCCGCCGATGCCCTCGGGGAAGCCGGGGTAGTTGTCGAGGCGCTCGGTGATCCCGGCCTGCCCGCCGAGGCCCTTGCTGTCGACAACGAGGGTCTGGAGGTTCTCCCGCGCGGCGTATATCGAGGTCGTGAGACCGGCCGGCCCGCCGCCCACGATCACGAGGTCGTAGACGTGCATCATCGCCGCCCGCTCGAGCCCGAGCTTCTCAGCGAGCTCCTCGTTCGAGGGCTCGGCCAGGTGGGTGCCGTCGGGGAACACGATGGTCGGGATGACGTTGTTCCCGCCGTTGCGCTCCTGGACGACGCGGATGCCGTCGGGGTCGACCTCGATGTCGTGCCACTCGAACGACACGCGCTGGTCCCCCAGGAACCGCTTCGCGCGCCGGCAGTCGGTGCACCAGCTCGCGCCGTACACCTCGATGAGGTCGTCCACGTCCATGCTCCTCGCCGCTCTGTCGAAAGGGGCTGGTCTCGGTCCCGGTGAACCCCGTTACAGGCGCGAGCGTATCGAGGTTGCGTGGTTCCGGCGCCGTAGCGCCGGGGTGGTCGGACCGGACGGAGCGGCGCGCGATAGGGTCGGCCGGACCGACCGGCCAGACGACGAGCCAGAAGACGAGCCAGAAGACCAGAGGGAGCGAGCGATGCGGGTGGGCAGGGTCGGCCACAGACGCATGGGTGCGAACCTCCCGCGCCGGCTGATGGGGCACGGGAACTAGGTTGTGGTCTACGACGTGGGCGCGGACGCCGTCCGGATGCTCGCGGGCGAGGGCGCGACGCCGGCGTCCTCCCACCAGGACCTCGTGGGAGCGCTCGACACACCGAGGGCGGTATGGATCATGGTCCCGGCCGCCTCCGCCGGGCAGACCGCCGACGCGCTCGCGGAGCTGCTCGGCGAGGACGACGTGATCGTCGACGGCGGGAACTCCTACTACCGCGACGACATCGAGCGGGCGGCGCGCTACGCCGCGAGAGGCATCCACTACCTCGACGTCGGCACGAGCGGCGGCGTGTTCGGCCTCGACCGCGGCTTCTGCCTGATGATCGGCGGGGAGCGCGAGCCCGTCGAGCGCCTGGACCCGATCTTCGCAGCGCTCGCCCCCGGCGAGGCCGCCGCCGAGCCGACCTCCGGCCGCGAGGGCGTCGGGGGAACGGCGGGAGCGGGCTACCTGCACTGCGGCCCGCCCGGCGCCGGTCACTTCGTGAAGATGGTGCACAACGGCATCGAGTACGGGCTCATGGCGGCCTACGCCGAGGGCCTGAACGTGCTGAAGCACGCGAACGCGGGCTCGGTAGAACGCGAGGCCGACGCCGAGACCGCCCCGCTCCGCGATCCCGCGTTCTACCGCTACGACCTCGACGTCGCCGAGATCGCCGAGCTCTGGCGCCGCGGCAGCGTGGTGAGCTCGTGGCTCCTGGACCTCACGGCCGCGGCGCTCCACCGAGACCCCGAGCTCGAAGGGTTCTCCGGCCGCGTGTCGGACTCGGGCGAGGGTCGGTGGACGGTGCTCGCGGCCGTGGACGAGGGCGTGCCGGTGCACGTGCTCTCGGCGGCGTTGTTCGACCGGTTCGCCTCACGCGGCGAGGCCGAGTTCGGCAACCGCGTGCTGTCGGCCATGCGCAAGGAGTTCGGCGGCCACGCGGAGAAGACCGGATGAGGATCGAGCGCACGCCCGAGTGGGGCGCGCTCGAGGCCCACCGCCGCATCTGGGCCCGGACCACGCTGCGCGAGCTGTTCGCCGAGGACCCCGGCCGTGCCGAGCGCATGACGATCGAGGCCGGCGACCTCGTCCTGGACCACTCGAAGGACCTCGTCACCGACCAGACGATGCACCACCTCGTGCGCCTCGCTCACGCCGCCGGCCTCCGCGAGCGGATCGACGCGATGTTCGCCGGCGAGCACGTGAACACGACCGAGGACCGAGCGGCGCTCCACGTCGCCCTCCGCGCGCCCAGGGACGCGGTCATCCGGGTCGACGGCCGCGACGTCGTGCCCGAGGTCCACGCGGTGCTCGACCGGATGGCGGCGTTCGCCGACGCGGTGCGCTCCGGCGAGCGGACCGGCTCGACCGGGCGACGCCTGCGGAGCGTGGTGAACATCGGGATCGGGGGCTCGGACCTCGGCCCGGCGATGGCGTATGAGGCGCTCAAGGACGCCTCGGACCGCTCGATGACGGTGCGGTTCGTCTCGAACGTCGACGGCGCCGACGTGTGGGAGGCCACGCACGACCTCGACCCGGCCGAGACGCTGATCGTCGTATCGTCGAAGACGTTCACGACGATCGAGACGCTCACGAACGCCCGGACCGCGCGGGCGTGGCTCGTCGAGGGCCTCGGCG
The DNA here is from genome assembly GCA_964447335.1 of uncultured Actinomycetes bacterium. GTDB lineage: Bacteria > Actinomycetota > UBA4738 > UBA4738 > HRBIN12 > HRBIN12. The sequence continues at coordinate 18,055 of CAYUSA010000006.1, forward strand.
ACGAGCGCGCGGTGGCCGACCACTTCGTCGCGGTCTCGACGAGCGCCCGGGAGGTGGCGGCATTCGGCATCGACCCGGCAAACACGTTCGGCTTCTGGGACTGGGTCGGCGGGCGGTACTCGCTCGACTCGGCAATCGGGCTGTCGCTGATGCTCGCGATCGGCCCAGAGCGCTTCCGGGAGCTCCTCGCCGGGTTCCGGCAGATGGACGAGCACTTCCGCACGGCGCCCTTCGAGCGCAACCTGCCGGTGATCCTCGGGCTGCTGTGGACGTGGTACGGCACGTTCCGCGGCGCCGACACGCACGCCGTGGTCCCCTACAGCCGGCGCCTCGAGCGGTTCCCCGCATACCTGCAGCAGCTCGACATGGAGTCGCTCGGCAAGTCGGTCGACGTGCAGGGTGAGCCGGTGGGCGTGCAGACCGGCCCGGTCGTGTGGGGCACGCCCGGCACGAACGGGCAGCACGCCTACTTCCAGCTCCTGCATCAAGGGACCAAGCTCGTGCCGATCGACCTCATCGGGTTCGCGCGGCCGAGCCGCGACATCGGATCCGCGCGGCCGAGCCGCGACGCGGGCTCGCATCAGGACCTGCTCATGGCGAACCTGTTCGCGCAGGCCGAGGCGCTCGCGTTCGGCCGGACCCGCGAGGAGGTCGAGGCCGACGGCGTGCCGCCCGAGCAGGCCCCCCACCGCACGTTCCCCGGTAACCGGCCGACGACGACGATCCTCGCGACCGAGCTCACGCCGAGCGTGCTCGGCCAGCTCATCGCGCTGTACGAGCACAAGGTCTTCACGCAGGCCGCGATCTGGAACATCGACCCGTTCGACCAGTGGGGCGTCGAGCTCGGCAAGGTGCTCGCCGGCCGCATCGTCCCCGAGCTCGAGGCCGACAGGGAACCCGAGCTCGCACACGACCCGTCGACGAACGCGCTGATCCGCCGGTACCGGCGGCTGCGCGGGAAGGAGGCCTGACCTGTGGCGCTCGAGCCCCCCGCGGCGCAGGCGATCGTGATCTTCGGCGCGAGCGGCGACCTCGCGCAGCGCAAGATCCTCCCGGCCCTCTACAACCTCTATCGCGACGGTCTCCTGCCCGAGCGGCACGCGATCGTCGGGTACTCGCGATCGGACCTCGGCGACGATGGCTTCCGCGCCGAAGCGAGGGCGGCGATCCAGGAGCACTCGCGCACGCCGCTCGACGAGGAGGCGTGGCGCCACTTCGCCGAGACGCTCTCCTATGTGTCCGGCGGCTTCGACGGCCCCGATGGTTTCGCGCGGCTCGCCGCGCGCCTGGACCAGCTCGACGCGAAGGGGTGCGACGCCGGTCGCCTGTACTACCTCGCGACGCCGCCGGCGTTCTTCGCGCCGATCGCCGAGGGTGTCGGCGCGGCCGGCCAGGCGACCGCCCGGGGCCGGATCGTGATCGAGAAGCCGTTCGGCCGCTCGCTCGAGACCGCCCGCGAGCTCTCCGAGCGCCTCCACGCGGTCTTCGACGAGTCGCGCATCTTCCGGATCGATCACTACCTCGGCAAGGAAACCGTGCAGAACATCGTCGTCCTGCGGTTCGGCAACTCGATCTTCGAACGGCTGTGGAACCGCGACGTCATCGACCACGTGCAGCTCACCGTCGCCGAGGAGATCGGCGTCGAGGGCCGGGCGAGCTACTACGAGACGGCTGGGGCGACCCGCGACCTCCTGCAGAACCACATGCTCCAGGTGCTCACGTTCCTCACGATGGAGCCACCGCGCTCGCTCGAGCCCGAGGCCTTGCGCGATGAGAAGGTCAAGGTCCTGCGCGCGATGCGACCCATCGAGCCGGCGGAGACGGTCCGGGGCCAGTACGAGGGCTACCGCGCCGAGCCCGGGGTCGACCCGGTGAGCGACACCGAGACCTTCATCGCCGCGAAGCTCCACATCGACAACTGGCGGTGGGAGGACGTGCCGTTCTACCTCCGTCACGGCAAGATGCTGCCCCGGCGTGCGAGCGAGATCGACGTGGTGTTCCGCGGAGCGCCCGACTACCTGTTCGGCGAGCTCGGGATGCCGAAGCTGCCCGCCGACCACCTCACGATCCGCATCCAGCCGGACGAGGGCATCTCGCTCGCGTTCCAGGCCAAGCGGCCCGGTCCTGGGTACGACCTCCAGACCGTGCGGATGGACTTCGACTACGACCGCTCGTTCATGCACGAGCCGGCCGAGGCCTACGAGCGGCTCCTGCACGACGCGATGAACGGCGACCACACGCTGTTCACCCGCGCCGACGGCGTCGAGCGCGCGTGGGAGGTGGTCACGCCGATGCTCGAGCACCCCGGCCCGCTCTGCGGGTACGCGTCCGGCACATGGGGGCCCACCGAGGCAGAAGCACTCATCGCGCCGCGCCGCTGGCACCTCCGCTGAGGGGGGGTTCGCCTCAGGGCTCGAGCGTGGTTGCGAGCGGCACGAGCGCGAGCGCCTCGGCCCGGATCTCGTCGGCCTCTTGCAGGCGCGCGAGCCAGTCCGCCGGCAACCCGGCCTCGCCGTCCCGAGCGCCGAGGAGGGCCCCCGCCACTGCGGCGTTCGTGTCGGTGTCTCCGCCGAGCGCGACGACGCGCCGGAGCTCGGCCTGCACGTCGCCCCCCAGCAGCAGGGCTTGGAGAGCCACCCCGGCGGTGAACAGGCAGAACCCCTGGTCGGGACCGTCGATCGGCCGGGACGAGCCGACGGCCTCCACGAGGAACTCGAGCTCCTCGCCTCCCTCGAGCTCGGCGACCGCACCGAGCGCGGCCCGTGCCGCCTCCTCCGCGCCTTCCCCCCGCGCGAGGGCCGCCACCGAGAGCGTCACCGCGAGCACCGCGGTCCGGCACCGGCCGTCGTAGTGGGTGAGCGTCGAAAGCGACGGCGCGAGCTCGAGCAGCCGCTCCGGTCGGTTCGTGTAGACAAGACCAAGCGGCGCGCAGTACATCACCGAGCCGTTGCCGGCGGAGACCTCGGGGCCGCGCTGCTCCCACACCTCCCGAGCCACCGTGGCCGCGTCCTCGCCGCGGACGACCCGCCGGAGCACTCGACCGATGAGCGCGCCGACGTCCGGCGGGTCCGAGGCGATCCAGGCCACGTGCCGGCGGACGAGGTCCCCGGCGTCGAGGCCTCCGCACTCGGCGAGGCTGCGCATGAGGTTGCGGGCCATCGCGGTGTCGTCGGTCGTGGAGCCCGGAGGCAGGTGCATCCAGGGCTGCTCGAGCGCCGGGACCGGCTTCGGGACGTTCGCGCCGCGCAGGAACTCGAACGGCGCCCCGAGGGCGTCTCCGAGCGCCGCGCCGAGCACGCTCCCCACGACCCGCTCCTGCAGATCCATCCGCCCGGATGCTACCGAGTCAGCCCGGCGTGGGGCTTGGTACCCTGGTTCGCCGCATGGACAAGATCGGACCTCGCCACCGCATGTGCCGACGCGTGGGCCAAGCCGTCTGCGGACGGCCCAATTGCCCCTCGGTTAAGCGACCCTACCCGCCGGGCCAGCACGGCCGCGGCCGCAAGCGCTTCTCCGAGTACCAGGTCCGGCTGCTCGAGAAGCAGAAGCTCCGCGCGATCTACGGGGTCGGCGAGCGCCAGATGCGCGTCTACTACGACCGCGCGAGTCGCAAGACCGGCGTCACCGGCGAGGAGCTGATCCGTCAGCTCGAGACGCGCCTGGACGCCGTCGCGCTGCGGATGGGGTTCGCGCTCACGCAGCGCCAGGCCCGCCAGCTCGTCTCGCACGGCCACGTGCGCGTGAACGGCAAGCGCCTGAACGTGCCGAGCGCCCAGATCCGCCCCCAGGACACCGTCGAGCTGTCCGAGAAGGCGAAGAGCTTCGTCTACGTCCGTGAGGCGCTGGAGCTCGCGCCGGAGCCGCCGCCGTACCTCTACGTGAACAAGGACCTGCTCCAGGGCACGCTCTCGCGGCTACCGGAGCGGGGCGAGGTGCCGCTGCCGGTCCCGATCGAAGAGCGGCTCATCATCGAGTACTACTCGTAGCGGCTACTCGAACTGCCTTCCGCCGCCGCACCCGTAGGTCCTGCGGATCTCCTTCGTCGCCTGCTCCATGGCCGCGTACAGCTCCTCGGCCTCCTCGGGCGACAGCTCCGTCTTGAGGACCTGGAAGCACACCTGCTCCTCTTCTTCGAAGTGGGACTCGATCGCCTCGCGCAGATCGGCGAGCACCTTGCGCATCTGGGTCTCCTGCGCGGTGCCGATGCCGGCCTTCGAGAGCTCCACGCGGATGCGCTCGAGCTCGTCGGTGAGGCGCGAGATCTCGCGGTGCTCCTTCAACATCTCCGAGGTCATGGCGTCGGTACCGGTCACACGACGAAGGACGGGGAACAGGGTCCGGCCCTCGCCGACGGCGTGCGGGATGAGCTCGTGAGCGAGCGTGTCGTGGAGCCCACCGGCCTCGGCACGCAGGAGGAGCGGCGAGCCCTGCTCGATGTCGCCTTCCATCTTGTCGATGGCGGCGATCAGCGGCACGAACTCGCGGTGACGCTCACACAGCGACTCCTCGGGCTTGGTCATCGTGTTCCTCCTCGCGCGGCCTAAGGTCCCCACGGTCCCGCGGTCACCGTACGCCCGGTTGCCCCAGCGCAGGACGGCCGGAGGGCCCAGTCGAGGGGGGTCAGATGTCGGCCTTGCTGCAGGTGCAAGAGCAGCGTGGGTGGGGTGCGGTCGGGGCGCACCGCTGGATGGGAGAAGGGTGCGAGGACGTCTTCGTCCGTTTCTCGTGAGGCATCGACGAGCCTCATGTCAGCGGCGGCGGGAAGATGATGCACACGTCCACAGGCCGCGTCAGGAGCGGAATCGCCGCTCTCGTGATCTTGTCGGCATGCGCCGGGGCCGAGTCCCGCCCACCGGTCGCGCCGAACTTGCTCTCGCCTGCGCCCGCCGCAGCGTCCGGAGACGAGTGCGTCGTCGGGATGATCCGTGGCGACATCGTCCGCGGTCAGGATCTCCTGGAGGCGCTCGCCCCGTACACACCGAGGTGGCTTCCGCCTGGCTTCGGGCTCCTTGTCGGCTGGCAGCCTCCCGACGACGACGTTATCGGTGGCCCGAGTGCAGGAGCGATCTGGACCGACCGGGAGTGCCGTCAGATCCAAGTTGAGATCTTCCCCGGCGCCGCCGCCGAGGAGTCACCGCGACCCGACGGTGAGTGGCGCTTGATCGACCGAGGCGAGTGCACATTCGGCGATCTTCGGAACGTCCTGTGCGTCTCCTACCACGCGCAAGCGAACGGTGATGCCATCAACCTCATGACCGCGGATCTACCGGACGAAGTCACTCGGCGGATCGTCGAGGGGATCGACGTCTCGGCATGACCCCAGAGTGGGGACTCAGCTCGCGGCCGCGACGGGGAGCGGCTCTGCGGTCTCGACACCGGGTGACGGGCCCGCGCGGTAGCGGGTGCCGTCGGGACGGAACCACCCGACCTCTTCGCCCGCCTCCCGCCGGACCGACCAGCCATACTCGTGGACGAGCCGGTGGTGAAACGAGCAGATCAGCACCAGGTTGTCCAGGTCCGTTCGGCCGCCGTGGCGCCACCACACGATGTGGTGGGCCTCGGTGAACCGCCGCGCTCCGCACCCGGGGAACCTGCACTCGCGGTCCCGGTAGCGGACGTGGCGGACCATCCACGCCGAAGGCTCGCGGGACATGCGCCCGAGACCCAGCACGTTGCCCTCTGCGTCCTCTACGACGGTCTGCACCCGAGCGTTGCAGAGCAGGCGCCGTGCGGTCTGGGGATGGACGACCGGGCCGTCCTCGACCTCGCAGCCGCCGGTGCCGTTGTGCAGACCCTCGAGCTGCGCGTGGACAACCACCGTGGCGCGATCGGCATCGGCGTCGTCGGCGATGCGCGCGGAGCACAGCGCCACCAGCGCGTCGGCGCGCCGGGCCGATGCGAAGCAGTCGTCCCCCTCGTCGGGCATCTCGGGAACCGTCCCGGCGACGCGCTCAAGCGCCCGGGCCACGATCGCACCCTGCGCGGCCGGGAGCCCGGCCTCCAGGCCGAAGCGCCGCCCCTCGTCGAAGTACCACCACGACACGGAGCGGGCCCGCTCGGCCTCGACCACCTCTTGGGTCGAGGCTCGCGCGGCGAGGTCGCCCCGGCGACGCGCCGCCGCGCAGGACACCCGCTTCGCCCACACGATGAGGTCAGTCTCGGTCTCGGTCGAGGCGAAGCGGGCGAGCTCCACGGCCTTGTCGATCCCAAGCTCTCCACGGGACAAGGCCTCGGAGAGGCGCGGCAGCCCTTCCAGCGCGTGCGCGGCCGCGATCCACCGCCGAGCCTTCCAGCAGGAGATGCCGTACCGCATGCTCAGCCAGTGCGCCGTGTCGCGCGCGCCCGCGTCCCGCCATGCCTCGAGCCGATCGACGTCGCGGATCAGGCGCAGGAGTTCGTACTGCCCGCGGGCGACCCGCGCGTGCGTCGCATCCATGGCACTGATCAGCGCGGAGCTCGCGTGCGGATCCCCGACCTCGAACACGTGTTCGAGTCTACCGACGAAGCAGACGGCCGTCTGTGAGATCCGTCACGGTAGAGCACGTGCGCACGGACCAACCGTGAACCCATCGCTCCGAGCCTCCATCGCATGGGCGGGGTCGACCCGTCATGTTGCTCATCGCGGAGGTGAAGGGTGCTCCCCCGTCCGCTAGGGTGCGTGATGCGAGTCCGCGGTCGGAAGGCAGGAGCCGCATGGCCGGTATCGGAGAGCCGCCCCCTCCGGGTGAGTGGCCGGAGATGCGCACGGACGGCCCGGCTCCCGGGCCGGAGCCAGTGCGCGCGGAAGAGGGCACCGTTGTCGTCCGTCCGCCGGAAGTGATCGCCCACGGTTCGGTGACGGGGATCCCCTGGGCGATCCAGGCCTGGGAGACAGGTCCGGCTCCCGGCGCCAAGTGGTGGGAGGTCATGGTGGCCGTGGGCTCGGAGATGGAGTTCAGCCTCGGGGCTCATGGGTTCCTCGGGGGAGGAGGGATCCCCACCCGGGTACCCGAGGGACACGCCTTCACCGCGAGCGGGCACTTCTTCGGGCGCGTTCCGCACGTGTTCTCGTGGGTCGGCGTGGTCGCGGACGAGGTCGTGCGCCTGGAGGTCCGGCTGGAAGACGGGCGCTCGAAGGACGTCCCGCTTCATCCGGGTCTCGAGGGCGTGCCCCGGTTCTTCTGGTTCTTCCCGCCCGGCGGCGTGCCGGCGGAGATCGTCGCGTACGAGCGTGGCGGGGGGGTCCTCGAGCGCGCGGCGCTCCCGGAGCCGAAGGTTGCGCCCAACGCGAATGCCGGAACGGGCATCAACCCGGAGGGTTGGCGGGCCGACGAACCGCCACCCGGCTGGCCGCCGGACGAGCACAAGTTCGCCCCGGGTGAGGGGCCGCGCCGTGATGAGGACTTCCTGCTTCACGTCGCCCCCTTCCCGATCTTCGTGCTGCCTCCGGGGCACTGGGAGGGTCTCGTTTCCCTCGGCGGGTACGGAGGGGAGGGCGGACCTGCCTCGTACGTGCCGACGCGGATCGAGTTCGTGTATCTGGATCGTCTCGATGAACCCACCCGCGGGCTGCTCGTGGTGAGCGTCGATCCGGACGAGGCGGACCGCCACGAGGAGCTCTACCCGCCGCATCGCGAGGAGGGCATGTGGTGGTTCGACGCGGGTCCGGACGATATCCCACAGCTCCCGGGCCGATTCGCCGGCGAGCGGCACGAGGCCGTGGAGGTCGGACGCCTAGGCCCAGGCCGGCGATACCTGGCGCAGGGTCGGCTCTCGGTCGGCGGGACGGAAGCGACATTCGAACGATGGGAGTACCACGGCTTCCCCGAGCTCATCGAGTTCAGGTTCCGTCTCCCCGAAGCCGCCCTCCGGGTCGAGTCCTGGAACCTCACCGAGCGGGAGACCCTCCACCTAGCCGAACGGCTCGAGCGTCTGGAGCTCGGGTCCGATCTCCTGCGGCGGATGACCGAAGCGAGTGACGCAGTGGATGCGGCCTGGGAGGCCTGGCACCGAGCGCAACATCCAGACTGAGGCGTCCCCGCACGGAGCCGTACGTCGGAGGGACGCCGACCCCGCCACCACGGGCGAGGTCCCCGAGCGTCAGACATCGGCGGCCGGGCGGAGCGCGGCGCGCACGAACAGCACGACCTCGCGCTCGCGGCGACGCAGGGACGCTCGGCTGCGGTCGGCGCCGACGACGGCGTGCAGGACGCTCGCCTCGGTGAGCGAGCCCACCACCGCCGTGTAGAGCGTGAACAGGAGGAGCGCCGGGTCCTGCGGGCGGATCTCGCCGGCGTTCATCCCGGCCTGGAGGAAGTCGATCGCCCGGCGTCGCAGCGGCTCGAGCCCCCCGGCGAAGCGCTCGATGGCGTCGGGGCCGAGGCGCCCGGCCTCGCGGACGAACATCGGGAACTCGGGCCACTCCTCGGCGAGGTGGAACACCGCGTGGATCACGGCCTCGGCACGCTCCCAGTACGCCTCCTTGCCGGCGAGCGCCACCACGAGGGCCTCGGCGAGGCGATCGCCCGCTGCGCGAAGGCAGGCCTCGAGGAGCGCGTCCTTCGTCGGGAAGTAGTACAGGAGCGTCTGCTTGCGGATCCCGCACGCCGAGGCGACCTGGTCGAGGCTCGCACCGTGGTAGCCGTCGCGGCCGAAGTGCCGGATCGCCTCCTCGATGAGATCGTGCCGCCGCTTCTCCCCCCCGGTCCGGGTCATCGCCAGGTCGGGCGCTTCCCGGTCCGGCGGATCGGGCGCGAGCCCTCCCACACCCGGAGCCAGCCGGGGCCCTGCGGCCCGGTGAGCTTCGGCGTGTCCTCCGCGGCGGCCCGCCTGCGAGCCTCCCACCATGACGTGCGGTCCTCATCGAACAGCTCGGCGATCGCGTGCTGCATCCGCAGCGACATGTCCTGGTGCGCCTCGCCCTCGCTCGGCAGCAGCGGCTGCCCGTAGCGCACACGGATGGGCGGGCGGCCGGACCTCGGCCACGACCGCCCCTTCGGCATCGCGGCGTACGCCCCGATGATCGCGATCGGCACGATCGGCATGTCCATCTCGAGCGCCAGGCGCGCCGTGCCGTGGCGGAACCGCTGGACCCACCCGTCGGGCGAGCGCGTGCCCTCGGGGAACACGACGAGGTTCCAGCCATCGCGGATGAGCTCGCGCGCCTTCGCGGTCGCGCGCTCGCCGCCGCCGCGCTCGATCGGGAACCCGCCGTACACGAGCGCCGTGAAGGCCGATCGCCACCACACGTCGAAGAAGTAGTCCTTCGCGGCGGCCGTCGCGGTCTTGTTCCGCCACACGGGCGGCAGCGTCGTGAGGATGAGCGTCGCGTCCAGGTGGCTCGAGTGGTTGCTGATGAACATCACCGGCGCCCGCAGCCCCTCGAGGTTGTCCAGGCCGAAGACCGCCGGTGCCGTCTCGTTCCACACGAGCGGCTTCATCGCGCCGGACAGGATCGCGTCGCGAGCCGCTCGCCCGGCCGAGGTGCGCGCCCAGTCGGTCGGGAACTCGAAACGCTCGGCGGGCGCCGTGACGCCCTCGGCCGAGCGCGGCATGACGTTGCGCCGACCCCACCGCCAGCCCTCGGCGACGTCGCGGAGCTCGTCGGTGAAGGAGCGCTTGCCGGCCATCACCGCACGTCCGCGATCGCGAGGGGCGGCACGTGCAGGTAGCTGATCGACGGGCTCCGCCCGACCGTGTCGCCGGCCATCTCGAGGGCGTCGCGGAACGTGCTCGCGGCGCGATAGCCCATGCGCTCGACGGTCCGGCGCCCCCCGCCGACGATGATGACGTCGCCGAGGTAGTCCCGCGCGTGCGCCCCCCAGTACCACATGTAGAAGGGGTGGACACCGTGGTACGCGTGGCTCTTGCGGTACAGGTGGATGTACCAGGGGTCCGTCGCGTACTGCTGCTCGTACTTGGACTCGATCGTGCTCGGGTCCGTGGTCTCGGCCAGGACCTCCTCGAAGAAGTCGACGTAGCTCGGGTGGTGGACCTGGTGGAACTCCCACGGGGTCGGGTGGAACATGATGAGCGCCCCGCCCGGCCGCACCACCGGCTTGTTCCGGTACATGTTGAACAGGTACCCGAGCCCCATGCAGTGCACGAGGATCGGGTTCATGATCGAGTTCACGTTGTACGGGCTAAGGTACGGCACCCCGAGCACCAGGACGTCGGTCTGGCCGTCGACCTCGACCAGCTGCTGCTCGTGCAGCTTCGCGAGGGTGCGCTCGTGCACCGCCTCGGTCTCACCGGCGTTCACGCCGGTCACCTTGTAGGGCGCCTGCATCCGCAGCCACACCTGGTGCCGAGCCTTGGCCGGCGACAGGTCGTTCCCCTTCTTGGCCGCGAGGTACGTGGCCTGGTCCCTCACCGACCACTCCCACTCGCGCTTGTTCATGAAGTCGAACGGCTTCGGGAAGGTCTCGCTGTTCAGCGTCGTCTCGATCGTGAAGATCTTCAGGCCGGCGTCGCGGAGCACGTGCCCCATCCGGGCGCACGAGTCGTGGATCGCGCTGCGGCCCTCGCGCGGGTCCATGTAGGACTTCGAGTGCAGCATCGTGTGCACGTTGTGGTGGTGACGGACGCTCCGATAGCTCGCGAGGCCGACCGGCACCGACTTGTGGCCGCCGTCCATCGCGACGAGGTTGATGTTCACGTAGATGAGGAGGTCCGACTCCATCGCGCGCTTGTTGAGCTCGACCTCCTCGCCCTTGTCGGTGGTCCCGACGAAGACGAGGTTGTCGGGGTCCTCGGCGTCGTGGTTCTTCAGGTCCTTCGGGTAGAAGGAGCGGAAGATGCGCTCGCCGACCGCGTGCTTGATCTCGGGGCCGGTCATCCGGCGGTGCAGCGAGTTCGCCATGAAGAGCTTCACGTCCTCGACGCCGTTGCGCGCCGCGAGCTCGATCACCTCCTCGAGCACGAGCTGGCGCACGTCCGGCGACTGCATCGGCGGCAGCGGCAGCGAGACGTCGTCGATCGCGATCGTGAGCTTCATGCCTGGCTTCAGCAGCTCGGCGAGCGGCTCGCTGCCGTGCGGGTTCGCGAGGGCGTGACGGATCGCGCCGCGGACGTCCCGGAAGCCGGGCAGCGCGTCCGGCGGGTAGATCACCCTCGAGCCGAGCGGGAACTTCTGCAGCCGGAAACCCTCGCCCTGGTGGACGAGGAGCGGCGGCGTCCGCTCGTCGACGTCGAGCACGAATCCCGGTCGAGCCATGTGCGGTCCCCCCTAGATGCCCTCGGCCCTCGGGTCGAAGGCCACCTTCAACGTGCCGAGCTTGCCCGCGCCGAGCGCGTGGTCGAGCGCCTCGCGCCAGCGGCTGAGCGGATAGGTCGCGCCGACGATCCCGTCGATCGGGTTCTCGAGCGCGAGGTCGATCGAGACGTCGAACGCGTGCCGGCGCTCGCCGCCGGGAAGCGTCTCCACGCCGCCCGTGTAGGCGCCGACGAGCTCGAGCTCGCGGAACCACAGCGGCGTGAGGTCGGGCGACTGCGACGGGATCCCCGAGACCACGATGCGTCCGCCCGCCCTCGTGGTGCGCAGCGCGAGATCGAGCGAGGACCTGGATCCGACGCAGTCGATCGCGACGTCCGCCCCGCCCATCAGGAAGCTCGAGCCCATCTCGGGCTTCAGCTTCATCGCGCGCGTCGAGCGCCGCACGGCGTTCGTCGCCTCGCCCGGCGGGACGACCTCGGTCGCGCCGAACGCCTCGACCCAGCCCCGCTGCTTCGCGTGCTTCGCGACCACCGTGACGCGCCCCACCGGCGTGAGCTGCTTCAGCGCGAGGAGCGTGAGCACGCCGATCGTGCCGGCGCCGATCACGAGCACCTCGGCGTTCGGCGGCACCTCGGCGCGCAGTGCGCCGTGGACCGCGCACGCGAGCGGCTCGACCAGCACGGCCCGACGGTCCGGGAGGTCCTCGGGCACGGCGTGGAGCTGCGAGCGGTGCGCGAGGAGCATCCGGCTCCACCCACCGCCCGTGTCCTTGCAGTAGCCGGTCTGCAGGCCGGCGGCGAGGTGCCCGGTCGTCACGCGGTCGCACCGGCCGGTGAGACCGGCGGCGCAGTTCGGGCAGGGCTCGAGCCCCCGCGCCTCGCACTTCAGCACCGGCTCGAGCACGACGCGCGTTCCCGCCGTCAGGTCGCCGACGTCGTCGAGCAGCTCGCCCACGACCTCGTGCCCCGGGACGAACGGCATCGACACGAGCGGCGAGAAGTAGAAGCTGGACCTGCCCGAGATCGTCGCGAGGTCCGAGCCGCAGATCCCCGAAAGGAGCGGCCGCACGCGCGCCCACCCGGGGCCGGGGAGCTCGGGGTCCTTCTTGTTCACGAGCCGGATCGGCGCGAGCGGTCCCGAGAGCAGCCCCGGCAGCCGAGCGCCGACCGTGCGCGCCGTGAGGTAGCGCGAGACCGAGCGGAACAGCTCGAGCGCCTGGACGGTCACCGGCGCACCGCCGGCTTCGGGAAGCGGACGCGAGGCATGCCGCCGGACATCCCCCAGTCCTCGATCGGCCAGCGCCGGCGCTTCGCGACCCGGAGCAGCGCCGCGTCCGGCGAGACGACCACGGGGTTGCCGACCGCCCTCAGCAGCGCGAGGTCGGAGTGGCTGTCGGCGTACGCGTAGGACTGCTTCAGGTCGGCGCCCTCGAGCTCGGCGTACCGGCGCAGCCACGCCCCGCGCGCCTCGCCGACGAGCGGCGGCTCGGCCAGGTAGCCGGTGTACAGCCCTTCCTTCACCTCGAGCTTCGCGCCGATGACGACGTCGAACAGCGGGGCGAGCGGTCGGATGAACGGCTCGGCCGCCGCGGTGATCATCAGGGTGCGATGACCGGCGGCGCGGTGCTCGCGGATCCGCCGGACCGCCGCTGCCGAGACCTTCTGGAGCATGAACTCGGCGACGACCTCCTCGACGAGGCGGTCGATGCCCTCGACCGAGGCACCCTCGTACCGGCGGAAGAACGTACGGAGGAACTCGCCGCGGTCGCGACGGTCGGCCATCAGGTAGGAGGGGACGCGCGAGAAGACGCTCGCGAGCTCGGCCGGCCACTGGTCCCACGGCAGGTCGGCCATACGCGACCAGACGTAGGACTCGACGACGTTCGAGGGCAGGATCGTGCCCTCCATGTCGAACAGCGCGAGCACGAGCTGCTCGCGCTCGCGGATCCGCACCTTCGGCTTCGTCCTTGCGCTGGAAAGAGCTCGCAGGCCCGCGGTGACCGCCGGGGCGTGCACGTCCTTCAGGTAGTACCGCCAGTCGACCTCGGTCACGTCGAAGGAGAACTTCGTGCGGTCGCCCTTCGTGAGCGAGCCGAACAGCTCGAACGTGCGGTCGTCGGTGTAGGTGACCTCGGCCTCGGTGTAGATGCCGTACAGGTCGGCGTACCGGCGGATGAACTCCACGCGGCCGCGGTCTCGGTCGACGCGGCCGATCAGGTCGCGCATGCGCTTGGACTTCGGCAGGTGGCTGACGACCTTGTCCGCGACGTCCACGAACCGCTCGGCCTGGCGCAGCCGCCGCTCGACCTTCATGTGGCCGGGGAAGGCCCACTCGGGCACCTTCACGTCGCCGCGGCCCTGGATCGGGAGCGGGTGCGCCTGGAAGTACTCGCGCACGTACCTGTACAGGCCGATGAACTGCAGCGGGTTCCGGGCACCCGAGCTCACGTGGTAGTAGGCCGGGCGCTCGGGCTCGGGCGGGGTGGCCGCCACCGCGAGCATGGCGTTCACGACGTGGTCGGCCGGGATGATGTCGATGATCCCCTCGGGGATGCCGGGGAACTCGGGGATCGCGCCGCGGCCGTACGCGAGGATGATCGGGTCGGCCATCTTGAAGCCCTCGATCCACCCGGGGAACGGATGGTGGTACGAGCTCTCGATGATCGAGGGGCGCACGATCGAAAGCGGCGCGCCGTGTTCGGCCGCGAGCTCCTCGATCGCGCGCTCACCCATCGCCTTCGTGAACGTGTAGTTGTCCGGCCAGCCGAGCGTCTGCGCGCGGGCGCGGCCGTAGTTGACGAGGCGCTTGGTGACCCAGGACTTGCGGCGGTCCTCGGCGTCGGCGGCGACGGTCTGCGGGCCGGCGCGCGCGTGCTCGCGGCGCGCCTTCTCCAGGAAGCGGTCGAGCATCTCGGGCTTGCGGCTCGCGGCCTCGACGTCCCGGCGCGCCTGGAGCGCGAGGTCGGCCTCGGTCCGCCAGTCGACGCGGTGGTCGAGCGTCGCCTCGGGGATCACGCCCTTGCGGTTGCCCGCGACGTACGCCGTCGAGACGTGCAGCAGGTGCGGCCTCGCGCCGCTCGCGAGCACGCTCTGATACAGGTTCACCGCGCCGAGCAGGTTCGTCTGGAACCCCTCGTCGATGGGCGGGTCGAAGCTCACCGCCGCGGCGCAGTGGAAGACCACGTCGAGGTCCGAGGGCAGGACGAGCGGCTCCCCTCGCGAGAAGTCGCCCTCGACGACCTCGACGCGCTCCCGCACGAGCTCGAGCAGGCCGTCCCATCCGAGCTTCTCGCGGAGCACGTTGAACGCCGGCCTCGCGAGCATCGCCTCGAGCCGCTCGCGTCCCGAGGACCCGAGCTGCGGGCGGACCAGGATCACGATGCCGGTGTCGGGGAAGTCGAGCAGCAGGCGCTCGGCCACCGCCTGCCCGAGGAAGCCCGTGAAACCCGTGATGAAGGCCCGCTTGCCGGCGAGCGCCTTCACGATCGAGGTCCGCCGGCGCGCGGGGCCCTTCTCTACCATGCGGCAGATTATGCCCTGTCTACCGGTTGGTAGACAAGTCCGACTTCCTGGCGCAACAGCCGTGCCTGCGCGCACCGTAGGCTGTGGTGCGATGAGCGAGGAGGTTGAACGGGCGGCAGCCGAGCCGGCGAGGTGGCGAGAGGTCTTCGCCGGACGCCGAGGCCGCCTCACCGCCGGCCTCCTGCTGCTCGAGGCGCTCGTCGCCGTCCAGATCCTCATCGTGGCCACGGTGATGCCCGCCGTGCGCGAGGAGCTCGGCGACCTCCAGCTCTACGGGTGGACCTTCAGCGCCGCGGGGCTCGGCCAGTTCGCGGCGATCCCCATCGCGGGCCACGCGGTCGACCGCTTCGGGGCCCGGCGGATGCTCGCCGCCGCGCTCGTCGTGTTCTCGGCGGGGCTCGTGCTCGCCGCCCTCACGCCGAGCATGCTCGTGCTGGTCCTCGCGCGGCTGATCCAGGGGGTCGGGGGCGGGGCCGTGTACGTGGTCTCGCTCGGCACGGTGGCCAAGACCTATCCCGAGCACATCCGGCCGAGGGTCCTCGCGCTGCTCGCGGCGATGTGGATCCTGCCGGGCCTGCTCGGGCCGCCGCTCGGCGCGCTGCTCGTCGGGACGGTGGGATGGCGGTGGGCCTTCGCCTCCCCGATCCCCGTGCTCGTCGTCGCGGCCGCGCTCACGTTCCCCGCGCTCGAGGACTCCGTCGGGGATCGCGAGCGCCGGATCGCGATGGGGCCGCCGCTCGTCCTCGCGATCGGCGCCGGCGTGTTCCTGGCGGGCCTCACGATCGACCCATCGGTGTGGACCATCCCGCTCGTGGTCGCCGGTCTCGCGGTCGCGCTGCCGCCGCTGCGGCGGATCGTGCCGCCGGGGACGCTCACCGCCAAGCCCGGCCTGCCCGCGGCGGCGGCGGCGGCCTTCCTGCTCTCGATGGCGTTCGTGGCCGCCGACTCGTTCGTCACGCTGATGCTGCGCTCGGTGAACAACCGCACGCTCGCCGAGGCGGGCCTCGTGCTCACGTTCATGACCGTCGCGTGGTCGGCCGGGAGCTGGTGGCAGTCGCGAGCGATCCTGCGACGGCGGCCGGGCGACCTCCTCCTGTTCGGCACCGTGGTCGTGATCGTCGGGCTGCTCGCGGCGGCGACCGCGCTCGTGCACATCCCTCTCGGGGTCTCCTACCTCGGGTGGACGGTCGCCGGATTCGGCATGGGCGTCGCCTTCCCGACCATCCCACTCGCGGTGATGAGCGTCGCGGCCGAGGGCGAGGAGGCTGGCGAGCTCTCGGCGGTCCTGCTCATGGACACGCTCGGCGTCGCGATCGGCGCAGGCCTCGGCGGCAGCGCCGTGGCGCTCGCGCGCACGTCGGGAGCGTCGCTGCGCGTCGGCATCGCCGGCGCGTTCTCGATCGGGCTCCTCGCGGCGCTCGTGCTGATGGCCATCGCACGGAGGCTCCCGGGCGGCCGGCCGCAGGCCTGATCGGGATCCGGCTCGCGCCGTTCACGCGCGCGACCGGAGGAGACGGCGTTCTCCCTGCGCATCCCCGCGGCGGTGCGCGCTCTCCGGAAGTACCTCGATGCGGCGGCCGATAGACTCGGCAGCCTGATGGAGATCTCCGAGCTGCAGGCGACGCTTCGGCGCACCTACTACCAGCGCGACGCGAAACGCGGACGTGACGCGACCTTCCGGTGGATGACCGAGGAGGTCGGCGAGCTCGCGAAGGCGCTCCGGCGAGACGAGCACGACGAGCTCGTGCACGAGTTCTCGGACGTGCTCGCGTGGCTCGCGTCGCTCGCGAACCTCACGGGGATCGACCTCGAGGACGCGGCGGCGCGGTACGCGAACGGATGCCCGAAGTGCGCGGGCTCGCCCTGCACGTGTGACTTCGCCCGATGATCCACATCCGGCCGGCGACGGTCGAGGATTGGCCGCCCGTCGCGAGGCTCCTCGTCGAGCTCGGACGTGACGTGTCGCCCTCGGCGGTGCACAACCCCTCCTTCGAGATCCGGTTCGGCGGACACCTCGCGCTGCGCGAGTCCCGCACGCTCGTCGCCGATGACGCGGGCAGGCTCGTCGGGTTCCTCGACATGGAGTTCCGCCAGCGTCTCGGTCACCCGCGGCCGCAGGCGTGGGTGAACGATCTCGTCGTGACCAAGTCGATGCGGGGACAGGGTGTCGGGAGCGCGCTCCTCGCGCACGCCGAGGCGCTCGCGGCCAAGCGCGGATGTTTCCGGATGTCGCTCGAGACCGCCGCCTGGCGCGAGCGCACCCACGCCTTCTACGTGAGGGAAGGCTGGACGGACAACGGGACGTGGTTCGTGAAGCTCCTCGACCCGAGCTGGGGCGCGGCCGGCTACACGGAGTAACCGGCGGCATCGAGCAGTCGTTCGGCGGTGCGGCGCCAGGTCCACTCCGAGGCGACGAAGGCGCGGAGCGCGGTGCGGAGCTCCTCGCGGTCACGGTCGGACAGCGCGAGGAGGCGGTCCAACCCCTCACCCACGCGCCGAGCCGCTCCGGGGCCGGGCTCGAACGAGAACAGCCCGGGACGACCCGTGGCCGTCTCCAGGGCGGTGGCGACCTCGGCGAGCCCGGAGTGGCGAGCCACGAGCGGCAGCGCGCCCGAGGCCACGCCCTCGGCCGCGACCATGCCGAAGGCCTCCTCGAGGATCGACGGGACGACGAGCACGTCCATCGCGGCCAGCGCCCCCGGGGCGAACCGGTGGTCGAGCCGACCGGTGAACACCGTGCGGACCGGTCCGACGGGGCCCGCGTCGAGCACCTCGGGGCTGACGCGTCCGGTTCGCGCGAGCCACTCGAGCGCGTCCGTCGCTCCCTCATCGAGCGCGAGCACGAGCGCGTGGAGCCACTCCCGGTGCAGACCGAACCCCACGACGAGCGTCGTCGGCCGGTGCGTCGAGGACCGCACGCCGGCGAGGAGCAGGTCCACGCCCTTCTGCGGGATGAGCTTGCCGAGGTACCCGACCACGTCGCCGTCGTACGCGGCCAGCTCGCGCAGGCGGGCCGCGGCTTCGGGATCGGGAGCCGTCTGGTCGTAGGCCGTGGCAAGCGCATCGAGCGCCCGCTCGTCGCGCTCGGCGAGCGCGCGGGCGACCTCGGCGTCGAGCCCGGCCGGACGCCCTCCCGGCCGCGCGTCGGCGTCGAGGCGCTCGGCGGCCTCGAGCAGGGCGGCACGGCGGGGTATGGGGAGGAACCGCTCGGCGTCCACGCCGGGCGGAACGACGTGCACACGATCACGGATCTCCGGCACCATCTCCACGCAACGCTCGAGCGCGTCGGCCGACGAGCCCGTCACCGCCCGCGCCGCCCCGAGCCCCGTCCGTGCGAGCACGCGGTACCGCTCCTGTGGCCGCATCGCGTACTCGAGGTCGCTGCCGTGGATCTTCGTCACGTACGCGCCCGGCCCGAGCGCCCGGCGACCGATCTCGCCGCCGGGGACGGCGTGGCCCGTGACGACGACCTCGCTGCTGTGCCAGGCGACGGCCGCGCGCAGCGCCGCCGCGTTGCGGTCGAGGTACGTCTGGAGCTCGTCCTCGGTGAGGTCGACGAACCGCTTCACGGCGAAGCCCTCGTACCCGTCCAGGACGAACACCGGCAGGAGCGAGCCGATCTCGGGGCGGAGGAGCGTGCAGCGGCCCGGTCCGTCGCTCGGCCGGATCGACGTCAGGTCGTGCGGCCCATCCCCGTCGACCGTCCCGCGCATGCCGATCCACGGGTCGACCTCGGCGTGTCCCTCCTGACACAGCAGGACCACGTCGTGGCCGGCGCGCACGAGCTCTTCGGCGACGCGGGCCGTGTAGATGTTCGAGCCGGTCCCCTCGAGGAGCCAGCCGTGCCAGAGCAGGACGCGCATCGCCCGCTCAGAGGGCGCTGCGGATGCGCTCGGCGGGAGCCTCGCCGGCACCGATCCGGCAGCACTGGCAGTCGCTCACGCGCCCGCCAGCACGGCCTCGGCGATCTGGACCGCGTTCAGCGCCGCGCCCTTGCGCAGGTTGTCGCCGCACGCGAACAGCAGCAGCGCGTCGGCGCGGTCCGGATGCTGCCGGATCCGCCCAACGAGCACGTCGTCGCCGCCCGCGGCCTCGAGCGGGCTCGGGTAGACGAGGTTCGCGGGGTCGTCGCGGACCTGCACGCCGGGGGCCTCGGCGAGGATCTCGCGGGCCTCGGCCGGCGAGAGGTCGCGCTCGAACGTGGCGTGCACGCTCACCGAGTGCCCGACCGCGACCGGCACGCGCACGCACGTCGCCGCGATGTCGAGCTCGGGCATGGACAGGATGCGCCTGGCCTCGCGGGCCATCTTGATCTCCTCGAACGTGAAGCCGCTCTCCTCGTCGAAGGCGTCGATCTTCGCGACCACGTTGTAGGCGATCGTCTTGCCGAAGACCTCGCCGACGGGCAGGGCGGCCGGGTCGGGGTGACCGAGGTCGTCCTCGGTGCCGTGGAGCTTGCCGACCTGCTCGGCGAGCTCGGCCACGCCGCGGTGCCCGGCACCGGAGACCGCCTGGTACGACGAGACGACGAGCGAGCGGAGCCCGGCCGCGCGGTGCAGCGGCGCGACGGCCATGAGCGTCGTGATGATCGTGCAGTTCGGGACCGAGATCACCTTCGGCTTCGATGCGAGGGACTCGGGGTTCACCTCGGGGATCGTGAGCGCCGCCCACGGCTCCATCCGGAACGCCGAGGAGTTGTCGATGCACACGGTGCCGTTCCCGGCGGCCAGGGGGACCCACGTCTTCGCGACCGCCCCGCCGCACGAGCTGAGCGCGATGTCCACCCCCCGCAGCGCCTCGACGCTCTGGACGCCGACGGGGTGCTCCTTCCCTCGGAACGTGACGATGCGCCCGGCCGAGCGCTCGGAGGCGAGCGGCACGAGCTCGTCGACGGGGAAGTCCCGCTCCTGCAGGATCCGGGTCATCTCCCGGCCGACCGCTCCGGTAGCTCCGACGACGGCGACGCGCATGGTCCCGTCATGGTACCGGCCGGGCGAGGGCCGATCATCCCGCGACGGGACCGTCCAGGCCGAACTTCGCGTGGATCGCACGGGCGGCGCGCTCGCCGTCGGCGGCGCGCACGACGCACGAAACCCGGATCGGCGAGGTCGAGATCATCTCGATGTTGATGCCCTCGGCGGCGAGCGCCTCGAACATGTCCGCGGCGACCCCGGGGTGGTTCTTCATGCCGGCGCCGACGAGCGAGACCTTGGCGATCCCCTCGTCGACCGAGAACCGCACGGCGCCGACCTCGTGCGCGATGCCGTCGAGCGCGGCCTGGATCTTCGAGGCGTCCCCGCGCGGGACGGTGAAGGACAGGTCGGTCTTGCCCTCGTGCGACACGTTCTGGACGATCATGTCCACGTTCACGCCCTCGGCGGCGACCGCGTGGAACAGCTTCGCGGCGATGCCGGGGCGGTCGGGGACCTCGTCGAACGTGATCTTCGCATCGGTGTCGTCGAGCGCGACGCCGGAGATCAGCGCCGCCTCCATCCCGACCTCCATCTCCTCCTCCTTCACGACCCACGTCCCGGGCACGTCGACGAACGACGATCGCACGTGGACCGGCACGTCGTTCCGGCGAGCGTACTCCACGGACCTCGAATGCAGGACCTTGGCTCCGGCGGCCGCGAGCTCGAGCATCTCCTCGTACGAGATGCGGTCGATCTTCGTCGCCGAGGGCACCACGCGCGGGTCGGCCGTGAAGATGCCGTCGACGTCGGTGTAGATCTCGCACACCTCGGCGCCGAGCGCGGCCGCGAGCGCCACCGCCGTCGTGTCCGAGCCGCCGCGGCCGAGCGTGGTGATGTCGTAGCTCGTCGAGAGCCCCTGGAACCCGGCCACGATGACGACGTTGCCGGCCGAGAGCGACTCGGCGATCCGCTTCGGCCGGATCTCGAGGATCTTCGCCGCGCCGTGCTGCGTGTCCGTGATGATCCCGGCCTGCGAGCCCGTGTAGGAGGCGGCGTGACACCCTCGCGCGCACACGGCGATCGCGAGGAGCGACATCGCGATGCGCTCGCCGGCGGTGAGGAGCATGTCGAGCTCGCGCGGCTCGGGGACCGAGGTGACCTCGGCGGCCATCGCCAGGAGGTCGTCGGTGGTGTCGCCCATCGCGGAGACCACGACGACCACGTCGTTGCCGGCCTCGCGCGCGCGCACGATCCGGTCGGCGACGGCGCGGATGCGCTCGGGCGTGCCGACCGAGGTCCCCCCGTACTTCTGCACGATGATGGCCACGCGACACCCTCCGTCGAGTCGCGTCCGAGCCTAGCAGCCGTTCCCCGCGTCACGGCTCGGGGAGGGAGCGGCATAGTACGGGTGAGACCGGCCGGAGAGGACGTGGTGTTCGAGGACCTCGGCGACGGCGAGCTGCTCGTCCTGTCACGGGAGGAGCCCGATGCCTTCGCGGCGCTGTACGAGCGCTACGCGACGGCGATCCTCGGCTTCTTCGCGCGGCGGACGCTCGACCCCGAGGCCGCCGCCGAGCTCACCGCCGAGACGTTCGCCGAGGCCTTCGCCTCGAGGGCCCGCTACCGGGACCGCGGCGCCGGGGGCGCGGCGTGGCTCTACGGCATCGCGAGGCACCAGCTCGGCCGGTTCTTCCGGACCGGCGCCGTCGACGCCCGCGCGAGGCGGCGGCTCGGCATGCCGGACCGCGACCTCGCGCCCGAGGACTACGAGCGGATCGAGGAGCTCATCGACTTCGAGCGCGTCGGGCGGGCGATCGCGAAAGCGTTCGGACTGCTTTCCGAGGAGCAGCGCGAGGCCATGACGCTGCGCGTGATCGAGGGCCGCCCGTACCGAGAGGTCGCGGAGCAGCTCGCGTGCTCCGAGGAGACCGCGCGGGCCCGCGTGAGCCGCGGCCTGAAACGACTGACCCGCCTGCTGGAGGCTCCGCAGGCGGAACCCGAGATCGGAAGGTGAGCGAGATGGACACGGCGATCGGCTACCTCGAGGAGCTGCGGGGCGACCTCGTCGAGGCCGCGTGGCGCGAGGACGTGCGGACCCCCGAGCGCCGGCGCCGGTTGCCGCGGCCGCGGTCCCGAGGCAGGTTCGTCGCGCTCGCGGCGGTGCTCGCGCTCGTCGCGGCGGGGGGGACCGGGTTCGTCGCGATGCGCGTCGCGCGGGAAGGCCCGTACCCCGCCACGGCGACCGGAGGTCCCTTGACGGTCTCCGAGCAGGGCGCCGACGAGGTGCGGGGGGTTGGCTTGCTCACGGACGAGCTCCTCGGGGGGAACGACGTCTCCGTAACCGCGCCGGCAGACGTCCCCGCAGGCGTGGCGTGGAGCGCGGTCGGGACCATCGTCGGGCCCGATCTCACGCGCGTGGTGAAGACCGCGGCGCTCACGGTCGTGGTCCCGAACGGGACGTTCGACGAGCGGTTCGGCCGGGCCTCGGACGTCGCGGAGCGGTTCGGCGGGTTCGTCTCCTCTGCCACGACGCGCGAGCGCTCGGGCTCGCTCACGCTGCGGGTGGACGCCGACCGGTTCGGCGAGGCGCTCGGCGCGCTGCGGGCGATCGGCGACGTGCGGTCGGAGACCGTCGGCGGGCAGGACGTGACGGCCTCCTACGTCGACCTCGAGGGCAGGCTGCGGATCTCGGAGGCGCGGCGCGACGTGCTCCTGGACCTGATGGCCGAGGCCACCACGATCGAGCAGACCCTGCGCGTGCAGAACGCGCTCGACGACGTGCAGCTGCGCATCGAGCAGCTGAAGGGCGAGCTCCAGCTCCTGAACGACCTGACCCGCAAGGCCACCATCGCGGTCTCCCTGCGCGAGGCCGACGCCCCCGTCCAGCTCACGCAGGAGGACGTCACGGCGCCGAGCATCGCGAGCGCGTGGCGGCACGGCGTGGCGGGGTTCTTCCGAGCCCTGTTCGCGGTGCTCGTCGGCCTCGGCTACCTGCTCCCCGTCGCCATCATCGGCGCGGGGGCGTGGGGCGTGACGCGGGTCGTCCGGCGTCGCCGGGCGATCACGTAGCGCTCGGGCGGTCAGTCCGGGCGGAGCGCGCGCCGCAGGAAGTCGAGCTGCACCCGCAGGACGTTCTCGGTCACGGCCTCCGAACGCGTGAGGTGCGTCGCGTTCGGGATGAGCACCAGCTCGTGGAACCTCCCCGCCTCGAACAGCGCGGCCGAGAGCTGGAGCGTGTTCGCCACGACGACGTTGTCGTCGGCGACACCGTGGATCGCAAGGAGAGGGCGCTCGAGCCTCGGCGCGTCGGCCACGATGGAGTTGCGGGCGTACACATCGGGCTCGTCGTCGGGGTGCCCGAGGTAGCGCTCGGTGTAGTGGGTGTCGTACAGGCGCCAGTCGGTGACCGGCGCGCCGACGACGGCGGCGTGGAAGACATCCGGACGCCGCAGCACGGCGAGCGCCGAGAGGTACCCGCCGAACGACCACCCGCGGATCGCGACGCGCGAGCGGTCGAGGAACGCGAAGCGCTCGGTCGCGGCCTCGAGCGCCTCGACCTGGTCCTGCAGCGCAAGCGCGAGATCGTGCTGCACCTCGCGAGCCCAGGCGGGACCGCGGCCGTCCATGCCACGGCCGTCGACGACGAGCACCGCGAACCCGTGGTCGGCGAGCCACTGCGAGGTGAGGAACTGGCCTCGGGACCGCAGCACTCGGTTCGTGAGCGGTCCCGGCCCGCCGTACGGGTCGAGCAGCACCGGGAGCGGTCCGTCGGGCTCGAGCCCGCCGGGAAGCAGCAGCGCCGCCTGGAGCTCGCGCGCGCCGAGCGTGAGGAACGTCGGCCGCGCCTGGACGACCGGCTCCTCCGCGAGGTTCGCGATCTCGGCGACCGGCTCGGCGCCGGCGAGCACCGTCGCGACGACGGGGCCCTCGAGTCCGGCCGAGACCCGCACGAGCACCTCGCCGCCCTCGACGCCCGAGTGCAGCCCCGGGCCCTCGGACAGGCGCTCGAGCCCGCGCTCGGCGCTCCATCGGAACAGGTGGACATCGGCCGGGTCCTCGGAGGCGCGGAACAGCACGCCCCGCCCGCCCGAGAGCACCTCGCGGACCTGGAGCCCCGGCGGCGTGACGGGCTCGCCGTCCACGGTCAGGCGCTGCGTGTCGGACCCGCGGTCCGAGATGACCGTCGCGATGCGCCCGTCCTCGAGCCGGACCGGCGCGTCCTCAGGCAGGTCGAGCCACTGCGGGTCGTGACCCTCGCGCACGAGCGTCGTCGCGCCGGCCGCCGCGTCGGCCTCGAGCAGCCGGGTCCGGCGCTGGTCCCGCGACTGCACGAGGAGCGTGAGCGGCGCGTCGGCGCTCCAGTCGACCCTCGCGAGGTAGGGGAACGCGACGCGATCCCACACGACCTCGACGCGTGACCCCGTGGTCACGTCGAACACGAAGAGCGTGACGGCGGCGTTGTCGGTGCCCGCCTGCGGGTAGCGCACGCGACGCGGCGGAGCCGCGGGATCGGTCGGATCGGTGAGGTGCCAGACCCGAACCTCGCGTTCGTCCACGTGGGTGGCCGCGAGGAGCCGGCCATCGGGCGACCACCAGTGTCCGCGGAGGCGATGCATCTCCTCGGCCGCCGCGAACTCCGCGAGCCCCCACGACCGGTCGGGATCGTCGTCGCCGGCGAGCACCCGGTTCCCCCCCTCGACGTCGCGGACGTGCAGCGCGCCGTCGACGACGTAGGCGACCCGGCGGCCGGTCGGATCCAGGCGAGGATCGTCGACGGTTCCCGGGACCGTGAGCTCGTCCACCCAGCCCTCGTCGAGGTCGGCGAGGAACGGCCGGCCCGAGACCGTGAACACGATGCGACGGACGGCGCGGTCGGTGGCGTACGCGGTCACGCCGGTGGAGCGCTCGCGGACGCGCTCGCGGCGGGCGCGCTCGGCCGTCGAGAGCTGCGAATCGTCCTCGTCCGGACCATGCTCGCGCGGGTCGAACAGGCAGCGCTCCGTGCCGCTTGCGACATCGAGCACCCACGGGCACGAGACGTGGTCGTCGCCCGAGCGCGTGCGCAGGAACACGACACGTGAGCCGTCGGGCGAGACCGTGAACGCGCGGGGCACGCCGAGCGTGAAGCCGCGCGTCCGCGCGACCTGTCGGGGGTACTCCTCGAGGCGGGCGGCGTCGTCCATCGGCGGCTACATCTCGCGGCGGCCCTCGAGGGCCTGCGAGAGCGTGACCTCATCGGCGTACTCGAGGTCCCCGCCGACCGGCAGCCCACTCGCGAGCCGCGTCACGGTCACGCCGAGCGGCTTCAGCAGGGCCGCGACGTACAGCGCGGTCGCGTTGCCCTCGAGGTTCGGGTTCGTCGCGATGATGACCTCGGTCACGTGGTCGCGCTCGACGCGCTCCAGGAGCTCCTGCACGTGCAGGTCCTCGGGTCCGATACCGTCGAGCGGACTGATCGCGCCGCCGAGCACGTGGTACCGCCCCTTGATCACGGCCGCCTTCTCGATGGTCGCCGCGTCCTTCGGCT
Organism: uncultured Actinomycetes bacterium; assembly: GCA_964447335.1. Taxonomy (GTDB): domain Bacteria; phylum Actinomycetota; class UBA4738; order UBA4738; family HRBIN12; genus HRBIN12. Next base: position 43,210 of record CAYUSA010000006.1, read on the forward strand.
CCTCGACCACGCAGATCACCGTGCGGTCGCGCCCCTCGTCGCGGCATACGCGGCAGCGGTCGCCCTCGGCGACGTTGCCGCACTCGACGCAGAACGAGATGCGCTCCTTGGCGTGCACGATGGCCTCGGCGAGGCCCCTTGCCCCCTCCGGCTGCCCCTTTACGAGGTGGAACGGGGGCCGCTGCTCCGACTTCGGCCCGACCCCCGGCGGGCGGGAGAGCTCGTCGATCAGGTCCTGGATCGGGCCCTCGTACACCTAGGCCCCGTCCTCGGTCGCGGGCTTGGCGCCGAGCTCGGCCGTCAGGCGCGCGAGCGCCTCCTCCTCGGACAGCGGCGGATCGTCCTCCACGGTCTCGGCCACCCCGGCCACGGCCTCGCGCACCACGCACCGCACCTTCGGCGACACCCCGAAGAGGTCCTGCAGCGCCTCCCGCAGCTCGTCCTCGCGCTGCTCCACCTTCGACACGCCGAACTTCCGATCCGGCGGGAACACCAGCTCCAGCGTCTCCCCGTCGAACGCCCCCGGCGTCGCCACCTCTAGGAACGACGGCAACACCGCCTTCCCGGCCCCCCGCAGATGCCCGATCAACGCCCCCCAATTGGCCCGGATCATCCCCACATCAACCGCCGAAGTCCCCGCCCCCACCACCGCCTGCGCAGGCGCTGAGGGAGCAACGGCCGTCGTCGGAGCGCTGACGTCACCGCGGGAGGCGGCCTTGGACGCCTTGGTCTCGCGCCTCGGAGACGGTGCCGGCGGCGGGGCCGTGGCGGAGGGAGCGCCTGAGCCCCCGTCGAGAACCCCCGCCGCCGGCGCTCCCGCCGAGGTTCCTGCCCCACGCTGCGGATACGCTCCCGGAACCACGGCCCCGCCGCCACCACCCGTGGCAGCTGCGATCCCGGAGACCCGCTCGAGCCGCTCCAACCGAGCCACCAACCCGGCGGGTTGCGCGTCGGTCTCGGGCATCGTCGCCCGCACGAGCGCGAGCTCGAGCGAGAGCCTGGGCGATGTGGTCCACCGCATGTCGGTCTGCGCGGCGAGCAGCAGCGAGAGCACGCGCGAGAGCTCGGCCGGCGAGAACTTCGCGGCCTGGGCGCCGAGCCGCTCCGCGTCGCCCTCGGTCACGTCGAGGAGGTCGTGCTGCCCCGGCGCCGTCTTCACGAGGAGCAGATTGCGGAAGTGCGTCAGCGTCTCCGACGTGAGGTGCCGCAGGTCCTGCCCCTCCTGGACGAGGCTGCTCACGATCTCGAACACGCCGCGCGCGTCGCCCACGCTCACGGCGTCGGCGAGCGAGTACTGGACGTCCGAACGCCCCGTTCCGATGAGCGAGGCCACAACGGTCTCGTCGATGTCCCCCGCGCCGAGCACCGAGGCCTGGTCGAGCAGCGAGAGCGCGTCGCGCACCGAGCCCTCCGTCTGACGAGCGATGGTGTGCGCCGCCTCGACCGAGAGCTTCATCCCTTCGTCGGCGGCGATCCGCTGGAGGTGCTCGGCGACGGCCTCCATCGGCACGCGGCGGAAGTCGAAGCGCTGGCAGCGGCCGATGATCGTCGCCGGCATCTTGTGGGGCTCGGTCGTCGCGAGCACGAACCGCACGCCGACCGGCGGCTCCTCGAACACCTTCAGGAGGGCGTCGAACGCCTCGCGCGACAGGCGCTGCGCCTCGTCGATGATGTAGACCTTCTCGCGACCCTGGACCGGCGCGGTCGGCGCCTTCTCGCGGAGGTCGCGCGCATCGTCGACGCCGCCGTGGCTCGCCGCGTCGATCTCGACGACGTCCAGGTGCTGGCCCTCGCGGATCGACAGGCACTGCTCGCACGTGCCGCAGGGCTCGGCCGTCGGGCCCTTCTCGCAGTTGACCATCTTCGCGAGGATCCGAGCCGTCGAGGTCTTGCCGGTCCCGCGAGGACCGCAGAACAGGAACGCGTGGGCGAGGCGCCCCTCCTTCACCGCCCCCATGAGCGCGCGGATGACGTGCTCCTGGCCGAGGACCTCCAAGGGCCCCTGCGGCCGGTACTTGCGGTAGAGGGACTGGTACGGCTTCTCTTCGGCCACGCGTGTTCCCCCTCTTCGCCTGCCCCGCCGCGGGGAAGGGCGTCGGGAGATGATAGTGGTGGCCGTGCACCCGCCGTCGACCGCATCGAACCTGGTCGCATCACCGGCCGGTAGCTCCGGTCAGGCACGCCCGCGGCACCCGTCACGCCCCGCTTACGGCTGCTTCCTTCCGGATCTGACCGGGTTCACGGGATGACGTCGCGCGGGACCCAACCTTCAACGCTCCGTGCCGGGAGCAGACTCGGACCCGACGGGCCTCGGGCGGGGATTCAGCCCCGCTGAAGCGGATCGCGGGTACAGGGCACCGCTAGCTCCCCGCCTAGCACGGCCACCGCGGCCGAGTATACGGCCCGGGTCCGACGGCTCGCCCAGCGGACACGACCCCAGACGAAGACCGTCCGCGTCCTGTCGCCAGGCAAGACGAGGCGGGCAGCCCTTCCTCGGCAGCCTTCGCTCCTGCGAGTCGGGTCCGTGCGCAGGTCGCCGCCAGCGGACGGATGAGCTATGGTACGCGCCTACATCCGAGTGGGGGGTGCGATGCGCAGGTTCGCGTTGGTGGCGTTGGTATCGGTGTTCACCCTCATCGCTGCAGCGTGCGGCGGCGATGATGGGGGCTCGGCGGGTGACGGAGGAGGCGGCGCGGCCATCTCCCCGACGGCCGGTGGTAGCGGCACGTCGATCGCGGTGGCCGTGGGGGAGACCGACACAGAGAACATGCACCTGACCCTCAGCAGCGACTCGGCTCCCGCCGGAGCGGTGACGTTCACGATCACTAACGAGGGTCAGAAGGTCCACGAGTTCGTGGTGCTGAAGACCGACACGATGGCGGCCGACCTCCCCTACGACGAGGCGACGGACGAGATCGTGGAGAACGAAGACGAAGTCGTGGACGAGATCGAAGACATGGACGCCGGGGGCACGTACACCCTGACCGTCGACCTCGAACCCGGCCACTACGCCATCGCCTGCAACCTCGAGGGCCACTGGCGGATGGGGATGCGCGCCGATTTCCAGGTGACCTAGGAAACGATCCGATCCATCGGAGCGAGGGGGGCGCGAGCCCCCTTCCTTCGTTCCCGCCTCGACGGGAACCGCCGGTTGCGCCGACGTTCCGATGCCGGCGCGACGCCTAGCCGCCCTGCCCTTCGAATGCGGTCCGCCAGTCGGGCCGACTGGGGGCCGTATCCTCCCAGGAACGCAGGTAGGCGATGATCGCGACGATCTGCTCGTCGGTCAGGGAACCGCCCAGCTCGTTCCACCACGCCGGCATCTTCGTGCCCGGGATCCCCGCCGCGGTGATGTTGTGCATCTGCTGGTCACTTACGGTCTGAAGGAACTCCTGCGAGTTCAGGGCAGGGGCGTTCACCCCTGCGCCATCCACGCCGTGGCACTCGGCGCAGTTCAGCGCCCAGAGCTGTTGCCCCGTCGAGATCAGCGCCTCCTCACGGGCTGCGAAAGCGTCGCTCCGGCGTGTGCTCTCGACGGCCCGGTACAGGGGGAACGCCACCGCGAGGAGCAGGAGCACGCCCGCTCCAACCTCCTGCCATCTCCGAAGGCTCTGCCGGAGCGCGGGATCTTCGCGGATCGGCTCCTCCCCCGGCTCGCTCATGGCGCCCCCTCCCCGTCCGTCGAGGCGCCTGCGGTCTCCCCGAGGCACGACGGGCCGGCCGCCTCACTCGGCACGGTCTGAACCCCCCTCGGCGGTCCCTCCAGAACGTCACCCGTGTCGACCAGCACCTTGTCACCGTCGATCGTGACCGGGAACCGGTCCATCCCGCGGGGAGTCGGCCCCTCGATGTACTCGCCGGCCAGATTGAACTTGCTGCCGTGGCAAGGGCACTCGAAACGTCGCGACGTCGAGCAGAAGGGCACCCGGCACCCGAGGTGCGGGCACTTCTGGTAGAGGGCGTGGAGCTCGCTCTCCACGGAGGTCACGTAGAACTTCCCGTTCTGGAAGTAGCGAACGGCTCCCTCGGGGAACTCGGACACTCCACCAGCCTCGACCACCCCGCCGAAGCCGCCGGCGCTCTTCGGATTCAGCAGGTCGTACGTGGTCCACGCGGCCTCCACGACCAACACCGTGCCGAGCGCCTTCCAGGTCCAGCTGAGGAACTCCCTACGGTCGACGTCATCGGGCGTCGGGGGGGTCTCGTCCATGGCTACAGCTCCAGGTAGAGGTGCTGCCAGGGCCACGCCCACGACCACTCAGGACCCCGGAACAGGGCACCGACGACGGTCGATACAAGGGCGACCACAGCGAGCACGGTGAACACGACGACGACCATCTTGCGGTCGCGGATCCGCCATCCGTTCCCGCGATCCAGGAACGGCAGGGCGGCCAGGAAGAGCAGCGCCGCCGCCGGAACGAGCACGCCGGCGACCATCGGCTGGAAGTGGGCGAGCAACTCCTGCAGACCCGCGAAGTACCAAGGTGCCTTCGCGACGGGCGGAGTGAGGTTCGGGTTCGCCATGTCCTTCAGAGGTGCATCGAAGGCGATGGCGAGCGCGAAGACCACCACCACCGTGGCGCCGGCTACGACGGCGTGACGGACGAGGAAGTGGGGCCAGGTGAAGACCTCGTCCTCAGGCTCCTGCTTCGTCCTCACCTCGATCGCCCGCGGGACGACCCCGAGCAGTCGGAAGCGCGGCTGCTGCTCAGGCATCGACCATCGCCTCCTCGTCCTGCGCGGCCTGCGGCTCCGAGACGGCCTCGGCCTCCTCACGGTCCGCGATCGCGAACCCGTCCTTGCGCACCCGCCAGATGTGGATGGCGAGGAACAGGATCAGCAGGGTGGGGAGCACGTAGATGTGGAGCACGTAGAAGCGGAGCAGCGCGTTCCCACCGACGTCCAGTCCCCCCAGCAGCATCTGGCGGGCCTGGTCGCCGAGGACGGGAACGTAGCCAGCGATGTTGCTCCCCACCGTGATCGCCCAGAAGGCGAGCTGGTCCCAAGGCAGGAGGTACCCGGTGAACGAGAACAGCAGCGTGAAGACGAGCAGGGCGACGCCGATCAACCAGTTGAACTGCCGGGGAGCTCGGTACGCACCGGCGTAGAAGACCCGGATCAGATGCGCGAACACGACCAGGACCATGAGGTGGGCCGACCAGCGGTGGATGTTCCGCACGAACTGCCCGAACGCAACCGACGTCGCCAAGCTGTGCATGTCGAAGTACGCCTGGGGCACCGCCGGGTGGTAGAAGAACATCAGGTACATCCCCGAGACGAACAGGATCGCGAACAACACGGTCGCGATGAAACCGAGCCGGAACGTCGATCGGAAGGAAAGGACGCGGCGAGGCACCTTCACCGGGTAGAGGTGGAGGAAGAAGTTGTGGAACGAGGTCATCGCCCGGCCGCGCGGCGTGACCGGGGGAGGATGCCTTACGGCGGATCGGTACAGCTCGGTCCGCCGGAAGCGCTCCCCCGGATGGAAGATCGCCTGATAGAGATCCGAGCTGCGGAGCCCCCCACCGTTCCCTTTCGCCATGACTCCTCCTACCACGCCACCGACTGGATCTCGCGCCGAACGGTGGACGACTCGGACCAGCCGCCCATCGAGAGCGCGTGCGTCGGGCACCGCTCGATACAGAGCCCGCACCGGATGCAGTACTCCTCCTGGATGATGAGTGCGCTCGCCGGTGAGGGCGCCGAGAGCTCGTCGATCTCCTCCACGGGGACGATCCGGATGCAGTACTCGGGGCAGATGTCGACGCACCCGCCGCACAGGATGCACGCGGCGGGGTCGAGCTCGATGTTGAGGAAGCATCGCAGGCACCGGGCGGCCTCGAGACGGGCCTCCTCCTCCGTGAACCCGAGCTCGATCTCGGGCACGCCCACGCGCCGCCCCGACGGAACCGACGGTACTTCGACCCGCGGGACGGCGTCGTAGCCGAGGACGGGACGGTTGACGACCGTGACCGGCAGCATGCGGCGGAAACGCGGCTCAGGGGAAGCTTCGCCCGAGAGCAGCCGGTGGATCGAGGCCGCGGCACGCCGGCCGTCGCCGATGGCGTCGATCAGGTTGCGGGGTCCGAAGGCGACGTCACCGCCAGCGTAGATGCCGGGCGCGGACGTCGCGAGGGTCTCCCGCTCCACGGCGATCGTGCCCCGCGGACTGATCTCGACCTCATCTTCGGGCTGGAGCCACGAGAGATCGGGAGCCTGGCCGATGGCCAGGATGACGGAGTCGCAGGCGATCGCCCTCTCGGTCCCATCGACGAACCGCGGGTTGAAGCGCCCGTCCGGATCGAACACGGAAGATACATCCAGCGTCTCGATCCCCTCGACGTGCGCCTCGCCGAGGATGCGCTTGGGTCCGAGGCGGTGGAGGATCTGGATGCCCTCCACCTCGGCCTCTTCGAGCTCGAACTCGTGGGCCGGCATCTCCTGGCGATTCTCCAGCGCCACCACCTTGACCTCCAGAGCGCCCAGGCGGAGCGCCGTGCGCGCGACGTCGAACGTCACCTTCGCGGCGGCCTCGACGCCGTCGGCGAGCTGCAGGGCCGGGGCCTCGGGCTGAGGTCTGCCGAGGGCGAGCTCGCGGAGCGCCGTGCGCGCGACATCGAGCGCGACGTTCCCGCCGCCCACGACGACGACCCTGTCGCCGAGCTCGACCCGATAGCCGGAATTCGCATTGATCAAGAAGTCCACAGCTCGGAGCACGCCGTCGAGCTCGGCACCGGGGACCTGCAGGTCGCGGCTCCGCAGGGCCCCGACGGCGATGAAGATCGCATCGAACCCCTCATCCTTCAGCGAGGAGAGCGTGAAGTCGCGCCCGAGTCGCATCTCCGTGCGCAGGTCCACGCCCATGCCCAGGATGGCCCGGATCTCCGACTGGAGGATCTCCCGGCGGAGCCGGTACGTGGGGATGCCGAGCACCATCATCCCGCCGGGGCGGTCGGCCGCGTCGAACACGACCGGGTGGTAGCCGAACGCGGCCAGGTCGTGTGCACAGGCGAGTCCTGCCGGGCCGGCACCGACCACGGCAACGCGCCCGTCGCGCGCCGGCTGCATCTCGATGGCTCGACGCCACAGACGCTCCGCGTGCGCGCTCTCCACACCACCCCGTTCGCTGGCGAACCGCTTCAGCGCCCGGATCGCGATGGGCTGGTCGACGGAGCCACGACGGCACATATCCTCGCACGGCGCGGCGCACACACGCCCGCAGATCGATGGGAGCGGGTTCGGTAAGCGCGCGATGAGGTATGCGGCTTCGTCCTCGCCCGCCGCGATGGCTGACACGTAGCGTCCGGCGTTCGTGAGGACCGGGCACGCGCGGGTACACGGCACGTTGTCGTCGAACCACTCCGCGCCGATCGGACCAGCCTCGAAGCGCACGGACCTACCCGGCCCTCTGCCTCTGGAGCCGCACGAATAGCCAACCCACGAGGAGGAACGCGATGACGAAGGAGAGCAGCACGAGTAGGTCGCGGGTCGGCGGCGACACGTGCAGCGAGAGGTAGGCGATCAGTCGATCAGGGATCAGCACGAGACCGGCCAGGGCACAAACCCAAACGGCCAGCGCCTTCAGCGACGCTCGCCCCCAGCCCTCGACGGCCCCAACCCCGTCGTGGGTCGAACGAGGCTCAACCCCCGACCGGCTCATCGATCCCCGACTGTAGTCCATGGACGACCGCTCCGCTCAACGCCGACCTGAGCCGCGATGCGCTCGCGCAGGCGGGGCAGCGACGACTGGTTCGTCGAGGCGTTCGAGGAGGCGTCGTAGGCTGGGCGCCGAGATGCTGCCCGTCCGCGCCCTCGTCGTCGACTTCGACGGAACCGCCTGCCTCCAGGACGTCTCCGAGGAGCTCCTGATCGAGTTCGGCGAGTCCGGCTGGCCCGAGTACGACGACATGGTCGACCGCGGCGAGATCGGCTTGCGCGAGGCGGCCAAGGTCCAGTCCTCGATGCTGTCCGGCTCGCGCGAGGAGATGCTCGCGTTCGCGCTCGAGCACGCGGCTATGGATCCGACGTTCGCGCCGTTCGTCGCGTGGGCGGAGTCGCACGGCCTGCCGCTCGAGCTGGTCTCGGACGGCTTCGCGTTCTACATCCGGCCGATCTTGGAGGCGGCGGGGCTCGGCCACCTCGTGGTGGTCACGAACGAGCTCGCGTTCGGGAACGGCCGTCCCGCGCTCCGCCACCCGAACGGGCATCCCGCGTGCATCGGCTGCGGCACATGCAAGATGCTTGCCGTGCAGCGCTTCCAGACGAGCCACGGGCCGGTCGCGTTCATCGGCGAGGGGCAGTCGGACCGGTACGGCGCGCTGTACGCGGACGTGACGTTCGCCAAGCTCGCGCTCGTCGAGATCTGCGAGCGCGACGGGGTCCCGTACCGATCGTGGGAGACCTTCGACGATGTGGCCGCCGCTCTCGAGTCGCTCGACGAGCTGCCCGGTCCGGTCGCGCCGGTAGCCTGTCCCGGATGGACACCGGCCTGAGCCTGCCGTCGGGCTTCACCTCGCGCCCCGCGAGCCTCGAGGACGTCGACCTCATCACCGAGCTCGTCGCCGAGTGCGAGCTCGACCTCGACGGCGTCGCCGAAATCGATCGCGGCGACGTCGAGATGTCGTTCGGACGCGCCGGGTACGACGGCGCTCGGGACTGCCGCATCGTGCTCGAGGGCGACGCGCCCGTCGGCTGGGCCGAGGTCCACAAGGCGCGAGCCGAGGCCGACGTCCGCCCGCGCCACCGAGGCCGGGGCATCGGCGCGGCGCTCCTCGCGTGGACGGAGTCTCGGGCGCGCGAGACCGGCCAGGCGGTCGTCATGCAGACGGTCACGGAGGTGAACCTGGCCGCGGCCGATCTCTTCCGCCGCAACGGCTACGAACCCACCGAGACGGCCTGGCTCCTGCAGATCCGCTTCGACGACGGTCCGCCGCCGGCGCCTGCGCCACCCGAGGGCATCACCATCCGCCCGTTCGAGCGCGGCATCGACGAGCCCGCCGTCTACCGTGTCATCGAGGACGCCTTCGACGAGTGGCCGGGCCACCAGCCGCAGTCGTTCGAGGAATGGGTCAACGACTTCCCCGCCCACCCGTCGTTCGCGCCGGAGCGGTCGCCGCTCGCGTTCGAAGGGGACGAGCTGGTAGCGGCGATCGTGTACCTCGACTACGCGGACTCCGACGAGGGGTGGGTGCAGCAGCTCGCGACGAAGGCGAGGCACCGGCATCGAGGCAGCGCGCGGGCGCTCCTTCACCACGCGTTCGGGACCGCGTACGCGAGCGGCAAGCCGGCTTGCGGCCTGTCGACGAACTCGAGCATCGGCGCGCTCGGCCTCTACGAGAAGGTGGGCATGCGCGTCCGCCGCTCGTACACGCGCTGGTCGAAGACCCTCTGAGGTCGCTCGGCTCGGCGGAGGCCGCGGGATTCGAACCCGCGAGAGGGTTGCCCCCCTACACGCTCTCCAGGCGTGCCCCTTCGTCCGCTCGGGCAGGCCTCCGCCGACGAGTCTAGCGGCGGCGCGCCGCCGTACGATGCGGCCGTGGGCGGCCGGGCGGTGATCGTGGGCGGCGGCGCGATCGGCGTCGCGTGCGCGCACTTCCTGGCCGAGGAGGGCTTCGAGGTCACGCTCGCCGAGCGCGACGAGGTGGGCCACGGGGCCTCGTTCGCGAACGCCGGTCTCATCTGCCCCGGCCACTCCGAGGCGCTCCCCGGCCCGGGAGTCATCGGCGAGGGACTCCGCCACCTGATGCGTCGCGACAGCCCGTTCACGATCCGGTTGCGGCCCGATGCCGCGCTCGCCCGGTGGCTCATCCGGTTCTGGCGCGCGAGCACGGCCGAGGCCTACCGGCGCTCGACCGAGGTCCTCGCCGGGTTGTCGCGGCTCAGCATGGAGCTGCACGACGACCTCGCGCGGAGCGGCGCGACGTCATTCGGGTTCCGGCGCGCGCCACTGCTCTCGGCGTCCAGGTCGGAGGGATGGCGCAGTGCCGCCGAGGCGAACGTCGAGGAGGCGGAGGCGCTCGGCTTCCACGCCCGCGTGCTCGAGCGGGACGAGCTGCTCGAGCTCGAGCCGGCACTCGCGCCGGATCATCTCGGCGGCCTCGAGATCGCGGACCAGGGCTCGGGCGACTGCTACGCCTACGTGCGCTCGCTCGCGGACGGCCTCGGCGCGCGCGGCGTGCGCGTGCTCGAGCGAACGCCGGTCCGCCGCGTGCTCGTGCGCGAGGGCCGCGCGGTCGGCGTGCTCGCCGGCGACCCTCCCGAGGAGATCGCCGCGGACCTCGTCGTGCTCTCGGCCGGCGCGTGGACGCCGTCCATCGCGTCACCGCTCGGCCTGCACCTGCCGATCCAGCCGGCGACCGGCTACAGCACCACCGTGCCCGCCTGGGACGGCGCGCCGCGGCTGCCGGTCGTCTTGTCCGACGCGCGGGTGATCGTGCTCCCGCTCGAGGGTCGCGTGCGGTTCGCCGGCACGCTCGAGCTCGGCGGGTTCCGACGCGAGGCCGACCCGGTGCGCTCGCGCACGGTCGCGACCGCGGGAGCGAGCGCGATGCGCGAGCCCCCGCCCGACGGGCGGGCCGAGCACTGGTTCGGCTTCCGCCCGCTCATGCCCGACGACCTCCCGGCGATCGGGTGGGCGCCGAAGGTCAAGGGCGTGCTCGTCGCAGCCGGCCACGGGATGCTCGGCTTCACGCAGTCGCCCGCGACCGGCAAGCTCGTCGCGGAGCTCGCCGCCGGGCGACCGACCTCGCTGCCCGTCGAGCCCTTCCGCCCCGACCGCTTCTGACGGCCGTCGCGGCGCACCCCGCACGTGCCCGAGAACGCGGCGAGGGCGGGCCGTGGGGCCCGCCCTCTGCGTCGCGGAGGCGGCGTGATTCGAACACGCGAGGGGCGGACTAGGCCCCTAACCGCTTTCGAGGCGGTCCCGTTCGTCCGCTCCGGCACGCCTCCGCGGGCGAGTCTAGCAGCGCGAACGCGCCGCCCGGAGGCCCGTTATGCTGCCCGTCGGACCGAGCGAGGAGACCCGATGGACATCGACCGCCTGAAGACCCTCCCGTTGTTCGCGGACCTGTCGAACCGGGAGCTCGAGCGCATCGCCGCATGGGCGGACGAGGTCGATCTGCCCGCCGGCAAGCACCTCATCGAGCAGGGCGCCTTCGCCCACGAGTTCTTCGTGATCGCCGAGGGCACGGCCGAGGTCACCCACGACGGGCAGCACCTCGCCGACCTCGGGCCGGGAGACTTCTTCGGCGAGATCGCGCTCCTGGAGAACCACCGGCGCACGGCCTCGGTCGTCGCGACCTCGCCGCTCCGCGTCGTCGTCATGTTCGCGCGCGAGTTCGAGGCGATGGAGCGCGAGCTCCCCGAGGTCGCCGCGCGCGTCCGCGAGGCCATGACGGCTCGCCGCGGCCGCGACCAGGACACCGGAGCCTCGTAGCGTTCGGGTGGCTCAGCCTCCGAACAGCACCCCCTGCCACGCCGGCCGGTCGGGCTGGTCGCCGGTCTCGAGCATCGCGCGCCACGTCTCGTCGGTCAGGCGCTCGCCGGGCGCGGACGTGAACTCGTAGTACGAGTACACGCCCCCGACCGCGACCTGGAACGTCCCGCGGTCGTCGGGCACGAGCACGTAGATGCGGTCGATGCGCCCGGTGCCGACCTCGAGCACGCCGGGAGGACCGCTCGCGATGTCCGCGATGATCGCGGCGTCCTGGTCGGCGTCCAGACCGCCCGACGCGGTGCGGTCCGAGGACCGGTACCACATCGCCTCGAGATCGCCTCCGAAGTACAGCAGCCGATCGTTGTCCTTCTGCGAGATCGGCAACCCGGCGAGCTCGTCCTGCGCGACGCCCTGCAGGAACGACAGCAGGTCGCCGACGTCGTGCAGCAGGTCGGACTGCTCCTTCGTGAGCAGGTCGCGCTCCTCGAGGCCGCTCTGCATCAGCTCGGCCATCGCCGCGAGCCTCGCGAAGACCACGGGCTCCGGCTCGACCCAGTTACGCCGGTCCGGGATCGGCGCGCCGTCGCCGCCCTCGGCGACGGCCTGCTTCGTGTACAGGATCGTGTCGTGCTTCAGCTCGGCGTACGAGCCGAGCGCCGACTGGTGCGCCTTGGCCGCCCACGTCTCGGTTCGCATGAAGTCCGGGTAGGCATCCCCGTGCGGCACGAACTCCGGCTCCAGCGCGTGCAGCCACGCGTCGTAGACCGTGCCGCCCCAGTCCTGCTCGGGCCGCGCGGCGACCGCCTCGCGCATCCGATCGAGCTGCGCATCGTAGTTCGCGTAGTCTGTCTCCCCCATCTGCTGCAGCACGCGGTACGCGAACTCCGAGCCGAACGCGGCCGCGACGTCGAGCCCCGAGGGGATCGACCGCGGGTCGTCGGCCGTGCCGACATACGGGTACAGGAGCTGGTCCATGATGAACGAGTCCGTCACGAACCGGGTCCCCATCAGCCGGATCGAGGCGCGGTCCGGGCTGATCCGCACGGGCCTGGACGCGACCAGCGCGTCGACGACGCCGGTCACGAGCGCGTCGTCCGCGAACGCGGCCGGGTCGCCGAGGCCGGACGGCGTGACGGCGCGCGCGGCCCCGGCGACCTCGAGCGGCGTGTAGTCGTCGGCGAGGCCGACGAGGAACGCGGTCGGCTCGTAGATCTGGCGCCACAGCGCGACGAGCGTCGCGTCCTCGGCCAGGACCCGCGAGGCCAAGATCGCGAGGCGAGCGGGCTCCACGCCGGGGCAGTCCGTGGTCCCAGGCAGGCAGAACGCGAGCTGCCCGAGCACCGACATCGCGACGAAGTACCGCGTGAGGTCCTCGTTGCGCGTGTAGTGCCCCCGGGGTGTGAACAGCGAGTAGTCGATCTTGCCGCCGACGATCGGCGAGTTCACGTTCTCCGAGTGAGCGTCGATCAGCGCGCGCTCCTGCTCGGCGAGCGGCCCGAGGGAGATCGGCAGCCCGAGCTCCGCCGCGGCCACCTGGAAGAGCTGCTCGACGCGGGCGGCGGCGTCTTCGACCGGGGTGCCGGCGAGGTCCGTCGCCTGGGTGTGCGCGGCCCGCAGCAGGCCCCCGACGAGCGTCTCGAGCTTGGGCAGCAGGACCTCCTGCTCGATGCTCCGCAGCACCTTGTCGAAGACGAGGTGCCACACGTTGTAGGCGGCGTCGGTCGTCACGAAGACCGGCCAGCCCGCGTAGACGTTGCCCTGGTAGGCGAAGTGGAACAGGCGCAGGTCGGCCGGGACGACGACGAAACCGTTGCGAGTGAGCGCCTCGGCAACGGCGGGGTCCTGGAGCGCCCGGCGGACCTCGGGCGCCATGGCCACACCCTTCAGCGAGTCGGGCGTCGCCGGACCCGCGTACGGCTTCGCGTTCTCCCCGTAGAGCGGCACCGACGCGAGCTCAGAGAACTGCACCGCCGAGCCCGGCAGCGCGAGCACGTCCGAGGGCGGGGTCGGCGAGACGGTGACCGAGGGCGCCACCGTCGGAGAGGTCGTCGACGGGCTCGCACTCGGCTCCTCGCCGCCGTTCGAGGTGCACGCGGCCGCCATCACCGCGAACACCGACGCCAGCACGATCCATCGCTTCATCTCGAGCTCCTTCCCAGTACCAGGGGGTCGAGCGCGCCGTCGCCGTCGACGTCGGCGCACGCAGGATCACCCGCGCCCGACAGCTCGGGCAGCGGGACGAAGCCGAACCCGCCCCATCGCCACGCGCCGGCGGCGACGAGATCGGGAGCGTCCAGGGTCGAGTAGGCGACGGCGAGCGCACCGTCGCACACGGCGAGGGCGGCGACGGGCTGCAGGAGCGTGCCCGCCACCCACCGCGGCCGCAGGTCGCGAGGCCGGTACAGGCCGACGTGCGCGGTCCGCCCGACGGCGTCGACGAGCCCATCTCTCTCGAGCAGCGCGTTCACCGCGGTCCGTCGGTACGGGCGCCGGAAGGCCACGACGACCTCGCGCCGGCCGTCACCGTCGACGTCGCCGAGCGCCGCGTCCACGACGTCGCCCTCGAACCCCTCGAGGCTCGAGGGCCGGCGCTCGGGCTCCGGCTCGAACGGCCGCACGAGGGTCCACCAGTCGCCCTCGAGCGCGACCGCGTCGCCGTGGGGAGCGCGCCAGCCCCGGAACGTGACCGGCCCGTCCGGGTGCTCCGCCGTGCCGATCCGGAGCGAACGGACGCCGTCGGCGCCGGCGAGGACCTCGAGCACCGCGCCACGGCGGGTGCCGGGCAGGTGCTGGTCGAAAATGAGGTTGCCGAGGCTCGTCGCGACCACCGTCGGCCGGCCGTCGCCGTCGGGGTCGATCGTGCGGATCGGCTGGACGACGTGCGGGCCCTGCCCCCACACCACGTCGGCGCCCCACCCGGCGAGCCGGCGGGCGAGCTCGAGCACGAAGGGGTCGGCCGAGGGGAAGTACTCGGCGCCGCCGTGGATCCCGACCGCGACGAGGTCGGCGCTCGCGCGAGCGCTCGTCACGGCCTCGCGCACGAGGTCCTCGTCCCACCACGCGACGCCGGGCGTCGAGGCCGTCGCGCGCGGCCCGGCGCCCGTGGCGTCGAACGCGAGGAGCGCGACCCGCAGGCCGCCGACCTCGACGATCCGGGGCGTGAACGCCTCGGCAGCGTCGCTCCCACCGCCGACCGCCAGGAGCCCGGCGGCCCGCAAGGCCTCGACGCTGTCGGTCACGGCCGAGGGACCGGCGTCACCCGCGTGGTTGTTCGCGAGGCCCATCGCATCGAACCCCGCGTCCGCGAGCAGCGCGGCGGCGGCCGGATCCGCCTCGAGCGCGTTCGGCCCGGAGGCCGGGTCGTGCGGCCTCGAGGTGAGCGGAGACTCCAGGTTCGCGACCGCGAGATCGGCCGAGCGCACGACATCCCGGACGCCGGCGAACAACGCCGATGGCTCCACCGCCGCGACCCCGCGGCCGAGCATCACGTCGCCGGCGAACAGGAGGCGAACCGCGGCACCGTCGCGAGCGGCCGGCGGCTCGCCGCGGACCGGAACGTCGCGCGGAGCCTCGGCCGGCGCGCCGGCACAGGCGGTGAGCAACACGAGCGCGAGCACGATCGTCCGCATCGGACCCACCCTAGGACCGGTCCGACCCCCGGGGAAGGTCCGTGCGACCCGAGAACCGAGGAACCTGCGGCGCAGGAGCCGCGGGCGAGGGCTACCGGCGCTCGCGGAAGAAGTCGCGGAGCACGCCCCCGCAGTCCTCGGCGAGCACGCCCGAGGTCACCTCGAGCGCGTGGTTCAGCCTCGGGTCCCGCACCAGGTCGCCGAGCGAGCCGGCGAACCCGGCCTTCGGATCGGCCGCGCCGAAGACCAACCGGTCGATCCGGGAGAGCACGAGCGCGCCTGCGCACATCGCACACGGCTCGAGCGTGACGTAGAGCGTGCAGCCCTCGAGGTGCCAGCTCCGCAGCGCGGCCGAGGCCTGGCGGAGCGCGAGGATCTCGGCATGCGCGGTCGGGTCCTGCTCGCGCTCGCGGGCGTTGCCCGCCCGCCCGAGCACCTCGTCGCCCCGGGCGAGGACCGCGCCGACCGGCACGTCGCCGCCTGGGGCTGCCGCACGCGCCTCCTCCAGCGCGAGGGCCATCATCCGCTCGTCCGCGTTCACGGCGGCAGCGTACGCGACCGGCCGGTGCCGTTCCGTGGTGAGATGACCGCGCAGGTCGCGGACCGAGGAGGACCGATGTCGGAGGAACCCGTGTACGTCCAGGACGTGCGAGCGCTCGAGCTGCCGGCGGTCGGACCCAAGCCGGGCGCGACCGCGGGCGAGCCCCACGAGTCCCTCCTTCCGCTCTCGGACGACGGCCGGGTGCAGACCGGGATCTGGGAGTGCACGCCGGGGGCGTTCCCGGCGGCTCGCGATGGCTACTCGGAGCTCATGCTGTTCCTGTCGGGCGACGCGACGATCACCGACGACGACGGCACTGCGCACGAGATCGGCCCGGGCACCGCGCTGCTCCTCCCGGACGGCTGGCGCGGCGCGTGGGAGATCCGAGGGACCGTCCGCAGGGTCTACGTGATCACGCACCCGGCGGGCGCGAGCGAGACCTAGTACGCGTCGAGCTCGCGCAGACGGTCGTCCGAGATGCCGAAGTGGTGCGCAACCTCGTGCTCGACGGTGTGGACGACGACCTCGCGCAGCTTCGCCTCGTCCTCACCGGCCACCCGCTCGATCGTCCACTGGTACAGCGTGATCGTGTCGGGCAGCACGCCCGCGTAGGACCACTCCCGGCGCTCGGTGAGCGGGATGCCGTGGTACCGGCCGAGCAGGCCAGGCTCGCCTCTCGGAGGTCGAGCCTCGACGATCACCTCGACGTTCTCGATGCGCTCGAGCACCCACGCGGGCAGCGTGTCGAGCGCCTCGGCGACGAGCTCCTCGAACCGGCTGCGATCGGTCACGCAGCCAGCCTACGCCCTCAGCTCTTCTTGACCGCGAGCGCCGAGATCGCCTCCATCACGACGCGGTGCGCGAGCATCGCCGTGACCTCGCTCTGGTCGTACGGCGGCGAGACCTCCACGACGTCCATCCCGACGAGGTCGACCTGCCCGACGATCTGGCGCACGGCGCGCAGCATCTCGCGCGGCAGGATGCCGCCGGGCTCGGGCGTGCCGGTGCCGGGCGCGGTGCCGGGGTCCACGACGTCGATGTCGACGCTCAGGTAGATGCAGTCCGGGCCGTCGAGCGCCTCGGCGATCGAGTCGGCGACGACGGCGTCGGCGCCGCGCTCCTCGATCTCGACCATCGTGTGCCAGCGCAGGCCCTGCTCGCGCATCCAGTCGAAGGTCTCCTTCTCTGGCCAGTACCCACGGAGGCCGATCTGGACGAAGTTCTTCCCCTGCACCCAGCCCTCCTCGATCAGCCGGCGCATCGGCGTGCCGTGCGACACGAGCGAGCCGTAGACCTCGGCGCCGGTGTCAGCGTGCGCGTCGAAGTGCACGATGCCGACCGTGCGCGGGTGCACGTGACGAGCGACCGCGGCGGCGGACGGGAACGTGATCGAGTGATCGCCGCCGAGCACGATCGGGATCGCCCCCGTCGACGCGACGCGCCACACCTTCTCGTGGATCACGCGCAGGCCGCGCGCCAGGCGGCTCGGCACGACCGGCGCGTCGCCCGCGTCGACGACCTTCAGGACGGCGAAAGGCTCCACGTCCAGCTGGATCGACCACGCGATGTCCGTGCCCCAGTGATACGGCGCCTGCCGGATCGCGCGCGGACCGAACCGAGCGCCGGGTCTCGCCGACGTCCCGTCGTCGAGCGGAGCGCCGACGATCGCGACCTCGGCGCCGGCGGCGCGGATCGCCTCCTCGTCCGGACACCACGGCAGCTTGTGGAACGCGGCCTGCGCGTCGACGAAGTACGGCAGATCGTACGCGGGGATCTCTGTGTACTCGTCGTCCCTGCGAAGCTCGCTCTGTTCCAGGCGGAAGTCGGGCACATCGCTCACGGGATCACGCTCCTCGCGTCGGGCAGATGCACGGTACCCGGACACCGTCATCCGCTCGAGCGCGCAGCTCGCCGCTACGTCTGGGAGATGGGGGCGAAGATGTCGTTCCACTCCTCGAGCTCTTCGTCGGTCGTGAGGACCCGCATGGGCCAGGTCCGCCCGAGGACCTCGTCGGACGGGAACAGGAACGGCTCGTCGGCGGTCGCTTCGAGCTTGGTGGCATACCCCTTGTAGCCGTCGTCGCGCGCCTGCTCCGCATGACGGCGGATGAGCTCCTGCACGCCCTCGACCGGCGAGATGTAGAGGACCCACTCGGTGATGTCCACCGCCACCTTGGGTTGGTAGTAGAAGTCCATCAGCATGAGCGCGTCGACCGGATGCTGGGCGCCCGCGGGGATCGCCAGGTCGTCCGACCAGCGCAGCGCGCCCCCCTCGGGGATCAGGAACTCGAGCTGCGGGTAGCCCTGCCAGATGCGGTAGAGCGCGATGTCGCCGGGCCACGCCATCGTCGCCACCACGTTCCCGTTGCAGAGCTCGTCCATCCAGGAGATGTCGTAGTAGCCGCGAACGGTCCCCGCTTCACGCTGCATCACCAACCAGGCGGCGGCCTCCTTCCACTCCTCCGGTCCCGAGGACGGAGGGTCGATCCCGAGGTTCACCATCACCAGGTCGGCCATCTCTTGTTCGATCATGCCGACGCTGCTTCGCCCCACCTTCGCCGGGTTCGCGAGGTCGTCGAGCTTCGTGACGGCGTCGCTCACCTCATCCCGGTTTGCGGCGATACCCGTGAACCCGCCCTGCCACGGCATCGTGAAGCGGTTGCCCGGGTCCCACGGTCGATCGACCGCCCAGCGCGCCGCGTTCGCGTCGAAGTTCGGGCGCCTCGACGGGTCGAGCTCCACGAGCCACCCGTTCTCCATCATCACGGCTTCCTCGCGGCCGGCGATCACGATGAGATCGAAGCCCGGGTCCTGGCCGGCGGAGAGCTGCGGCCGGAGCTTCCCGAAGAACGACGGGTAGTCGGTGATGGGCTCGTGATACGCGACCTCGATCCCCGTCTCCTTCGAGAACGCTCGGAGGGATGGGTGATACGGGTTGCCCTCACGGTCCTTGGCCTGATCGATGTAGAGAGGCCAGTTCGCGAAGCTCACCTCGCCGGCCGGCTCACCCTCGAACGAGATTGAGCTCGCCCTCCGATCGGTGCCGCTCGCGCCGCAGGCCGCGAGCGCCCCTGCGCCGATGGCCGCCCCTGCATATCGGAGGAACCGGCGGCGCGAGATGTCGCTCGCGGGTGCAGACCCTGACCCTGCAGCCATGACGGCCCTCCCTCCCCTTGTCTAGAACGGCGTTCTAGAATACGGTTCGAACCGTACGCTCCGAGTCTCGGAGCCGTCAAGACCTGGAGGGAGATGCCCCATGTTGGACGACGGCGGGAACGACCTGCTCTGGCCGGCGCCACGGACGTTCTTCGGAACGCCCCGGAGCGACGACCTCTCCGAGCTGGATACGCAGGTTGCCTTCGTGGGAGTGCCCTACGACGCCGGAACGCTCCAGCCGTGGATCCGCACGGGGCAGAGCGCAGGTCCCGCCTCTCTCCGCCACAACTCGTGGAACACGTTCGACTACGTGTGGCCGCCGGGGGCACCGCCGGGCGACGGCGCCGCCGGATGGTTCGACATCGAGGACGGGAACACGTACCTGAACGGCGTCACGATGGCCGACGTCGGAGACGTGGCCATCACCGGCGCGGACACGCACGGCAACCTCTCGCGGATCAGCGACGTGGTTCGCCGGGTCGCCGAACGCGGCGCGCTCGTCGTCGCGGTGGGAGGCGACCACTCGATCAGCTTCCCGGTCGGACGCGGGATGGAGCCGGTCGGATCGTTCGACGTCGTGCACTTCGACGCACACCCCGACTTCGCCGACGAGTACTGGGGGTCGAGGTTCACGCACGGCTCCCAGCTCCGCCGACTCTCCGAGCTCCCCTTCGTCCGAACGATCAGTGCGATCGGCCTGCGGAACTGCCCGAAGGAGGAGTTCGACGACATGCGCCGCGAGGGCGTGCGCATCGCCACGTCCCGACAGGTGCTGGAGGAGGGCGCCGCCGAGATCGTCCAACGCGTCGTTCCGGAGTCGGACCGCATCTACGTGTCGATCGACATCGACGTCCTGGATCTGCCCCTCGTGCCGGGTACGACGCTGCCGGAACCCGGCGGCCTGTCCTACGGCGCCCTCCGGGAAGGGCTCGCGGCCGTCGCGGCGAAGGGACGCATCGTCGGCTTCGACATCGTGGAGCTCAACCCTCCCTACGACGCGAACGGCGCCACCTCGCGCATCACAGCCTGGCTCGTCACGCACTTCCTGTCGGCGATCTTCGGTCCCTCGGCATGAGTCGGTCCGCTGCCGACGAACCGCAGCCCGGCCCCAAGCTCGATCGACGGGACGCCGTGCTCCGGGCGGCCATGGGCCTCATCGTCGAGCGCGGCGTCGAGCGCGTGCGCGTGGTCGACATCGGACGTGAGGTGGGGATGAGCCCGGGTCACGTCCTGTACTACTTCGGGACGAAGGAGCGGATCCTGCTCGAGACCCTGCGGTGGAGCGAGAACGAGATCAGCGAGGCCAGGGGCCCGGCGCTGCGACGCGGCAGGACGGGCTGGCCCAGGCTCCGACGCTACGTGGATCTCTACGTCGCCGAGGGGCCCTCGGACCCCCGCTGGGCGCTCTGGCTCGAGACCTGGCGGCGGACGCGTAGCGGCGATCTAGCGCGCAGCCTGACCGAGCTCGAGGCGGCCTGGCTCGCCGACCTCTCCACGGTCCTCACCGCCGGTACGGAGTCCGGCGCCTTCCGACCGGTCGACCACGGCGACTTCGCCCTCCGCTTCATGGCCCTCCTCGACGGGCTCTCGATCCTCGTCCTCGAGGGCGTGCGAGACCGCCGGGAGGTCATCGACATCGCGCTGCGCGGGGCTCGGGTCGAGCTCGCGCCGGGGCATCGCTCAACAGCCCCCGCTCCTCTTCGGTGACGGTCCCGCTTCACTCGGGCACACTCTGGACATGACCGAGTCCTGGGGGAACGAGCCGCATACGCGTTGGAGCGCCGATGGCGGAGCCGCGGCTCGACGCCTGCTAGAGCCCTCGGAGGGCGCGGTCGAGGAGATCGCGCGCACAGCGGGGCGGGACGCCTCCCTCGACCCGGGATCACTCGTCGACCACCTCCGCTCGATCCTGCGAGCCGCGGTCGAGGGCGGACGCCTCCGCGACGCCGACCTGGAGGCCTGCCGACGGGCCGGCCAGGAGGCCGCGCGCGAGGGCGTGCAGCTCTCGACGCTGCTGGATCTGTACCTGAGCGCGACCTGGCGCCTGTGGGCACATGTGAACGAGCGCAGCGAGGGCTCGGACGCGGTCGTCGTGGGGACGGCGGCCGCGGCCATGCTCCGGGCCACCGACGACGCCGCGGCTGCCCTCGCGGATGGCTACGGGGCCGCGCAGCGGCGTGCGATCCGCCAGGAGGAAGCCCTCCGCCGGGAGTTCGTCGACGACCTGCTCCGCGGCGGCGGGGATGCCGCCCTCCTGGCCGAGGGGGCGAGCCGACTCGGCTTCAACCTCGCGGCCCAGCACGTCGTTGCGGTCGCTCGAACGCATCGGCCCCTCGTCGACGCCGGCCCTGTGCACGCCCGGATCGAGTCGCACATCCTCGAAGCCCCGGGCGGCAGGGAGGCGCTCGTCGCGACCAAGGGAGGCCTGCTCGTCTGCGTGTTCCCCGGTGAGGCCGGCGACCGCGCGTCGGGTCTCGTCGAGACGCTCCAGGAGTTGGGGGAGGGGTCGTGGCACGTCGCGGTCGGGCGGCCCCATGCCGGACCCGGTGGCGTGGCTCGTTCCTTCGAAGAGGCACAGGAGGCGCTGGACCTCGCGACGAGGCTCGGCCTACAGGCGTCGCTCATCGCGTTCGAAGCGCTTCTCCCCTACCGGCTCCTCGTCGGGGACCGAGATCGGCTGGCCGAGCTGGCCGACGTGGTCCTCGGGCCGCTCCGGCAGGCCAGAGGCGGCGGTGCGAATCTCGTCGCGACCCTCGAGGCCTTCTTCGAGGAGCGGGGCAACGTCGCCGCCGCCGCCAGGCGACTCCGGCTCAGCACGCGAGCGATCACGTACCGACTCGGCAGGATCGCCAAAATCACCGGCTACTCACCCCGCGAGCCTGAGGGCGCATTCGTGCTCCAGCTCGCCGTGAAGGGCATGCGCCTCCTGAACGACCCGGCGGTGCCGCGGGAGTCACCTCCCTAGGGTTCGGTATTTGCCGGGCTGCGGCAAGCTCAGGAGGCACAAGTTGTCCCGGTAACGCCGTTGCCTTCCGGGTTGCGGCAAGGTGTACTGGAGTTGAGATGGTCATCCCCTCCGAGTCCGCGGTCGCAAGTGACGCTCGCTCCGGTTCATGTCGCGCTGTCATGCTCACGTGCGTCGACTACCGGTACCTGCTGCCCGCGTGCGACCTCCTCGAACGCGAAGGCCTCCTCGGGTCCACCGACCTGATCGCCTGGCCCGGCGGCGCGATGGCCCTCCTGACCGAGGACGCCGAGGCGCCCCTGTCGGCCCTGGAGCTCGCGCTCACCCTCCACTGCCCGCCCGTGGCGTTCCTGGTCGCGCACGTCGACTGCGGCAGGCTCGGGGGCTCCGGCGCCTTCGACGGGGCCGAGCACGAGACCGTCCACCTGGAGGCCGGGCTGCAGGATGCCGCGGCCACCCTGCGGAGCAGGTTCCCGGACGCCCGCATCCGCCTGGTCCGCCTCGCCGAGGGCGGGCAGAGCGAGGTTCCCTTCCCCTTCGTGCCCGTGGGGGAAGAGACGCTCGACGACCTGACCTCGTCCTTCCCCCGGACCTGGGAGGACGCGCGGTGAGCGGCACCACGATGCTGTTGCTGGCGGCCCTGGCCCTCGGGGCGTGGGGTCTGGTCATGTCGTGGCTCGCGGCCCGGTTCGACCTCGACCGCTTCGGCTGGGGCATCGTCGGGGCAGCCCTCGGTCCACTCGCACTCGCGCCCTTCGTTGGCGAGGTCCGCGCCTTGCGCCGGTCAGCGCGGGGCGACGCGGCGGGGGATGGGGATAGGACCGAGCATCACATCGGACGCCGTTCCTCGCCGCCGGTGCTCACCCCGAGGGGGCGTCCCCGCTGAGCGTCGACCTGTGGGTATGGGCGGCCTTCGTCGCCTTCATCCTCGCGATGCTGACCTTGGATCTCCTCGTGTTCCACCGTTCCCCCCACGAGGTCGGCATGAAGGAGGCGGCAGCCTGGAGCGCCGTCTGGATCTCGATGGGTCTCGGCTTCGCGGGGCTGATCTTCGCGTGGGCGGGCCCGACGGCCTCCGGCGAGTACCTCGCGGGTTACCTGATCGAGAAGAGCCTGTCGGTCGACAACATCTTCGTCTTCGCGCTGCTCTTCTCCTACTTCGCCGTCCCCGCCGCCTATCAACACCGCGTGCTGTTCCTCGGCATCGTCGGCGCGCTCGTGTTCAGAGCGATGTTCATCGCGAGCGGCGCCGCGCTCCTCGACCGGTTCGCGTGGATGGTGTACGTGTTCGGCGCCTTCCTCGTCCTCACCGGGATCAAGATGGCAAGGCACCGGGAGGTCGAGGTCCATCCGGAGCACAACCCGGTCCTGCGGCTGGTGCGCCGGGCCATGCCGATGACGTCCGACTACCGGGGGCAGCGGTTCTTCACACGTGAGCTCGGCCGACGACTCGCCACGCCGATGTTGGCGGTCCTCATCGTGGTGGAGACGACGGACATCATGTTCGCCGTCGACTCGATCCCGGCGATCTTCGCCGTCACGCGGGAGCCCTTCCTGGTCTTCACGTCGAACGCGTTCGCGATCCTCGGTCTGCGCGCCCTGTACTTCCTCCTCGCAGGTCTTATGGGTCGGATCGTGCACCTCAAGCGCGGGCTGGCCGTCGTGCTGGCCTTCGTGGGCGTCAAGATGATGACGGGCGACCTGTACCACATCCCGGTCTGGCTCTCGCTCACCGTGATCGCCATGATCCTGGCGGTCACGACCGTCCTTTCGATGCGGCCACGGCCCCTGCCTGTGGATCCGGTCGGGCCCGAGCAGGCCCGGCAGGAGTCGACGACCTCGGGCGCTCGGTAGGTCGACCCCCACCTCCGCCGGCCGTCTCGGCGCCTTCGAGCGCTGCGTCCGTTCGGTCAGCAGATACGCGGCAGTTGGTCGCCGGCGAGCATGATGAGCGGCCGCGTCACGCCGAGCCCGGTCTTGAGCCCGACCTTCGGGGGACCCTCGAGCACCTCGCCGACGAGCGCGGCATGCTCGCCCGCGGACGTCGAGCGGGCAGCCTCGAGCACCGCCTCCCCATCCTCGGCTGCGACGATCGCGACGCACACGCCCTCGTTCGCCACGTAGAGCGGGTCCAGGCCGAGCATCTCGCACGCCGCACGCACCGGCGCGAGCACGGGGAAGGCGCTCTCCTCGACGACCATCGAGACGCCGCTCGCCTCGGCGAGCTCGTTCAAGACGCTCGCGACGCCGCCGCGGGTCGCGTCGCGGAGCACCCGCACGTCCCCCGCCGCGAGCATGGCCCCCACGAGCTCGGTGAGCGGCTGCGTGTCGCTCGAGAGCTCGCCCTCGAACTCGAGCCCCGCACGGCGCGACATCACGGCGACGCCGTGTGAGCCGACGGGCCCGCTCACCAGGATCCGGTCGCCCGGACGGGCGCGCTCGGGGCCGACGTCGACGCCCTCGGGCACCACGCCGATCCCAGAGGTGATGACGAACAGGCCGTCGGCGCTCCCGCGCTCGACCACCTTGGTGTCCCCCGTCACGAGGGCCACGCCCGCGCGCTCGCACGCGACCGCCATCGCGGTCACGACGAGGCCGAGCTCCTCGAGCGCGAGCCCCTCCTCCAGGATCAGCGCCGCCGAGAGGAACAGCGGCGTCGCGCCCATCATCGCGAGGTCGTTCACCGTGCCGTTCACCGCGAGCTCGCCGATGTTCGAGCCTGGGAAGAACGCGGGAGTGACGACGAACGCGTCGGTCGTGAACGCGAGTCGCTGGCCGTTCACCTCGAGCACGGCGGCGTCGCCGAGGCGCGAGAGCTCGCCCTGCCCGCCGAGGATCGGCACGAAGACGTCGCGGATCAGCTGGTGCGTGAGCTTGCCGCCGCTGCCGTGCCCGAGGAGCACCGTGGCTCCCGGCGGCAGCGGCACCGGACACCGCAGGACGAACTCCCCGGGCTCGGGATCGCTCACGCCGGCGCCTCCTCGCGGCGGCGGCCGGCCAGGAAGTAGGCGGCGCACGCGCCCTCGCTCGAGACCATCGGCGCGCCGAGCGGCGACTCGGGCGTGCAGAGCGTGCCGTAAGCGGGACAGTCGTGCGGCTTCGCGCGGCCAACGAGCACCTCGCCCGCGATGCAGATCTCCGACTCGCTCGCCGGGGTGCCCTGGCGCGGGAAGCGGCGCTCGGCGTCGTGCGCGCGGTAGGCCTCGCGCAGGCGCAGGCCGCTCTTGGGGATGACACCGATGCCGCGCCACGCGCGGTCGCACGTCTCGAACACCTCGTCGACGACGGCCATCGCGGCCGTGTTGCCCTCGCGGACGACCGCGCGGACGTACTGGTTCTCGACCTCGGCGCGGCCCTCCTCGAGCTGGCCGACGACCATGCGGATGCCCTCGAGCAGGTCCACGGGCTCGAACCCCGTGACGACGAGCGGGACGCCGAAGTCCTTCGCGATGGGCTCGTACTCGCGCCAGCCCTGGACGGCGCACACGTGTCCCGGTGCGAGGAACCCCTGCACGCGGTTCCCCGGCGAGACGAGGATCGCCATGATCGCCGGCGGCACGAGCACGTGCGCGACGAGCAGCGCGAAGTTCTGCAGGCCGAGCTGCTTCGCCTGGCGCACGGCCATCGCGTTCGCCGGGGCGGTGGTCTCGAACCCGACCGCGAAGAACACGACGGTCTTGTCCGGGTTACGGCGAGCGACCTCGAGCGCGTCGAGCGGCGAGTACACGACCCGCACGTCACCGCCTGCGGCCCGCGCCATGAACAGGTCCTCCTGCGAGCCCGGCACGCGCAGCATGTCCCCGAACGAGCACAGGATCGCGTCCGGCCGCTTCGCGATGGCGATCGCGTCGTCGATGAGGGCGAGCGGGGTCACGCAGACCGGGCAGCCGGGGCCGTGCACGAGCTCGATCTCGGGCGGCAGGAGCTGGTCGATGCCCTGACGGATCAGCGTGTGGGTCTGGCCGCCGCAGACCTCCATGATCGTCCACGGCCGCGTGACCGTCGCGGCGATGTCGTCGAGGAGCGCGCGCGAGACCCGCTCGTCCCGGTACTCGTCGACGAACCTCATCCGGCCGCCCCCGTGGGCTTCGCGGGCCGGTAGTCCTCGGCGCGCACGCCCTCGGGGGTCTGCGGCAGGTCGATGTCCTCGAGGTTGCCCATCTCGGCGAGGAGCTCGTACGAGCGCTTGGCCTCCTCCTCGTCCACGACCGAGATCGCGAAACCGACATGGATCACGACCCAGCTCCCGACGTTCACCTCGGGCGCGTACTCCAAGCATGCCTTGCGCGTGATGCCGCCGAAGTCCACCGAGCCCATGCGGATGCCGTCCTCGTCGAAGACGTCGGTGACCTTGCCGGGAACCCCGAGGCACATGGCGCCTACCCCTCCAGCCGCG
This sequence comes from uncultured Actinomycetes bacterium, assembly GCA_964447335.1. GTDB lineage: Bacteria > Actinomycetota > UBA4738 > UBA4738 > HRBIN12 > HRBIN12. Next base: position 69,331 of record CAYUSA010000006.1, read on the forward strand.
CGTTCGCGACGAGCACCTGCCCGAGCGCGACCCCGCCGTCGCCGACGGGCGCCTGGCGGGGGACGTACACGTCGAAGTTACACGTCTCCAGGCGAGAGGCGACATCCGACAGGAACAGGTCGTTCTGGAACACGCCGCCGCCCAGGCACACCCGGCTGAGGCCGGTGCCCCCGCGGATCGCGCGGCAGACCTCGAGCGCCGCGGCGGCCAGGGTGCGGTGGAAACGGCCGGCCACCTCGCCGGCCGCCCGCCCCTTCAACAGGTCCTTCACGACCGCGGCGACGATCGGCCGCGTGTCGAGCACGAGCCGGCCGTCCTGCATCTCGACGTCGAAGGGGTACTCGCGCGTGGCGCTGGAAAGGGCCGCCTGTTCGAGCAGCATCGCCGGCTGCCCCTCGTACGTGGCCTCGTGGCAGATCCCCGCGAGGGCCGAGACGGCGTCGAACAGCCGCCCGCCGGAGCTCGTGAAGGGCGCTGCGAGGCCCGAACGCAGCTGCACGAGGAGCTTGTCCACGTCCTTCGGTACGTGCTCGCCGAGGAGCTGGAGCGCCTGCTCGAGCACGCCCGCGTCCTCGGCGTGCGCGATCGCCATCCGCCATGGCTGGCGGACCGCGGCATCACCGCCGGGCTGCCGCACCGCCCGGAGGTGGCCGAGGCGCGCGGCGTGCGCGCCGTCGACCTGCAGGAACTCCCCGCCCCACCCCGTGCCGTCCTCGCCGAGGCCGAAGCCGTCGAACGCGACGCCGATCACGGGGCCCTCGAGCCGGTGCTCGGCCACCACGGCCGCGATGTGCGCGTGGTGGTGCTGGACCGCGACGGGCAGCAGGCCGGTCTCTTCGGCGAACCGCGTGGAGAGGAAGTCGGGGTGCAGGTCGTGCGCGACGACCTCGGGCTCGATGCCGAACACCCACCGGTAGCGCTGGAGGGCCTCGGCGTAGGCCTCCATCGCCTCCTCGGTGTCGAGGTCCCCGATGTGCTGGGACAAGAAGGCGCGCGTGCCGGCCGCGAGGCAGAACGCCCCATGAAGCTCCGCACCCGCTCCGAGGATCGGCTTCACCGCCACGGGCAATTCGAGCGGTGAGGGTGCGAAGCTCCGGGCGCGCCGCATCACGACCGGCGCGCTCCGCCAGCACCGCACCACGGAGTCGTCGTATCGAGCGACGATCTCGCGGTCGTGCAGCACGAACGCGTCGGCGACGCCGGCCAGGCGGCGGAGCGCCTCGTCGTCGTCGATGCAGATGGGCTCGTCGGTGAGGTTGCCGCTCGTCATCACGAGCGGGACGCCGGCCTGCCGGAGCAACAGATGATGCAACGGCGTCGAGGGCAGCATCGCGCCCTGGCGCCGGTGCCCCGGCGCGACCGAGGGGGCGAGCGTACCGAGATCCTTCACGAGCACGATCGGCGCCTGGGACGAGGTCAGCAGTGTCTCGTCCCCGGGTGAGAGCTCGAACCGCTCCTTCGCGGCGGCGAGGTCGGCGACCATGACGGCGAAGGGCTTGTCGGGGCGGTGCTTGCGCGCGCGGAGCTCGGTGACGACGCGCTCGTCGGTGGCGTCGCACGCGAGGTGGAACCCGCCGAGCCCCTTCAGAGCCACGACCTTGCCCTTCGCGAGGAGCGCGGCCGCCTCGGCAACGGGGTCGCCGAGGACGTCCTTGCCCTTCCCGTTCACCAGGCGGAGCGCAGGGCCGCACGAGGGGCACGCGACCGGCTCGGCGTGGAACCGGCGGTCGGCCGGGTTTCGGTACTCGCGCTCGCAGTCCGGGCACATCGGGAAGCGGCGCATGCTCGTGCGCTCACGGTCGTACGGCAGCGCCTCGATGATCGTGAAGCGCGGGCCGCAGTCGGTGCAGTTGATGAACGGATAGCGGTACCGGCGGTCGCTCGGGTCGAGCAGCTCGGCCAGGCACGCGTCGCACGTCGCGGCGTCCGGCGAGATCAGGCGCTCGCCGCCACCCTCGTCCAGGCTCTCGTCGACCTCGAAGCCGCCGAACCCCGCCAGGCGAGCGGCGGACCACCGCACGTCCTCGACGCGGGCGAGCGGGGGCGCCTCGGCCGAGATCGCGCCGCAGAACGCGTCGAGGTCCTCGTCCCGGCCCTCGGCCAAGATCTCGACCACGCCGTTGCGGTTGCGGACCCATCCGGTCACGCCGAAGCGGTCGGCCAAGCGCCAGACGAACGGCCGGAAACCGACGCCCTGGACGACCCCGCGCACCTCCACGGCGCGCGCGGACAGGGGCCGCGGTGGAGCCTTCGCCTTGGCCATCTCATCCGCCATCGTCGCCTCGTGGCCGATCGTCGGGTCGGGTCGCTCGGCCCTGGCTCCCAAGGGCAACCGGCCCCGTCAAGACCACGCTTCTAGCACGCCGAGGGCCGCCTCGACGAGGGTGGGCAGGGCGGCCTCGACCTCCGAGGAGAGCTCGAGGCCGGGAGCGACGTTCGCGGGCTGCACTCCCACCACGACGACGGACGCGGGGGCGGATCCCTGCTGGCCAAGCAGCACGACGAGGTCCTTCACGCCGAACTCGTGGATCGACATCGCGATGGCCGACGGCGCGAGGCCGGCTGTGTCGAGGCTCACGACCGTTCCGGGCTCGCGGCCCACATCGATGCAATCGAGCACGAGCAGGTGCGTCGCGCCTTCCACGTCCGACACCGTCTCCGGCCCGATCGCGCCCGGCGACAGCACCCGCACGCCGGGCGGCACGCGCTCGCGCAAGAGCTCGGCCGCTCGGCAACCGACCCCTTCATCCGACATCAGCACGTTGCCGACGCCGAGGACGACGACAGGCACGAGCGCCTCCTCGCTTGCTAGCTGCCGGGGGCGGTCACCGCGCCACGGGTTCGAGGGACCGTGATCCGCCTGGCGCTCGGCAGCTCGCCCACCGCCTCCTCCTCGGAACCGACGATGGCGAAGTTCTCGACGACGAACAGGTAGACGAGGATGCCGCAGGCGATGAGGCCGAGGGTAACCGAGAGCTCCATCCAGTAGGGGAAGTATCCCGCGCCCCCGGCCGAGGCCGCCATCCCCGCGAACACCACGTTGGCCCGGTTCAGGGCCACCCCGGCGACGGTGAGCGACGCGGCGACCATCATGCCGCCCCGTGAGCCCCGGACCCTCGGATGGAGGAACATGACGGCCGGGACCAGGACCCCCAGCCCCAGCTCGAGCAGGAAGAGCCTGCTCTGCACCGACCCGTCGAGCAGGCGAGACAGCTCGCCCCTGACCGCCAGGTCCCCGAGCTTGAGGACGAGGTAGGCCACCATCACCCATCCGGCCAGCCTGACCATCTCCCGGAGGATACGCACCGGCGGCCGGAGGCCGTTGGCCCGGGCGGAGAGGACGTTCTCCACGGTCACCATGGCCGGTCCCACGAAGAAGGAGGACATGAGGAAGAACAGGGGCAGCAGCATCGACCACCACAGCGGGTCGAGCCGCCCCCCGGCGATGACGTACAGGGAGCCCAGCGCCGACTGGTGCAGGAAGGGGAGGATGATCCCCACCACGAGGACGGGCGCGTAGATCTTGGACAGCACGCGGGAGAGCCGCGGGATCCGGACCCGCTCCCCGAAGATGTAGCCGAACTCGACGAGCTGGACGATGGTGTAGCCGCCGACGCACCAGATGAGCTCGAACATGACCGAGTGGGGGTTGCCCGCCCAGAACAGGAGGGCGCGCCAGGCGTTGGGCCACCGGCCGAGGTCGAGGATCAGCCCGGTCACGACCATCAGGTATCCCAGGAGCGAGGTCAGGAACGCCCCGCGCTCCACGGCCCGCCAGCGCTCCCTCCCGAGGAAGTTCACGAGGAGCGCCGTGGCGTACCCGCCGCCTGCCAGGGCCACCCCGGTGAGCACGTCCCACCACACCCACAGCCCCCACGGCCATCGATCGCTCAGGTTGGTGGAGGCCCCGAGGCCGAACGCGAGCCGGTACACCGCGACCCCGACGCTCAGTCCGACGAGAACCAGGAGCACGATCCGCGTCGGAGTCATCCGGAAGGTCCAGGGTCGGCGCGGGGCCGCAGCGGGAACGTCGCGTGCGTTCACGACCCCTCCCCTCCCGGGCTCCGGTGCTCGGCCGCTCGCGACGGCGTGGCCGGCGGGCCGGCGGGTTCGCGCTCGGACTTCAGGGCTCCCTCGGCCCCCTCCGCCGCGAGCAGGACCCTCCTCCGGCGGACCCAAAGGGCGATGAGGAGCGCGCCCAGCCCCGCCGCGGCGGGCGGGATCAGCCGGCTCTGCGCCCACGTGTAGTCGGGAAGGGGTCGCTCGGGGAGGCCCTGGACGAAGCCGAGCTCCGAGAAGGCAACGTCGGAAACGTACAGCACCGAGGTGCCGCCCACCTCCGTCTCACCGTAGACGTGGGGCACGTACCGGCCGGGCTCGCCGGCGATGAGCCGATGAGCCTCCTCGAGGAGCTCTCCGCGCGGGCCGAACCGGATGGTTCCCGTCGGGCAGGCCGCGGCGCACGCCGTGGCTCCGTCGCGCGATACGCGCTCGAAGCAGAGGCTGCACTTGCTCACCCAGGAGACGGGGCGGTCCCACTCGAAGGTGGGAACACCGAAGGGGCAGGCCATGAGGCAGTACCTGCAACCGATGCACTTGTTCACGTCGTAGGTCACGGGCCCCAGGGGATCCTTCCGCAGCGCCCGGACGGGGCAGGCGGAGGCGCAGGCCGGCTCCAGGCAGTGCAGGCACTGCCGCTTGACGTAGCGGACAGCACCATCCGTCCCCCGGCTCCGCTCGATCGTGGTCACGACCGTCCAGTTGGCGGATGCCAACTCTGCCTCGGGTCCCAGCGCGGGCTGGCCCCGGCGCCACTCAAGGTCGTTCTGGAGCTTGCATGCGGCAACGCACGAGCCGCACCCGATGCACCTCGTCAGATCGATGAGCATGCCGGGATCGCCGGCGTGCTCCTCGGCGAGCTCGGCCGGCGTCGCTGCGCGGGCAGGCGCGGCCGGCATCGTCGTCGCGACCGCGGCGCCTGCCGTGACTGCGGCGGCCTTCAGGAAGTCGCGGCGCGTGGGACCGGACCGCGCCTCCTTCTTCTCGTCGCCGGCTGTCATCGCGTCCATCGCGTCACCCCTCGACCTCGGCCAGACCGACCTCCCGGCCGCGCGCGTCGACCATGTGGACGGCGCAGGCGATGCAGGGGTCGAACGAGTGGATCGTCCTCAGGACCTCGAGCGGCTGGGAGGCATCGACCGTGGGCGTTCCCACGAGCGCCGCCTCGTAGGGGCCCGGGACTCCCTGCGCGTCCCTCGGGGACGCGTTCCAGGTGGTGGGCACGACGCACTGGTAGTTCGCGATCTTCCCGTCGCGGATGTGGACCCAGTGCCCCAGCGTGCCCCGAGGGGCCTCGTGGAACCCGACGCCGCTCGCCTCCGTGGGCCACGTGGCCGGGTCCCACTCCCCGGCGTGGATCTGCCGGTCCCCGGAGGCCATCGCGTCGGCGAGTTGGCCGATCATCGTCGGGATCAGCTCGGCCAGGTACAGCGTCTCGATCCCCCGCGCGGCCGTGCGGCCGAGGGTCGAGAACAGGGCGGTCGCCGGGACACCGAGCGTGTCGAGCACGCCGTCCACGAGCTCGCGCACCCGGGGAACGCCCGAGGCGTACGCGACCAGCACCCGGGCGAGAGGACCGACCTCCATGGGGCGACCGTCGTACCGGGGTGCCTTGATCCACGTGTAGGCGCCGTCCGTGTCGAGGCGCTCGTAGGGGGGCGTGGGTCCCGTGTACCGAGGAGCCGTGTTCTCCTCGAGCGGCGTCAAGGGGCTCCCGTTGCCCTCGTACCACGACCGGCCGACCTCCTCGGTCACCGCATCGCGATCGAAGGGCTCGACGCTCGAGAGATCGCGACCGAGGATGACCCCGCCGGGGAAGGCGTAGCTCGCCGGGTCGCCGGTCGGATCGAGCGGGACGTCCCCGTGGACGAGGAAGTTGCCCGTGCCCTCGCCGAGGGCGGCCCAGTCGGCGTAGAAGGGAGCCACGGTCAGCAGATCCGGCAGGTAGACCTCCTCGACGAATCGGCGCGCCGTCTCGGCGAGCGAGCCGAGAGCCGACAGCCGATCGGCGTTGAGGGCCGCGGAGCTGTCCGGGTCGACCGGGATCGCGACCCCGCCGACCAGGAACGTCTGCGGCAGCGGGTTCTTCCCACCGAGGATCGCGTGCGCCTTGATGACCTCCCGCTGCCACTCCAGGGCTTGGAGGTAGTGCGCCACGGCGAGGAGGTCCGCGGCCGGCGGCAGCCGGTAGGCCTCGTGTCCCCAATAGCCGTTCGCCAGCGGTCCGAGGAGGCCCGAGGCGGCGAAGGTGGTCAGCTTCTCCTTCACGGCGGCCATCTCGGCCTCGGAGTTGCGGTACCAATCCGACGCCCCTTCGCCGATCGCCGCGGCCTCGGCGGGATCGCCCTCGAGGGCGGCGGCCGCGTCCACCCAGTCGAGAGCGTGCAGGAGGTAGAAGTGGACAACGTGGTCGTGGACCTGCTGGAACGCGGTGATGAGGTTCCGCACGATCACGGCGAGCGGCGGCGGCGTGATGCCGAGCGCGTCCTCCACCGCGCGCACCGACGCGAGCGCGTGCACCATCGTGCAGACGTTGCAGATCCGCTGGGTGAAGACCCACGCGTCCCGCGGGTCCCGGCCCTTGAGGATCTGCTCGATGCCCCGGAACATCGTTCCGGAGGCCCACGCGTCACGTACGACGCCGCCGTCCACCTCGGCCTCGATCCGCAGGTGACCTTCGATCCGGGTCACGGGGTCGATCACGAGTCGGGTCATGATCCACCATCCCCTCGCGCTGCCAGGGCCGCAGCGGCACGCTCCCGTCGCCGTCGCTGCCTGAGGAGCACCGCGGCACCGGTGCCGGCCGCGATCGCCGCGCCCCCGACGCCGAGGGCGACGCCGATCGCCTCGCCCTCCCGCTCCCGCTCGCCGGGCGCCGGCAGGATCTCCTCACCCATCCAGCGGTAGAACGGCGTCGAGGAGTCCCAGAAGCCGGGCTCGGTGCACGCCAGGCACGGGTGCCCGGCCGCGATCGGCCAGGACGTGTTGTCGTTCCAGCCGACGAGCGGACAGTTGCTGTGGGCGCTCGGCCCCTTGCAGCCCATCTCGTAGAGGCACCAGCCCTGCCGGTGCCCCGCGTCTCCCCACTCCTTGACGAACCGGCCCGTGTCGAAATGCCCACGGCGGGGGCAGTTCTCGTGGATCACGTGCCCGTAGGCGAACAGCGGCCGCCCCAGGTCGTCCGTCGCCGGCAGCTCGCCGAACGTGAGGTAGTGCACGAGCGTCGCGGCGAGGTTCACGGCGTTCACCGGACAGCCGGACAGGTTCAGGATCGGCTTGTCCTTCACGATGTCCCGCACGCCGACCGCACCGGTCGGGTTCGGCGCCGCCGCGGGGATCCCGCCGAACGCGGCGCACGTGCCGACCGCCACGATCACGGCGGCGCCCTCCGCCACCTCCGTGAGCGACTGCACGGCGGTCCTGCCCGCGATCGTGCAGTACACGCCACCGTCGGCGGTCGGGATCGAGCCCTCGACGACGAGCAGGTACGGGGCGCGCTCCATCGCCTGCGCGAGCGACAGCTCGGCCGCCTCGCCGGCGGGGGCCATGAGGACCTCGTGGTAGTCGAGCGACACGAGGTCGAAGATGAAGTCCACGGCCGTGGGGTGACTGGTCCGCAGGAACGATTCGGAGTCGCCCGCGCAGTCCTGGAACTCGAGCCAGATCACGGTCGGCCGCGGCGAGGCCGCCTGGAGCGCGGTCGCGATCCGCACGGCGTATCGGGGCGGCAGCGCGAGCACGCCCGTCATGAACGAGCAGAACTTCAGGAAGTCCCGCCGGGAGAGCGGCCACGCGCCTCCCGGCGTGCCATCGGTGGTGGAGGTCTCGTCGGGCATCTCGCCTCCAACTGATGAGCCATCCGGTCGGATCCGGTCCGATCGCTCTTGGCTACGCCTTCAACGTGCTATCGACGAACGCATCTAGGTAGGGCCGGCCGACCCGGGCCTCGGCGGGACGCGCCCTAGGGTGCGCCTGGGTGCGCGTCGTACGCCTTTCGGCGGTCTAGGGCGTAGTGCCCACGTTGAAGCCGGACATCGGAACCTCCCACAACAGGGACGAAGC